>CAYPFO010000025.1:0-894 GCA_964410065.1 uncultured Pseudomonas sp.
TCCGCCGCGACGCCAGCAAGGGCCTGGCCACGCTGTGCATCGGCGGTGGTCAGGGCGTGGCATTGGCTGTGGAGCGCTGAAATATGTAGGAGCCAGCGTGCTGGCGGTCCGTTTGCACTAACGTCCGCCTATCGCCAGCAAGCTGGCTTCTACAGGTGCTGGGTCGGCAGTTAGCTCAGAAAAGGAATAAAAACGCCACGTCTCGCGACGTGGCGTTTTTATTCCTTTCTGAGACGCCGTATCCGAACGGCGCATCAAGAGGGGCAGAGGGTTTAGCGCCCAGTCGGCAGGAAGATATAACGGCTCAAGGTATCGACCACGCAACCAGGACGCTCGGAGCCTTCGATCTCGACGGTGACGCGTACGGCGAGCTGCACGCCGTTACCGTCCACCGGCTCGGCCTTCTGGATCACACCATGGCCGCGCACACGGGCGCCGACCTTGACGGGGGCCGGGAAGCGCACCTTGTCGCATCCGTAATTAACGCCCATCAGCACGTTGTCGACGTGCAGCAATTGCATGATGAAGTGGCTGGCCAGGGATTGGGTGAGGTAACCATGGGCGATGCAGCCGCCAAACGGAGTCTGCGCGGCGCGCACGGGGTCGGTGTGGATCCACTGGTGGTCACCGGTCGCCTCGGCAAACAGGTTGACGCGCTCCTGGGTCATTTCCAGCCAGTCGCTATGGCCCAGGTCCACGCCCTCGGCGGCGATCAATTCTTCGGCAGTGGTGAAAACGGCAGTCATGAAAAGGTTTCCTTACGCTTTGACAAAACTGTGAAGAGAGACAGGCTAGACGCTGTTGGCGAAGGTGCAATACGGGTGGTGGGGATTCTTCAGCGGTACATCCGCGCGTAGGATGGCGTTGAGCGCAGCGATACCCATCGCCGTATTG
>CAYPFO010000025.1:994-41040 GCA_964410065.1 uncultured Pseudomonas sp.
GCAGTGATGGGTATCGACGTGAGGCCAACGGGCAACCCGACTCCTCCCACGCACCAGGCATGCAACTGTAGGGGCGAATTTATTCGCCTGGCGCACAGCCTTCAGGCCACGCCGTTGCTGCGACAAACGCCAAAGCTTCAGTCGCTTGGTTCGTCGCATCCCCGCTGTGTCGGATGTCTCGGTGCCCAGCGAATGAATTCGCCCCTACATCCGCGCCGTAGGATGGCGTTGAGCGCAGCGATACCCATCGCCGTATTTTGGCAGTGATGGGTATCGACGTGAGGCCAACGGGCAACCCGACTCCTCCCACGCACCGGCCATGCAAACTGTAGGGGCGAATTTATTCGCCTGGCGCACGACCTTCAGGCCACGCCGTTGCTGCGACAAACGCCGAAGTTTCCAGCCGCTTGGTTCGTCGCACAGCAATGAATTCGCCCCGCATTCAGGCCAGACGCAAATGGTTGTCCCACAGCCCGGCCGGGAGTTGCAGGTAGTCGGTGAGAATTTTCGTACCCCGGCAGTCGTAGTGGCGGCAGCGGCCGACGCCGGCGCTGACCACAAAACCATCGCGGCTGGCGGCCACGCCGGCGCAGTCGGGCAGGGCGGTGTCCAGCAGCAATTCGCTGCTGTCCAAGTTCCACACGTAGAAGCGGTTGCCGCGCGGCGCGGTGATGGCCAGCAGGCGCAGTTCGTCGTGGATCGCCACGCTGGCGGTGTACTGGTTCATCACCTGGCGCTGGATGTCGCCGAGGGGAAAGGGCTGGAACGGCTGACCGGGGCGTTTGATGGCCACCAGCGGCACGGCATGTTCGGGGTCACCCTCGTACTGCTGGCCGGTGACGAGGGTGCCGTCGCGGGCCACCGCCATGTGCCGCACGCTGTTCATCTGATGCTCCAGACGCTCCTTGCTGATCAGTTCGCCGCTGCGTGCCATCAGTACCAGGCTGGCTTCCATGTTGTCGAGGTTGAGCATTTCGCGGCTATCGGCTTCGGTACGGATACCGCCGTTGGCCACCGCCAGGGTTTCGCCGTCGGGCATCCACAGCAGCTGGTGCGGGCCGATGCCGTGGGTGGAGTGTTCGGTAACGCGCGTTAACTGGTTGTCCCGCAGGCGATAGACGCCCAACAGGCCTCGGCCGGGATCGGAGGTGTCGTTCTCGGTGCTGTAGAAGAACTCGCCGTCCTTGTGAAACACGCCATGGCCGTAGAAGTGGCGCTCGGCCGGGCTTGTGATGGTCTGCAGCAAGCGGCCGTCGCGCAGGTCGATCAGGTAGCTTTCGCGGCTTGGCCGGCGACCGACGAACACCGCCAGCGGCAGACTGGGGTGCGCCTCCACGTCGTGGCAGCGTTCGTTGACGCGGGTGGCGAAGGCCTGCTGGCCATTTAGGTAATAGCCGACGGCGTAATGGTTGCCGTCGGCGTCGTTACGGGCGGAGAGCAGCAGCGGCTGTTTACCCGGGTTGACCAGGGTCCAGCCGCCGAACGCGCCAGCGGCTAGCAGGGCGCTGCCCAGGCCAAGGAAAGTGCGGCGTTGCATAACGGGTTATGTCCTTGGTGAAACCAATGCGGATTGCGTGCTATCGGCGTTATTGGACTCAATCACCGTCATGGGCGTTGAAACCCATCTGTATGCCCAGAGCCTTGGCCAATTCGCCTTCCTGCAAACGATGCAGGCGGTTGAGGCTGTCGTACAAGGCATTCAGCTCTTCGCGTCCGCTCTCGCTGGCGAGCAGTTCGCCCAAGGGTTGCTGCAGTGCGGCGAGGTGCTGGCGGGTGTCGGTGTAGGCGAAGCTGACGCGTTCGGCCAGATCGTGCTGGTGGCTGCCCAGCAGGCTGCGCAGGCCATCCTTATCGGCACCGAGCCAGAGCTGTTCGGCGCTGGCCAGGGCGGCGCCGAGATTGGCCAGGCTGGTGTGGCTGCGCCAGCCTTCGGCCTGGAACGGCTGCGGTATGCCCTTGCTCAGGCGGCCCATGGGCGTGCCGAGTTTCTTCTTCAGGCCGTCGATGGCCGACACCTGCGTGCGCAACAGGTCGGCGATGGCTTCCTGGGCCTCGGCGTAGCGCTCGTTGGGGAAACTCTTGAACTGCTCGACCAGGCCGGTTTGCCACTGCTCCAGCACGTGGGCACTGAGGGCCTGTTGATGATTGCCGATGGCAGCCAGTAGCGGGCAATAACGGGTTTTCTGGGCGGCATCGCTGAGGTCGATGTTCGGGTCAAAGAGCAGGTATTCGTAGGCGCTGAGGCCTTGTACCACCACGCTGCCCTTGTCCAGATCGGTCTGGGTCAGCTGGGGCTTGCTGTTGAGCAGGTTTTCCACCTGACGGGCGACCAGGTTCTTCTTGTCCGGCCAGAATTGCACTTGCCAGGCCAGGTTGCCTTCACCCAGCGGGCCAAGCTGCAGCGGTTGCAGGGCGGACCAGCTGTTTTGTGCGATCAGGTAGGCCTGACGGGCCTGGGGCAGGTCCTGCGTACCGGCGCAAAAGGCACTGGCGCTATCGGCCAGTTGCTGGTCGGCCTTGGCCCAGGCGCTGTAAGCCGGCAGCAGAACCTTGTCGGCCAAGGCCTGGCTGGCCTGGGTGTGTGGGTCTTTGCTGCAGGCACTGAGGGTCAGGCTCAGGCAGATCACGGCAAGCGAAAGTGGACGGAACATGGTGACTCCTTAAAGGGAATTCAGGAACGCCAGCAGGGCGCTGCGCTGGTCGGCATCGAAGGTCAGTACGCGCTGCCGGGCGGCCTCGGCCTCGCCGCCATGCCACAGGATGGCTTCGAGCAGGTTGCGCGCGCGGCCGTCATGGAGAAACTGGGTGTGGCCGTTGACCGTTTCGGTGAGGCCGATGCCCCACAGCGGTGCGGTGCGCCATTCACGGCCGCTGGCCTGGAACTCTGGGCGATGGTCGGCCAGGCCCTCGCCCATGTCGTGCAGCAACAGGTCGGTATAGGGGCGGATGGTCTGGTTGGCCAATTCCGGCTCGGCGGCGTCCGCAGCGGTGACGAAGCTGGGGATGTGGCAGCTCTGACAACCGGCCTGGTGAAACAGGCGTTTGCCGGCCAGTACCTGTGGATCGTCGACTGTGCGGCGAGCCGGCACGGCGAGGTTGCGGGTGTAGAACAGCACCTGATTGAAAATGGGTTCGTTGACTTCCGGCTCGCCGCCCTCCGGCGCAGCCAGGCAGTCCTGCTGGGCGGCCGTGCAGCTGGTGCCGGCCAGGATCGGGCTACTCAGGCCCATGTCATTGAAGAAGGCATCGGCGTTTTGCTGGGCCAGGCTGGGTTGGCCGGCCTTCCAGCCGAAACGGCCCAGAACGGTTTTTTGGGTCAGTTGATCGCGCACGCGGTTGGGTCGCCCGGAAATGCCGTCGCCGTTTTTATCCTCGGGATCGGCGTGGGCCAGGATCGCCGCTTCGGGAATGGCCTCGAGCAGGCCGAGGCCAATCATCGGCGGCGCAATGCGGGCAGAGAACAGCGTCTGCGGGTGCAGCGGGCCGTAGCCGAGCTGGTCAATCTCCAGGCGCGGCTGGCGCAGTTCCACCTCATGCCCGTCTGCGAACTGCACGGGGGAGTAGTCGTAGCTGACGCGCACGCGGCCTTCGGGGGCCACGCCGGGAATGGCCATGTCCTGCAGCTGTCCGCCATAAGCCGGCTCAGGCACGACGCCGTTTTTTTCCACCACCGCCAGGCGCTCGGCGCTGGCGGGGATCGACAAACGCACCAGCATGGACACCGCATGGCTGGCGCCGACAGCTGGCGGATGACCGCGGCCATCCTTGATGTGGCAGTTCTGACAGGCGTTGGTATTGAACAGCGGTCCCAGGCCGTCGCGGGCGGTGGTGGATGCCGGGGCAATCACCCAGGGATTGCGGAAGAAACTGTTGCCGACGCTGAAGTCCAGGCGGCGGCTGGGCGCCAAGTTGGCTGAAGGCAGAGAGAAGGCATTTACATCGCTGCGCTGGACGGTGGTTGAGCCTGCAGACAACGCTTCGCCGGGTTCGGCGCGGGTGAAATCCAGATCTGGGGTGTCCTGACAGGCTGCCAGAAACAGCGTGAAGAGGAGCAAGAAACCGTGGGGCAGGGCGGACATTTACAGCTCCGGTACAGACTCAGGCAAGGATCAGGTAACGACCAGCGATGGGATGAGTGCTGAAGGTGTGGTAAGGCAAAACTCAGCAAGCCGAAATTGACCCGGCCTGCTGATGGACAGGAGCAATCAGAACTCGTGATCGGCGGTGTCCGGGTTGAGGTCGCCGATGCCCAGTTTGGCGGCGGCCTGCTCAATCGAGGTGGTTTGCTTGACCAGGGCCGCGATGGCGTCGCGGATTAGCTGCTGGCCTTCGGTATTGTCGGCGGCAATCAACTGGTCGTAGTGCACGCCGTTGTCGGCGCTGTCCACCAGGGCCTGGAGTTTGGCTTCGGTGGTGTCCAGGTCGGCTTGCAACGTGGCGTCGGTGGCGGCGTCGGCCATGAGCACCAGCGAGGACAAACTTGGGCCGGACAGGGTGCTGCCATCGACCTTGCGGTATTCGCCCAGGTAAATGTTGCGGATGCCCTTGCCGTTGTAGAAGTGCGAGTTGTGGGTGTTATCGCTGAAGCAGTCGTGCTCGTCTTCGGTGGAGTTGGCTTCCAGGGAGACTTTCATGCGCTCGCCGGCCAGTTCGCCCAGGGACAGGCTGCCCATGCCGAAGAGCATTTTGCGCAGGCCATTCTCGGCGGATTCGGCTTCCAGGCTGGCGCGGTAATTGTCGGCGTCGTTGGGTTGCCACTGGGCGACCATTTCGTCCAGGTCGGCGACCAGCAGGTCGGTGGCGGCCTTCAGGTAGGCGCGGCGGCGCTCGTTGTTACCGCCGGTGGCGTCTGCACCGACCAAGAAGTCGCTGGCGGGACGCTGGCCTGCACCGGCCTCGGTGCCGTTGAGGTCCTGGCCCCAGAGCAGGAATTCGATGGCGTGATAGCCGGTGGCGACGTTGGCCTCAGAACCGCCCAGCTCATTCAGGCTGGCCAGCAGTTCGGCGGTGATCTCGCTGGCATCGAGCTGCTCTTCGCCGATCTGGATTTGGGTGTTGGCAATGATGTTTGCGGTGGCGCCGGGGTTGCCCAGGGCGTGCTGGTAATCCTCGACTACATAGTCGATCAAGCCTTCGTCCAGCGGCCAGGCGTTCACTTGACCTTCCCAGTCATCAACGTTGGAGTTGCCGAAGCGGAACACTTCGGTCTGCATGTAGGGCACGCGGGCGGCCAGCCAGGCGTCTTTTGCAGCCTGCAAGGTAGCGTCGTTGGGGTTGGCGAGGAAGGCGTCGATGGCATTCTGCAGGGTTTTCGCCGTGCTGGCGGCGTCGCTGAAAATCGCGTGGGCCATATCAGCGTAATGGCTGACCACGGCCTTGGCGGTGGCCTGGTCAAGCTGGCTTGTTTGCGCAGGGGTGGTCTGTTCAACACTGGCTGCCGGCGTGCTGCCTTGCGTGGACGTCTCGTTGTTGTTATCGCCGCAACCTGCCAGGGCGATGGCAAGGGCGAGTAGGCTGGCGGAGGCCAGGGGAGTACGGAGCATGGGCGAAATCCTTTGCGTCGAGAGGGATGCCAGAAGGGTAAAGCTAAGCGGGAACATAATGCGAAAGATTTTCATTAAACGAAAGGGCTGGTGCGAGAAAAACGCGTGAGGGCGGTCAGCCTCTGGTTTGGCAGTGGTTTTGGGTCCGGTTATTTTGTTGCGAGTTGGCGCGTAAATTATGCAGGCAAGCGCCGCTGCCCTACGCAGCGAGGGTGATCTAGCAGGCAGGGTCAGCGCGTCTCAATGGTTGGCCAACGCATGCGGACGTTTGCCAGGCACGCGAGTCTGGTGCAAGAAAGCGGTCAGGTCGGCGGCTGCCAGCGGTTTGCTGTAGAAGTAGCCTTGCCCTTCATCGCAGCCCTGGTCGATGACGTAGCGCTCCTGGGCGGACGTTTCCACGCCTTCGGCAATCACCCGCATGCCGAGATTGCGCGCAAGCTGGATGATCGTACGGACGATAGTTGCATCGTCTTCATCCTCACTCAGATCCCGCACAAAACTCCTGTCGATCTTGATCTTGTCCAGCGGCAGGCTCTTCAGGTAACTGAGCGAGGAGTACCCGGTGCCGAAGTCGTCAATGGCAATCAATGCACCTGCCCGGCGCAGGCTGAGCAGGTTTTGCGCGGCGGTGCCGATGTCTTCCATCAGTCCGGTTTCGGTGATTTCCAGTTCCAGGCTGCCCGCGGGCAGGCGGTAGTGGCGCAGGAGCTGATCAACCTGGCTGGGCAGGTTGGCATGGTGCAACTGCACGGTGGACAGGTTGACCGCCATGCGCAGGTTGTCGAACCCCTGATCGTGCCACTCGCGCAGCTGGCGGCAGGCTTTGTCCAGCACCCAGGCGCCAATGCTCAGAATGCAACGGCTCTGTTCGGCGATGGGAATGAAAAAATCAGGCGCAATGTCGCCATGCACAGGGTGAGTCCAGCGCAACAGGACTTCGACGCCACACACCGCCCGTTCGGGATAACTCAGTTGCGGTTGGTACACCAGGTGCAGTTGACCTAGTTCCTGAGCGTTGAGCAGGTCCTTGCTCAGCTCGCGGCGGTGGCGCATTTCCCGGTCGACACTGGCGATATAGAACTGATAGCGGTTTCGCGAGCGGCGCTTGGCCAACGTCATGGTCTGCTCGGCTTTTTGCAGCAGCTCTTCGGCATTGTCGCTATCGCTGGGAAACAGCGTGATGCCCAAGGTGGCACGCAGTCGAATCGGTCGGCCGTCCAGAATGAACGGGGTGTCGAGCCCATCGAGAATCTTTTGTGCAAGCTCAGCCACTTCATGGGGCTGGGCGATATCGGTCTGGATCATGGCGAACTGGTCACCGCTCAACCGGGACAGGCAGTCGAGCCGTTCGGAGTAGTCGCGCAAATAGTCAGCCAGAGCCAGGAGCAGCCGATCACCGGTGTGGTAGCTGAAGCGTTCATTGATCTCGCGAAAGTCATCCAGACCCAGGCAGAGCACGGCCACCATGCGCTGGTGTCGTTTGGCGTCATCGAGACGTTGCTGCAACTCGGCCTGCAGCACTTGCCGACTGGGCAGACCGGTGAGGTAGTCGTACAGGGCGATGCGGTGCAGATTGGCTTCGGCTTCACGCCGCAGCAAATGGTGGCGTTCGATGGAGCTGAGCAACTGGTTGGAAGTCTTGATCCACTGGCCCAATTCATTGTGCTCATGCCCCTTGGGCGTCGGCATCGGCAGCGAATGTTCGGTGGCGCGGTCCGGATTGATCTGCGCCAGATGACGAAAGATGCGCTGCAAGGGTTTGGTGAATTGCCGGTGGTAGATCAGGTAAAGCAGTAACGCCAAACCCAGGGATCGAAGAATTCCGGTCAGCAGGATGATCAGTGAGTCGCGAACGAACGCGTGCCCATACGAAGCGGTATCCAGTGTCAGGCTTAGAACGCCGTGCTCAGTCAGCGGACTGGAAAACGATTGCGTGGAGCCGAACAGGCTATCGGTCAGGTTGCGGGCGGGCGTGTCTTGCAGGGCGCGACTGCGTTCAGCCAGCAGCGGTTCGCCGGCATGGCCCAAGGAAGCGGCATGTATGGCCTCGTGCTGGAACAGGCCTTTAACGACCCGCTCCGCCATTTTCCTGTCCAGGTCATGCGCCGCTTGCGTAGAAGAATCGCTGAACATGGCCAGGAGAAGGGTGGCATCCTGGTCGATGGCCTGACGGGTCTGATGAACCTGGTACAGGATCTGTCCGCAGCTCACCACCAGGCTTAGGGTCAATGCTGTCAGCAGCACGACCCAGAGCAGCTTGAGCGACAAGCTGTGTTTGTGTTCCTGCATCAAAAGGCGAATTCCTTGCGCGGCCTGGAAAGTCCTGAGGTTGCCGGTGAGTTTCCCTGTGGAAATCCGAAAAGTGCGGAGCGCGCGTGCGCTTAGTGATGGGTCCTGACGCGTGGTGTCTGCTCTGTGTCGGATGATGAATCGAAGACTTTAGGAAATGCCCAAAAAGCCCGGGGCAAGTGTGCGGTTCATCACATTTGCGAGCGGGTAGGAGTCGTCGGGCAAATAAATGCCGATGGTAGCGCCCGGATTCACATCTGTGGAAACAAAAACGCCCCGCTCTAAGGCGGGGCGTCAATACTGTGCGTCAAGTCAGGCTTGGCGCCCGGTATGGCTTCAGGCAGCGAAGTTGCTGGCCACGAAGTCCCAGTTGACCAGGTTCCAGAAGGACTCGACGTACTTCGGACGCATGTTGCGGTAGTCGATGTAGTAGGCGTGTTCCCACACATCGCAGGTCAGCAGCGGGGTGTCGCCGCTGGTCATCGGGTTGCCGGCGCCGATGGTGCTGGCCAGGGCCAGGGAACCGTCGGCCTTCTTCACCAGCCAGGCCCAGCCGGAACCGAAGGTGCCGATGGCGACCTTGGTGAATTCTTCCTTGAACTTGTCGAAGGAACCGAAGGCGGCGTTGATGGCGTCAGCCAGGGCGCCGGTGGGCTGGCCACCGCCGTTGGGCTTCATGCAGTTCCAGTAGAAGGTGTGGTTCCACACCTGGGCGGCGTTGTTGAAGATGCCGCCGGAGGAGGTCTTGATGATCTCTTCCAGGGACTTGCCTTCAAATTCGGTGCCCGGAATCAGGTTGTTCAGGTTCACCACGTAGGTGTTGTGGTGCTTGCCGTAATGGTATTCCAGCGTCTCGGCAGAGATGTGCGGCTCGAGGGCGTTCTGTGCGTACGGCAGAGCAGGCAATTCAAAAGCCATGGAAGGTTCTCCTTTGTTCATCAGGGGGCAAGGCAGACGGCCGGCAGTGGATCGCTGGCAGTGGACTGGGAGTTTGTACTCCCTTGCTGCGAAGTCCGGATCATAGCACTGAGGAGCAGGCTTAGCCACGCGGCATCCGGCAAGAGAGCCGGTGCCAGAGCCTTTACGAAACGGCTTCGGGTGCCGTGTGGGGACGCGTGCAATCCGTCCGTGGACTGCCTCGCAACCTGCGTTCACGTCAGGTGTTGAGCAGCAATTGTGCGGCTATGGTGTACATCATGATGGCCACAGCCAGATCGATAAGTCGCCAAGTAAGCGGTCGGGCCAGCCAAGGTGCCAGCCAGGCTGCGCCGAGGGCCAAGGTGAAAAACCACAGCAGCGAGGCGCTGGCGGCGCCGACCACGTAAGCCCCAGGCATGGGTTGCTGGGCGCCCAGCGAGCCGATCAGCAACACGGTATCGAGATAGACGTGGGGATTGAGCAGCGTTACGGCCAGGGCCGCGAGTAAGACCGCCTGCCGGGAACGTGGAGCGTTTTCTGTTGTCTGTAACACGCCTTGCGGGCGCAAAGCCCGAAACAGGGCCTGACTTCCGTAAAACAGTAGGAACGCCGCCCCGCCCCAGCGCGCGATGCTCAGCCAGAGCGGATGTTGGGTCAGCAGCGTGGCCAGCCCGAATACCCCGGCGGCAACCAGCAGGGCATCGCAGATCACACAAAGCGCCGCCACCGGTAAGTGATGCTCGCGGCGCAGGCTCTGGGCGAGAACGAAGGCGTTTTGTGCGCCGATGGCCATGATTAGCCCTGCGGCAATCAGCAGCCCATTGACATAGCTTTGCCACAACAGAGTGTTCATGGGTGGGTCAACTTTTGGTGAGTGTGAGGCTTGTTAAGCGGAAGTTGATGCAGATTCTGACGTTCCGTTCTATATAAGGAAAATGAATCTTGATGATGCCTCATTAGGAGATCTAATTTTTGTTCGACTACAAGTTGTTGGCTGCCCTGGGGGCCGTTATTGAGCAGGGCGGCTTCGACCGCGCCGCTCAGGTCCTGGGCCTGTCGCAATCGGCCGTGTCGCAGCGCATCAAGTTGTTGGAGACGCGGGTCGGCCAGCCGGTTCTGATCCGCGCCAATCCTCCCGAGCCCACTGAAATGGGGCGGCGCCTGCTCAACCATGTGCAGCAGGTCAGGCTGCTGGAAAGTGATCTGGGCGACCTGATTCCTGATCTGGATGAATGCAGCTCGACCCAGCGTTTGCGGGTTGCTCTGAATGCGGACAGCCTGGCGACCTGGTGGGCGCCGGCGATCGGCGCGTTCTGCGCCCGTCAGCCGCTGCTTCTGGACCTGCTGGTGGAGGATCAGGATGTCGGCCTCAAGCGCATGCGCGCTGGCGAGGTGGCAGCCTGCCTGTGCGCGGTGGAGCGGCCGGTTGCCGGGGCGCGTAGCCTGGCGCTGGGCAGCATGCGTTATCGTGCGCTGGCCAGCCCGGATTTCCTCCAGCGGCACTTTCCCAGCGGCGTCTCGTTGCGCGCCTTGACCGGTGTGCCGGCCATCGTTTTTGGGCCTGATGACCGTTTGCAGCATCGATACCTGGCGGCGCTGGGTATTGAAGGTGGTTTTGTGCACCATTTATGTCCGTCTTCGGAGGGCTTCGTGCGTCTGATCGAGGCGGGCATTGGCTGGGGGCTGGTGCCTGAGTTGCAGGTGCGTGAATCCTTGGCCAGTGGCACGTTGTGTGAAATGGTCGCCGACCGCCCAGTCGATGTGCCGCTGTATTGGCACTACTGGCGCAACGGCGGCGAACTGTTGAACCGTCTTACCGACCACCTAGTGGGTACCGTGCCGGCCTGGTTGGTCAGAGCCGAAGGTAGCGCCGCCAAACGCGATTGACTGCTGTCGAGCAGTCTGCTGGACCTTTTTTATGCAATGCGCCTTACTGCACCCTTAGCTGAACTGTTGGCGAACCGGTGAGCGGGTATACTCGCGGGCTCGCAGCTAAACGTGTTCTTTCAAGGATTTTTATGCGTAACGATGCTTTCGATGATCTGGGTGATCTGCCGAGCCTGACTGCCGAGCCCCGCGAGCGCCGTAGCAAAGCTCTGGTCGCCGCAGAAGCAGTGACCGTGCAGGAAAACAATGAGCCGCGAAAGGCTGCCGCTCCGGTTCAGCGCAGCTCGACCACAGGGTTGTTGTGGACGCTGCTGCTGGCGGCAGTAATTGCCTTGGGCGGTCTGGCCTGGTGGAGCCATCAGCAAATTACCCAGATGGCCCAGCAACTGGTTGCCACCCAGGAAAGTTTCGCCCGCATCAGCGAGGAAGCGGCCGGTAGGATTCAGGACATCACCGGCAAGGTCGTTGCCACGGAAAGCACAGTGGCCTCCGGCACCGAGGCCCTGAAGCTTCAAGTGCGTCAGCTGGATGGAAAGCTTGAAGCCTTGAGCCGGCAGGTTAAAGTCCAGGCCGCTCAACAGGACAAGCGCATCGACGCCCTGGATGGCCAGTTGAAGGCGCAAGGGGTGGTAGCTGACAAGTTCAATGAGCGCCTCAAGGCGTTAGGCGTTGAGCTGGGCACCCTCAAGGGCGCACTGCCCGGTGAGGTCAAGCGCCTGGAAACCCAGCTGAATGCGCAGGGCGAGGCGCAGGACCAGTTTGGTACGCAACTCAAGAGCCTGGGCGCCGACCTGCAGGCCCTGAAAAAACAGAACCCGGCGCGATCCATCAAGCTACTGGAGCAGGAGCTGACGCTGCTGCGCAACAAGCTGGAAAGTCAGAGCAGCCCCACTGGCGGCACCGCAGCCGAGTTCGACACCTTCCGCGCGCAGATGACCCGCAACATCAATGCCCTGCAAAGCCAGGTGCAGAACCTGCAGCAACAGCTCAACGCACGTTGATAATCCGGGCGCCCGGCGGAGTTGCTCCGCATGGGCGCCTGGGTGTGCCCGGTCCAGGAGTTCCAATGACCATCCCCACCGCACTGATTCGTGAAACCTTCCCCGTCGGCCCTTTGCAATGCAACTGCACGATCATTGGCGATCCGTTGACCGGCAACGCTATCGTGGTCGATCCGGGCGGCAACCCCGAGCTGATTCTGGCGCGGCTGGAGGCGCTGGGGTTGAAGGTCGTCAGCATCATTCATACCCATGCCCACCTGGATCATTTCCTGGCGTCCGGGCAGATGAAGGAAAAGACCGGCGCCACCTTGCACCTGCACAAGGACGACCAGTTTCTCTGGGACAACCTCGAGCTGCAGTGCCAGATGTTCGGTGTGCCTTATGTGCCGGTACCGTCGCCCGATCACTGGCTGGCCGACGATGAGGCGCTGGCCTGTGGCTGCGGGGTGGCGTTGCACACTCCGGGTCATACACCCGGCTCCATGAGTTTCTGGTTTCCCCAGGACAAGCTGCTGATCGCCGGCGACACGCTGTTTCGACGTGGCATTGGCCGCACCGATCTATGGGGAGGCGATTACGCCAGCATCGAGCGCTCCATCCGCGAACGCCTGTATACCCTGGATGAAGACGCTATTGTGGTCACCGGACATGGCCCCGATACCCGCCTGGGGCATGAAATGCGCGAAAACCCCTTTGTAAAAGCCTGAACCCTTGATGGGTCGAACCGCTCGGCTGTTGCCACAGGTTCTCTTGTGGGCTTTCATCCTCTACCGTCGCCAAGTCTCGCCCGCCTGAAAGTTAAAGGTTGTGGTTACGGGGTCGCTGTAATAGGCGTCCGGCATTGGTAATCTTGTGCGGAACTTATCTCCTGCCGCCGGCTCGAAGGGGCCGGGGCGAAACCCTCAACAGAAAAAACCCGAAGGAAGTATCTATGAAGAACTGGCTTAACCTGACCGCTGTTGCCGCCAGCGTCGCACTGCTGGTGGGCTGCACCAACAATCCCTACACCGGCGAACAGCAAGCCGGCAAAGTGGGTGTCTATGGTGGTCTGGGTGCAGTAGCTGGCGCTGCGATCGGTGCTGCGACTTCGAGCAAGAAAGACCGTGCCAAGGGTGCGCTGATTGGCGCCGCCGTGGGTGGTGCTGCTGCGGGTGGTTATGGCGCCTATGTGGACAATCAGGAAGCCAAGCTGCGTCAGACCCTGCTGAACTCGGGTGTACAGGTTCAGCGTGACGGCGACAACCTGATCCTGATCATGCCGGGCAACATCACCTTTGCCAGCAGCTCGGCCAATATCACCAGCAGTTTCCACCCGACCCTGGACTCCCTGGTTCTGGTGTTCAAGGAGTTCAACAAGAACGGCATCAACATCGTGGGTCACACCGACAGCACAGGTTCGCTGCAGCTGAACCAGAACCTGTCCAACCACCGCGCGCTGAGCGTGGCCAACTACCTGACCACCAAGGGCATCGCCGGGTCGCGTATCTCTGCCTACGGCGCAGGTCCGAACCAGCCGATCGCCAGCAACGCCAACGAAGCTGGCCGCGCGCAGAACCGCCGGGTGGAAATCACCCTGCTGCCGCCGCAGCAATAAGCACGTCGCATGAATAAAAAAACCCGCCATTGGCGGGTTTTTTTATAGGTGCGGTAGCGCAGGCGGCTTTACTCGTTGCTGCCGGAGAGTATCCCTCCCCGGCGAGTTGCCGTGGAGGCTATCCCTGGCGAAGGTTGCTGCTGGCGACAGGAAATTCGCGATGCAGCTGCTCCAGTTCAGCGTCCTTGGCTTCCCAGAGCTGGTTGACCCATTGCTGGAAGGCCTGGCGATAGGCTTCGTCCTGGTCATAGTTCTGGCCGATAAACTCGGCGGGGATCGGATGCTTGTGGACGCGCATGACCACTCGGGTGATGCGACCACAGAGCAGGTCCCAGAAACTTGGGCGACCATCTGGATAGTGAATGGTCACGTCGATCATTGATTCTAGTTGTTCGCCCATGGCATCCAGCACAAAGGCAATGCCGCCGGCCTTGGGTTTGAGCAGGTGGCGGTAGGGCGACTGCTGCTGGTCATGCTTGGCTGGTGTGAAGCGGGTGCCTTCCAGAAAGTTGAACACCGACACGGGGTTGGTCTTGTAGCGCTCGCACGCCTTGCGCGTAGTGGCCAGGTCCTGACCTTGCTTGTGGGGGTTCTTGCGCAGGTATTCCTTGCTGTAGCGCTTCATGAAGGGGAACTCCAGCGCCCACCAGCACAAGCCAATTACGGGCACCCAAATCAGCTCTTGCTTGAGGAAGAACTTGAGAATGGGCATGCGTCGGTTGAACTGATATTGCAGGGCTAGAATGTCCGCCCAGCTCTGATGATTACTGCTGACCAAGTAGGAGTGCTCCATGTCTACCAGGTCGCGCCCCTGCACGTCCCAGCGGGTCGGCTGCACCAGATCCATCCAGAAGCGGTTGATGCCGATCCAGGTTTCAGCGACCCAATGCATGGCGAAGCGCAGCGCGCGTTGTATCGGCGCAAAGGGCAGCAGCAGCTTGAGCAAGGACAGCGCAAACAAGGGCCAGCACCAGAACAGGGTATTCAGGGCCAGAATCAGCATGGCGATGACGCCACGCAAGGGGGTGGGAAGGAAGCTCAGCATCGGCGGAATTCTCGGAACGTCGAGTTGAAAATGCCGCAAGAGTAACGATTGTTCACTGAACTGCAAGTGCGGTGGTTGACCGCTCAGTCACGTATCGAGGCGGCAAATCGTGCGTCACGCAAGGTCAGCGATTAAGCAGACTCAGGGTGTCCAGAGCGATCTGCTTTTCCTCGTTGGTCGGGATGACCAGAATGCGCGGCTGCGCTGGCGGGTTGATTTCGCCGGTCACGCCACCCACGCAGCGGGCGTTGGCAGTCTTGTCGACGCTAAGGCCGAGCAGTGCCAAATAGGCGATGGTTTTTCCACGTACCAAGGGTGAGTTTTCGCCGATGCCGCCGGTGAAGATCAGGCCGTCCATGCGCGGCAGGGCGCAGATCAGCGAGGCCAGCGATTTGGCCAGGCGATAGCAAAACACTTCAATGGCCAGGGTCGCTGCGCGATGGCCTTGGCTGCGCGCCTGTTCCAGGCTGCGCATGTCGTTGGACAGGCCGGATAGGCCGAGCAGACCGCTTTCATGGTTAAGCAGGCGCTCGATGTCCTCTAGGCTCCAGCCCAGCGTGCGGGCCAGGTGGATGTGCAGGTTGGGGTCGACGTCGCCGCTGCGGGTGCCCATTACCAGTCCTTCCAGCGGGGTGAGGCCCATGCTGGTGTCGCGGCTCTGACCATCCACCACTGCGCAGGTGGAGCAGCCATTGCCCAGATGCGCCGTCAACCAGCAACTGTCGCCCGCTGCCAGCCCGGTGATCTCTGCGGCGCGTTGGCTGACGTAACGGTGGCTGGTGCCGTGAAAGCCGTAGCGGCGCACGCCTTGCTCACGGTAGAGCTTTTCCGGCAGGGCGTAGCGATAGGCATGCTCGGGGATGCTCTGGTGAAACGCGGTATCGAACACGGCGGCCTGGGGTAGTTGCGGATAGAGCTGCAGCGTGGTTTCGATGCCCAGCAGGTTCGCCGGGTTGTGTAACGGCGCCAAGGGCGCCGTGGCGCGAATGGCCTGCAGGGCGGCCTCGTCAATCAGGCATGACTGGGTGAAGTGCTCGCCGCCATGGACCACGCGATGGCCGATGCCGTGCAGGCGATCACCGCAGGCGTCGCCGACCATCGGCAGCAGCTGCTCCAGTGCAGCGTGGTGGTCGGAGCCGGGTACCGCCAGCTGTTCACGAATCTGACTGCTGCGCCACCAGTGCAGGGTTGCTTGGGGACTGTTCAGGCGCTCGGCCAGGCCGCTGAGCAATGGCTGGGAGTGCGCCTGGTTGATCAGGGCGAACTTGAGGGACGAGCTCCCGCAGTTGATGACCAGAATATTACGAGCGCGCATCAGGACTCCTTCTCGGCGAGCTGTTTCTGCTGGCGACACCAGCCGCAGTCAAAGGGCTGGCCGAGCTGCTGGCGACGCTGCTCGGCATCCAGTACCCAGGCGCGCGACTGCCAGGGCGGCTGGTGACGCAGATGCTGGGTGTGTCCGCAAGAGAGTAGTGCAACCCAATGGCCGTGCTCATCCTGTCGATAGTCCAGCAGGCGTGGCCATGCCCGCCTGTCCGCGTTCGGGTCGCTTTCAGGCTGGGGCACGGGTAAACTTGCGCCCTTCAAATTCTTCTGCAAAAGGTCTCACCCCATGCTGATCGCCACTAACAAGGCTGTCTCCATCGACTATACCCTCACCAACGATGCCGGTGAGGTGATTGACAGCTCCGCCGGTGGCGCGCCGCTGGTGTATCTGCACGGTACTGGCAATCTGATCGTCGGCCTGGAAAAAGCCCTGGAGGGCAAGCAGGTCGGTGACGAAGTAAAGGTCGCCATCGAACCTGAAGAAGCCTATGGCGAATACAGCGCTGAACTCGTGGCCACGCTGGGTCGTGACATGTTCGAAGGTGTAGAAGAGCTGGAAGTCGGCATGCAGTTCCATGCATCGGCACCCGATGGCGGCATGCAGATCGTCACCATTCGCGACATCGAGGGCGATAATGTGATCGTTGATGGCAACCATCCTTTGGCCGGTCAGCGTTTGCACTTCGACGTTAAGATCGTCGCTGTTCGCGAGGCCAGCCCGGAAGAAATCGCTCACGGTCATATCCACGGCGAGGGTGGCCACCACCACTGAGTTCTACTGCTACGCTGAGACAAAAAAAGGCGTCCAGAGGACGCCTTTTTCATGTCGTGCAATTTGTTGTGTATATAAGGAGTTTCCCATGAGTGCCATCCATGACCTTACGTTGCGTGCCTTGGATGGGCAGGAGTTGCCTCTTTCTCCTTACAAGGGACAACTGATGCTCGTGGTCAATGTTGCCTCCCATTGCGGCCTGACTCCCCAGTACGCTGGCCTGGAAACACTGCACCAGCAGTATTGCGATCGTGGCTTTTCCGTACTGGGTGTGCCCTGCAACCAGTTCGCCGAACAGGAGCCAGGGAGCGAAGAGGAAATTGCCCGTTTTTGCCAGCGCAACTATGGGATCAGTTTTCCCATGAGCAGTAAGCTGGAGGTCAACGAACCGGGCCGACATCCGTTGTACCGGTTGCTGGCGGGTGAAGGTGCCGAATTTCCAGGCGAGATCACCTGGAATTTCGAGAAGTTTCTCGTCGGTGGCGACGGGCGAGTGCTGGCGCGTTTTTCGCCGCGCACCAACCCGGATGATCCGGCGTTGATACAGGCGATCGAGAAAGCGTTGGATTGATGACATAAACGCTACAAAAAGAGGCCGCCGATGCCTTGGCATCGGCGGCCTCTTTGCGTGTGGTCATCGCGTGTCAGTGAGTGCGTTGCAACTGAGTTTCCCCACCCTCACGCACCCAGAACACCGTGGCGCCGGCCACCGCAGCGGGCATCATCAGAATATTCAGGCCGGGCACCAACAGGGCCAGGTAGGTGATGCCGCCAAACCCCAGGCTCTGCCAGCGCTTGGCGCGCAGCCAGGCGAGCATCTCGTTCCAGCCCAGCTTGTTGTTGTCTGCCGGGTAGTCAATGTATTGCACCGCCATCATCCAGATGCCGAACAGCAGCCACAGCGGCGCCGCGATCAGGTTCAGGCCGGGGATCAGCGAAAGCACCAGCAACGCCAGCGCGCGCGGCAGAAAATACGCCAGCTTGCGCGCCTCCCGGCCCAGGGTGCGGGGCACCATGGCGAGCAGCTCGGCCCCGCTGAAGGGCGGGAAATGGTCTTGGCCACGCACCACCACTTCGACTTTTTCGGCCAAAAAGCCATTGAAGGGCGCGGCGATGATATTTGCCAGCAGGGTGAAGGTGAAGAACACCATCAGCAGCACCAGAACCACGAACAGCGGCCACAGCAGGTACTCGAGGACGCTAAGCCAGTCCGGCAGGCTGGGCATGAAATAGTCCACCCAAATACCGAATTGGCGCAGGGCGAGGCCGATCAGCGCCGCGAACAGCACCAGGTTGATCGTCAGCGGTAGCAGAACGAACAGGCGCAGACCGGGACTGAGCACCAGCTTCAGGCCTTCGCGCAAATATTGAGGACCGCTGAGGGTTGGGGCGGGCATGGAGGACTCCTAAATGATGAGGCGAGGACCTTACCGATTTTGTCGAGACGAGAAAAGCTGCGGCAAGGGAGGCGAACCGAATTCTGGATAGACATCCGCTATGGAAGTCATTGAGAAGCAAAGTTTTTCCAACCCCTGGTGTTGGCTTAACATTGCCGGCGTTGTCATCCCAGCCGTATGGCGCGGTTGACCCAGCTTTCAGGAAGCCGCCCCGTACCCCAAGCCTTCCCCAAGTGCTTTGGCGGCTTTCTTTTTTATTTGTCTATGCCTGCGTGGCGAATGTGAGCCTATGGCACCGCGGAGTAGATGGCGTTGAGCGCAGCGATACCCCTCGTGTGGTTTTGATATTGATGGGTATCGGCGCGATGCCACCGGTGGTGCGTCACGCAGGCGTGAGGCACTCCGGGCCATCCAGTTGCGGATCATTGACGAAGGTCGCCAGGGCGCGTTCACGCAATACAGCGGGCGGCTTGGCCAGCAGTGACTTCAATGAAGACGCAGGGGTTTGCGCATCTAGCCAGGCAGCTTGTTCAGCCTCGTCGAGCAGGAGCGGGCGACGCATGGTAGCGGCGGCCTGGGTGACCATGGCCAGGCTCAAATACACCTGGTCCCCCGCCGGATAGGCTTCCCAGAGCACCGCGCAGTACATCAGGCTCGCCTCGGCGCTGACCCAGTAGGGGCGTTTGCGCACGCCACGCCATTCGTAGAATCCATTGATGGGCAGCAGGCCACGCCGCAGGCGAAAGGCTTCGCGGAACATCGGTTGCTCGGCCAGGGTTTCCGCGCGGGCATGGGCCGGCGTGCGGGACAGGTCGGTGAGCCAGGGTGGCGTCAAACCCCAGCGTGCGAGAGCGGCGTGGCGTTCGCCCTGAACATCGCGCAGCAGCAACACCTGGGTGCCGGGGGCGAGATTCCAATGTGCTCGCAGGGTGGCGGGAAACCCGGGCAAGGCAGCCAGGGCGGGAGTCCAGCGGAACAGGGCAAAGCGGCCACTCATGGGCTATCAGTACTCGGTCAGGAAGATCAGCACAGCAGCTCGCCGGGACAGCTTGGCGGCTCGTCGACGGGCAGCGGTTGGGCGGCATTGTACGCGGCGATCAGCAGACGGGCGCGTTCAGCCTGCTCATCGCTGACCGACAGCACCAGCAGGCCGGCGGCAGGCAACTCGCCAATCGCGCCGAGTAGATGCTCGCCACCGATATGCGCGGCGATGTTCTCGCTGGCCAGCATCGCGCGCAGCACTTGGGCTTCGAGCAGGTCGGCGGGAAGGTAGACATGCTGCATCAATCATCCTCACGGTAAAGGTCGAGTTGCCAGTGCTCGCCATCGTTGCGCAACACAAAACGGATCGGTCGGCAGCACACCGGGCAATCCTCGAAATAGTCCTGTTCGTCGACAGAAAGATCCAACAAGGCTTCAGCCGGCTCGCCGCAATACGGGCAACTGTACCTGCGTATATCCTGCAGCATGAGCCTCTCCCGCGACTTGTGAGTATAATTGCCGGCTAATTTTCCGCGCTCCGCCGGGGCCGGTCTTACCTGTAACACAAGAGAGCATGATGGGCCCCTTCGACGCCATCCGTCCGTACAACGATCAGGAAGTACCCGCCGTTCTGGCGCGCTTGTGCAGTGATCCTGAACTTCTCGCGATGCTCACCCGCTATCGCTTCCCGCAACTGACCAACCTGTTTGGCTGGATGCTCAAGCCGCTGATTGGCTACCGCTTGCGCCGTGAGCTGAAACCTATCGACAGTGTGGCCGCTTTACAGGAAAAGATTGAGCCCTATGTGGAGCGCGCCATCGAGCGGGCCACCGACGGCATCAGTTATTCCGGGCTGGATCGGCTGCAGGCCGGCAAAAGCTACCTGTTCATGGCTAATCACCGCGATATCGTCATGGATCCGGCCTTCGTCAATTACGCCGTTTACCATGCCGGCCTGCCGACGCCGCGCATCGCCATAGGCGACAACCTGCTACAGCGCCCGTTTGTGAGCGATCTGATGCGCCTGAACAAGAGCTTTATCGTGCATCGCTCGATCAGCGGGCGGCGCGAGAAGCTGGCGGCGTTCCAGTTGCTGTCGGCCTACATCAATCATTCAATCCGGGAAGAAGGCGAGTCGATCTGGATCGCCCAGGCCGAAGGGCGCGCCAAGGATGGAGACGACCGTACCGATTCGGCGATCCTCAAGATGTTCCACATAGCACGCAAGGACGAGCCGTTTGCCGAGGTGATCGGCGGGCTGGGCCTGGTACCGGTGTCCATCAGCTACGAATACGACCCCTGCGACCAGGCCAAGGCGCGCGAGCTGTATACCCGCGCCACCACGGGCAGTTACACCAAGGCACCCGGTGAAGACGATGCGAGCATCGCCCTGGGTATCACCGGCTACAAAGGGCGCGTGCATATAGCCTTTGGCGAGCAAGTGGGTACGCAGTGGGAAGAGGCGAAGCAGCTGGCGCAGGAAATGGACCGGCGAATTCTCGGCGGGTATCGGCTGTTTCCGGTGAATTACCTGGCTTACGCCATGTGGGAGGGTCGCGAGGCAGAGCTGAGCGTGCCCGAGGCGCAGCAGCTGTTTGGAGTTGAGGAGCTGGCCAAGGCCGAGGCCGAATGGCAGCGTCGATTGCAATCCTGCCCAGTTGAGCAGCGTCCTTACCTGATCCTTCAGTACGCCAATCCGGTACGCAATCAGTACCGCATCAAGGCTGGGCTGCCGCTGTAAGGGTGGCAGCGAGGTAGGAGGAAGGTTGGAAAGCCGTTGTGGCTTTCCAACCTGAACCACTTATTCGGCGAGCAGCTGGCCGATGGTCGGGTCCTTGAACAGACGCGTCAGCGCATCGCTGAGCACGTCGCTGACCAGCTTGGTGTTGGTGGCCTGGTTGGGCGCCATGCCGAAGCGTTGGTTGAGAGTTGCGGTGTAACGGCCGTTATAGCGGCGCGCACTGTTTTGCACCTCGGCCTTGAGCGTGGCAGCAATGTTGGCCTCGGTGACATACACGCCTTCCTTGGGCGACTGATACTTGAGGCTGTCCAGAATCACGGTCAGTTGCGGCGCGTTGCTCGCTGCCGGCGAAGGTACGAAGCCGAGCAGGCGAACTGCCGCTTCGGTTTGCGCCTGCAGTTGCGGCAGGATGTTCGCGCTTGGCACGCTGACCGCGCTGGTTTCGGCATACAGGCCACCGCGCGTACCGAGATCGGGAGAGGGGCGCTGATCGACAACCCGCACCACGACGGGCTGGCCCTGGCCGACGGCGACCAGTTCGGTCTTGAGTTTGGGTTGCGGGCTGAGTTGCTGCGGGCTAAGGGCGCAACCGGTCAAAAACAGGCTGGCTACTGCTAGAAGTCCCAGCGAAAGGCGGTTCAACATAAACGACAATCTCCAAAAACAGGGCGTGATGGCAGTATACCCAGCGTCCTGAGCTGCCAACAGACCGACGGTTGGATAGAGAGTTCCCGTGGCTTGAAACGGGAACAGACACTACTTATGCGCCTATCGTCGGATGCTGCGTCTGAACGTTTCGCGAGATACTGCCCACGCGGTGATAAAAGTCGTGGCAAACGGTCACTTTCACGTTTTCCACCGGTATAATCCCCCGCGATTATTAAGGACGCCTCCTGCATGGTCGCAGCGTTGCCGCTGGGGATTTATTCCACGGGCTGCTGAGTCCCAGAGAGACGCCTATTTCGTGCTGCCTTTATGCCAGCCACTTGCTCTTGTCAAAGACGCTCAACACGCTCTCGTAGCAATACGGTGTGTCGCAGGTTGTCAGCGAGAAATGTGACTGCGGCAGTCGACCTTTGAGGTTCACGACTCCAAAAGAGCGTGAGAAGACGGTTTTTCACTACTTCACAAGAGTGTGGCGAGCAAATGAAGACTAAGGCATTGAAGTACCTGCCCGTTAATCCTGTTTACACACCCTGAACCCGACGATCACGAGCTGACAGCCACCTGCGGGTGACTGTGCATGTAGACGCCTGGCGTCGCATGCGAACGGATCGGGCATGACACCCTGTCAGGCGCTACGGGACTCCTTTGCAACCTCCCGGCCCTGAATGTGCATTTCGCACCCAGGCGTGACTGCCGTGAATTTATAGGTGTTGCAGATTGGAGAAGCGTTAATGGCGCGCAACGAAAAAGAAGCCGTGGATGTGGTACTGGTCGGCGCCGGTATCATGAGTGCCACCCTGGCTGTGCTGTTGAAAGAACTCGACCCCAGCCTCACGCTGGAAATCGTCGAGCTGATGGAGTCCGGAGCGGTCGAAAGTTCCAACCCCTGGAACAACGCCGGTACCGGTCACGCGGGCCTCTGCGAGCTGAACTACACACCGCAGGCGGCCGACGGTTCCGTCGACATCAAGAAAGCCGTACTGATCAACAGCCAGTTCGAAGTGTCCAAGCAGTTCTGGTCCTATCTAATCGATAAGGGCGGTTTGGGTTCCCCGCGCTCCTTCATCAATCCGGTCCCGCACCTGAGTTTCGTGCGCGGCGCCAAGGATATCGACTTCCTCAAGAAGCGTTTTGACGCCCTGAGCGCCCATCACGCCTTCGAGACCATGCAGTATTCCGAAGATCGCGGCACCCTCAGCGAGTGGATGCCGTTGATGATGCCAGGACGTTCCGAGGGCGAAGCCATTGCCGCCACCCGTGTGGAAAGTGGCACTGACGTCAACTTCGGTGCACTCACCAAAGAGCTGCTCCGCTACCTGTCCACGCTGGACGGCGCCAAGGTGAGTTACAACCAGAAGGTCAAGGGTGTCGAACGCGACGGCGAAGGCTGGCGTGTGGAAATCCAGGACACCAAGCAGGGCGGCAGCCGCGAGCTGAACGCACGCTTCGTGTTCCTCGGTGCTGGCGGTGGTGCCCTGCCGTTGCTGCAGATGTCCGGTATTCCGGAAGGCAAGGGTTTTGGTGGTTTCCCGGTCAGTGGCCAATGGCTGCGTTGCGACAACCCCGAGGTGGTCGCCAAGCACCAGGCCAAGGTGTACAGCCAGGCTGAAGTGGGCGCGCCACCCATGTCGGTGCCGCACCTGGATACCCGCGTGGTCGATGGCAAGAAATCCCTGCTGTTCGGACCCTATGCCGGCTTCTCCACCAAGTTCTTGAAGAACGGTTCGTTCCTCGACCTGCCGCTGTCGGTGCGCCCGAGCAACATCGGCCCGATGCTGGCTGTCGCGCGTGACAACCTGGATCTGACGCGCTACCTGGTCAAGGAAGTGATGCAGTCCATGGAGCAGCGTCTGGATGCCCTGCGCAAGTTCTACCCGGAACTCGACCCGGCCGATTGGCGCCTGGAAGTCGCCGGTCAGCGCGTGCAGATCATCAAGAAGGACGAGAAGAAGGGCGGCATCCTGCAATTTGGCACCGAGCTGGTCGCGGCCGAGGATGGCACCATTGCGGCCCTGCTGGGCGCCTCGCCGGGCGCTTCGGTGACCGTGTCGATCATGCTTCAACTGATCGAGCGCTGCTTCCCGGAGCAGGCCGCTTCCGCTGCCTGGGCGAGCAAGCTGCAGGACATATTCCCAGCTCGGGAAAAAGCCCTGCAAGACAATGCCGAGCTGTATCGCGAGATCAGCGCGCGGTGCAACCAGCGCCTGCAGCTGGACGAGCCGGTCAACGCCTGAGTTGGTCGAAGCTGAAAAAAAACCGCCCTTCGGGGCGGTTTTTTTATCAGCGTCGAAGGCGAGAAAGCAGCTTGACCGAGGCCTAGCGCCGCTCCAGCAACACCCCACTTTCCATGTGGTGCGTCCAGGGGAACTGGTCGAACAGCGCGCAGCGGGTTATCCGGTGGGTGTCGTGCAGCTGGGCGATGTTGGCGGCCAGTGTCTCCGGGTTACAGGAGATGTACAGGATGCGCTCGAAACGCCGGGTCAGTTCGCAGGTGTCCGGGTCCATGCCGGCGCGTGGCGGGTCGACGAACACGGTGCCGAACTCGTAGCTGGCAATGTCGATGCCGGCCAGACGACGGAAGGGCCGCACGCCATTGAGCGCCTGGGTGAGTTCCTCGGCGGACAGGCGCACCAGGGTCACGTTATCGATGGCATTGTCGGCCAGGTTGCTCAGGGCGGCATTTACCGACGTCTTGCTGACTTCGGTGGCCAGCACCTTGCGTACACGGGTCGACAGCGGCAGGGTGAAGTTGCCGTTACCGCAGTACAGCTCCAACAGGTCGTCACCTCGCTCGCCGAGAACGTCATAGGCCCAGCCGAGCATCTTCTGGCAGACCACGCCGTTGGGCTGGGTGAACGCGCCCTCGGGCTGGCGGTAGCGGAACGTGCGTCCGGCGATCACCAGCTCTTCGTTCACATAGTCGCGTCCGATTACGGTGCGCTTGCCCCGCGAACGACCGACGATGCTCACGCCCAGCGATGCAGCCAGGGTTTCGGCAGCGGCCTGCCAGGCAGCATCCAGCGGGCGGTGATAACACAGGGTGATCAGTGCATCGCCGCTCAAGGTGCTGAGAAACTCGACCTGGAACAGCTTGAAGCCCAGTGCCGGATCGCTCCAGGCGGCCTGCAGTTGCGGCATCAGTTCGTTGATGCGGCGGCTGGCGATGGGAAAGTCAGTGAGCAGAATTGGCGTGTGCTTGTCGCCCTGTTCGAACATCGCGTAATGCCGTGCCTCTCCTTCGCGCCATAGACGGAACTCGGCGCGTAGGCGGTAGTGTTCGCCGGGCGAGTCAAACACCTGCGGTTCGGGGGCCTCGAAGGGGGCCAGCAGTTCGCTCAGGCGTGCTTTTTTTTCAGCGAGTTGGGCGGCATATACGGCAGGGTCGGTATGCGGGTGGATCATGGGCGACTCATGGTTCAGGCCGAAACGGTCGGCGTGGAAAAAAAACAGGCCGGCGCAATGGCCGGCCTTTTGAAACGGACGTGCGGCGCTTAGAAAAGAGCGAGCTTGATAACGCAGAATACCGCCAGAATCACCAGCATGGCATTCAGCTCGCGCAGACGCCACGAGAGCAGCTTGGCGGCAACCCAGGTGATGAAGCCGAAGGCGATACCGGTGGCGATCGATGCGGTCAGCGGCATGGCCAAGGCAGTGACCAGCACTGGCGCTGCCGTGGTGATGTCGGCCCAGTCTATCTCAGCGAGTCCAGAGGCCATTAGTACGGCGACGAACAGCAGGGCTGGAGCCGTTGCGAAGGCTGGCACGCTACCCGCCAGCGGGGCAAAGAACAGGGCGAGCAGGAACAGTACGGCGACCACGCAGGCGGTCAGACCGGTGCGCCCGCCGGCGCTGACACCCGCAGCGGACTCAATGTAACTGGTGGTGGTCGAGGTACCGAGCACCGAGCCGGCCATGGCGGCCGTACTGTCCGCGATCAGCGCACGACCCATTTTGGGCATGTGGCCATCCTTGCGCATCAGGCCGGCCTTCTTGGCGACCGCGATCAGCGTGCCCGAGTTATCGAACAGATCGACGAACAGGAAGGCAAAGATCACGCTGATCAGGCCGATCTCCAGGGCGCCGGCGATATCCAACTGCATGAAAGTCGGGGCCAGCGACGGCGGCATCGAGACTACGCCTGCGAACTCGGACAGGCCCAGGGCAATGCTTGCCAACGTGACCAGCAGAATGCTGATCAGGACGGCGCCGGTCACGTTCAGCGCAACCAGGCCGATGATCAGGAAAAACCCGAGGATCGCCAAGAGTGCCTGGGGTTGGCTCAGATCGCCCATGCCGACCAGCGTGGCGGGGTGGGCAACCACGATGCCAGCGTTCTGCAGGGCAATCAGCGCAAGGAATAGGCCGATGCCCGCGGCAATGGCTGAGCGCAATTCCAAGGGGATGCTGTTGATGATCCATTCGCGAATCTTGAAGATCGACAGCAGGAAGAACAGACACGCGGAGAGGAATACTGCGCCGAGGGCGACCTGCCAGGTATGGCCCATGCCCAGTACCACGGTGTAGGTGAAAAAGGCATTCAGGCCCATGCCGGGAGCCAGGGCAATCGGGTAGTTGGCGATCAGCCCCATCACCGCTGAGCCGAAGGCCGCTGCCAGGCAGGTGGCGACAAAGATCGCGCCTTTATCCATGCCGGTCTCGCCGAGAATGCTCGGGTTGACGAACAGGATGTAGGCCATGGTCAGAAACGTGGTGACTCCGGCGAGAATCTCGGTACGCACCGTGGTGTTGTGTGCGTGGAGTTGGAACAGCTTTTCCAGCATGGTATAGCTCCCCGTGGCGGTCCGACGCCGTAATTGGAAGGCGAAGCGACAGCGAAAGCAAAGCACGGACAGGCTGTGTTCGCCTGTCATTGATGTGACTTGAAGCGGCGCGAATGATATCAGCTTGCCCAAACAGAGCGCAGCGTCAGATATCCTGCAAACCCGGACTGATCAGCTTTTGATTGCGCGCAAGATCACGAATTTAGGCGTCGCCGCCATTTGCTCGACCTTGCCGAACAGGCGCTTGAGCTTGACGTGGTAGCCCAGGTGGCGATTGCCGACGATCCACAGCTCGCCGCCTTGGCTCAGCGCTGCCTTGGCCTGCTGGAACATGCGCCAGGCCAGAAAGTCGCCGACCACTTGTTGCTGGTGGAACGGTGGGTTGCACAGCACCACATCCAGCGAGTCGGCAGGTTGTTCGGCCAGGCCATCACCGGCGCGGATATCCACCGGGCGTTCGCCCAGCGCCGCCTGCCAGTTTTCCCGCGCCGATTGCACGGCCATGTAGGACTCATCTACTAACGTCAGGTGCGCCTGAGGGTTGTGCAGCGCATAGACGATGCCCAGTACGCCATTGCCGCAGCCCAGGTCGGCCACCCGTAGCTCGCCCTGATCGCGCGGCAAGTGCGGCAGGAAAGCACGGGTGCCGATATCCAGTCCTTCGCGGCAGAACAGGTTGGCGTGATTGATCAGCTCTATCGCCGGTTCTTCCAGCCGGTAGTGGGTCGGGTACGGCGAAGTCGGCGCCGGTTTATCCCCTGTCGTGACCAACAGCAAGCGCGCCTTTTTCACCGCCAATGAGGCCTGTACCGGGCCAAGGTATTTTTCCAGCAGATCGCCAGCGGCGCGCGGCAGGTGCTTGATCATCGCGGCGGCCACCACCTGGGCGCCGGGTGCCAGTTGACCATGCAGGCGAATCAGCTGTTCTTCCAGCAGCGCCAGGGTCTTGGGCACGCGGATCAATACCTGGTCGAAAGGCCCATCCAGCGGCTCGCTGGCCGGCACAAACGTCACGCCCGTGCTGGGCAGCTCATTGCGCAGCAGGTTTTTTTCCAGCGCCAGGTGTGCCAAGTGCGAATCGCCGCTGCTGACCACCCGGCAATGGCCTGCCAGGGCACAGGCCAGCGCGCCGAAGCTGTCGTTGAGGATCAATACCCGAGTGTCAGCCGTCAGGCCTTGTTCGTGCAAATGGCTGAGCAGGTACTCATCGGCGGCATCGAAGGCCTGCAGCGGTTCGTTGGCCTGCTCGGGTTGACGAATCAGGTCGAGGCGGGCGAAAGGCGTGTCGAGAATAGGCATGAAAACTGGCGGGTTTCCCGGGAGCAGATAAGGGGTAGAGTGGAGATGATGATTGGATGACCAAGGGAGCGAAGTATGACGGCCAGCGAAGAGAAGTTCACCCGCCAACGTTTACTTGAGGTGCAGACGCTCACCCCGGGTTTGTTCACTCTACGCACCACACGCGATCCGGGTTTTCGCTTCCAGGCCGGGCAGTTCGCCCGTCTGGGCGTGCGCAAACCCAGTGGCAGTATCGTCTGGCGCGCCTATTCAATGGTCTCGGCGCCCCACGACGAGTTTCTGGATTTCTTTTCCATCGTTGTGCCGGACGGCGAATTCACCAGTGAGCTGAGCCGCTTGCGCCCGGGTGATGAGCTGCTGGTGGACCGCCAGGCGTTCGGCTTTCTGACCCTGGATCGTTTTCCCGACGGTCGGGATCTGTGGCTGCTGGCCACCGGCACCGGGCTGGCGCCATTCCTATCGATTCTGCAGGACTTCGAGGTCTGGCAACGTTTCGAGCGCATCGTGCTGGTCTACAGCGTGCGCGAAGCGCGGGAACTGGCGTACCAGGAGATGATCGAGACCTTGCTGCAACGCGACTACCTGGCAGAGCACGCCGGCAAACTCACCTATCTGCCGACGATTACCCGGGAACATAAGCCCGACGCCCTGCATGGGCGCATCACCACGCTGCTGGAAAGTGGCGAGCTGGAGCGCGCAGCTGGACTGGAACTGAGCCCCGAGCATTCGCGCATCATGCTGTGCGGCAACCCGCAGATGATTGAGGACACCCGTCAACTGCTAAAGGCGCGTGATTTGCAGTTGAGTCTGACCCGCCGGCCAGGGCAGGTGGCCGTGGAGAATTATTGGTAGGGACGTTGCCGCAGTAGCCGTAGGAAGGGTCGAGGCGCTGGCAGGGAGATTCAGGTTTACCTGTTCGCCTCGCGCCGATACCCATCATGCCAAATATCATGATGGGTATCGCTGCGCTCAACGCCACCCTGCGTGGCGAGATCTACCTGGCAGGACTAGAGCCTCTGCTGCTTGAGCAAGTCGCGGATCTCGGTCAGCAGCGTTTCTTCCTTGGTCGGCGCCGGCGGGGTTTCCGGGGCGGCGGCTTCCTCACGACGCATGCGGTTGATCAGCTTGATAGCCATGAAAATGGCGAAAGCGATGATGACGAAGTCGATAATCGACTGGATGAACTTGCCATAGGCCAGCACGACGGCAGGCGCATCGCCCACGGCTTGCTTGAGCACAATGGCCAGGTCGGAAAAATCCACACCACCGATCAGAACACCCAGGGGCGGCATGATCACGTCGGCTACCAGGGACGAGACGATTTTGCCGAAGGCGGCACCAATGATGATGCCGACTGCCATATCAACCATGTTGCCTTTGACGGCGAACGCCTTGAATTCGCTGATGAAGCTCATGGGAGGCCACTCCTGAAAGGGGGATGCTGTGACTGTAGACGGTGATTTGCGAAACATCAGGGTAAGCGCAGCGTTCAGTGACAAGCCGCCATACAGTGACTGGGCTCATTCGGGCGACTGGACGATTGACGGTAGGAGCCAGCTGGCTCCTACCAAAAGGTGCTTTAGCTGACGGTCCCGCCATCGCACAGCTTCGTAGGGTGGATGTCGCTTTTTACATCCACCAGAGCCCCACGCGGTGGATCGCCGTCCACGTGGCAAGCAATTCGTTAATCAGACGCCGGATTGGCCTTTTTCAGGAGTTCGGTGATCTGATCCTTGAGAATCACGCGTTGATTCTTCAGGCCTTGCAAATCCAGGTCGTCCACGGCTTCGCGGCCGTCTTCCACTTCATAAATACGCTTGTCCAGCGCCTCGTAGTTCTGTGCCAGCTGAACGAACTGAGGATCGGTGCTGCTCAGTTGCTGGAGTTGTTGGCGGAATTCCGGAAATTCGCGCGACAGGGGATGGTGTTCTAAAGGCATGACGGTCTCTCCTGACAGGACGTGCCTTTTCAGCCTAGCTCTAGCTGCCGGGAATGGCCCGCATGTGTTTGCGCACTGTAAATCCATCCAGCTGTTTCGTATCATTCGCGCTTCGATGATGAGGAGTTCGGCATGGCCAAGGCCAAACGCATGTACGGCTGCACAGAGTGCGGCGCCACGTTTCCCAAATGGGCCGGCCAATGCGGCGAATGCGGAGCCTGGAACACGCTGGTGGAAACCCTGATTGAAAGCGCGCCGAGCAACAGTAGTAGCGGCCGCGCAGGCTGGGCTGGCGAGCGGGCCCAGCTGAAAACCCTGGCCGAAGTGAGTGTCGAGGAAGTGCCGCGCTTTTCCACGGCCTCGGGCGAGCTGGATCGCGTGCTTGGCGGCGGCCTGGTGGACGGCTCGGTGGTGCTGATCGGCGGCGATCCCGGCATCGGCAAGTCCACCATCCTGCTGCAAACCCTGTGCAACATCGCTCAGCGCCTGCCGGCCCTGTACGTCACCGGCGAGGAATCCCAGCAGCAGGTAGCGATGCGTGCCCGGCGTCTGGAATTGCCGCAGGACAAGCTCAAGGTCATGACCGAGACCTGCATCGAAACCATCATTGCCACCGCGCGCCTGGAAAAGCCCAAGGTGATGGTCATTGACTCGATCCAGACGATTTTCACCGAGCAGTTGCAGTCCGCACCCGGCGGTGTGGCTCAGGTGCGTGAGAGCGCGGCGCTGCTGGTGCGTTATGCCAAGCAGAGCGGCACGGCAATTTTCCTGGTCGGTCACGTGACCAAGGAAGGCGCGCTGGCCGGTCCGCGGGTATTGGAACACATGGTGGACACCGTGCTGTATTTCGAAGGCGAATCCGACGGTCGCCTGCGTCTGCTGCGCGCCGTTAAGAACCGCTTTGGCGCGATCAACGAGTTGGGCGTGTTCGGCATGACCGACAAGGGTCTCAAAGAAGTCACCAACCCTTCGGCGATTTTTCTTACCCGCGCGCAGGAAGAAGTGCCTGGCAGTGTGGTCATGGCCACCTGGGAAGGCACTCGGCCGATGCTGGTGGAGGTGCAGGCGCTGGTCGATACCAGCCACACGAACAACCCGCGCCGCGTCACCCTCGGCCTGGACCAGAATCGCCTGGCCATGCTGCTGGCCGTGCTGCATCGGCATGGCGGCATTCCCACCTATGACCAGGACGTGTTCCTCAACGTGGTGGGCGGGGTCAAGGTCCTGGAAACCGCCTCCGACCTGGCCTTGATGGCAGCGGTGATATCCAGCCTGCGCAATAAACCGCTGCCCCACGACTTGCTGGTGTTTGGTGAGGTTGGTCTCTCAGGCGAGATCCGCCCCGTACCCAGCGGCCAGGAGCGCCTGAAGGAAGCGGCCAAACACGGCTTCAAACGCGCCATCGTGCCGCGCGGCAATGCTCCCAAAGAGGCGCCCAAAGGGCTGCAGGTGATCGCCGTGACGCGTCTGGAGCAAGCGCTGGATGCGTTGTTCGAATAGGGCGATTCCAGCCATCGGAGGCCAGCTTGCTGGCGATCGGTGAGGGTTATGTCAACGGATCACCAGCCAGTTGGCTCCGACCTGACTCGCGGATTTTTGTAGGGTGGATGTCGTCGTTTACATCCACCATGGCCCCGCGAGGTGGATCGCCACCCGGTGGATCGGTAAAGCGCGATCCACCCTACGTTTCTTCTGCGGCGTTGCGATGATGTGCCCACGCTCCCGCGTAGGAACGCTGTTGCGGAGATTTGCACTCGTCATTGGCAGACGTAGCCCTACCCGACTCGGGTCTCCGTAGGGTGGATGTCGTCGTTTACATCCACCACGGCCCCGCTCGGTGGATCAATGAGCGCGATCCACCCTTGTATCTCGACTACCGACTTCCAAGAGGCGATAGTCCCCGACTGATCATCGGGGGAAGGGAGCCGCAAGACGTATCCACCCTAAGGCTTTCAAGCCTGCGCCGTAGATAGTACTGCCTCCCTTCCACACTCATCCGCCAAGTTCGAACGGTATCCAGGGCCCGCCAGTGGGCGTGAGCTCGCATAGACAAGGTTGGACCGGATGCAGTGATGATCCTGTACGTCATTTTCATCGCAGGAGTTCATCTTATGTCCGTTGTGGGCATCGACGTTGCCAAACAGACTTTCGATATCGCCACCCTTCAGCCCAACGGCAAGTACCGCACGCGCAGCAAGCTGGCCAACACGCCCAGCGGTTTTGTCCAGCTGCATGAGTGGCTGGAGAAGCATGCGGGGCTCGACGTCTGGGTCGTCATGGAGGCTACGGGCATCTATCACGAGGCACTGGCCACGTTCCTGTTCGAGCAGGGCTACCGGGTCAGCGTGGTCAACCCGGCGCAGACCGCCGCCCATGCCAAAAGCCAGCTGACGCGGGTCAAGACCGACAAGACGGACGCCAAGTTGATTGCTGACTTCGGTGAGGCCAACCTCGCCAAGTTGCGTCCGTGGCAGCCCGAGCCGCCGGCACAGAAGCGCCTGCGTGTGCTGGTGCGCCGTCTGACAGATCTGCGCGAGATGGAGCAGATGGAACGCAATCGTCTGGAAAGCGCCGACGCGAATGTCCATGACTCGATCCTGTCCGTGCTGCGCCGCCTCGAAGAAGAAATCAGCCGCACCGTAAAGGCCATCAACGAGCACATCGACAGCGATCCCGATCTGCGTCAACGCAAGGAGTTGCTGGTCAGCATCAATGGCATCGGCGACAAGACCGCTGCCTTGCTCCTGGGCGAGCTGGGGGATCCGCTGGAGTTTCGCAATGCCAAGGCCGTGGTGGCATTTGCCGGCCTCAATCCGCAACTGGAAGAATCGGGGCTGCTAAAAGGCCGGACGCGGATCTCGCGTATCGGCTCGGCGCTTCTGCGCAGCGGGTTGTACATGCCCGCGATCGCGGCCATGCAACACAATCGCGCTATCAAGGCACTGAAGGAGCGTCTGAAAGCCCGAGGCAAGAGTGGCAAACAGATCGTCTGCGCGGCGATGCGCAAGCTGCTGCACATCGCCTATGGAGTGCTGAAATCCGGCCGAGCTTTCGATGCAGAATTGGCGCTTGCACGCTAGTGGGCAAGACGGTATCTACGTTTCTTCTTGCGGCGTAGCAGTGGAGTAGACGCAGGAGCGTCAAGGGCGGCGTTACCACGCGGAGCGTGGGAACGATCAGCCTTGCTGTCGATTGCGAAGGTTATAGCGACGGATCGCCCGTTCAAGCTGGCTCTTCCCGAGTCTCCGTAGGGTGGATGTCGTCGTTTACATCCACCACGGCCCGCTCGGTGGATCGCCACCCGGTGGATCGCACCCGGTGGATCGGTAAAGCGCGATCCACCCTACGTTGCTATCCAATACTCAGCCAGGCCCTTGCTGGGCCGAAGGCCTGTCTCCCTAAGCGCCGCTCAACGCCGCCAGTTCGCGTTGGATCAGGCGCTCGTCGCCCAGGTTGATTTCCACCAGGCGGCGCAGGTGACTGATGGATTCCACATCTATATTGAGACAGCTGAAGCCCAGTTGCTGGGCATGGCTGCGCACCAGTTGAACGTCCATGCGGATGTTCACCTCGTTGCTCAGGGTGATACAGGCGTGGAAAGGCTGCGTTGACATACCGTTCCAGTCAGCGGGAGCGAGGACGAGAAGCCCCTTGAGCGAGATGTCCAGCAGCTCGACCTGCCAGGTGTCGTCGCCTTGGGACAGCTCGGTGGAGGCATCGAAGGGGATGCGGTGGAAGCTGCGACGTTCCGTCATGTTCATGGATGACAATTCCTGGGGAGCGAACTCAACACGTTTGGGGTCGTTTCATTAGATATATGCCAGAGCAGATAGCGGGCTGGATAAGCGGATCTCGCCATGAGTCTGGCCAATCAAGGGGTTCTTATGAATAAGAACATCAGCCTGCTTCGCCAACTGCCTTGGGTACTGCTGGCGATTATAGGTGCCTGTGCGTTGGGAGTGGTGGCCTTGCGCCGCGGCGAAGCCATTAACGCGCTCTGGATCGTGGTCGCCGCCGTGGCCCTGTATCTGGTTGCCTACCGGTACTACAGCCTGTTCATCGCGACCAAGGTGATGCGGCTGGACCCGACTCGCGCGACTCCTGCGGTACTCAACAACGATGGTTTGGACTACGTGCCGACCAACAAGCACGTACTGTTCGGTCACCATTTCGCGGCGATTGCCGGCGCAGGTCCGTTGGTGGGTCCGGTGCTGGCCGCGCAAATGGGTTACCTGCCCGGCACGCTGTGGCTGATCGCTGGCGTGGTGCTGGCCGGTGCGGTGCAGGACTTCATGGTGCTGTTCATCTCCACGCGCCGTAATGCCCGCTCGCTGGGCGACATGGTGCGTGAGGAGATGGGGCGGATACCTGGCACCATCGCATTGTTTGGCTGCTTCCTGATCATGATCATCATCCTGGCGGTGCTCTCGCTGATCGTGGTTAAGGCGCTGGCGGACAGCCCGTGGGGCATGTTCACGGTGATCGCGACCATTCCGATCGCGATGTTCATGGGCATCTATATGCGCTACCTGCGGCCTGGGCACATCGGCGAGATCTCGTTGATCGGTGTGGCCTTGCTGCTGGGTTCGATCTGGCTGGGCGGGGCGATTTCCCAGGATCCCTACTGGGCCGAGGTGTTCACCTTCACCGGCGAGCAGATCACCTGGATGCTGGTGGGCTACGGCTTCGTCGCCGCCGTGTTGCCGGTGTGGCTGATTCTTGCGCCGCGCGACTACCTGTCGACCTTTCTGAAAATCGGCACCATTGCCGCCCTGGCCATCGGCATCCTGATTCTCGCGCCTGAGCTGAAAATGCCGGCGTTGACCCAGTTCACCGACGGCACCGGCCCGGTGTGGAAAGGCGCGCTGTTCCCCTTCCTGTTCATCACCATCGCCTGTGGCGCGGTGTCCGGTTTCCATGCGCTGATCTCGTCCGGCACCACGCCGAAGCTGTTGGCCAATGAAACCCACGCCCGCTACATCGGCTACGGCGGCATGCTGATGGAATCCATGGTCGCCATCATGGCCATGGTCGCCGCCTCGATCATCGAACCGGGCGTGTACTTCGCCATGAACAGCCCGCCAGCCGCAGTCGGCAGCGACGTGGCCAGCGTGGCCACTATGGTCAGCAGCTGGGGCTTTGCCATCACCCCGGACGCGCTGGAAGTAGTAGCCCGCGACATCGGTGAGAATTCGATCCTCAACCGTGCCGGCGGCGCGCCGACCCTGGCGGTGGGGATCGCGCAGATTCTGCATGCGGTCCTGCCGGGTGCAGGTGGTATGGCGTTCTGGTACCACTTCGCGATTCTGTTCGAGGCGCTGTTCATCCTCACCGCTGTGGACGCCGGTACCCGTGCCGGGCGCTTCATGCTGCAGGACCTGTTCGGTAACTTCGTGCCGGCGCTGCGTCGCACCGACTCCTGGGGCGCCAACGTGCTGGCCACCGCCGGTTGCGTGGCACTGTGGGGTTACCTGCTGTACCAGGGCGTGATCGATCCGCTGGGTGGCATCAATACCTTGTGGCCGCTGTTCGGCATCTCCAACCAGATGCTCGCCGGTATCGCCTTGATGCTATGCACCGTGGTGCTGATCAAGATGAAGCGTCAGCAGTACGTCTGGGTCACCCTGTTGCCGGCGGCCTGGCTGCTGATCTGCACCACCTATGCGAGCCTGATCAAGCTGTTCGACCCGAACCCGGCGGTGGGCTTCCTGGCCCTGGCCGACAAGTACGAAACCGCCCTGGCTGCCGGTCAGATTCTGGCCCCGGCCAAGAGCCTCGCGCAGATGGAGAACGTGATTCTCAACGCCTACACCAACGCTGTGCTCAGCGCACTGTTCCTGTTCGTGGTGTTCAGCATCCTCTTCTATGCGGTCAAGGTCGGTCGTCAAGCCTGGGTGCACAAGGAGCGGACTGATAAGGAAACCCCGTTCCAGAGCATGCCCGACAACGTCTGATGGGATGTACGCCAGCCTCCACACGGAGGCTGGCGTTTCAGTAATCAAGGAGTACTCGCCGTGTTCAATGATCTCAGCCGCATGGGCAAGTACCTCGGGCAGGCGGCGCGCATGCTGGTTGGCATGCCGGACTACGACACCTACGTGGAACATATGCGCGACAATCACCCGGACCAGCCGGTGATGAGCCACAAGGAATTCTTCCGCGAGCGGCAGGATGCTCGCTATGGTGGCGGGAAGGGTCGTCCCATCCGCTGCTGCTGATCCGAGTGTAGGGTGGACAACCGCGTAGCGTTGTCCACCATCGGCCGCAGAATAGTGGTGGAAAGCCTGCGGCGTTGTTCACCCTACGCTCGCGACGCCTATCAAGGCAGGTTGGTAAATCATTGAATCAAGCGCCACGCACCGTCGTGGCGCGTTTCATTTCAGGAGTCTGTTGCATGTTCCAGCCCCCCATTCCGGTGACCGTGCTGAGCGGCTTTCTCGGCGCCGGCAAGACCACCTTGCTGCGCTATCTGCTGGAAGCCGACCACGGCCTGAAGATCGCCGTGATCGAAAACGAGTACAGCGAGACGCCCATCGACAGCCAACTGCTGGGCAGCGAGCCGGTGCAAGTCGTGACCCTGGCCAATGGCTGCGTGTGCTGCTCCATCCATGTCGAGCTGGAGAAAGCCCTGTTCCTGCTGTTGGACAAGCTGGACAGCGGCGAGCTGGCCTTTGATCGGCTGGTGATCGAATGTACGGGACTGGCCGATCCGTCGCCAGTGACGCAAACCTTCTTCGCCACCGAAGAACTGGCCGAGCGCTTCGTGCTCGACGGCGTGCTCACTCTGGTGGATGCAGTCAATGCCGAACGGCATCTGCAGGAGGCCATCGCCCAGGCCCAGGTCGGTTTCGCCGACCGTATCCTGCTGAGCAAGACCGATCTGGTTGACTCACCGGCCGTTGAGGCACTGACCCAGCGTCTGCAGCGCATCAACCGCCGCGCGCCCATCCGTGTGGTGGAGCACGGGCGCATCGACCTGGCAGAGTTGCTGGATATTCGTGGCTTCAACCTGAATGCCGACTTGGGCCCGGTACTCAGCCTGCGCCCCATGACCCCCCCCAAAAGCCTCGACCGCATCAACACATTAGTGCTGAACACTGAACAGCCGCTCGACCTCGACAAGCTCAGCGCTTTCATGGAACGCCTGCTGGACCGCCACGGCAACGCGCTGCTGCGCTACAAGGGCGTGCTGAACATTGCCGGCAACGATCAGCGCCTGGTGTTCCAGGGTGTGTTGCGCCTGTACGCCTTTGATTGGGATGCGGAGTGGGGCGCGGAGGAGCAGCGCAACAGCGTGCTGGTGCTGATCGGCGATCAGCTGCCAGAAGAGGAGATCCGTGCGGAGTTTGCAGAGACGGTGCTGGGGTAAGAGACAGCGCTAAGTGTGCACGGGTAGGGCGGCCTCGCCCGTTGCACAGCGTACGGATCGATGCGCAGCGGGCGGGCAGTCCACCCTGGATTGCACGCTAGATTTAGAGATAAGAATGTAGTTGCGCGCCGCAGCGGCGCGCGGAAAGTAAACTTACCCTATTTATTGGTCCTAATTATTTTTTATTTATTGCTTTTTTATACGGCAACAGGGTTGATGTGTTCTGGCAGTAATGAAGCGGGTGATCTTTTAAGTGCAGTGGTTTTTTAATTACGATATTTGATACTTGTCTTTCCTTAAGGTGAAGGCGGGGATCGTACCTTCCAATACCTCAACGATCTGATCTTTTATATCGCTGCACTCAATGCCGCCGGAATCAAATGTAAATCTATTTCCGTTTTCCTTATCAATATTTACTTTGATAACCTGCTCGGAATCAGCTACTACAGCTAAGTTTGGATTGTGCGTTACCATAATTATTTGCCGAAATTTCTTTGCCTCTTTTATGTATGGGACAAGTACTTTCGCAACACTGTTGTTATCCAGGTTGTCCTCTGGCTGGTCAATGATTAAAGGTATGTCTTCCTTGTCAAGGACTAGATAAAACACCAAGAGGAGGGCTCCTTTCTCACCCGGCGATAGTTGTTCTAAGCTTTTTCCTTTTTGTTGCAAGTCATAAAATGGTTCTATAAATTTTAATCCGAAAAGATAGCTATATAATTCGCTTCTGTCTTTTGTAACATCTCCGATATAAATCTTTTCGCATTCTGTGCTGCTAGATCTTTTATCAAACTCTAAGTAGTCGATGATTTTTCTCAGGAATTCAGCCACAGACTCTGAATTGTTCCAGTCAGTCGGCGAAACTAGTTCTTCTTGGAGTAAGCTTGATCCATCTTCGCTGCCATAGAACGAGCCAATTCGATTTTGCTTTATATTTCTTAAGAGTAGGTTTTTGAAATCGCTTGAGCAGTAGAAGGTACTGGCAATGCTAAGTCCGGACACGTCAGACCCGGAAAGTTTTTTCGATATCTCTATTTTGATCTCATCATAAAATGATTTTATTTCAGATTTTTTTGAAAATATATCGATAGATTTTTTTATTCTTGCTTTTCTTAATTCTGAAAGTTCATCTTGCAGCTTTTCATCTATGTATTTTATTTTCGCTTCGATATAAGCTAAGCTATCAATGGAGTCTATATTTCCTTCCATTTCTTTTCTTTTAATATCCCATTCTAACAATGCCTGCAAGTAATCCTGATAAGCCTTGTGCTCTCCTGTGAACTCGGATTGGATTTCTTTGATTTGGAACTTTAATGACTCAAGCTTCGAGGTTAATGTAAGTGATTCAAACTCCTTAACACTCCAGTCTTCTTCGGTTGCTATCAAACCATTATCGTATTCGTTTGATTCTTTAAGTTTCTCAATGCTGGATTGGATAATTTCTTCATTGAACTCAATTTTAATGGCGTTGGATAAATCAAAGCCGCACTTTTTTGATATTTCCTCACCTTCGCTGATTGCGAAAATAAAGTCAGTGTATTTGTTCTTTAAGTCGCGATTTAGTTTTTCTGCCTCAATAATTACTTGGCTTCTTTCTGAAATGGCTTTTTTAATTTTTTCGATTTCATTTTCAATAGCCAGCTTACGAGACTCAAGTTCTGTTAAGGCTGTTTTTTTATTCCTAGTATCTTCTGATTCAACTTGTTTCGATGGGTCTTCAACGCTGTTTGGCTTAGAGTCATTGTGAACCTTGAGTTCTTCTTCTTTAACCCTTTTTTTGCTTAATAAACTTTTCCTAAACTCTGGGTTGGTTTGATTCTCAAGCTTTATTATTTCATCGTTTAGTTCGGTGATTTTTTCATTGATATTGTGGATTTCTTTTTCCGCAGCTGTTTTTTTAAAGTCGATCAGTTCGTCAAATGAGGCCTTGCCCATTTTTTTCTCGAGAGGAACATATTGAAATACGACTTTTTCAATCTCTGTTCTGAATGCATCTACTTTTCCTATCTCATTGCAAACTGTCTCAAAGTAGCTTTGGGGTAGATATCTAATGAGTTTTTCTTGGCTCTCATCAATGGCGTGCAGTAGTTCTCTTTCTTCTGTTTTTCCGCCACTTTCAAACTCAATCCAAGCGCTAAATCTATCCGCAAGGCCTTTCTTTTTAAACTTATTTTTATGTAGAAAGATATAGTCTTTTGAGTGCTCAGCATCTGCGCACAAGGCTAGGATATCCGACAATGCACTCTTGCCACTTCCTTTGTGCCCAATAATGGTAACTAGTTCGTTGTTCAGAGGTATCTTTAGGTCTTCAAACCAAATTGAATTAATGTCTTCTTTTCCGGTTCTCTTAATATGAAGGTGTTTAATGTATTTGGTTTGGTTCTCTCTTACACGCTTAAGAACCTCTGGTTCATCACCAATATAGAATCTGCTTTCTGGTTCATTTAGAGCGTATTTAAGGCCTGCGAAGTTGGGAGAGCCCTTTATCCATAAGTTTTGCTTTACTGTGTATTTTTTAATATTGTGATTGTCAGAGCAGATGATCATGGGGATGGTTTTCCCAATGCTAGGGAAAACGTATTTCCTATAGCCTTCTTGATCAGATGCCTTGCCAAGTTCGTAAATGTCAACAGCTTTTGCAATTTCAGATTTTTGTGCCATTCCATGTGGCAAGGAGTGTGTAATATTTTCAACAGATCCGCTCTTTTCACCTGCATGAATCGTAACGATTCCACCCAGAGATTTAATTAAATTTATAGTTTCAATCAGGTCACAATAAACTTGGTTCTCTCTTAATCCTTCTGACTCAACTTTGTTTATGTCAGTCTTGTGCTTGATCTGTCCCCAAACATGTTCTAGGTTTGTTTTCTCTGAGAAAACACCGATGAAATGAACGGGATCTTTACCTCTCGCGTCAGAAAGAAATTCAATACCAGGTAAAACGGTGATCCCCTCTTCCTCGCCAAGTTTTTTTAATTCTTTATATCTCTCGATGTCAATGATGTGATGGTCTGTAACCGCAAAGGCTGAGATTTTATTATTCTTCATTTCCTCTATTATTTCAGCGTTAGAAATGCTCTTATCTTTATAGTCATAGGAGGACGGAGTGTGAAAATGTAGGTCCCACTTCTTCCATTCTGAACCTTTGCTATTCATTATTCTTCCTTAAAATAATACAGATAATTTTATGTTGGCTGATTGTATGGTTTTTGAGCCCGCAGTTTTAAAAGACAGCGGTGAGTGTTACATACGCCGCGCCCGGCAATCCCGCTGCCGTCAAATTACCATTTAAATTCATAGTATCAATCAAAATCCCAGCCTCCTTTCCGAACAAAAGCTGATCCTGCCTAAGTGCACGAATACCAGCCAGCCGTACATAAAACGACGATCCAAGACGAAGCTACTATTTCGCCACTGCCTCTGTCCATCCACCCAATTTCCACTAGGGATGGTCTGAAGTAGCCCCGTATTTCTGGCCGACTACAGACCTCGCTGTTT
>CAYPFO010000026.1:0-40622 GCA_964410065.1 uncultured Pseudomonas sp.
AGAAAAATTAAAGTAAAGCTATAATTATTAGTTATATCTTTGCATCGCAGAAATCTGTTAGATGACAAATAGCAGAGTATTATTATAGAATGAAATAAATCAGATGGTAGAGAACGAACAATTTCCCATGATAGCCAAAACTTTGGCAGAGCTTGAAGATGTATTGGCTGAAGAGTTGATCGGGTTAGGTGCAGATAACGTAGTGATAGGTACTCGCATGGTGTCATTTACAGGTGATAATGCCTTGATGTACAAGGCTAATCTGCATTGCCGTACAGCACTGCGTATATTGAAACCTATATATGAGTTTAAGGCAGAAACAGCTGATGAGGTGTATGAAGCAATTAAACAGCTTAACTGGGAAAATTACCTCTCACTCAACTCTACTTTCTCAATTGATGCAGTGGTCTTTTCTCATATCTTTAATCATTCAAAGTTTGTAGCATACAGGGTAAAGGATGCTATAGCCGACTGGTTCATGGAGAGATATGAAAAGCGGCCTTCAGTGAGTTTGACAAACCCGGATGTTATGTTGAATATACATGTATCACATAACAAATGTACACTTTCACTGGATAGCTCCGGAGAATCTCTGCATAAACGTGGTTATCGAATCGCACAGACTGAGGCGCCCCTAAGCGAGGTGCTTGCAGCCGGAATGATTCTTAAATCCGGCTGGAGAGGTGAAAGTGCATTCATCGACCCAATGTGTGGATCTGGTACAATTTTAATTGAGGCGGCAATGATTGCTTTGGGTATTCCTCCCGGAATTCACCGTCCAAGTTTTGCATTTGAGAAATGGAGCGACTTTGATAAAGATCTTTTTAGTGAGATATATAATGATGATTCCGGCAACAGAGAGATGAAATATCCTATTATTGGATCTGATATCTCATCTAAAGCGATTTCAATTGCAGAGAAGAATATAAGGAATGCTGGTCTCAAGAATTATATCGAATTAAGTGTTAGGCCTTTACAGCAATATACCGAAGCTCCTGCAGAAACAGGAATTATAATAACGAACCCTCCATATGGCGAGCGTATAAAAGTGGATGAGCTGGATGAACTTTACTCAATGATAGGTGAACGATTCAAACATGTTTTTGCAGGCTACAGGGCATATATTCTCAGTTATCGTAAAGAGTCGTTCGATGCAGTCGGATTAAAGCATTCCAGGCGCTTTTTTCTATACAACGGACCACTGGAATGTGAAATGCGGGAGTATGAAATATTCTCAGGAAAGCGAAAAGAGCTCCCAAAGGAAAAAAGAGATCATTCCAGACAAGGTAAAAAAGACAACTATCATAATGAGCGAAACTCAAGAGAGGGATATCGTCGTTCAAGACGCTCTGAAAAGGGGGAGGATGAGCAAGGCAGAACCGACTTCAGCAGTCATAGAAGAGAAGGCAGTCACGGAAGAGAGGATAAATCCGTAAGAGAAAATAGGCCCTGGAGAGAGGATAGACCAAAAAGGGAAAACAAAACAGGCAGACCCGGAGAGGGAGGCCGTTCATTTGATGCCAGGAGTAAAGACAAACCCGGAAAGAGTAATGGAGAAAAAAGAGGCTCCTTTTCTGGCAGAAGCTCCAGATCTGATTCAGGCAAGAGTCCCCGATCCTTTAAACCTAAGAAAAAAGATTAAAGGATAATAGTTCATTTTATAGCTCTATATTTAATTCAGCAAGTTTTTTCAACGATTTACGGTCAATCTTGCCATTGCCAGTCATAGGTATTGACTCCACATTGATTATATACAGAGGCTGCTGATATCGAGGCAGTATTTTATTTACATACTCTTCTGCCTGATATTTATCATCAATATTATCAACAATCAGTACAACTGCTTCACCTAATTTAGTGTGAGGTACAGAACTGATTGCATAGTTACCTTTTAGATACGGTTGAAGGGTATCTTCAACCTCTTCAGCCTGAACCTTTATCCCGCCAGTGTTGATTATATTGTCAACTCTGCCTATAACCCTGAAGGTGGCGTCATCCCGAAGTTCAACAATGTCATTAGTTACAATAGGAGCATCAGATATTTTTGGTGCATCAATAATAAGTGTACTGTTGTCGGACAACTTCAGATTCACTCCCGAAAGTGGGGTATAGAAATCTGATGTACCCTCTCCATTTATCTTTCTAATAGCAATGTGTGATAATGTTTCTGTCATGCCATAAGTAGAAAAGAGAGAGTTGGGAAGTAACTTTAAATCCTCTTCCAGATCTTTATCAATAGCACCGCCACCAATTATTATATTGCTAATCTGACTTAGTCGTATTCTCTCTTTCTCAGAATTAAGTGAGTTATATACCTGTAAAGGAACCATTGCTGCAAAATCAAATGATGATGATACCTCTCTCAAAGGGTTACCGTTTGGTGTTACAGGATATATATCCATACCGCAGTAGATTGCACGCACAAGCATCATCTTACCTGCAATATATTCAGTAGAAAGACAGAGCAGAGCCCTGTCATTCTCTTTCAGCTTAAAGTATTCACAGGTCATAGCAGCACTTTCAATCATTTTTTGTTTGTCTACTATGATCTCTTTGGGTTTTCCTGTTGATCCTGAAGTAAAAAGCTTTATTCTATTATCCAAAGAAAACCACTCATTCAGGAAAGTGTATATCTGCTCAAGGAAACCTGAGCTTTTAAAGTAGAGTGGCATCTCTGCTCCCATGAAATCTTCCCTGTAAAAAATCTTCCCTGAGATCTTAATCTTATCCATTTATAATTTTATTTATTCCGGGGAAACTTCCTTCCGGATCAAACCATAAATATTCTCCCTTAATTTCTAATGGCAAAGGTGTATTGTTCAAGTATAAAGATCCTGTCCCCAATCCTTGTGGTATGCTGATGTTGAGTGTTGAGCACCATTGAGATATTGAATTAAGTCCGATATTTGATTCCAATGCTGAAGTTATCCAATAACCTATTCCAAGCTCTTCAGCAATGGAAATCCACTCTTCACAACCGCTTATGCCTCCATGCAGAGAGGGTTTAAGGATAATATATTGCGGATTGATAGTGGTAAGTAAGCTCTTTTTCTCCACATAGCTGTTTATTCCAATTAGCTCTTCGTCCAATGCAATAGGGATTAAAGAATTCCGGCACAGGTAAGACATCTCTTTCTGAAGTCCTGCCTTTATAGGCTGTTCAATTGAATGAATATTCAATTCGGCGAGTTGATTTAACTTGACTAATACATCATGATAACTGAATCCTCCGTTTGCATCAACTCTAAGTTCCAGTTCTTCAGGGGTGAATTGTTGACGTATATACTTTAACAACTCAATCTCCTTATTGAAATCAATAGCTCCTATTTTCAGTTTTATACATCTGAATCCTTTTTCTAAAGCAGCTTCTATTCTGCTCTTCATCTCAGAGAAGTCACCCATCCAGATTAGACCATTTATTTTTATTCCCTCTTCTCCTCTGCTGAAACGTGTATCCCAGAGCTGCCATGATTGCTGCTGATAATGACGCATAGCTGTTTCCAGACCAAAAAGAATGGAGGGGTAGTTTTTAAGGCTGGCTGAGTCGACTAACTGTTTTTCTTCAACTGTCTTGCAAAACGATTTCAGCTGCTGTTCATACTCATCACTGTAATCGCAGCTTAAATCGGGTAGTGGAGCACATTCACCTATACCAATGTGTGATGGGTTGTTACAGTTTTTAAAAATAATGTACCATACCTTATGATCAATATAAACCCCACGCGAAGTGCCGGCAGGGTTTCTAAACTTTAATGTATATGGTACAATTTCTATTTTAAACATTACTGATTTACATACAGTATTATAACTATTGATCAGGGTAGTTTAGGGAATTTCTTAAAATCAGGATCACGTTTCTCCAAAAAGGCCTGTTTCCCTTCCTGAGCCTCTTCGGTAAGGTAATAGAGCATAGTTGCATCACCTGCTAGTTCCTGAATTCCTGCTTGTCCGTCCAATTCTGCATTCAATCCTGCTTTTATCATACGTAGTGCAAGGGGACTGTGCTTCATCATTGCTTCAGCCCACTCAACAACCTCATCTTCAAGTTTGTCAAAAGGAACAACTTTGTTTACCAGACCCATGTCAAGGGCTTCCTGTGCAGAGTACTGGCGACAGAGGAACCAAATTTCCCTGGCTTTCTTCTGACCTACAATACGTGCCAGATAGGATGATCCGAAACCTGCATCGAAACTTCCAACTCTGGGGCCGGTCTGACCAAATATTGCATTTTCTGAAGCGATTGTAAGATCACATACAACATGCAAGACATGTCCCCCCCCAATTGCATCTCCATCTCCCACTGCAATTACCGGTTTAGGTATGGATCTTATCTGTTTCTGAACATCCAGAACATTTAAGCGAGGAACGCCATCTTTACCAATATATCCTCCCTTGCCTTTCACATTCTGATCCCCACCGGAGCAAAATGCTTTGTCGCCCGCACCTGTTAGAACAACAACACTAACCTCTTCCATTTCGCGGCAAATGCGAAGTGCATCACTCATTTCCCCTGTAGTTGTTGGAGTAAAAGCATTACGGTATCTGGGACGGTTAATAGTTATACGGGCAATACCGTTGTAAAAGTCAAACAGAATATCTTCATATTCCTTTATTTTTGTCCAATTCCTTGTTGTCATAATTTACTGTTTTCCTGTTGTTGATAATATGATTTTATCTCTAAACTGTTCTTCTCAATAGTAGTAAAAACCTCCAGAATTACAGGAGATTTACTCTCAGGAGCAAGTAGTTTTAAAATCTGTTTTTGTAACTCATCTGAGTTATTTGCTGATAAATATATAAAACCTTGCTGCTCTGCCCAGCTTTTCACAGATGTGTTGTGGGCCGCAGTAATATAATCATTTAAAGCTTCTGAATTATTTAATCCGGGCAGAGTGTCAAATATTCCACCCCCACCATTATTATTTATCATAATTCTTAAATTGGGAGATATATAACGATTCCATATCCCATTAATATCATAAAAGAAGCTTAAGTCACCCGTAAGCAATACTGTCATACTGTTAACTGCTGCAGAATATCCAACAGCTGTTGACAGTGAACCTTCAATTCCATTTGTGCCACGATTGCTGAAACATTTAGTACCTGCAGGCAGATTAAATAGTTGAGCCAGATAGACGGAGTGACTGTTTGCAAGCTGCAGTGATACATTTTCAGGCAGCGAGTTCAGAAGTAATCCTGTTGCATACAGATCTGAATATTCAGCATCCGGTTCTGAAAAAACAGAACATCTATCTTTCCATAAATTCTTATATGCCGGGGATATTGATGAGGCATCTGTTCCCCCTGAAATATGTCTTAAGAATGTTTCATTATCACTTGTAATAATATCTGTGACACTCATATATGTGTCTATAACCTCTCCAGATGGTGATATATGCCAATGCTCACTAACCTTAGCTTTGCGAATAAAATTTTTCAATCTCTTGGAAACCGTATGTCCTCCAATTGTAATCAGAAGTTCAGGTGATAAATCAAGCATTTCCTGCTCAGTAGATGTCCTTAACAACACTTCATAAGCTCTGTTTTCCCTGTCAGAAATATTTGAGAGATGATCTGACAGTACAACCACATTATACTTAGAGCTTAATTCATTAAGAATACCCGAAAGATTGTTGTCAGGAGGAAGCTGTCCAACAATTATCATCTTTTTGTCAAAGCTCAAAAATCGTTCTCTGTAATTATCCTGATCTGATATTTTGAACTCCTGAGAAGACTTGCGAATCACCCTTGTATCCGGAAGTGATTCTACATTAAAATTAAATAGCGGCTCTTCTAACTGAATATTGATGTGTGAAGGACCCTTTCTTCTGTTATCCAGATTTAAAATAGCTTCATTAATCAACCTGTTGCAATACCATAAGTCACTACTGTTTCTTACAACAGGCAGCTGCACAGAACAGTTTACCAATTTACCAAAAACAGCGATCTGAGGTATTGTCTGCCCATCCATCTGACCTATCCACTCCTGAGGCCTGTCAGCACTCAATACAAGCAGAGGCAGCTCCTGATAATATGCTTCAGCTACAGCAGGAGCCAGGTTAAGAGTAGCAGTGCCAGAAGTGCAGCAAACAGCTGTTGGTTTGCCTGTAGCCTGTATAATTCCCAGTGCAAAAAAACCGGCACTACGTTCATCTACAATGCTATAGCAAGTAAAGTCAGCATCATTTGCAAATGAATGAATTAGTGGTGAGTTTCTTGAACCGGGAGACAGCACTACCTGAGTTATATCGTGTGCTTTTAATAAAGCAACAAGTTCCAAAACACTTTTTTTATCTGAATACATCTGTAAGCCTTAATTAACAAATACTAGCCATTGTTTTAAGTTTTTGCTCCGTCTCCTTCCACTCATCTCTGCTGTTTGAGGAGGTAACTAATCCACTTCCGGCAAACAAAGTAAGCAAACTTTTCCCTATTTCCATGCATCTTAGGTTTACATATAAGTTTGTATCAGAGCTTTTGTTCATCATCCCTATAAATCCGGTGTAATATCGGCGATCATATCCTTCATACATGTCAATATATCCGAATGCCTCCTCTTTGGGCAACCCTGAAACTGCAGGTGTTGGATGAAGTGATTTTAGAAGCTTCCCCAGACCAACAGTCTCAGGTAAAGTAAAATCAAGGTCGGTTTTCAAATGCGCAAGATTAGCAGCTTTTGTGGTATATGGACCATTTATCTCGGGTTTTATATTAAAGGATGAAAGCTGATTCAGAAGATATGATGTTACCAGATGCTGCTCTCTCAGGTTTTTATCATCCCACGATATTTTTTCTTTTACCTGATACTGAGTTCCTGCAAGTGCTACAGTATGCCATGAGTTACCCCTGCCTGAGAGCAGAATCTCCGGTGTACTTCCCAGCCATGTTCCGCTTATCGGAGTGTGGAAAAGAAACACGTAGGAATTTTTATATTTTTCCATTGCCTTGTAAAAACTTGCTCCGGGAGAAAAGTTTCTGTTTCTGGCAAATGACTTACTACGAGATAGTACCACCTTTTTTAAAGTCCCATCTTTCAATGGCATATAAAACAGGTCGAACAGTCTGTTATAATCGTTTCTGTTAATGTTGTCAAGCTTGAATCTTTCTGATCCGACTCCAGGATTTTGTCTGTCGGGAATTACCGCATCATTTAAGTTAGTACAATCAGGTCTTATAATAAGAACAGGTGTTTCTTTTTTTATCTTGTAAGGAGCTATAACAAACCCTCTGTTTTCTTCTAACTCTTCTATATCATAGAAATGTTTTATCTCACCATTATTCTGCATTACAAACTTTGGCGATGACTCGTTAGGCAGCCTGTAAATTGCAAAACAGGCATCGTTTTCTATAAGTGAATCTAATTTTTGGTAACTGTTCTTTAAGGTCATTTTATTTTAGTATGGTGTTTAAAACCCTTACAGATGAAACTAATCTACCACCCGAAGTGGTAATATCTATATTCCATAAATGGGTAGTTTTGCCTAAATGTAATATTGTTCCGGTGGCATGAACAGTATCTCCCTCTTTTACTGCAGATAAATGATTACAGCTCACCTGTGTACCTGCAGGCTTTTCATCCTGAGTGCATAAAAAAAGTGAACCCTGGCCTGCAACAGATTCTGCCAGTGCAATAGTTGCACCTCCATGCAATATACCAAATGGCTGACATACACTTTTAGTGACGGGCATAACAGCCTCTACTTTTCCACTGGACAGATGTGTGAATGTAATTCCCAGTGTCTCCATCAAATTATTAGTTTCGCTCATACCGAGTTGAATTATAGCTGCAAAAATAGTTATAACATCGGTAAAACGAAATAATGAGCTGAATGTTCTTTACTCTATAAAATAATAGAAATTACTCAATAAACAGTATCTCTGTTTTTGGTGAAATACCATTTTCATTAAAAGCTTCAACAGTAAAATAGTAACTCTGCCCTCTATTCAGTGATCTTACCTCATAACTATTATCATCATAAATCATAACAGTGTTGTTAAGCTTGTCCTTTTCAATTCCCCAGTAGAGAACATATCCCATTGCATTATTCACTGAATTCCACGACAGATCTGCATTTCTAGCATCACTCTGTCTCACAGCTTTAAAGTTATCAGGTGTTTCAGGAGTTTCGCCATTACCATTTCCAAATACCCTGAACTCACCAATTGTAAGGTATTTGTTTGGGAAATATATGTTAGAAAATTTAATATATCGTGCCTGAATTGGTCTCTCCAGCTCTATATATGCATGAGGTTTATCCTTACTGTTTTCAGAAAAATCAACCGCAATATTCCATTTAACACCATCTTCTGAGGTTTCAATAATAAACTGCTGTCTAAGAGTGTCAGGTTTACCAAAGATATTTGAATTAAAGTCCTGATAGTTAACCTGAAAAGCGTTGATTGTCATAATTCTCTCAAGATCCATCTCAAACCAAAGAGAATCACTGTTGTTCTCAGCTACCCATATTGTGCGTATATTCTCATCATTAATCATCTCTATTGAGTAGTCGGGTAACTCCTGTCCCAACATATATCCCTCTTCCTCTTCATCAGCCACATTTCGTTTTACACCGCTTATAACAGAATTGCTTTTCACCGGCTTATCCTTGGATAAAAGCATCCAGCCGGTGAATCGATGCTTGTGATCATCAACCATTACATCAGGCAGATAGTGAGGATAATCACCATAAGCAGTATTTATAAACATCTGGCCGTTTTCCTCAAATCCTGCAGGGTACATACCTATTCTTCTTTCGAACTTATAATTTACAGAGATTGCCATAGTTGAAAAATGCCAGTAGTTATTATTATTGTCAACCACTACACTGCCGTGACCGGCACCTTTCAGAAATCCTCCCGGTTTATAAGCAACAGGATTATATGGTGCATAGGTAAAAGGACCAAGAGGATTATCCGAGGTATAAACACCGTCTGCATATACATTCCATTGCGTACCCGGAGCGCCATACAATAGATAGTAAGTAGTTCCATGTTTTACCATCCAAGGACCTTCAATAAAAGGTGCAATATCCGAATTATGATCTTGTCCAAATCGTTCCCACCCATGATTCTCAGGATCAAGATTAAAAAGATCCACTTGATCCCCAATAGGGATATAGTAATTTTCAGGGTCCAACTCAACACCACGTATTGGCCAAAGGTTTGAAGACTCCTCATAAAGATAGACTCTCCCGTCTGTGTCAACAAACAGATCCGGGTCCTGAATCCCTCCCGGGGGATTTATAACAGCGTAGTTAGTTTTCCAATCTCCTAACTCTGGGTTATTTGTCTCTATTACAGGTCCATATCCCGAAGGATCGCCATAAGCAATTATCTTATCACCTATTACTGCTGCTGCCGGAGCATTAGATCCGCTGAAGTACCAGCTTTGCGGTCTTATAAAACGCCACTCACCCATATCTTCCGATACCCAATAACCATGGGACCGTGTAACAAACATATAGTATTTGCCTTTGAAATTGATAACAGCAGGATCTGCACCCGATCTGTATGAAACATCTCTGTCTGCACGATAATGAGACATATAGGTATAATCTATGTCGATAGGATTACAGTATGTTGTATTCCCTTTCACCTGAAGAGAACTTTCCTGAACCTGTTCTCTGTTGTTACAGGAATATGAGAGTATTAATCCTGCCAATAAAAAAAACAGACCTTTATTCTTCATTTCATACTTTTTTTTAAATTTTCATTTTGACATGCTTAACTCTTACCAAATTCTTATCATCTTTTTACCTTCTTCTTACCATCTTCTTTTATATAAAAGCAAGATAACAATCTTGTATGTCTTAAATGATATTTATGTTACTGTCCGGTTTGTATTTACTATCAATTATATACCCGGAACTTCATATAATTTTTGAAGTCTGGATAGTTCTTTTTTTAACTCTTCCGTAATATTCTCTTTACCTTCTTCTCCAAATATATTTTTCATTTCTGTTGGATCATTTTCCAGGTCAAATAACTCCCAGATATCTTCATCATAGAAATAAATAAGTTTATATCTATCGGTTTTAACTCCATAGTGAGCTCTTACACTATGGATACCTGGATATTCATAATAGTGGTAATACAAAGATTGTCGCCAATCTTCAGGAGTAGATCCACTAACAACCATTTCCCTGAATGATTCACCCTGCATATCTTCGGGAATCTTTATACCACAGAAATCGAGGAAGGTAGGTGCAAAGTCAATATTCTGAGTTAGCCCATGCACTTGTGTTCCTGGTTTTATTTCTCCTTTAAATTGCATAACCATCGGCATCTGAAAAGACTCTTCATACATAAACCTTTTATCAAACCAACCATGTTCGCCAGTATAAAATCCCTGATCCGAGGTGTAAATAACAATAGTGTTTTCATCTAATCCACTTTGTTCCAGAAAATCAAGGATCTGACCCACACTCTCATCAACTGACTTAATAGTGGCAAGATAATCCTGCAAATATCTTTGCAACTTCCACAATGCAATCTCTTTCTCAGTTAGATCTGTATTATAATAATCATTATTCCTTGATCTGTATGCCTCAAAAAAACGTTTTTTTTCATAAGGAGTAAGTGTGTTGATAAAAGCATCCGGCCAGGGATCAAAAAGCAAAGTGTCGCTATCAATACCAGTCACCATTTTCAAGTCATGCCCTTCATACATGTCTCTGTAGATATTCATCTCCTGATTTTTAGCTGCAAAACGACCCTCATATTCATCAAAATAATTTTCAGGTACAGGAAATTCAGTCTCTTCATAGAGATTATAGTGTCTCTCGGCGGGCACCCAATTTCGGTGCGGAGCTTTATGATGCATCATTAGGAAAAATGGCCTGTCCCGATCACGTGTTTGTAGCCATTGCTTGGTGAAGGTAGTTATAAGATCAGTTACATATCCAAAATACTGAACAGTATCATTATCAGTTATAAAATCAGGGTTATTATAATCTCCCTGTCCATCGAGAATCATCCAATGGTCGAAACCTGTAGGTTCCGATATTAAATGCCACTTTCCAATAATTGCAGTTTCATAACCGTTCTCTTGTAATATCTTAGGTAATGTTTGTTGCGATCCGTCGAATTCTTTATTCCAGTTTGCCAAGTACCCATTCTTATGACTATGTTTGCCGGTTAGTATGCTTGCTCTGCTGGGACCTGAAAGGGAGTTGGCGCAATAGTTATTCCAAAACTGAGCACCATTTTTAGCTATTCTGTCGATATTTGGAGTTGGTGCAAGTTTAGAAAGTGGGTGACCATAAGCACTAATTGCCTGAGATGCATGATCATCGCTCATTATAAAGATAATATTAGGGCGCTGTACTGCCTGTTGTGCGAAAATGGGTGCTGCTGTTAATGTTAAAGCACCGATAAATAGATTTTTTTTCATGTGTCTTCAGATTGAAGTTGATATTAAAATTGAAAAAGATTTATTTTCTATTCGACAGAGAACTCTGCCTCATTTGAAATATCCATTGAATTCTGAGATACCCAAAGTTTGAATTTACCCGGCTCTGTTCTCTTTTTCATATCGATGCCATAGAAAGCAAGATCTTCCGATGTGAGAATAAAACTGATCTCTTTAGTTTCACCTGCATTCAGTGCAACTTTTTTGAACCCCTTCAGCTCTTTTATGGGGCGGGTGGTACTCCCCACCAGGTCACGTATATAAAGTTGTGCAACCAATTCTCCGTTTCTGTTTCCAGTGTTACGAATCATAGCTGTAACTTCAATACTGTCATTTGTGGCCTGCATGCTTGATTTGTTGAGTTTAACATCACCTATTTCAAAAGTTGTGTAGCTTAAACCATATCCAAACGGGTAGAGTGGGGTGATGGAGGAGTCGATATAACTTGATCTGTAATCTACTTTCTCATCTGATAGGTCAACGGGGCGACCGGTATTCTTTTGATTATAATAGATCGGGATCTGACCCACATTTCTTGGGAACGACATGACAAGTCGCCCCGAAGGATTATAATCACCTGCAATAACATCTGCAATTCCATGACCAGCCTGTGTGCCGGGGAACCATGCCTGCAGGATAGCATCCATATTTTCGTTTTCGAAAGATAGGTCTAACGGGCGTCCGCTCAATATTATAATAACGATTGGTCTCCCTGTTTCTTTTAATGCTCTAAGCAATTCACGCTGAGGTTCAGGCAGACGAATATCGGTTCGTACTGCTGCTTCACCCGACCAATGAAAACTTTCTCCAACAGCAGCAATTATTATATCTGCCTTATTTGCAGTTGCGACTGCCTCATCAATTTTTGAAGGAGTAGTTTCAGTAATTGAGCTGCCTTCGGAATAGATAAAATTTACAGATGAGTTTTTATATTTTTCGTTCAATCCATTGAATATAGATAAACTCTGGTTACGATCACCCAGACCGGCCCACTCTCCGTTGAGGTTTATGGAATCTTTTATCATGGGACCTATCAATGCAATTGTCTTACCACTCTCTTTGAGGATTGGCAGCAGATCATTGTCATTCTTTAATAGTACAACAGAAGATGCAACAGCCCTACGTGCTGTCGCCATAAATTCAGGAGTCATAGTATTCTGTTTCGCTCTTTCTTCATTCAAATATCTGTATGGATCATCAAAAAGACCAAGAAGAAACTTCATCTCAATAATTCGTCGTGCTGCATTATCAATATCTTCTATTCTAACATTGCCATCTTCTACAGATTGAGATAAGTATTTAATAAAAGTAGCACCCGTCATATCCATATCAACACCTGCATTTAAAGCGAGCTCTGCGGCATGTTTTTCATCATTTGCAACACCATGGGGTACCAATTCATTGATACTGGTATAGTCGGTTACAACAAACCCCCTGAAACCCCATTCATCCCTAAGCAGATCGGTAAGCAGCCATCTGTCAGCAGTTGCCGGAACTCCATTTATTTCATTGAATGAGGTCATAATTGTAGCTACTCCTGCTTTTACAGCTGCCTGATACGTGGGCAGGTATACATTTCTCAAGGTATGTTCTGATAATTCAGCAGTATTATAATCTCTGCCAGCTTCTGCTGCACCATAAGCTGCCATATGTTTGGCGGTTGCCAAAATAGTATTTAGATCACCAATTCTGCTTCCATCATCACTTCCCTGAAATCCTGCCACTCTCGCTTTTGCAATCTTACTCCCTAAGTAGGGGTCTTCACCTGCTCCTTCCATCACCCTTCCCCAACGAGCATCTCTGCTTATGTCTACCATAGGAGCAAAGGTCCAGTTGATCCCATCAGATGATGCTTCTATGGCAGCAATTTCGGCACTTCTCCTTATCAGCTCCAGGTCCCATGAACAAGCTTCGGCAAGAGGCATCGGGAATATAGTTTTATAACCATGTATAACATCCTGACCAAAAAGAATAGGAATACCCAGACGCGTAGAATCAACCGCATACTTCTGAAATGATCTGATTCCCTCAACAGATGTGGCATTGAAAATACTTCCAATCAGCCCCTTTTCGAGATAAGGTTTAAAATCATCCGACATTACAGGTCCGGTTATCGACCAGTTGGCAGAGAACTGTGTCATCTGACCTATTTTCTCCTCTAAAGTCATTAATTGCAAAAGTGAATCTACTCTGGCTTCTATAACAGGGTTGTTGCTATAACTAACCCATCGTGATGCTGTATTATCATCACTTCTCACAACACTTGCCAGTGTTAATGCAGCTATTATAAATATGAATATTCTCATTGTTTTCAAGATTTAGTGTTAATTAATTTACAATTAAATAAATAATAGAATATTTCAGTTATGCATATTCATGGAGTATATGTGAATCCCAGTTTCTTAATTCCCTCCTGAATCTCGGGTGCGTTCATAAAAAGTTTCCAAAGTAATCCTGTTCTATAATTCTCAATCATTGGAGCAATAGTAAGTTGATCAATTGCCAGATAATGTTGAGGAAACCAGTCGTGCTGCAAACTAAATGCATCGTAAAAACCATACTTACCCCATATAGAGTCTCCAATCTCATAATAGAAGTGTTTCAATGCTCTCATAGATTCCTCAGGTGTGTATGGAAAGCTGGATAGGGCTGCAGTTGGAGTGATAACACCTTTATCATTTATAAATGGCATATGTGCAGTGTATCCGTCAACTGTATAGCTTGCTGTGAGCCCCCAGCAATTTTCGCCATAACCATCGTAGTTATTTGGGTTTTGAACACAATACAGATAGTTAATCATAGCTTGATTTCTGTTGAGTAGCCAGTAGTCGGCATACTTATCCCTCAAGCCCTTGGGACTTAGCCCTATATATGAATAGTGAGCCCAAAACAGAGGACCACCATAATCTTCAGCACCATTATGTTTCAGGATCAATGGATATCCGTAGGCTTCATTTTCGCTCTTAATTGCACCACCTCTTGCCCATCCATTATGATATGCAGATGACGGAATGGGATGAGTGGGGGATGAAGCTGCAAGAATATAGGTGATCAAGCACTCATTGTAACCTTCAAGAGGAAAATTCATCTCCCAGTTATAATCAGGACTCCAATGCCAGTAAAGCACATCTTTACCGTTAAGATACCAGTCCCACTCCATTTCACGCCAGAGCCTGTCGATCTTTTCAGCAAGTAACTTTTCATTCTCATTGCCATCTTTAAAATACTCACGAGCAATTAATAGACCCTGCATCAGGAAAGCACTCTCCACCAGATCGCCGCCATTATCTTTCTGACTAAATGGTTTTGTTTTGCCTGTAGGACCGGTTATCCAGTGCGACCAGACACCATGGTATCTGTCGGCATTTGCCAGGTAATCTGATATCTTATGCAGTCTGCCAACTCCTTCTTCACGTGGAATGAAACCTCGCTCTATCCCAACAATCAATCCTGCAATACCAAAACCACTTCCGCCAGTGGTTATTACATCAGCGTCGTCCTGTGGATAGATTCCATCCATGTGAATTCTTTCGGGGGCCAGACCAGATATTTGTTCTGCCCCTTCCCACATATAGTTTATATGGGTTTTTTGTATAAAATCTAAAAACTCATCGTCTGTAGTAAAGGAGAGGGGGCGACTTTCTTCAACTTTTATATTATTATCTCTTCTTTGATTGCTGTAGCAGGAAATAAGTATGATGCAACTTGCAATTACAGTAAAAAACTTAGTTATATACAATCTGTTTATCATATTTAAAATATTATTTTGGAAGATTGGGCAAACTCCATCCCTCTCTATAAGTATGTTTGATATATTCTTTTGACTCTTCTAATGCGTTTAGTCTGACGCTCTTATTGTTGAAATGAGGGTGCCCGTCTATTACACTAAAAGAGCTTTCTGAAGTTATAACTAATTCATCAGTGGGTGTTATATTTGTAAACTCCATACTTTCTCCATCCCACTGCAGTACTTTCTTCAAACTTTGTAATCTTATGGCCAATACCCCAAGAAGAACCATTTCATTAAATGGACCCGAATATGAAAAGTCGGAAGATGTCTTTACCCTGTTCTCCGGTGACTCCTTACATGCACGAATCCAGTCCTGCTCATGATAACCATCAAAGTATCCCGTTGCACCCGGTATTCGTCTTAATTGTTGAGGAACATCAGGAACTCTTCCGGAAAGCAGCCGAGGATTAAACCCACCACAATCACACAAGAGAGAGTCTTTAGATCCAATAAAAAGACAACCACCCAATCCATCATGCATAAGATCTGCACCATCTTCCAGCAGATCAGGTCTGTCTGGCAGCAAACCTCCGTCATACCAATATACTGTCACCTCTGGCATGGCAACCTTTGGTAGACCTTTCCTCGCTGGAAAATGGAAATTAACTTTTTCCGATTGTGGAGGTGATTCTGTATTGATAGGAGATGAGCTGCCCTGGATTCTGTCAGGATAACCCAAATTAAGTGCTTTGTAAACAGGATCGAGTACATGGCAAGCCATATCGCCAAATGCACCTGTACCAAAATCCCACCATCCTCTCCAGTTCCAGGGAGTATAGATTTCATGATAAGGACGATAAGCAGCAGGACCAATAAAGAGATCCCAATCAAGAGTCTCAGGTACCTTCATGCTCTCTTTTGGTCGCTGTAATCCCTGTGGCCAGATAGGACGATCGGTCCATGCGTGTACCTCTCTCACTTCACCTATCTCGCCATTCCAAATCCATTCACAAAGCTGCCTGACACCATCACCAGAGTTGCCCTGATTACCCATTTGAGTAGCCACATTATACCTGTCTGCTAATTGAGTAAGAAGTCTGCTTTCATAGATAGAGTGGGTTAAAGGCTTTTGACAATAGACATGTATACCCATTGTGATAGCAGTTGCAGCAATTATAGCATGAGTATGATCGGGCGTTGAGATCATTACCCCATCAATATCTTTACCCATTTCATCAAACATTCGTCTCCAGTCTTTAAACCGCTTTGCTTTAGGAAACTCCTGAAAACAATTATTAGCATACTTCCAGTCCACATCACACAAACCAATAATGTTTTCGGTATTCATGCCAACAAGGTTTGGATGACCCTTGCCCCCAATCCCAACACCTGCTATGTTAAGCTTGTCACTGGGAGGTATAAACTGTGTACTGCGTTTTAATCCACTGATCAGATGAGATGGAAGAATTGTCAATCCTGTAGCAGTAAGAGTAATGTTCTTTATAAAATCCCTGCGGGTTTCCATTGTTATTAAATTTTTAATAATTCATAGTAGAATACTTAATCGTAATAAGTTTAAAGAGTATCTGTTTCTTATTGGTATGTAAAATCCAGACTGTTCAGTCCTTTTTGAATTTCAGGTATACTCATAAACAGTTTCCAAATCAATCCGGTTCTGTAATTCTCAATCATTACAATAATTGGGCCCTGATCAATAGCAAGGTGATCGTTGGCAAACCATTTCTCAGTAAGATTAAACGAATCAATGAAGCCATAATCCTTCCAGATTCTATCACCAAGAACATAATAGAAGAAGCGTAATGCCTCAATAGATTCATCCGGGGTATAGGGTATGGAAGATATTGCCGCAGTTGGAGCTATCACCCCTTTATCGTTAGTAGGGGAGTGAGCACTATATCCACTATTGCCATCACTTGCAGATAACCCCCAGCAAACCTCACTATATCCCAAATAATTTGAAGGATTTCGAACACAATGCAGATAGTTTATTTTTGAGTGATTTACATTCTGCTGCCAATAACCAGCATACTGATCTTTCAGATTCCTGGGATCAAGTCCCAGAAAAGAGTAGTGCGAGTAGAAAAGAGGCCCTCCATAAGAAGGTCCCAGCGGAAGCTTGTAATCGTAATAGTAACCATCATTTATAAAACTACCATTATCTGTCCATCCATTAACATAAACAGTTTTATCTATAGGAAAAGAAGGAGAAGAGGCAGCCAGAATATAGGTAATTAAGCACTCATCCCACCCTCTGATCTTATGATTCATTTCCCAACTATAATCAGGACTCCAGTGCCAGTATAATACATCTTCTCTATTACGCTGAAACCATGTCCATTCTACCTCTTCCCATAATTCAGAAATCATCTCCCTGAGTAATATCTCTTCCTGATTGTCAGAATTGAAATATTGTCTGGCAGTTAGCAATCCCTGAAACAAAAAAGATGTTTCTACTAAATCGGCACCATTATCCTTTTCACTAAATGGTACTGTTTGACCATTTGAACCATCAATCCAATGAGAAAAGGCACCATGATAGCGAACGGCACTATTTTTAAGAAAACTGCAGATTGTCAATAGTCTTTCTACTGCAGATTCCCTTTCGATAAACATCCTCTCTGCTGCCACAATCATTGCCATAATGCCAAATCCTGTGCCTCCTGTTGTTACTATATCTCCAGATGAACTTCTTTCTCTGGCCATACCACTAACAGGATGCCCAAATTCCCAGAAATATCTGAATGTCTGTTTCTGCACAAGTGTTAGTAACTCATCATCCGAAATTACAGGAAACTTATATGTTGAATCTAATTCAGTGGATAAACTTATAGTCAATGGTGCTAATAATGATGAACCCGAACTGCTCATAAGCTCGGATGATATTATCAGTCGGTATTTTGTTAACCAATCAAGTGAAGAGGATGGTGAAATTAATACAACACTATCATTATTTTGGAAATAGAAATTCAGTGATACATTCCTGGATTTACTATCACTCATTTTTATAGCTGATGTGACCGATGCTTTGTCTATAGCTGTAGAAAATGCAACTTTAATCTCAGGGTCCCTTGTAATATTCTCATAAATCAATCCCTCTGATCTTCCATTTACAGATATTGAACTATATGTAAGAGGAATATTTGGATTTTCGTATGGCCCATCAATTTCCTTCTCTTTAGAGCAGGAGATAATCAGGATAAGAATGAGATTAAAAGAGATATGTTTTAGCATCCGTATCAATTAAAAAAGCCTCAACCCACACCAGGTGAGTTGAGGCAAATATATTTACTGAGAATCTGCAATTATAGCCTGTATCTCAGCTTGTGTTAATGCCTTATTAAATAATCTCAGCTCATCAATCAAGCTCAGATCAGAGAAGTGATCCCATCCGGTGAATCTGGGTGCTCCCGAGGCTATGGATAAAATATCACATCCTGCCCAGCTTATTCCTGAGAAATCGCCACTGCTTACAATCTCCCCATTAAAATATACGACACACTGAGTACCGGAGATAGTAAATGCTAAATGTACCCAGTCTACTGTTTCTGGGTTTAAGGTAGCAGCTGCACCTCCATCAAACCATGAGTCTGACATACCATTACCAACATTTAATTTAAATGTCTGGTTGGTTGGCCCACCTTCACGGAAGAAACGGAATCCATGATTTCTATTATTCATTGCAGTAGGATTAGCACTATCTACAGGTCCTATCACTAAAATACCAGCCCTATCGGGTGTAGAATTTAAGTTATACCAGAATGATGCACTAAATTCACTACTCAGCAGGTCAATGGCGTTACTCTCATCTTTTGTAGGGAAAGTTAGATATGAATCTAAAGCACCGGCGTAAGCATTTTGAACCTTACCGGATGCAAATCCAGAATTACCAATCATATTTGCACTATTAATTGAGACTAACTCCAATAAATCACCATCAAAAGGCATATAGAATATTTCTCCGTCATATTCAGGAACATATGGAGTTACTTTTTCGAAATTGACACTCTTTGTTGATGTTTTGCCCGACAAATCAGTTGCAGTAACAGTTAAGGTATGCTGACCATTTCCGAGTGCTTCAAAATTATGTGAAATTACTGCACGGCGATAGTCTTTAAAGTCAGAGTATGAGCCGATTGATGTTCCATCTATACTTAATGTTACAGATGCTAATTCAATATCATCTGAAGCGTTTATCTGAATATTAATTGAAGTTATATCTTCTCTTACCCTGATTAATGTACCCTCTAATGGGTAGTTTATTGTTATAACCGGTTCAGATTGATCGGGTCCGGGATCTACAGCCGTAATTGGGTCAATCCCGCTTTCACATGCTATAAGAAAGATAGCAAGGAAGCTTAATAATATATACTGTATTGATTTCATATTGTTTGATTTTAACTTTTCATTTAGATTTAAAAATCAATTAGCAGCTTCTCTAAGTGCAGGAATTAGGTCTACCTGATTTTGCGGATAAGGCAAATAAAGCAGGTTTGGATTAAATGTTCTGCCATCGTAGCTTAATTCATTGTATTGTTCCAGCCTTATCATATCATAGTAGCGTGTTCCCCATTCCATAGCCAGTTCTGCAAACTTTTCGTCCATTACCTGCTGATGTGTAACTCCTGACAAACTGCTTAATCCGGCTCTGTTTCTTACCAGATTAACTGCTGCGTCAGCAGTCATTACAGAACTATTAGCACCGCTCGTAAGTGCCTCAGCATGCATAAGTAGTATTTCAGCGTAACGTATCAGTTGCATATTCTTATTAGAACCATAACTGGTTCTGCCAGGAATTATCTGATCACTTGGCATGTAATGCTTTCCGCTTGCGAAAAGAGCACGGGTATAATCATTTATCACATCCCCTGATGGTGTTGTATTTGAAATCCAGCTAGGCAAATTTGAATATGCCGGATCACTTTGAATTTCCTGGATACCCCTGTTAGTAAATAAGACACTGGTCTCAAGTCTGATTCTTTCACCTCTGTTAAGCATAAATTTTATGTACTTAAGACTAGGCTCATAAAAACCCCATCCACCACCAATACCAGTAACCTTGGGAGACCATTCCTGCGGACCAAAGAAGTCCCACAAATAAGATGTTCTGTCGCCTGATCCTTGACCAAAATCTGAGTACTGATACTCTAAAATATTCTCTTGATTGAGTTTGCCTTTTGTTTTAAAAAGTTCATAAAAGTCGGGCTCAAGCGAGAACCTGCCTGACTGAATAATCTGTGATGTTGCATCGGCTACTTCCTGATAATTCTTTAGTTCTAAATTAGCTAAAGCTTTCATGGCAAGTGCTGCATATCTTGTTACCCCTCCAGGTATATCTGTTCTCTGATTTGGATGCAGATCAGGAAGATTTGGAATAGCTTCACTCATCTCATCAGAAATAAATTGCATCACCTCTTCTTTAGTTGATAACTCAGATTGTAGCAGGTTGGTAGGATCAAAGTCGGGTGGAATCAGTATATCACCCCATACTCTAGACACTTGAAACAACAGAAAGGCACGCAAAGTCTTGATTTCAGCTATATATTGATCAGCCAGGTTATTATTGGCCCCATTTTCACGATAACGTTCAATTTGATTAATTGCTGAATAGTGAATGAATATCTTTGAATAATATCCTTCCCATAGTGAATTATACATCCAATAATCTTTGTTGTAACGAAAGTAATCTGTCTCCATAAAATCCTGTTGATCACCCAGACCACCTGCATTAACATCATCACCCCTTACAGATATAAGTGGAAATGTTTCCCAACCAACATTATAGAAGCTGGAATAGGCACCAATAAGTGGGAGTATCATATTTTGAGAGAGTGTATAATCTGTCTCCTCCGTAAATGTCCTATTTTCAGCAGGCTCATCCAATAGATCATGGCAAGAATTTAAAATTAATGCCAGAATGATGAGCGTTACTATATATATATTAAAATGTTTCATTTTCTTTTAATTTATTAGATAGTTAAAACTTAACTGTTAATCCCAGAGTGTATGTTGCCGGTATAGGATATGTTTGAGTATCTATACCATCGGGGATTTCCGGATTAAAGCCGTTGTAGTTGAAGAGTGTGAGCGGCCTGTCCGCAGTTAAATAGATTCTTATAGATGGTATTTCGTATCCAAACCACTGTTGGTTATTAATATTATATCCCAACTGCACATTCTGAATTCTAAAGAATTTACCATCTTCGATAAAAAAGTCACTCATTTTCTGGTTCCATCCTTTTCTCAATCCTGCTGATGAGGGGTAACTATTGGACGTACCTTCACCATGCCATCTGTTTACTGCCAGATCTGCATCAATATTGGTATCATTTGTCCAGATAAATTCTCCCCTTTTACGATTAAGAATTTTATTACCACTTTGCCCCATTAAGGTTAATGACAAATCGAATCCCTTGTAACCCAGTCCCAAATTAGCACCATACATAAAATTGGGGAAATATGAACCTAAGATTACACGGTCATCATCATTAACTTCTCCATCACCGTTTGTATCTCTGAATTTAAGATCACCCGGGACAAGATTATTGGCAACTGCAACCGGATCAGCATTTATTTCAGATTCATTTTGGTAAACACCTTCTACTCGATAACCAAAGAAGGATAGCAGTGGCTCACCAACATATGATCTTTGTCGGAATTCTGCCATTCCTCCATCAATATATGGTTGTCCGTAAAGATCCTTAACCTCATTCTTTAATGTGGAAAAATTTGTACCTATATTGTAACTGAAGTCGTTTGCAAATCGATCACTCCATCCTAAAGCAACTTCAAACCCTGAATTGCGTATTACACCAACATTTCGTAATACTGTACCTCCAATTGCAGGAATACTTACATTTATTGCAGCTTCTTTGGTGTCTCTTAGATACCAATCGGCATCAAGAGATAATCTATTCCCAAACATATTAGCTGTCAATCCTATATTTGTTTCTTCAGTAAGTTCCCAGCGCAGGGTGGAGAATACACCTGACACAGTTGTACCTGAATAGAAGACATCTCCCAGAGATGTGTTTACTACATTTGAGGTCAGGGCACCATCACTTGCTTGTATTTTGTCATTTCCAAGTTGTCCCCAGCTTGCTCTCAATTTTAAATAATTAAACGTATCGTTAGGTTGCCAGAAATTCTCCTCAGTTATTACCCAGCCAACTCCTACTGTTGGGAAGTAGCCCCACTTTTCCTGGTACTTGGAGCTACCATCAGCTCGTAGAGTTGCATACAACAGATATCTATTTGCATAATTATATGAGAACCTTCCAAAATAAGATATCCCGTACTGACGCAAGCCATCATTTATAACTCCATCCACAGGTATTGTCTCAGCCTGATCAATATACCACGACTGTTCCTGGCCTATCGGGAAGTTTAATCCTTTTGCTTCAAGCATTTCATATGATTGGTCTCTGAATGATGATCCCCCCATAACTGTTATATTATGGTAGCCGAAACTATCTGTATATGTCAGAAGATTATCCCATGTTATATCTGAATAAATCTGTTGTCTTTTAATTAATGTTGCATCAGGTCTTTGGAAATTATTTCCGATATAGTAGGGTAACAATACATCCCGGGCATTTATATTTCGGTATGCCTGATTAAATGAAGATTTATAAATTAGTTTTTGTGGAATAAAGCTAATTTCTGCGTATATATTTGCTAATAATCTTTTAGAAAGATGCCTTTTATTACTGAACTCCATTGTTGGAAATGGATTTTGACCACCCCTATATCCCATATCTTGAGCATTGGCAAAATTAATTGGAGTGGCAGCTTCATTAGACTCATCATATATTGGAAGAATTGGAACTGCAAAATATGCTAAATTCCATGCTCCTGACTCTTCCGGATATCTTGTATCCTGACTCCAAATAAAATTTGAGCCCAGTTTTAACCAGTTTGTTGCATTAAAATCGATTCTTGTACGGAAATTATATCTATCGTACTCGTTTTTCATATCCAGAATACCTTTCTGAGAAAAATAGTTGGCTCCGAGTGAATAGGTTACCCTTGAACCACCACCTGAAACATCTAAGTTGTAGTTTTGAATTGGAGCATTCCTTAAAATCTCCTTATACCAGTCGGTATTGACATCCGGGACGTTAGGATTGATTCTGCTGCGTCCATATCTCTGCATAGCCCTATCTATATTATTGATATCAGCAGAGGAACCAGATTCCATGACCATTGTGACAAACTGTTCCGCATTAGACATCTTTAAAACATTTTGTGCTACTTGAACGCCATAATAACCATCAAAAGTAATTTCAGGTTCTCTGTTTAATTGACCTGTTTTTGTTTCTATTAATATTACACCATTCGCTGCTCTTACACCATAGATAGCTGATGCTGAAGCGTCCTTAAGAATTGAAATTGAGTTGATGTCAGCTGAATTCAAAAACCCGATATCATCATAAAATACACCATCAACTACATATAGCGGAGACTCATTTCCCCTTCCGGGATATGAACCTATACCCCTAACTCTAACAGTAGGTGATGACCCGGGACTACCGCTGCTCACTATCTGAAGACCAGGCACTTTTCCTTGTAGTGCCTGCATAGGCTGACTTGTAGGTGTTTTCATGATATCCTCAGTTCTGATAGTCGTAATAGAAGAGGTTAAATCTTTTACTTTACTTGTACCATAACCTATTACGACCACCTCTTCAAGTGACTGCACATCTTCACTTACTGTAACATTAATGATGGTACGTGAGTTTACCGGCTCCTCCACGGTTGTCATTCCAATGTAACTAAAGACGATAATTCCATTAGCCGGTACATCGGTAAGAGTGTAATTACCGTCAATATCGGTAACAGTTCCATGAGAGGTACCTTTCACTACAACAGTTACTCCTATTGCAGGATCTCCTGTAGATGCTTCTATAACTGTTCCTGTAACTGTAATCTGCTCTTGTGCAGAAATATAGTAGGAGCATAATAGAAAGCCTAAAATAATTGCAAGTTTAATCTTCATGGCTCAATATTTATAATTGTTTAATAACAGTATTCAAAACAAAATAAATTTAACTCACACAATTATTAAATAAAAATATCGAACCCCTCTTAATGTACGTTAAGCTCAGATGTATGTTTTTCAAGTATACTTTATTTCTACTTTTATATGAGGTAAAATGCAGATAACCAGAATTGTATAATGTAAGTTTATTATAAGTGTATAGTAGTCATTTATCGGAAATTTATGAGAAATTCAACCAAATTTGCAGATTCATCGAGTGAAAGTTTTTTACGAAGTCTGTAACGTGCAGATTCGACACCTCGCATGGAAATGTTTAATAATCTGGTAATTTCCTTTGTAGAATAATTCAGACGCAAAAGTGCACACAGTTTTAAGTCGCCAGGCGTCAGGGTAGGATATCTCTCTTTTAAATTTCTGAAGAAGTTCTCATGAATTAAGTCAAAGTTTTCCTGAAATACTTTCCACTCTTCTTCATAGGAGATATTCTCTCCAATCATACTTTGAAGTTTCTTGCTCTCCAGTCTGTTTATTTTTCCTTCAAGTGTAAACTGTTGTATCTGACTTTTTAGTTTCTTTAAAAATTCATTGTGATTAATATTTAACATTGTTGCACTTGCCAGTTCTTTGCCTTTATATGTAAGGTCCGCTTCCAATTTCTCTGCCCTAAGTTTTATGATCTGCTTGTCTTGTTGTTCAATTTGTATAAGTCTCTTATTTTCCTGTTCGGCAAACATTTCACTTTTCTTGCGTATAATTGACTGCACATGGTTCTTAGAAATAATAGCAAGTATAGATAGGATAAAAATTATATAGAACAATAATGCATACCAGGTTATATACCATGGATTTTTCACCTCAAAAGAATATTTTACTGATGACAATATACGATTTGAGCTGTCATAAACTCTTCCATATAAGATATAATCACCTGCCGAAAGATTATTGTATGAAACAAAATGATTTGCATCAGTATCTATCCATCTGTTATCATATCCTTCAAGAAAAGTTTTTATTTTAATATTTGCTTTAGAGAATTCTGGATATGAAAAGCTAAAATCAATATTATTGAATTTATAATCAATATTGCCTTTAACATGTGGATTAAGGTATTTATCTTCTTCATTGCCTCTGCTAAAAAGCCTGATAGAAGAGAAATGCAAAGAGGAAGTTGAGTCCATCTCAATTTTTTGAGGCCTTAATGTATATTTACCAATCCCCCCATTAAGATTAAAATATGAAACTCCATTTTCGGTAACAAATACAGATGATCTCCCTTCGTTAGGTGGGTTATTTAACATGTTGTAATTTAATCGGTCATAAATTTCATACTTACCATTTTTATACCTCACTAGTGTAAACTCATTTTTACGTATAAACCATAAAAGTTCATTTGTTACTTCTATAATGCTGTAAGTATCAGCTAGTCCAGCCAAGTTCTCATTTAATAAATCAAATCTTATAATTTTTTGAATGATATCATCATATGTGTAGAAACTGTTTCCATCTGTAAAAACAATCCTGCCTCTGAGTTTCATTAGGTTAAGTTGCGGAGATGAATATGACACCATTGTATCAAATGAAAGGATATTTTCAATTTCACCAATACTTTTTAAATCTCTATTGAGTTTTATACGATATATACCTTTGTACATATGCTCAGCCCAGATATTACCTGTATGGTCAACTTCAATATTCTTAATTAAATCAGAGAACCCATCTATACGATGACTAAAGGTCCACAATCCCGTATCATTTTTTTTATATAAATATAAAGAGGTATAAGATGATTGCAGTAGAACATTTTCTCCATGGATTGTTGCCTCAATAATATCTGTGCCTCCTGTGTTGGCTCCAATTACAGGAATTGCTTTATTATTCTCAAGTATAGAAGTCCCAAAATTATGTCCTATAAATATCTGATTATTGAAATGTTTGATAAACCAAGTTTGAAAGTCGAACTCAGGTAGTGAAGTAAAGCTTAAATTTTCCGGTGAATATAAATATACCCCTTGATTTGTTGCTAAGTAAATTACATTGTCATGAAACAGAATATCCTCTACCAGGCCAATCTGCGGTTCTTTTGGTTCATATATAGCAAAAGGTGAGTTGATTCTGATATTTGAAACACCATTGTCAAGTCCCACCCAAATGTTATTATTTCTGTCATTAAAAAGGGCTAAAACAGTATTATTGTAAAGTCCGTTATTTCTGTTGATATTCCAAAGTACTTCTCCTTTATTATTGAAAGAATAAATGCCTTTATTGATGGTGCCAAGAATAAATTGAGTACTGTCTACTACTATTGCTCTGTTTATGACCGCTTCTTTAATTTCCTCCTCAATATCAATTTTCCACGGATAGAGCAGATCTTTCTCTACACTGTATCTGAATAAGCCACTTTTAGAAGTTATAAGCAGTAGTTCATCATCAATTTGATGTATGAAAACAACATCATCATTATTTAATCGGTTCCTGTCAATTATTTCTTGAAAGTTGTTTCCATTAAATACAGCAAGTCCTGAATTAATTAACTGAGCATATGTAATATTATCGATTGGAAAGAAATATAATACAGCGGGATATGGATCTAATACTTCAATATCATTACCATTGTATACAAATATTTTAGAGAAAGACTGGAAATATACAGAGTTATCTAAAAGGTGGATAGACCAAATCTCATCATTATGAAAGTTATAGTCTTTTACTTTCTCTTTTAATGAGTGATAAATCAGAGTTTCTGTTTCATCTTTTTCGAAATACCCAAATTCTTCAAATGAGCCTACATAAATTCTTTCAGGTGATTTGACGCTATCTATAAATATTGATTTAACAGAAAGGTTATTAGGTAGTGAATGGAGAAACCAGTTTGTACCATCAAAACTTAACAAACCATTATTGTTCCCAAAATAAACAACACCTTGTTTGTCTTGCGCTACTGACCAATTCTGGTTCCCTGCCCTGTAGTTGTTAGTTGTATAGTTATATACTGGTGGAGTAAATGGTATATTCTGAGTATACAGGGGAGAAAATGACAATAAAAGAACAAACTGAATAGTTGAAATAAATTTTTTATAAGCAACTATCATTATAATTATATTAATACATTATTTTTTCTTCAACAAACCGTCTATTTCTGTCTCACTCAATATTTTAACATTAGTGAAAAGAAACTTTGTATCAAGAAAATCTCCATATTGATTACATTCTTCTACTGCAGAATTAAGAATTGATTTCACATCTTTGTCAAATGGAAAAAGTATAAGAATGGTAAAGTAATTTTCCTTAATCTCTAATTTTTCGATCTCAACTTCTGCCTTTTTTAATTGAAAAGTGAACTCTCTTTCAATGATCTCTTTCTGCAAGTCAGTTAAATTTTCTCTGTTGTGGGTGGTGAAAAGAGAGAAGAATCGTAGTCGCTTATCCTGTCCTCCAAGTCCCGATGAGATGTAAACTTGCTGTTGTCCGGATAGATCCGAACTTAAAATAATTCTGCTGCTGACTAAAGCCATGGATGACCAGTGAGATAAGTCAGGGTCTAACGGACTGCTGTGATATGTTTCAATTGAACGGTATGCACCAACATCAGGAATCGATGCAAGAAGTGTAAGACTCTTTTTTTTACGTTCTATACTCTCGTCTGGAGAGAAAAGAATAGAGACCTCTTCATCTCTGTTAAATGTATTATTTTCTCTCCGCAGCTTATCAAAGTAGCGGAAATACTCCATCTGTTCCTCAATAGGCACAAGATCCTCTAATATATGAAACGAATCAATTCCCTGTTCGTCCAGCGTTTGGCGTAATCTAGCCAAAAGATCATCATGTCTACTCATAGGTACAAAGATATATTATTTATCATTTCTTTTGAATAGCAATGGCTTAAAGTTTATCAATTTGCAAGCTAATTCCTCAGAATTTTATAAATTCGCAGGTTAATAATATATCGACTTCACTTTTAAAACGTGCATAACAGTAGTCACGCAATAATACATGAACAATAGAAATAACAAAATGGAAATTAAAATAGTAAACAGGTCTCGACACTCTTTACCCGATTATGCAACAATTCACTCAGCCGGTATGGATTTGAGAGCAAACCTGGAAAATCCTGTAGTATTGAAACCTTTAGAAAGATCACTTATACCAACAGGTATTTATATTCAGCTGCCAAATGGATATGAAGCACAGATACGGCCACGAAGTGGACTTGCAATTAAGCATGGTATAAGCATTGTAAATGCCCCGGGCACAATAGATGCAGATTACCGAGGAGAGATTAAAGTCATTTTGGCTAATCTTTCAAATGAGGATTTTACAATAAACGATGGCGAGAGGATATGCCAAATGATAGTTGCCAAACATGAACGAGTTGAGTGGGTTGAAGTTGATGAGCTTGATGAGACCGAGAGATGTGACGGAGGTTTTGGAAATACTGGGAAAAAATAAATATCTAAGTATGACTTATATAAATTCTCAAATTAAATTATATCTCTTCTTCTCAATAAACTTCATAGGGGCACTGCTATTTTCTCTTGATTCCCTTGCTCAGCAAAGTAATGATGATTTACCATTCAATGATGATAAGAGAAAGTTTGATTATTATTTCTACGAAGCATTGAATTCAAAAGCTCAGGGTAAGTATGATGAGGCAATAGACCTTTTTCATCACTGTTATTCTCTAGATTCTACCAACGCAAATGTTTTAATTGAGTTAGGCACTTTTTATAATGTACTTCAAGAGAAAGATAAAGCCCTCGAATTCTATAAAAAAGCAGTAAGTTATGATAAGACAAACTACTATTATAACATGATGCTTGCCGGTCTGAGCAAGGAACTTGGACTTAAACAGGAGGTTGTAGATATCTATGAAGGTCTTATTAAACTGTATCCTGATAAACCTGAACTTCTTTTCGAAATGGCCAATGCATATGCAGATAATGGAGAACTCGAAAAAGCAATAAGTCAGTTGGATGAACTGGAGAAAAGTGTAGGTGTTTCAGAGTCTCTGGCACTAAACAAATTTCGCCTTTATTCAATGCTGGATAACAAGGAAAAGGCTTTTCAGGAGATAGAGCAGATAATAAACAAAAATCCTGATGATATAAGATATCTTATATTGATGGGAGATCTGTACATGGATGATAACCAGGTAGACAATGCTTTGAATTATTATGATCAGGCAAAATTAATAGATCCTGATTACCCGGCTTTGATATTATCCTTCGTAAATTATTATGAAAAGACAAACGACAGAGATGCTGCACAATCTGAGATACAAAAGGCTATAACAAGTTCATCTATGGAGGCGGATACAAAAATCCAGCTTCTAACAAGATATTTAAGCATACTACAACAGAACAAACAGGATATAAAAGAGGCAAATCCTCTATTTGAATCTCTTTTTGAACAACATCCCAATAATACTCAGATAAACTTGATTTATGGGAATGTTTTATATCTGCAGGGTGATAAAAAAGGTGCAATTGAGCAATTCGAGATCTTTATAAATCAAAACCCTGAAAACCCTGCAGGATATGAGCAGGTTATTCGTGCAGCACTACCAGAGGAGGATTTCGATAAAGTAAAAGAGGTGACAACAAAAGCTTTAAAATATCTGCCGGGTGAACCTCAGTTCTATTACTATCTGGGTGCAGTAAACTTTCAACAAGGAAATTACAAAGAAGCATTAAGAGTATTTGAGACAGGTTTAGATAGTGCCAACTTTAATAACCCTGTGCTTGAGTCCGACTTTTATGGACAGATAGGAGATCTTAACTACTTCCTGAAAAATAAACAGGTTGCTTTTGACAGTTATGAAAAAGCCTTAAAACTGAATCCACAGAATCTTCCGGTATTAAACAATTACAGTTATTATTTGTCTCTGGAAAAGAGAGATCTCGATAAGGCAGAGCAGATGAGCGGTATTACTGTCAAGTTAGAACCACTCAATCCAACTTATCTTGATACATATGGCTGGATATTATTTGAACAGGGCTCATACATAATGGCGAAGATATATATCGAAAAAGCTATTGAATATAGCGATGAGCCATCTGCCGAAGTTTATGAGCATTACGGCGATGTCTTGTTTATGAACGGTGAACAAGAAAAGGCTGTAGTTCAATGGAAAAAAGCAAGAGAACTTGGAGGTGATTCAAAAACACTAAAAAGAAAAATAAGAAGAGGAAAATTGTAAATTTCTTTTTTAATTTGTAGAACAATGATATGGGTCAATTATAAAAATATAATTATTTTCTCTTTTCTGGTATTGATTGCTGTAACAGCCTGTAAGCCAAAACAGAGAATTATATATTCAACTAAGCCGGTTGAGGATAAAGAGAATAACCAGTTATTTAGTGATATAAATACTAATACATTCGACTTCAATACCTTTTCTTCAAGATTGAATATGAGCTTAACCAGTGGCACAAGATCTGTAAGCTCCAGGGCTAATCTCAGGATGATTAAAGATAGTGCAATACTGATATCAGTTCAACCATTATTCGGTGTTGAGGTAGTGCGTTTGTATATCGATCCCAATAATATTCTAATACTTGACAGGATGAACAAACGTTATGTTAAAGAGTCTCTCATCTCATTAAAAGAAAAATATCCAGTAGGCTTTGATTTCTATACATTGCAGTCAATACTTACCAACTCACCATTTGTTTCAGGTAAAAGCAGTGTTGAGGATTCAGATTATCGTAAGTTTAACATAACTCAAACTTCAGATCTAAACTACTATTTAACCTCTAAAGATCCTGAATCTGATATTGAATATTCCTTTACAGTAAATGGGAATGACAGAATAACATTTACACATCTAATGCAATATAAAAAACAGCAATCTCTGCAGTGGGCATACGATAATTTTGCTATATTGGGGAATAATTCATTTCCACACAAGATGAATGCAGTTATTACCTCTAAATCAAGGAAGATTGATGCTGAATTTCTTTTTTCTGAGATTGTGACAAATGTACCGGTTCAAATTACATCTCAGGTACCTGAAAGTTACAGCAAAACCTCTTTGGATGAAATTCTTAAAATCATAGCGTCGGAATAATGAAAAAGTTACTACTAATTTCACTATTTTATTCGTTTACACTATTACTGTTTTCTCAGACACAACAGATAGAAAACCTTCAAAGGCAGCAGAAGGCTATCCAGGAGGAAATTAAAAACACCAATAAACTATATCTGGATGTTAAGAAGCAAACTACAACCATACTGGATCGTATTAATCTTATAAATAAACAGATTGCATCTCGCAGAGAGCTGATAAATGTGCAAAGAAGTGAGATAGAGGCTTTACAAAAGGAAGAACAACGTCTCGAATCTGAAATAGAGAGACTAAACAGAGAACTGAAAAAGAAACAGGAGGATTATGCCACTGCTATTAAAGGAATGCTTAATCATAAGCACAAACAAAATAAACTACTTTTTGTACTTTCAGGTAAGTCAATTGGGGAATCATTAAGAAGATTACAATATCTAAGAGAATACTCCAAATGGCAAAGATCACAAGCAGAAGAGATTAAGAAACAAAATGCTCAGATTGCACAAAAAAAGGATGCATTGATAAAAGCAAAAGCAGAAAAGGAGAAATCGCTGCTTGCATTGCAGGAGGAGAGTAAGAAACTGGAGAGTGAGGAGAAAATTAGACAGTCAGAAATTACTCAAGCCAGAGGAAAGGAGAGAGAGTTGAGACAAGCACTTCAGCAAAAACAGCGACAAGCTGATCAGTTGAACTCTCAAATTGAGAAATTGATCGCTGAAGAGGTAGCCCGCCAGGAGCGTGAAGAGGAGGCAAGGCGATTAGCAGAAGCAAAAAAACAGGCAGCCAAGCCTGCAGCAGATACAAAAACTCCTAAAAGTTCTGAGTCATCTGCCAAAACTGAAACTGCATCTCCCGGAACAGGCACCTCTCCTCGAATCGATCCCAATGCAAGCAGAGTGTCAGCTGAGACTTTCAACCTTTCAAAAGATTTCGCTGCAAATAAGGGTAAACTACCTATGCCGGTTACCGGAGCATCTACAATTGTAGGTAATTTTGGCACAAAACGTCACAGTGAATGGAATGTCACAACAAATAGTAATGGTGTTGATATTCAGGCTGAGAGAGGTGCTGATATTAGAGCTGTTTTTGATGGAGAGGTATCAAAGGTGTTCTCTTTCCCAGGTTCAAACACATGTGTGATTGTGCGTCATGGTGATTATTATACTTTTTATGCTAACATATATGATCTTTATGTGAAACAAGGTGATAAAGTGAAAGCCGGACAATCATTAGGACGAATTTTTACAGATCCTGATACCGGTGTATCAAGAATGCATTTCCAATTATGGCAAAAAACAACTAAAATAAACCCTGCACCCTGGCTAAACAGGGGTTAGCAATTTCTTTAATCATTAAATTTATTGTATGTCACTGAAAACACGACTAATTGTAATGAATTTTCTCCAGTTTGCTGTCTGGGGAGCGTATCTGACTTCTATGTCTCGTTATCTGGGCCCGGCGGGAATGGGGTCTCACATTGGAATATTTTATTCGGTTCAGGGGATAGTATCTATATTTATGCCTGCACTTATTGGTATAATTGCCGACAGGTGGGTTCCTGCTCAGAAATTACTGGGTATTTGTCATATCCTGGCTGCTATCTTCATGATTTCTGCAGGTCTTTATGGTTTAAACAGCGGAACCGGTGTGGAATTTGGCTACTTCTTTACTCTCTACACACTTAGTGTGGCATTTTATATGCCAACCTTAGCTTTATCCAATTCAGTTGCCTATACTATCCTGGAAAGAGCCGGTTTTGATACTGTAAAAGCATTTCCACCAATAAGAGTATTCGGGACTGTAGGTTTTATCTGCAGTATGTGGTTAGTGGATATATTAGGGTATCAGACATCATCGATGCAATTTATTGTAAGTGCAGTACTAGGAATCGTTTTAGGTCTCTACGCCTTCACTCTTCCTAACTGTCCTGTTACTACCGATACTCAGGATAAAACATTGGCTCAGCGACTGGGACTGGATGCTTTCAAGCTGTTTAAACAGAGAAGAATGGCACTCTTCTTTATTTTCTCGATGCTGCTTGGAGTCTCACTTCAGATTACAAATGGGTTTGCAAATCCTTTTATAGCCAGTTTTGAGGCTAATCCGATCTATTCCGATACATTTGGTGTTCAGCACTCAAATATTCTTATTTCACTGTCACAAATATCTGAAGCAATATGCATTCTGCTGATACCCTTCTTTCTAAGCAGATTCGGAATAAAGAAAGTTATCCTTATTGCTATGTTTGCCTGGGTGCTTCGCTTTGGTCTGTTTGGCTTAGGTAACCCTGGTAGTGGATTGTGGCTGCTGATTCTTTCTATGCTGGTATATGGTGTGGCATTTGACTTCTTTAATGTATCAGGTTCACTTTTTGTAGATAAGGAGACACCTCACAATATTCGTGCAAGTGCTCAAGGTATGTTTATGCTTATGACAAATGGTATAGGTGCCACAATAGGAACATTGGGTGCTCAGTGGGTGGTAAATCAGTTTACTTCATGGCAGGATGTAGTGGTAAACGGACAAACAAAATCATTGATGATAGGCAACTGGCAAAGTGTATGGTTAATCTTTGCATTATATGCTCTTGTTGTAACAATACTATTTGGTATTCTATTTAAATATAAACATAAACCTGCTTCCACAGAAAATTAAAGATATCTATTCTTTATTATTGTTAGAATAAAAAACCGGAGTGCAATCAATTGATTACATCCCGGTTTTTTGTTTTATGTTACTATACTCAGAATTACAGATCTGAGTTAGGCAGCATTACTATTGTCTTTACATTCCCCTGTTTAAGGAAATTAGCTACAAAGTTCTGAATATCAGTTCTGGTAATACTGTTAAGTGTATCCAGATACTTGGTATGCATATCTTCTCCGTAGAAATATTTGTTGTCTAGAATATTCAGCCAGTATCTGTTTTCCTTCAGGTTTTCGTTGTAACTCTTGTTCATATACTCTTTAACCTTTGAGAAATCTGATTCACGTGGACCGTTTGTTGCAATATTCTCCAGTTCATCCAGAACTATCTTATTCAGATGTCTCATTCTATCAGTATCAGGGTCTGTGTCAAATGTGATTTGGAGCATTGATTGGCCTTCAGGATATCTTGATATAGAGCCTCCAGAATAAACACCATATGTGCCACCCTCTTCTTCTCTGATTTTCTCAGTATATACAATATCCAGGATCTGATCAAACATACTCATCAGGATCTGATTCTGCATGTCTCTTTTTAAGTTACCTGTAATACTATTAAAAACAGAAGCTTTCGGGTTAAGCATTTCACGACGGAAAATATTCTCAGAATTACCCTCTACGAAATTCATAGGTACTTTAACAAAATCAGCTTTTTCTGATTTGGCAGGTAATGAGGCCAGATAACGTTCAATAACAGGTTTTACCTCATCCTCATTAATATTTCCAACAAGTGTAAATGTAAAACTACCCGGATTATTGAACAACTGTTTGTACATATCCATCATACGATCATAGTCCAGTTTCTGAAGATCCTCTGTCTTAATTCTTTGTACAAGTGGGTTATTACCATATATAGCAGCGTTAATTGAGTCACTGAATGCAACCATTGGTTCCGCTTCCTGATTTCTCAGCTGTGTTTCCATGCGCTGGATGTATGACTGATATGCATCCTGATCTTTGCGTGGACTGGTAAAATATAGATATACCAACTGGATCATAGTCTCAAAATCCTTAATAGAAGAAGATCCGTTGAAATCCTGAGTGGTTAGACTAACAGATGGACGTGCAGAAGCTGTTTTACCGGCAAGAACTTTTGGCAAGTCGGTAGCACTAAAATTGCCCACACCTCCAAGTGTTGAAACGGCACTCAGTACTTTACTATTTACAGGATCTTTTTCGGCAAAGTGAGAATATCCACCAGCACTGGTTCCAGTTAGCAGTATTTCGTCGTTCTTGAAATCTGTATTTTTCAGGATAACCTTTATACCATTTTCCAGTGTCCAAACAGTTGCACCCAGCTCTTCATCTTTTTCAGTTGAGACTATTTTGCCTGGCTCAGGAATATTTGATACAAGAGGTTCATCAATAACATCTCCAACATATGCTTCTATTGTCTCAGCCTTAACTGAAGTCAATACACTGTTAAGTTCCTCCTTGGTTGGATATACAAGTCCCTCTTTCTTTGGTCCTGTAATTGCAACTACAATATTATCATCACTAATAAGCTGCTTTATTGTCATGTTGATAGCTTCAACAGGAATATTTGGAGCTACTGCCTGTAAAAACTGGTATTCAAACTCAATACCAGGTATTGGTTCTCCGTCAACAAAAGCCATTACATATTCTTCCGAGTATCTTGAATTTCTTTGTTTGTCCCTGTTATTGTAAGAATCCTCAACGCTTTTAAGTATGTTAGTTCTTGCAATGTCATACTCAGCAGCTGTAAATCCATGCTGCCTTGCTCTTTCTGTTTCACGAATCATTGCCGCTAATGCCTCTTTTATCTTGTCTTCAGAGCTGCCAGCAACAACAGTCCATGCATCTTTTGTTTTTGCTACAAAGAAATCTCCATCATATGCATAAGCAGAAGTAAAAGGTGCATCCGGCTTTTGTAAGATCTCAGAGAAACGCTGATTCATCATAGATGCAACAGCATTCTTAATGTACTGAGTAAGATATCCTGCCTGGGTATTTTTTAGTTCATCCGGCATCGGATCATGCTTATAGAACATCATGATACTTGTATTGCGAGCCTCATTGTCTGTAGCCAGTGCAAAAATTGGTTCCTTATTATCAGGAACAGGATAATATTCTCTTTCAGCAACCTCTTCATCAAGTTTTATAGGTGAGAACAAATCTATTATCTTCTTTTCCATCTCATCAACATCGAAGTCACCTACAACAATTATACCCTGAAGGTCTGGTCTGTACCATTTGTGATAGTAAGCTCTGATCTCTTCAGGCTTAAAATTATTAATAACATCAATACTGCCTATAGGCATTCTTTTAGCATACTTACTGCCCGGGAACATTTCAGGAAGCAGCTGATCCCATAAACGCTGCTGCGCACCGCCACGTGTACGCCACTCTTCACGAATTACACCACGCTCACTTTCCAGCTCTTCCTCCTCAAGTGCGATGGCATTTGCCCAGTCATGCAATACCAGTAATGCAGAATCCATAAGATTCCTGTTTGTGGTTGGTATGTCAGTTAAAAAGTAGACCGTCTCATCAAATGAGGTGTATGCATTGATATTGGTGCCAAATTTGATTCCATTGTCCTGCAGGTAGTTAAGCATCGATTTGCCGGGAAAGTTTTCAGTTCCGTTAAATGCCATATGCTCAAGAAAATGAGCTAATCCTGCCTGATTATCTTCCTCCTGCATAGATCCTACTTTTTGAGCAATATAGAAGTCTGCTCTGTTCTCAGGATGTCCGTTGTGACGGACATAATAGGTCAATCCGTTTTCCAGCTTACCTGTACGTACGTTTGGATCTACAGGCAGAGTGGGGTTTAGTTGTGCTAAAGTGACCATTGAGGTAACTAAAAGCAACAGTGTTAAAAATTTTTTCATACTTCGATTTTATAAATTTTTATCGGTACTATTTTTTATTGTAATTTAAATCCTATCCAAGACCGTACGTATAAGATCCTCCATTGAACCTTTATAGTCAGTGTTAGAGTCCAGAGCTACACGATTAGCGATAATTGTGCAAACAGTCATAGCTTTATGACCCATTAGTTTGGAGAGTCCTGCTATTGCCGAACTTTCCATCTCATAGTTGGTTATTGAGTAATCATTAAAACGGAATGATTCAATTTTTGAATTTAAATCAGGATCTGCTAATGGCAGCCTTACATATCTTCCCTGAGGGCCATAAAACCCTGTGGCAGAGATTGTAACACCGCGGATCATATCAAATCCTATTCTGTCAACCAGCTCTTCATCAGCACTCACAACATAGGGGAGGCAATGGAAAGGCGACCATTTTACATGTTTCTGGAAAGCCTCTTCAAACTCCTGTTCCCTTATATTTTTAGAGTTATCATAGAAGTGAATTAACCCATCAAACCCGATTGATTTTTCTGAAACAACGTAAGAGCCTACCGGGCAATGTGGCTGCATGCCTCCGGAAGTTCCAATACGAACCATGGTAAGTTGTTTGAACTCATCCTTAACTGTTCTTGTCTTGAAATCAATATTTGCAAGAGCATCCAGTTCGGTAACCACTATATCAATGTTATCTGTTCCAATACCATGTGAAAGAGCAGTAATACGCTTTCCTTTATAAGTACCGGTAACAGTGTGAAATTCGCGACTCTGCACGTCGCATTCAATCGTGTCAAAAAATGATGCTGTCATAGTAACACGATCAGGGTCTCCCATCATTACGATCTTGTCAGATAGCTGATCTGGTGTAATGTGCAGGTGAAAAGCACTTCCATCGGAGTTTATAATTAACTCCGATTCAGGTATTATTCTCATATCTCTATTATTTTTTATTTCCACTTCCACTTTGAGGCTTCGCAATAGAATCCCTCATCTCTGTATCTGCCTGAATGTTTTCCATCCGGTAATAATCCATAATGCCAAGATTACCATTTCGGAATGCCTCAGCCATTGCAATAGGAACCTCTGCTTCTGCTTCAATAACTTTTGCACGTGCCTCCTGTGCTTTTGCTTTCATCTCCTGTTCAAGAGCTATTGCCATTGCACGACGTTCTTCAGCACGTGCCTGTGCAATATTTTTGTCAGCCTGGGCCTGATCCATTTGCAGAACAGCACCTATATTTTTGCCTATATCAATATCAGCAATATCAATTGAAAGAATTTCAAAAGCTGTACCGGCATCGAGACCTTTCTTCAGAACCAGCTTGGATATTGAGTCGGGGTTCTCTAATACCGATTTATGTGAAACTGCTGAACCGATTGATGAAACGATACCTTCACCAACACGGGCAAGAATAGTCTCCTCACCAGCACCACCAACAAGCTGTTTAATATTGGCGCGAACAGTAACACGTGCTTTGGCTATCAGCTGAATACCGTCAATAGCAACAGCCGATACTGGAGGTGTATCAATAACTTTTGGATTTACAGACATCCTTACCGCTTCTAGTACATCACGCCCTGCAAGGTCTATGGCTGTGGCCATCTGAAATGTAAGATCGATATTTGCCTTGGATGCTGAAACTAATGCATGCACAACTTTCTCGACATGCCCCCCGGCAAGGTAGTGAGCTTCTAAATTGTCACGAGTTACACTTTTTAATCCTGCCTTATGAGCCTCAATCATCGCATATACTATCGTATGAGGCGGAACCCGGCGAAGACGCATCAGGAACAATTGTACAAGAGATATGCGTACTCCTGCAGAAAGTGCGTTTATCCATAGGAAGAAAGGCACATAGTGAAAGAATATCATCAAAAAGATGATAATTACCGCTATGGTAATGATTATTGGTATAGAAAATTCCATAATGATATAAATTTTGGAGTGAATATTATTGTTTCCTTTTTACCAGAACGTTGTAAGTCTCTACTTTTACAACCTCTATTTCTGTATCTTCTTCGATATACTCACCGTCGAAAGATTTTCCTTCAATCTCAACATCGTTAACCAAAACCTTTCCGATTGGATTTAATCTGGAAATTGCAGCACCGGTGTCTCCTACCGAAATTTTAAGCAGGTTACTGTTGTCAACAGTATCTTCAATATTGGTTTCCAGAGATATCCTACGAAGTGATTTGGATTTTAACAGCCATGCAAAAGAAGCTCCAAGACCAATAGCAGAACTGGCAAGCGTAATATTACCGGCAGTGCTTCCTATAAACATATAAGAGTAGATTATGCCTCCTATAATAAATATAACACCTGCAATTCCGGCAATACTTATGCCAGGCAGAAGGAATATTTCAATTAGCATGAAAAGTATCCCCAGTACAATCACAGAGATAACAACAATGATGTGAAGTGTCATGTCAGGTTTATTTAGTTAAAATTATTACGTATTTCATCGTTCCTTGCCTGAATTTTTAGTCTCTCTATCTCTTTATAGAGATCATCAGCCTGCTTTTCAAGATTTAATATTGCTGCTCTCAGGTTACTATCTGTAGAGCTGCTGTTGGCAAACTGATCGCGTTTACTGCTCAAATCAGCTTTTAATTCTTCAAGCTGTTTACTTAATCCAAGTGCCTGAGAAAATATAGATCGGGCATTACTGCTTTTAAAATCAGAGAGAGTATAATATGTAATCCTGTCATTAATTACAAATTCAAAGTCCCCCTTCACTCCCTCATCTGATACAGAAACCTCTTTTGCCAGTGCAATTACAGAGCTGTAATCTATTCCTTCTCTCCAGCTGTCGGCTATTGATGAAATTATTGCACGTTTTGCCATATAAGAGATATCATCGTTTTCCAAAAGAGTAACCCTCTCATTTGGAATATAGGTATATATACATACAGAGTCTTCTGACTGATATCTGTCCGAAGCAAACCATCCCACACCCTTCTCTTCATCAATTACCAGCAGGTAATCATTGAAAGGAGAGTTAAAAGGCATATTGAGCTGATTAGGCGTCAGGTATGTGTCTGTGTTGAGATTATATCTTGTAGCATAGATATCATAACCACCATAAGAGTTATGACCTGTAGAAGCAAAATAAATCGTAAGTCCATCACTCATCACAAAAGGATAATCCTGATTGCCTGAATCATTAATCGACTCCGGCAACGACTTTTCATTGCCAAATGAATCAAGTAGTTTCTCCATTGTATAAAGATTGGAATTAGATCCATTTCCTCCTTTTGAGTAGTAAATCTTTTCCTTTCTCTCATTCATATAGAGTGTCTTTCCTCCATTTTGCTGTCCTTCGAAGAAATCGTCGGCCATCAGCAAAGATCCCGATGAGCTGCTTAGATTGTAAGCAGATAAAAACTCAGCCTTGGGAACAACTATACTGTCAATTATCTGTACATCTTCAGTGCGGCTTACATACCTCTTAAGCCTGTCGGCATCTTCACGAGCCTGCTCAAGTTTTTTAAGCGCTTCGTTATTTCTGCGGTTTGCACGCTGATATTTGTCGAACTCCTTTTCTGCTTCATCAAAGCGATACAATTTTGAATACAATTCACCAAGTGCCAGATATGCTTCGGGTATCTTTTTTTCTGATGCATATTTAAGGTATTGTTCAGCTTCAACAAGGCGACCGGTTTTATACAGACTGACACCCAGCCACTGATTTAGTGGAGCGTCCTTTGGATTTTCATTATACTCGGATTTAAACAGAGGCAGTGCATCTGCATAACGACCATCGAGATACCAGCTTTTGGCATCATCAATTGTTTGAGAATGCAGTGATTGGAACAAAATGACCAATAAGATTGTAAAAACTGTATATTTCAATTTCATGT
>CAYPFO010000027.1:0-15254 GCA_964410065.1 uncultured Pseudomonas sp.
CCAGGGTGATGGACTCGATGGCGCGGTGGGCCTTGAGCATGATGGTGCCGCCGGGAGTTTCGTAGCAGCCGCGGGACTTCATGCCCACGTAGCGGTTTTCCACGATGTCCAGGCGACCGATGCCGTTCTCGCCGCCAATGCGGTTCAGCTCGGCCAGCACGGTGGCCGGGCTCAGCTCCTTGCCGTCGATGGCGACGATGTCACCGTTGCGGTAGGTCAGCTCGAGGTAGGTCGGGGTGTCCGGCGCGGCTTCCGGGGACTTGGTCCAGCGCCACATGTCTTCTTCGTGCTCGGTCCAGGTGTCTTCCAGCACGCCGCCTTCATAGGAGATGTGCAGCAGGTTGGCGTCCATGGAGTAAGGGGACTTCTTGCCGGCCTTGGCGAAATCGACCGGGATGTTGGCCTTCTTCGCGTAGGCCATCAGGGTTTCGCGGGAGGTCAGGTCCCAGTCGCGCCAGGGGGCGATCACCTTCACGCCCGGCTTCAGCGCGTAGGCGCCCAGCTCGAAGCGCACCTGGTCGTTGCCCTTGCCGGTGGCGCCGTGGGAGATGGCGTCGGCGCCGGTTTCGTTGGCGATCTCGATCAGGCGCTTGGCGATCAGCGGACGGGCAATGGAGGTGCCCAGCAGGTATTCGCCTTCGTAGACGGTGTTGGCGCGGAACATCGGGAACACGAAGTCGCGTACGAACTCTTCGCGCAGGTCGTCGATGTAGATTTCCTTGACACCCATGGCCTGGGCCTTGGCACGGGCCGGCTCGACCTCTTCGCCCTGACCGAGGTCGGCGGTGAAGGTCACCACTTCACAGTTGTAGGTATCTTGCAGCCACTTGAGAATCACCGAGGTGTCCAGGCCACCGGAATAGGCCAGAACCACCTTGTTAATGTCCGCCATGCCATCGCTCCACGGGGTAGTACGAAAACCTGAGATTCTACTGGTCCCTGCGCGCAAATTACAGCGCCGCATGCCCCGGCGGTGCGGATTGCGCCCCGATTCAGGCCGGGTTGGCGACGCCCTGGCCTTTGGCGACTTGCTCTTGATTCACTGCGGAGGGCTCAACGCGATCGAGATAGAGCGTCACGCGACGGTTCTTCGCCTTGTTGGCTTCACTGCTGTTGGGCACCAGCGGGTAGCGTTCGCCATGAAAACGCACCGTGATGTGCTCTTCGGGGATGCCGTTGGCTTTCAAGTAATTGGCCACGGCCAAGGCCCGGCGGCGCGACAGATCGCGGTTGGTCAGCCGGTTTCCGGTATTGTCCGAATGCCCTTCGAGCTGGATCTGGTTGATGCTCGGATCGGCCTTGAGCAACAGCAGGACACGATCGAGCTCCACACGAGTCGCCTCGTCCAGGTCGATACCGCTGTAGGCGAAGCCCAGCTGCAGGCGCTTGACCTGGTCGAAATTCACCGGCAACAGCTGCGTCGCGCAAAGCTGGTAGTCCGCGTAGGCCTTGCCGAAACTCACCGGCAGCAGGCGCACCTCCAATGTTTCGTTGGTCTGCCAGGTGCGGTGGCGCACCAGCGGGGCACGCCCTTCCAGCAAGCCGGTGAGCAGACGCGCCGCCTGCAGCTGGCTGCTGCGCAGCGATACTTCGCCCTCGCCAACTGACACCTTGCCCAGATCAATGTCCTTGCGCTCCGGTTGCCAGGGCGCCGCCGCCGCCAGCAAGCTCGCCGAGCCCGGACGCATCCAGCGTTGGTGGCTGACCAGGCGGAACGTGGCCTGCTCGCCGGCACGGCGCACGAACTGCCCGGCACCGAACTTGTTGACCGGCTGCGTCAAACGGCATTCGAACTGGTCACCCTCGACCTGCCATTGCGCATGCTCCAGGCGAGGCTGAAACGACAAGGCGGCAGCCGGCAGGCTGACGAGCAAGCTGACGAACAGACTGGGCAGGATGAGGTAGCGCTGGCGCACGGAGGGCTCCACGGAATAAGCGGCGTTCCTGTGAAGTATCGGAGCCGGATGAAAAAACTTGAGGGGCAAATCGGTCGCGTAGCGGTGGTTTTGCGCGAACGCGCACAAATTGAACCCGCCGGCGAGCTTCCAAGGTCCTGTGCTTTATCGGCTTTTTGGCCGACAGGCGATGGCGTGCAGCCGGAAGCGACGTTTTCCGGTAGCATTCGCGCCACGTTTTACCCGTCTGGAACCTTTGATGACTGACCGTCTGACTCTGCTGCGCCCCGATGATTGGCATATTCACCTGCGTGACGGTGCCACCCTGGCGCAAACCGTAGCCGATGCCGCACGCACCTTTGGCCGCGCCATTATCATGCCCAACCTGGTGCCACCGGTTCGCAATGCCCGCGAGGCCGACGCCTACCGCCAGCGCATTCTCGCCGCGCGCCCGGCAGCCAGCCGCTTCGAGCCGCTGATGGTGCTGTACCTCACCGACAAGACCAGCGCCGAAGACATCCGCCAGGCCAAGGCCAGCGGCTTCGTGCATGCCGCCAAGCTTTATCCGGCCGGCGCCACCACCAACTCGGATTCCGGCGTGACCAGCATTGACGGAATTTTCCCGGTCCTCGAAGCCATGGCCGACGTGGGCCTGCCGCTACTGGTGCACGGCGAAGTCACGCGCAACGAGATCGACGTGTTCGACCGTGAAAAAGCCTTCATCGACGAGCACATGAGCCGCGTCGTGGAGCGTTTCCCGACCCTGAAAGTGGTGTTCGAACACATCACCACTGCCGAGGCCGCGCAGTTCGTGCGCGAAGCATCGGCCAATGTCGGCGCCACCATCACTGCCCATCACCTGCTGTACAACCGCAACCACATGCTGGTTGGCGGCATTCGTCCGCACCTGTACTGCCTGCCGATCCTCAAGCGCAACGTGCATCAGGACGCTCTGCTGGACGCTGCCACCAGCGGCAATCCGAAGTTCTTCCTGGGCACCGACTCGGCGCCCCACGCCCAGCATGCCAAGGAAGCCGCCTGCGGCTGTGCCGGCTGCTACACCGCGTACGCCGCCATCGAGCTGTATGCCGAGGCCTTCGAGCAGCGCAATGCCCTGGACAAACTGGAAGGTTTCGCCAGCCTGTTCGGTGCCGATTTCTATGGCCTGCCGCGCAATACCGATCGCATCACCTTGGTGCGCGAGGACTGGACCGCACCGGCCAGCCTGCCGTTTGGCGATCAGCGCCTGATGCCGCTGCGTGCCGGCGAAATTCTGCGTTGGCGCCTGCTGGAGACCCAAGCGTGAGTGAAGATCTGTACGACGACGAACTTGAAGATCGTCCCTCCGCCGACTTGCGCCATCCCATGGCACGCCGCTTTCGCGGCTACCTGCCGGTGGTCATCGATGTCGAGACCGGCGGTTTCAACTGCCAGACCGATGCGTTGCTGGAGATAGCCGCCGTCACCATCGCCATGGATGAACAGGGCCTGCTTTATCCGGACCACACCTACTTCCATCGCGTCGAACCCTTTGCAGGCGCCAACATCGAGCAGGCGGCCCTGGATTTCACCGGCATCAAGCTGGACCACCCGCTGCGCATGGCAGTGAGCGAAGAGCACGCGCTGACCGATATTTTTCGCGGCGTGCGCAAATCGCTCAAGGCCAATGACTGCAAGCGCGCCGTCCTGGTCGGCCACAACAGCAGCTTCGACCTGGGCTTCCTGAATGCCGCCGTGCTGCGTACCGGTATCAAGCGCAACCCGTTCCATCCGTTCTCCAGCTTCGATACCGCCACCTTGGCCGGACTCGCCTACGGGCAGACTGTACTGGCCAAGGCCTGCCAGGCCGCGGGCATCGACTTCGACGGACGCGAAGCGCACTCGGCGCGCTACGACACCGAGAAAACCGCCGAACTGTTCTGCGGCATCGTCAACCGTTGGAAGGAAATGGGCGGCTGGGACCTGAACGACTAAGTCTCCCATCCATGCACATGGCGCAGCCGATCAGCCTGCGCCATGTCGCGCATTTTGCCTGCCCTATCCCCCTTCTTATTCGCTTGGCTTGGATACCCGCCTCGGACCCTGCCGCTCATCCGAGCAAGCTTTGACAATCATTCTCATTACCATTAGTATCCGCCGCATCCAGTCAAGCGTAACGAGTAGTGCTTATGTACGTCTGTCTTTGCCAGGGTGTCACCGACGGTCATATCCGTGATGCGATCTACGATGGCTGCTGCAGCTATCGCGAAGTACGAGAAACCTTGGGCGTAGGCACGCAATGCGGCAAATGCGCGTGCGTTGCCAAGCAAGTGGTACGTGAAACCATCAGTGAGGTTCAGGCCGGGCAATCCTCCATGCTCGCCTACCCTGCCAGCTTCAGCGTTGCCTGACCCCGTCAGGGAAAGGTCACCAAGCCGGGCTCTGCCCGGCTTTTTCATGGCCGCACGAACTGCCCGCGCAGCGCAACGCTGACTGTAATGAGAGTGTTTCGTTTTGCGATCAAGGACTTAGGTTTGACACTGGCAGGCCCCGAAGCCAGACTTCCACTTCTCTCCATCTTGCCAGGCGGGCCATCATGAAAGGCGACAAGCAAGTCATTCAGCACCTCAACAAGATCCTTGGCAACGAGCTGGTCGCGATCAACCAGTATTTTCTGCATGCTCGCATGTATGAAAACTGGGGCCTGAACAAGCTCGGCAAGCACGAGTATCACGAGTCCATCGACGAAATGAAGCATGCGGACAAGCTGACCCAGCGCATCCTCTTTCTCGAAGGCCTGCCCAACCTGCAGGATCTCGGCAAACTGCAGATCGGCGAAAACCCGCGTGAAATGCTCGAGAGCGACTTGCGTCTGGAGCATGCCGGCTTGATCGACCTGCGCGCCGCCATCGCTTATTGCGAGAGCGTCGGCGATTACGGCAGCCGTGACCTGTTGGAAGACATCCTCGAATCCGAGGAGGAGCACGTTGACTGGCTGGAAACCCAGCTCAGCCTGATCGGCTCGATCGGCCTGGAAAATTACCTGCAATCCCAGATGGGCGACTAAATCGCTCACTCGCGAACGCCACGCATAAAAAAACCCGCCGATTGGCGGGTTTTTTATGCGGCCGATTCAGGCTTGGGCCTTGGCTACCGCTTCTTTGATCAGGGTCTGCAGTTCACCCTTCTCAAACATCTCGCTGATGATGTCACTGCCGCCGACCAGCTCACCGCCCACCCACAACTGAGGGAAGGTCGGCCAATTGGCATAGGCCGGCAGGTTGGCGCGGATTTCGGGGTTTTGCAAAATGTCCACGTAGGCGAACTTTTCGCCGCAGCCCATCACGGCCTGCGCGGCACGTGAGGAAAAACCACACTGCGGGGCATTGGGCGAGCCTTTCATGTACAGCAGGACGGTATTGCTGGCGATCTGCTCTTTGATGGTTTCGATGATATCCATGGGGCACCTCGGCTAAAACGATTGCCGACCCAGGTCGGCGGGCAGGCGGCGATTGTAGCGGAAAACCCAGCAGGACGCTCAGTCTTACTGCCCCTGACAAGCCCGCAACTTTCCGCTTGGCTTGCCCTGCTGTGGCCTATTCTTGTGAGGTTCCAAACTGCGGGCCGAGAAAATGTGACGTAATGCGGGGCAATTTGCACCGACGCGACATTTCCCGATAAGATCCGGCCCTTTCCCATTTCGTCGCCACGAGCGACCTCATAGCGCAGGTCTTTCTGGTTGTGTTGGCGTTTTTCGCCACCGAGCCTGACAGCGTTGTAATTAAGGTAATGAAAATGAGCGCACGGCACTTTCTTTCGCTGATGGATTGCACTCCCGAGGAGCTGAACGGCCTGCTGCGCCGCGCCATCGAGCTGAAAGACCTGCGCAACCGCAACATGATCTTCGAGCCGCTGAAAAACCGCGTGCTGGGGATGATCTTCGAGAAAGCCTCGACCCGTACCCGCCTGTCGTTCGAGGCCGGCATGGTCCAGCTCGGCGGTCACGGCATGTTCCTTTCTCCGCGCGATACCCAGCTGGGCCGTGGCGAGCCGATCAGCGACAGCGCCATCGTCATGTCGAGCATGCTCGACGGCATCATGATCCGTACCTTTGCCCACAGCACCCTGACCGAATTCGCCGCCCATTCGCGCGTGCCGGTCATCAATGGACTGTCCGATGAGCTGCACCCATGCCAGTTGCTGGCCGACATGCAGACCTTCCTCGAAAAGCGTGGCAGCATCGCCGGCAAGACCGTGGTGTGGATTGGCGACGGCAACAACATGTGCAACACCTATATAGAAGCGGCCATCCAGTTCAACTTCCAGCTGCGTATCGCCTGCCCGGCCGGTTACGAACCCAGCGCCACACTGCTCGCCAAGGCAGGCGACCGTGTGCAAGTCATGCGCGATCCGCGCGAAGCGGTAGCCGGTGCGCACTTGGTGAGCACCGATGTGTGGACCTCCATGGGGCAGGAAGAAGAAGCCGAAGAGCGCCTGGCCAGCTTCCGTCCCTACCAGGTCACCCGCGAGCTGCTCGACCTTGCCGTCGATGACGTGCTGTTCATGCACTGCCTGCCCGCGCACCGGGGCGAAGAGATCAGCCTCGATCTGCTCGACGACCCGCGCTCCGTGGCCTGGGACCAGGCGGAAAACCGTCTGCACGCCCAGAAAGCCCTGCTCGAATTCCTCATCGAACCGGCCTACACCAACGCATGAGTAACGAACTGCTGCTCAACCTGCACGATCTGGACTGCGGCTACAAAGAGCAGAAAATCGTTCAAGGCCTCAATCTGCACCTGAACAACGGCGATATCGGTTGCCTGCTCGGCCCCTCCGGATGCGGCAAGACCACCACCCTGCGCGCCATCGCGGGGTTCGAGTCGGTGTTTGACGGTGAGATCCGTCTGGCGGGTGAAGTCATCTCCCGCGCCGGGTTTACCCTCGCGCCGGAAAAACGCCGCATCGGCATGGTCTTCCAAGACTACGCGCTGTTCCCCCACTTGAACGTGACAGACAACGTGGCGTTCGGCATTCGCAAACACCCCGAGTGCGCGCGCATCACGGCCGAAATGCTTGACCTGGTCAAGCTCGGCCACCTGGGCAAGCGCTACCCCCATGAACTGTCTGGCGGCCAGCAACAGCGCGTGGCACTGGCTCGTGCGCTGGCGCCGCAGCCGCGCCTGTTGCTGCTCGACGAGCCCTTCTCGAATCTGGATATCGAGCTGCGCCGCAAGCTCAGCCACGAGGTGCGCGAGATTCTCAAGGCACGCGGCACCAGCGGCATTCTGGTCACCCATGATCAGGAAGAGGCCTTTGCCGTCAGCGACCAGGTCGGGGTATTCCGCGACGGCCGCCTCGAGCAGTGGGACACGCCCTACAACCTCTATCACGAGCCGGTGACACCTTTTGTCGCCAGCTTTATCGGCCAGGGTTACTTCATTCGTGGCCAGTTGCTGTCGCCGGAAACCGTGCACACCGAACTGGGTGTAATCCATGGCAACCGGGCCTATAACATGCCCGTCGGCAGTGCCGTGGATGTGCTGCTACGCCCGGACGACATTATCTGCGACCCGGACAGCCCGCAAAAAGCCCTGATCATCGACAAGACGTTCCTCGGCGCCTCGACGCTCTACCTTCTACAGCTGTCGACCGGCACTCAGCTGGAGTCGATTTTCCCCAGCCATGCCGACCACTGGATTGGTGAGAACGTCGGCATTCGCGTGGCCGCCGATCACCTGGTGATCTTCCCTGCCCAAGGCAGCGTTGCTGCCCATACCACCCTGCCCGAATCCGGCGTTCGTCGTTTTAGCAGCGCCAGCTGAGCCCATTCCCCGGGGCTGACCGTGCCCCCGGGAATTTTCCCGTCAGTCCAGGTACAACTCGCCGCGCGCCACCAGGGTAGCGTGGCCGGCAATCCGTACCCGGTCACCATCGAGGCGACACTGCAATTCGCCCCCGCGTGCCGAACACTGAAATGCCGTCAGTTGCTCGCGGCCCAGACGCGCGGCCCAATAGGGAGTCAGCGCGCAATGGGCGGCGCCGGTCACCGGGTCTTCATCGATGCCGATGGCCGGCGCGAAGTAGCGCGAGACGAAGTCGTGGCGGTCCCCCGGTGCGCTGACAATCACGCCCTGCCAGGGCAGGCGCGCCAGCTCCGCCAACTGTGGCCGACAGGCACGCACCTGAGCCTCGCTGGCGACAATCACCAGCAGGCTGTCGGTGTTGGTCAGCACCTGTTGCGGTCTCAGCCCCAGTATCCTGGCCAGCTCCTGCGGAGCCTCCAGGGGACCGGAAGGGATCGCCGGTAAGTCCAGCTCCAGGCGCTCGCCGAGCCGGCGCACGCGCAGTTCACCGGACAGGCTGGTAAACGACAGGCTGTCGCCCGGCTCGCCATATACGTCGAACAGCACCTTGGCGCTGGCCAGGGTGGCGTGCCCGCACAGCGGCACCTCGGTCGCTGGAGTGAACCACCGGATATGCCAGACGCCGGCCTCACGCACCAGAAACGCCGTTTCCGCCAGGTTGTGCTCTGCGGCTATGTGTTGCATTTGCTCGTCGGGCAACCAGCTCTCAAGACGATAGACAATGGCCGGATTACCCGCAAAGGGGCGGTCGCTGAAGGCATCGACCTGATGGAAAGGCAAGGGCATGACAGTTCCTCGATAGAAAGGGATGGATACGGAGCCTACGTGGAGCCGCAGGGCAGGGACGTGAGGCGTCGCTACGAAACGACCTCGCTGCGCACCCGGCTCACTGCATTCAGCCAACCGGCATACAAATCGGCCCGCACCGCTTCGTCCATGTTCGGCTGGTAACACTGCTGGCGCTGCCAGTGTCCGGCGATTTCGTCGAGGTCGCGGTACACACCGGCCTGCAAACCGGCCAGGTAGGCCGCGCCCAGCGCTGTGGTTTCATTGATTTGCGGACGCTCCACGGGCACGCCGAGGATGTCGGCCAAAAACTGCATCAGCCAATTATTGACCACCATACCGCCGTCCACACGCAGCGCACTGGGTGCGGCGGCACCGTCCTGCGCCATGGCCTCGAGGAGATCGCGAGTCTGGTAGCACACCGCCTGCAGGCCGGCGGTGACGATTTCCTTGATGCCGGTATCGCGCGTCAGTCCGAAGATCGCGCCACGCGCCTTCGGGTCCCAATAGGGCGCGCCGAGTCCGGTGAACGCCGGCACCAGGTACACGCCGCAGGCCTCGCCGGTCTGCCGCGCCAGCTCTTCGCTGTCCTCGGCATGCTTGATCAGCTTGATGCCGTCGCGCAGCCACTGCATGGCCGCGCCGGCTACGAAAATACTGCCCTCCACCGCGTAGGTGACTTCGCCCTTGAGGCGGTAGGCCACGGTGGTCAGCAAGCGGTTGTTGGATGTTACCGGCGTGGCGCCGGTGTTCTGGATCAGGAAACAGCCCGTGCCGTAAGTACTCTTGACCATGCCCGGCGAAAAACAGGCCTGGCCGATCAACGCCGCCTGCTGATCACCGGCCATGCCCAGCACTGGCAACGCGGCGCCCAGCATCTCGGGCTCGGTGACGCCAAACTCTGCCGCGCAGTCCAGCACCTCGGGCAGCAAGCTGCTCGGAATGTCGAACAGCGCCAGCAGGTCCGCATCCCATTGCTGGGTATGGATATTGAACAGCAGCGTGCGCGCGGCATTACTGGCATCGGTGCGATGCACTTTGCCGCCGGTCAGGCGCCAGAGCAGGAAGCTATCCACGGTGCCGAAGCGCAGCTCGCCGCGCTCGGCCCGTTCACGGGCACCCGGAACATGGTCGAGAATCCAGCGCAGCTTGCCGGCGGAGAAATACGGGTCGATCAACAGGCCGGTGCGTGCGCTGATCAGCGCCTCATGGCCTGCAGCCTTGAGTGCAGCGCAGTAATCCGAAGTGCGGCGGTCCTGCCAAACGATGGCCGGGTGGATCGCCTGCCCCGTTGCTGCATCCCATACCAGCGTGGTCTCGCGTTGATTGGTGATGCCGATGGCGCGGATATCCGCTGCCTGCAAACCGCTCTCGGCCAATGCCTGGCGACATACCGCCAGAGTGCTGAACCAGAGATCATCGGGATCATGCTCGACCCAGCCATCGGCGGGAAAGTGCTGAGCAAACTCCTGCTGAGCGCTGGCCCGCGCCCCACCATGGGCATCGAAGATGATGGCCCGGCTGCTGGTGGTGCCCTGGTCGATCGCGAGAAGGTAGTGGCTCATGGCGTTTCCTTGTTGTTATGGCCTGCGGCGAAACGTGGGCGGCTCGCCCAGCACCGGAACAGAGGGTGAAAGTATGCCGTGAGTGCCAGCCCGCCGCAGCCTATCGCCCAATGACAGCAAAGCTCCCTTGGGTATGCACGGCCAGCACCTCGGCGGCCAGTTCGACTTCCAGGCCGCGGCGCCCGGCGCTGACGTGGATGGTCGGATGCGTGCGAGCCGATTCATCGATAAACGTACGCAGCCTTTTTTTCTGTCCCAGCGGGCTGATGCCGCCGACGAGGTAACCGGTGGCGCGCTGTGCAGCGATGGGATCGGCCATTTCCGCTTTTTTCACACCGGCCGCCTGGGCCAGCGCCTTGAGGTCGAGCGTGCCGGCGACTGGCACCACGGCGACCAGCAGCTCGCCTTTCTCACTGGCGGCCAGCAGGGTCTTGAACACCCGCTCCGGCGCCAGGCCCAGTTTTTCCGCCGCCTCCAGGCCATAGGAGGCGGATTTGGGATCGTGGTGATAACTGTGCACCTGATGGTCGGCACGGGCTTTTTTCAGCAAGTCGATGGCGGGTGTCATGATGAACGATCAGGATGGTGGTCGATGCTCGCTACGGTAGCGCAAAAACACCTAGAGTTTCACTTGTCGCAGTCCGGCCCCAGGAGCCCGCATGACCCCAACGCCTCCCCCGCTCGCCGAAACCTATGATCTGGCCGTGATCGGCGGTGGCATCAATGGCGCCGGAATCGCCGCCGATGCCGCCGGACGTGGCCTGAAGGTGTTTCTCGGTGAACAGCACGATCTTGCCGAGCACACCTCCTCGGCGAGCAGCAAGCTCGTCCACGGCGGTCTGCGTTATCTGGAGCATCATGAGTTCCGACTGGTGCGCGAAGCGCTGGCCGAACGCGAAGTGCTGCTGGCCAAGGCGCCGCATATCGTGCGGCCGCTGCGCTTCATCCTGCCGCACCGCCCGCACCTGCGCCCGGTGTGGATGATTCGCACCGGACTGTTCCTCTACGATCATCTGGGGCGTCGGCAGACCCTACCCGCCTCGCGCAGCCTGCGTTTTGGCGCCGACAGCCCGCTGCGCCCGACCATGACCCGTGGCTTCGAGTACTCCGACTGCTGGGTGGACGACGCCCGGCTGGTGGTGCTCAATGCCATGACCGCCCGCGAACACGGCGCCCATGTGCACACCCGCACCCGTTGCATCAGCGCGCAGCGCCGCCACGGCCTGTGGCACCTTCACCTGGAGCGTGCCGACGGCAGTCGCCTGTCGATACGCAGCCGTGCCTTGGTCAATGCTTGCGGGCCTTGGGTGTCCCGTTTCATCGAAGACGAACTCAAGCAGCGCTCGCCCCGCCAGATTCGCCTGGTGCAAGGCAGCCACATCGTGGTGCCGCGCCTGTACGAGGGCGAGCAGGCGTATATTCTGCAGAACGAGGACCGGCGCATCGTGTTCGTCATTCCCTGGCTGGGGGAATTCAGCCTGATCGGCACCACGGACCGGGAATACCTGGGCGATCCTGCCCGCGTTACGATCGGAGACGAGGAAATCGATTACCTGCTGACGGTGGTCAACCTGCATTTCAAGCACCCGATCAGCCGCACCGATATCCGCCACAGCTACTCCGGAGTACGTCCGTTGCAGGAGGATGAATCCGACGATCCGGCCGCGGTGACGCGCGACTATTGCCTCGAGCTGAGCGACCAGGCGGGCAACACGCCCTTGCTTTCCATATTCGGCGGCAAACTGACCACCTATCGCAAGCTGGCTGAAGCAGCGTTGGGGCAGTTGAGCCCCTACTTCCCGAATATGGGAGCCCGCTGGACCAGCGATGCGCCGCTGCCCGGCGGCGAAGGCATGAGCAGCCCGGAAATTTTGATGAAAGCACTGCTGGCTCGCGCCCCTTGGCTACCCGCACCCCTCGCGCGGCGCTGGGCGACCAGCTACGGCACGCGCAGCTGGAAATTGCTCGAAGGCGCCACGCAGCTGAACGACCTGGGCGAACATATTGGTGCCGGCCTGTATGCCCGGGAAGTCGACTACCTGTGCCGCGAGGAATGGGCCTATGAGGCCGAGGACATTCTCTGGCGGCGTAGCAAGCTCGGCCTGTTTCTGGATGCCGGGCAACAGGCGGCGCTGGCCGCCTACCTGCAGCGCGAATATCCACACCAACCGTGGTCGCAGGCCTCGGTCACGCTGGGTTAACGCTGCAGACGAGCGACACGAACCCATTAGGGTGGATGTCGTTGTCCACATCCACCGCCGCACCACTCGGTGGATCGCCACTCGGTGGATCGCCACCCGGTGGATCGCCACCCGGTGGATCGATAACGCGTGATCCACCCTACTTTCTCCCGCTATCGGCCGCCCTTAGGCAAACTGCCCGCGCAGTTGTCGTGCCGCCGCCACCATATTGACCAGCGCCGCTTCGGCTTCCGGCCAGGCGCGGGTTTTCAGGCCGCAGTCCGGGTTGACCCACAGCCGTTCGGCGGGGATGCGTTTCACCGCTTGTTGCAGCAGTTGAATCATTTCCGCCGTGCTCGGCACACGGGGCGAGTGGATGTCATAGACGCCCGGGCCGATGTCATTGGGGTAGTGGAAATCGCGGAAGGCTTCCAGCAACTCCATCTGCGAGCGCGAGGTCTCGATGGTGATCACATCGGCATCCATTGCCGCGATCGCTTCGATCACGTCGTTGAACTCGCTGTAGCACATGTGTGTGTGGATCTGCGTCTCGTCACGCACACCACTGGCACACAGGCGGAAGGCTTCCACCGCCCACTCCAGATACGCCTTCCAGGCCGTGCGGCGCAACGGCAGACCTTCGCGAAACGCCGCTTCGTCAATCTGCACGATGCGAATGCCGGCGGCCTCCAGGTCGCACACCTCGTCGCGGATCGCCAGCGCCAATTGGCGCGCCTGGGTCTCGCGCGACACATCTTCGCGCGGGAATGACCACACCAGCATGGTGACCGGGCCGGTGAGCATGCCCTTCATCACCTTGCCGGTTTGTTGCTGGGCATAGCGAATCCATTCCACGGTCATCGGCGCGGGACGGCTCAGATCGCCATAAATCACGGCGGGTTTGACGCAGCGCGAGCCGTAGCTTTGCACCCAGCCAAAACGGGTAAAGGCGTAGCCGTCCAGCTGCTCGGCGAAGTACTCGACCATGTCGTTGCGCTCAGCTTCGCCATGCACCAGCACATCCAGGCCGAGCTGCTCCTGCACCGCCACCGCGTGGCGGATTTCGGCGTGCATCGCTTCGGTGTAGTCGGTCAGCGACAGCTTGCCCTGCTTGTAGGACTGGCGCGCCAGGCGTATGGCCGGTGTTTGCGGGAACGAGCCGATGGTGGTGGTCGGGAACAAGGGCAATTGCAGACGCGCCCGCTGCAGCACGCTGCGCTCGGCAAACGGCGAATGACGCTGGCTATGACGCGGTTTGAACGCCGCCAGGCGGTCTCGCACCTGCGGATTGTGAATGCGCGGCGAGGCGGCGCGGCTGGCCTGCACGGCGCGGCTTTCGGCCAGTGCGGCCTGTACGGCGGGGTGTTCCGGCTCGTTTACGCCCTGGGCGAGCACCGCCACTTCGCGGCATTTCTGCACGGCGAAGGCCAGCCAGCTTTTCAATTCGCCATCCAGTTGGTCTTCGCGCTCCAGGTCCACCGGGCTGTGCAGCAAGGAACAGGACGGCGCCACCCACAAGCGCTCACCGAGACGCTGCCGGGCCTCCTGCAGCAGCGCCAGCACAGGCTCCAGATCGCAGCGCCAGACGTTGCGGCCGTTGACCACACCCAACGACAGCACCTTGTAAGCCGGCAGGCGGTCGAGAATGGTCGGGTACTGCTCGGGAGCACGCACCAGATCAATGTGCAGACCGTCCACCGGCAGGTTGGCAGCCAGGCCCAGGTTGTCTTCCAGGCCACCAAAATAGGTCGCCACCAGCTTTTTCAACGGCTCGCGCTGCAACAGGTTGTAGGCTCGCTCGAAGGCATTCTTCCACTCCTGCGGCAGATCCAGCACCAGGATGGGTTCGTCGATCTGCACCCACTCCACGCCCTGCGCAGCCAGGCGTTGCAGCACTTCGCCGTACAGCGGCAGCAGCCGTTCGAGCAGCTCCAGCTTGTCGAACACCTCGCCCTTGGCCTTGCCCAGCCACAGGTAAGTGAGCGGGCCGATCAATACCGGCTTGACCGCATGGCCCAGCGCGCGCGCCTCATCGACCTCCTCGAACAGTTGCTCCCAGCTCAGACGAAACTGCTGGTCGACGGTGAACTCGGGGACCAGATAGTGGTAGTTGGTGTCGAACCACTTGGTCATTTCCTGGGCCTGGGCGCCACCGCCGCAGCAGGTTTGGGTCGCGCCCCGCGCCATGGCGAACAGCGTATCCAGCCCGGGCCGGCCGCTGGCCGGACGGAAACGCTCGGGAATCACCCCGAACAGCAGCGAATGGTTGAGCACTTGGTCGTACCAGGCGAAGTCACCCACCGGCAACAAATCGATGCCGGCGTCACGCTGCACCTGCCAGTGAGTGGCACGCAGTGCGCGACCCACCTGGCGCAGGCCGGCTTCATCCAGGCTGCCTTGCCAATAGGCTTCGAGGGCTTTTTTCAGTTCGCGGTCGCGACCGATACGGGGGAATCCAAGGGTGTGGGTACGTGACATGAAACTGTCTCCATTAATAATGTCGAGCATTCTTTGCCCCCTTCGTAATTGAGACAACCTCATGATTCTATTGTTATGCAATAGTAATACTCATGATCATGCAAGCTCGACACACCTGGCCGTTTGGGCGACACTTCGCGGCCATCATGAAAAGCACTCATGCTTTCATGTGCCTGAAATTGGAATTGATCAATGCTGGAAGTCCGCCATCTGAAAACCCTTCATGCATTGCGCGAGTCGGGCAGCCTGGTCGAGGCCGCCGAGCGCCTGCACCTCACCCAGTCGGCCTTGTCCCACCAGTTCAAGGAGCTGGAAGAGCGACTGGGCATGTCACTGTTCATGCGCAAGACCAAACCGGTGCGTTTTACCAGCGCGGGCCTGCGCCTGCTGCAACTGGCCGACACCTTGCTGCCACAGCTGCGCAGCGCCGAGCGTGACATGGCGCGCCTGGCTGGCGGTACCGCAGGCCGTTTGCATATGGCCATTGAATGCCACAGCTGCTTTCAG
>CAYPFO010000027.1:15264-40258 GCA_964410065.1 uncultured Pseudomonas sp.
CGACCAGTTCCGCGATGCCTGGCCTGAAGTGGAACTGGACCTTGCCTCAGGCTTTTCCTTCGCCCCCCTGCCGGCGCTGGCCCGTGGCGATCTCGATTTGGTGGTGACCTCCGACCCGGTCGAGCTGAGCGGCATTACTTACGTGCCGCTGTTCACCTACGAGGCGCTGCTGGCAGTGGCCAATCAGCACACGCTGGCCAGCCGCCCCTTTATCGTGCCTGATGACCTCGCCCGGGAAACGCTGATCACCTATCCGGTGGAGCGCGACCGCCTGGATATTTTCACGCGCTTTTTGGAGCCGGCCGATGTCGAGCCGGCGCAGGTGCGCACCTCGGAGCTGACCGTGATGATGACCCAGTTGGTCGCCAGCGGACGCGGCGTGTGCTGCCTGCCCAACTGGGCGCTGCATGAATACAGCGCGCGTGGCTACGTAACCGCCAAGCGCCTCGGCGACAAGGGGCTGTACTCCACGCTGCACGCGGCCATCCGCAGCGACATGCTGGATGCGCCTTTCATGCGCGATTTCCTACTCACCGCCAAGGACACTTCCTTTGCGACGCTCGAAGGGGTTAGCGCGGCTCCCAAGCAGCCACGCTAGCAGGCAGTCGTAACGACCCTATAGAGGCTTTCACCCTGTGCCAATTTGTCGCGCCCTCGGTGGGGTCCGGGTGACTGGTGAGGCTCTGAGACGCGGCGCATAATCGCCGCGCTTTACCTGCCCTGCCTCTCCTTCCTGCTGTGGATATCCACGTTAATGATCGTTCGTCCGCGCCCTGGCGCGCTGCAGCTGTTCTTTATTCTTCGCGGTTCCATCCTTCCCAAGATTGCCTTCAAGATCGCCCTCATCAGTTTCCTCGCCTGCGCGGTAGTGGCGTGCTATGAAAACGGCCTGCTCAACTCGCTCAAGGGCTTGAGCGCTCCGCCCTTCTCCCTGCTGGGCGTGGCGCTCTCGGTGTTTCTCGGCTTTCGCAACAGCACCTGTTACGACCGTTGGTGGGAGGCCCGCAAGCAGTGGGGCGAACTGATTATCCAGACCCGCAGCCTGGCCCGCGAAACCCAGGCGCTGCTGGTCGGCGAGCAGAACGCCGCACTGCGTGAACGCCTGCTCAAGCGCAGCATCGCCTTCGCCTACGCATTGGCGGCTCAGCTACGTCACGAGGATACGCTGGCCGCCATTCGTGAGCGGGTCAGCGCCGAGGAGTTGGCCCACCTGCAGACTCGCCGCAATGTGCCGGACACGCTGCTGCATGCGATGCACCAGGACCTGGCCGCTTGCGTTCACGACGGGCGCCTGAGCGATATTCTCTATCAGCGCCTGGCCGGACACCTGGACGCCTTGGGCGCGTCCCAGGCAATCTGCGAGCGCATCAAGAGCACCCCGACACCCTTCGCTTATTCGTTGCTGCTGCACCGCACGGCCTGGCTGTTCTGCCTGCTGTTGCCATTCGGCCTGGTCAGCTCGCTACAGCTGTTAACGCCGATCGTGGTGGCGATCATCGCCTACACCTTCTTCGGTCTGGATGCCTTGGGTGACGAGCTGGAAGATCCCTTCGGCCTGGCCGACAACGACCTGCCGCTCAATGCCCTGGTGCGCAGTCTCGAGAGGGATGTGCTGGAAGTCCTCGGCGAGCCGTTGCCTGAACCGCTACTGCCGCAGCGGTATGTGTTGAACTGAAGCGGCGAGGCGCTCCCGGACGAGGCACGCGGGGGCTGTTTGACCCTAACCCGCTACACCTCGCCTTGCGGGACTGCCCAGGGGTCATAGCTGCCGAAACTCCACAGGTGCCCCTCCGGGTCGCGACAGCTGAACCCTCGCCCGCCGTATTCCTCGTCACGCAGCTCGATGACAATCTCGGCACCGGCGGCCTTGGCCTGGGTGTACAGGCCATCGGCGCTGGCCACAACGAGGTAGAGGCTCTGGGTGGCCAAGCCGCCGATGGCATCAGGCTGGGTCAGCAGCCGTCCGAATTCACTGTCAACCACCGGACCGAGCATCAGCAGGCTCTGCCCAAACGCCAGCTCGGCATGCACAATGTCCCCTGCAGTGTTTTTGAACACGTGCTGCGCCTCGAAGCCAAATGCCTGACAGAGCCAGTCAATGGCCGCCGGCACATCGCGATAACGCAGGCAGGGAATCAGGTTGCAACCGGTATTCTTGGCCAGAGATGGCATGGCAGACCTCCTCTCTCTTCAGGCACTGACCGGAGCGTGGAAGCCTGGTCAGGAATAGAGCAGCAGTATGAGACCTCGCCCTTCAACCCGGCCTCGGTCCGCCGCAACGGACCAGGCCGGGCGCAGGTCAGATATGCGCGTCCTGGTATTCCTTCTCCGCCACGTCGAAGCGCTGCTGGATTCCAACGTTGGGTTCCTTGTCGAGCAGGCTGAACACCAGGATGGCCAGGGTGGCGAGGATAAAGCCCGGGATGATCTCGTACAGTCCCAGGCCGATGAACTCCTTCCACACCACCACGGTAATCGCACCGACCAGCATGCCGGCCAGGGCGCCGTTGCGGGTCATGCGCTTCCACAGCACCGAAATCAGCACCACCGGACCGAACGCCGCGCCGAAGCCGGCCCAGGCATAAGCCACCAGGCCGAGCACCTTGCTGTCCGGGTTGTAGGCGATGCCGATGGCGATCAGCGCGATCATCAGCACCATGGCGCGACCGACCCAGACCAGCTCGGTCTGCGAAGCGTGCTTGCGCAGGAAGGATTTGTAGAAATCCTGGGTCAGGGCACTGGAGGACACCAGCAGCTGGGCGCTCAAGGTACTCATGACCGCCGCCAGTACGCCAGACAGGATCACACCGGCCACCCAGGGGTTGAAGAGAATCTTCACCAGTTCCATGAACACCCGCTCACCGTTCTCGGTCACCGGGCCGGCCTGCTCGGGATGGCCGGCGAAATAGGCGATGCCGAAGAAGCCCACCGCCACGGCGCCGCCCAAGCAGAGGATCATCCAGGTCATGCCGATACGTCGCGCATTGGGAATCGCCTTCACCGAGCTGGCAGCCATGAAGCGCACCAGGATGTGCGGCTGGCCAAAATAGCCCAGGCCCCAGCCCAGCAGCGAGATGATCGCGATGAAGGAGAGGCCCCTGAACATGTCGAAGTTCGCCGGGTTCTGCGCGGCGATGGTGTCCATGGCCGCGCCGAAATCGCCAAGGGCGAGAATCACGAACAGCGGCGTGAGCAGCAGGGCGAAAATCATCAGCGACGCCTGCACGGTGTCGGTCCAGCTCACCGCCAGGAAGCCGCCGACGAACACGTAGAGGATGGTTGCCGCAGCACCCACCCATATGGCGATGTCGTAGGGCAAGCCAAAGGTGGTCTCGAACAACCGCGCACCGGCTACCACACCCGAGGCGCAGTAGATGGTGAAGAACATCAGGATCACCACGGCGGAGAAGATGCGCAGCAGGCGGCTCTTGTCCTCGAAACGGTGAGTGAAGTAATCCGGCAGGGTCAGCGCGTTGTGGTTGTGCTCGGTGTGCACGCGCAGACGGCCGGCGACGAATTGCCAGTTGAGCCAGGCCCCGATAATCAGGCCGATGGCGATCCAGCTTTCCGACAAGCCGGATACGAAAATGGCCCCGGGCAGGCCCAGCAACAGCCAGCCACTCATGTCGGAAGCCCCGGCGGACAGCGCCGTGACGAAACTACCCAGGCTGCGGCCACCGAGGATGTAATCGTCGAAATTCTTGGTGGCGCGATAGGCGATGAAGCCGATGAGCACCATCGCCAGGATATACAGGACGAAGGTTACCCAGAGAGGGTTGGTGAAGGACATGGCGTTTTCCTTATTCATACGGATGAAGAGAGGCCAGCTTCATCACGAACAAAAAAATGCCAACTGAAGTCAGTTGGCACTCCCGGACAATCCGACATCTAACCAGAGCGTAGACGCTCTGACTTGGCTGTTACGGGCGACAGGATTATCCATGACTTGTTGGCCAAGCCGTAGAAAAAATCCCGACCAGCGGTATGTTCAAGTCGGGATACGGCCTGCAGTGCCTTTAGAACGTCAGTCGCGCTCCCAGGGTCAGGTTGCGCCCCGGCAACAACACATCATCCTTGATCAGCGAGCTATGTTCGCGCGCCTTGGCATCCAGCAGGTTGTCGGCCCGTAGATACAACTGATAGTCGGCCTGGCTCAGGCTGCCGTGGTAGCTGAGCCAGGCACCGAGCCTGTTGTAACCGGCGGTTTCGGTTTCGAAGTCGGCAATGTCGTCCTGACGCTGCACCCGGTAAAACTCCAAATGACTCTCCACGGATGCACCGAAGCTCTGCTCAAGGCGCACGCCCAGGCGGTCGGCGGGTATGCGCGGCAGGGCGCCGCCATCCTTGAGCTCGCCTCGCACATGGTCGCCGAACAGCGTGGCGGCGAAGCTATCGGTGAACTGATGACGCACCTCGCCCTCGACTCCGCTCAAGATGGCTTCTTCCTGGCGGTACTCGACCTCGCGGTAACCGCCACCCGGTTGATGGCCGAGGTCGGCGGCATAGATGAAGTCATCCACCTGGTTGCGAAACGCACTGAGGGTAAAGGTGGTCGGCCCGGCGAATCTGCGCAGGGTGACTTCGGCGTTGTGGGAGGTTTCTTCCTGCAATTCGACATTGCCGCGTTCGATGGTCCGGCTGGCAGCGTGCGGCCCGTAGGCATAGAGCTCCTCGGCGCTGGGCAGGCGCTGCGAACGAGACAGCGAGAAGCCCAGCGAATAGGCCGGCGCGAACGCCCACACCGCGCCCGCCGACAAAGAGGTGCCGGTATGGTCGGTGTCTGCGTAGCCGGCTTCGGCATCGATTGCTTGCCATTCGTGACGCGCCCCAAGCTCGTAACGCCAGGCGCCAGCGGTGTATTCCTCCAGCAGGAACAGCGCGTGGTTGCGGGTCAGGGTGTGCGGCATGGGGTGCTCGGGCGTCAGGCGCGCAAAGTCGCGCTCGGTGGTCTGCGCACCCAGCACGCCATGCCAGCCCAGCAGCGGCTGGTGAGTCAGCTCGATACGGGCGTCATAGGCTTCGCTGTCGAAAACGGCCATTTTCTCGCCACCCTCGATTTCGGCATGCCGATAATCGCTGTAGCCGACGCGCAGGCGCGCCAGCTCGAAGCCCGGCAAGGGATCGCTCAGCTCGCCGCGCAGGTCCCAGCGGTCCTGTTGCATGCTGATGTAGGGCACCGCGCCGCCATGGCCATGTTCTTCTTCCTCGTGCCCATGGTCGTGGTCGTGCCCGTGATCACCGCAGTGCCAGTGATTCCCGTGCGGGTCGCAGCCAACGTGCTCGTGCGCCAGCAGTCCGTAGCGGTTTTCCTGGCGGCTGTACGCCAGGCCCAGGTAGCCCCGCTCTCCAATGAAACTGCCGCCCAGGCTGTAGCTATCAGTGTCGTTGTAGGCACCCACCTGCTTGTTGCTGCGCGCCTCGCCCTCCGCGCCAGGAATCTCGTAGTCATCCGCCTGGCGCTTGACGCCTTCGACGCGCAGCGCAAAGGGGCCGGTACCGGCAGTGAGACCAAACACGCCGGCGCCCTCGTTGGCCACGCTGTTGGCGCGCATTTCCAGCTCACCTTCGTAACCCTTCTCCGGCACATACGTGGGCACTTTCTTGTCGACCAGGTTAACCACCCCACCGATGGCGCCGCCGCCATACAACAAGGTCGCCGGCCCCTTGAGCACTTCGATGCGCTCGGCCAACAGCGGCTCGACACCCACCGCATGATCCTGGCTGATCGTCGAGGCATCCATCACATCAACACCATCGCTGAGCACCTTGACGCGCCCGCCATCCAGACCTCGAATCACCGGGCGGCTGGCACCAGCACCGAAGCTAGCGGCATGCACACCCGGCAAGCCATCCAGGGTTTCGCCCAGGGTTGCCGCCCGGCGCTGGATCAATACGTCGCCTTCAAGCACCTCGGCCGGCGTGGTCATTTCATGGTTCTGACGGGCCAAGGCGCTGGCACTGATCAGGCTGCTTTCCAGTTCGATGTGTTCGGCGGCCCAAGCGGGTGGTATCCAGACAAGACTGATTGTTAAGGCCAGTTGGGGGTAACTGTGTCGCATAGTGTTCTCTTCAGAAAAATGACGGAGAACCCTGTGCCAGACGCCTTGCACGCCAACCCAGGGATCGCGGGGCGGCAAAGCTACCATGTTATATCGTAACATTTAAAGGTTTTTTACCCCTTGCGCCTCCGGTTGAAAATCCCGCCATGCAGTCCCATCTAGATAACAGGTTCTCTTTGCAGGTATTTCCATGAACGATCAGGCCAATGCCCCGGAAATCGTCACCAGCGCCCCCGGACAACTCGCCCTGCCCGGTCAGGCTCTGCCAGACAAGTTGTATGTGATCCCGGTCCACAATCGCCCCTTCTTTCCCGCTCAGGTACTGCCCGTCATCGTCAACGAGCATCCCTGGAGCGAAACGCTGCAACGCGTGGCCAACACCGACCACCGCTGCCTGGCGCTGTTTTTCATCGATAGGCCCGCGTCGAGCGACACAGTCGACTTCGATCCGGACGATCTGCCCGTGCACGGCACCGTGGTGCGCGTGCACCATGCCAGCCGGGAAGGTGGCCAGTTGCAGTTCGTCGCCCAGGGACTCACCCGCGTGCGCATCCGCGGCTGGTTGCGCCGCAAGCCGCCGTATCTGGTCGAGGTGGACTATCCGCGCAGCGCCGAAGATTCACGCGACGAGGTCAAGGCCTACGGCATGGCGCTGATCAATGCGATCAAAGAGTTGCTGCCCCTCAACCCGCTGTACAACGAAGAGCTGAAGAACTACCTGAATCGCTTCAGCCCCAACGATCCCTCGCCGCTCACCGACTTCGCCGCCGCGCTGACCACCGCGCCCGGCAATGAGTTGCAGGATGTGCTCGACTGCGTACCGGTGCTCAAGCGCATGGAAAAAGTGCTGCCGCTGCTGCGCAAGGAAGTCGAAGTGGCGCGCCTGCAAAACGAACTCTCCGCCGAAGTGAATCGCAAGATCAGCGAGCATCAGCGCGAGTTTTTTCTCAAGGAGCAGCTGAAGATCATCCAGCATGAGCTGGGCATCACCAAGGACGATCGCAGCGCCGATGCCGATGAGTTTCGCGCGCGCTTGACGGGCAAGACCGTTCCGCCGGCCGCGCAAAAGCGCATCGACGAGGAGCTCAACAAACTGTCGATCCTGGAAACCGGCTCGCCGGAATACGCCGTCACGCGCAATTACCTGGACTGGGCCACCAGCATCCCCTGGGGGGTATACGGCAAGGACAAGCTGGACCTGACCCGTGCCCGCAAAGTGCTCGACAAGCATCACGCGGGCATGGACGACATCAAGCAACGCATCGTCGAATTCCTGGCAGTCGGCGCCTTCAAGGGCGAAGTGGCCGGCTCCATCGTGCTCCTGGTCGGCCCGCCCGGAGTGGGCAAGACCAGTATCGGCAAGTCCATTGCCGAAACCCTGGGCCGACCTTTCTACCGTTTCAGCGTCGGCGGCATGCGCGATGAGGCGGAGATCAAGGGCCATCGGCGCACCTACATCGGTGCCTTGCCCGGCAAGCTGGTGCAGGCGCTCAAGGACGTCGAAGTGATGAACCCGGTGATCATGCTCGACGAAATCGACAAGCTCGGCGTCAGTCACCAAGGCGACCCGGCCGCGGCGCTGCTGGAGACTCTCGACCCGGAACAGAACGCCGAATTCCTCGATCACTACCTCGACCTGCGCATGGACTTGTCCAAGGTGCTATTCATCTGCACCGCCAACACCCTGGACTCGATTCCCGCGCCCCTGCTCGACCGCATGGAAACCATCCGCCTGGCGGGCTACATCGCCGAGGAAAAGCTGGCCATTGCCAAGCGTCATCTGTGGCCAAAACTGCTGGCCAAGACCGGCGTGCCTAAGGATCGCCTGTCGATCAGCGACGCCGCGTTCAAGGCGGTAATCGAAGGCTACGCCCGCGAGGCCGGCGTGCGACAACTGGAAAAGCAGCTCGGCAGGCTGGTGCGCAAAGCCGTGGTGCGCTTGCTCGAGGATCCCGAATGCAGCATCCGCATCGGCCCCAAGGATCTGGAGGAATCCCTCGGGGTGCCCATTTTCCGTCGCGAACGCTTGCTCGCCGGCGTTGGGGTGATTACCGGCCTGGCCTGGACCAGCATGGGCGGCGTCACCTTGCCGATCGAGGCAACCCGCATCCATACCCTCAATCGCGGCTTCAAGCTCACCGGCAAGCTGGGCGAAGTGATGAAGGAGTCGGCGGAGATCGCCTACAGCTATATCAGCTCGCACCTCAAACAATACGGCGGCGACCCGGTGTTCTTCGACCAGGCCTTCGTGCACTTGCACGTCCCCGAGGGCGCCACGCCCAAGGACGGTCCCAGCGCCGGGATCAGCATGGCCAGCGCCTTGCTCTCACTGGCCCGTAACCAGGCGCCGAAAAAAGGCGTGGCGATGACCGGCGAGCTGACCCTCACCGGACAGGTGCTGGCCATTGGCGGAGTGCGTGAAAAGGTTATCGCCGCGCGCCGGCAAAAAATCTTCGAGCTGATCCTCCCCGAGGCCAATCGTGGCGACTTCGACGAGTTGCCGGACTACCTCAAGAGTGGCCTCAGCGTGCACTTCGCACAGCACTTCGCTGACGTGGCCAAGCTGCTGTTCTGAGTATTCGACCCGGCACCCAAAGCCCCTCCGGGGCACTTGGCGGCCGGGTTCCCCCTTTCTTGAAAAAATCGCGAAAAAATTCGCATCGGTTATTTTCTGGTCTAACGTGACTGAGTGCACAGTGAAGCGCCAGAAATCTGGCGCTTCACTTCGCCGCGCAAGGAATCTCGGCAATTGCACACTGTTCGACATCATCCGTTCCGAAGAAAAGGGCATCAGCGGATGGTTAAACGGGATCGACTTGAAGGGACTCGAAGATGCCTGCAGCCCAACATTTTACCGTTCTGGATAGCTTTCGCGGCCTTGCTGCTCTAGCCATCGTGCTGTTCCACATGCCCATCGTGCTGGCGTTCAGCGAGCTGAATGTCTTTGGCAACGGGCCGGTGTTCGTCCAATTCTTCTTCGCGCTCAGCGGCTTCGTACTTTGCCACACCTACGCCCCTCGGCTGACCAATGTCGCGGCGCTGCGCGACTTCGCCATTGCGCGAACGTTTCGCCTTTTCCCCCTGCACCTGTGCCTGCTCGGCCTGTTTATCCTCTTGGAAGTCGGCAAACTGCTGGTTCAGGGTCAAGGCTCGTCAACCGAGGCGTTCAACAGCAGCTTCGCTGCTGCGCAAATCCTGCCCAACCTTTTGCTGTTGCAGGCCTGGCTACCCGGCGCTGACAACCTGTCGTTCAATGCGCCCGCCTGGAGCATCAGCGTTGGCTATTACGTTTACCTGCTGTTCAGCTTGATTCTGGTGGCGCTACCACGTCGCAACAGCCTCGTTTTCTCACTTATTAGCCTACTGATGTGTCTGGGTTTACTGATGCAGGTCCACGCGCTGGAAGCCGAAGTTTTCAAGGGCGTTGGCTGTTTCTTCGCGGGGGCCCTGCTCTACCGATTATTCGACAGTTTGCGAGCCCTGCCACTGAGCCAAACTGAATTCACCATCCTGGAGATCAGTACGCTGTTGGTGTTGGCATTGGTTCTAGACAGCAGCTATCTCTACCGCGACCTGTTCGCCAGCCTCATGCTCTTGCTCACCGTGTTCATCTTCGCCTTTGAAGGCGGCCTCGTTTCGAGCTGGCTCAAGCAGCGCTGGCTACAAGCTCTGGGCCTGTGGTCCTTCTCCATTTACATGACTCACTTCGTCCTCCTTGGCGTTTTACACGGGCTTGCTCTGCAGTTGTCCAAGCTGCCTGGCCTGGAACACCTTGCACCTTCCGCACCACTGGGCAGCGCAGCCTTCGGCTTTGTCAGTACGCAAAACATGCTGCTGGATAACCTGCTGGCAGTGGCCATCCTGCTGGTTGTGATTCTGGTGTCTTCGCTGACCTATAAATACATCGAGCTGCCAGGCATTCGCCTGGGCAAGCGCCTGCAAGGCAAAGCTCCTGTATCGCTCTTCGAGGAAAAACCTCAAGTCACCAGCTGACTCCGAAGGCAACGTTCCTCCGCGCCATGGCGCGGGCGGGCAGACATTGCGATAGAGAACAAGCATAAGCTGTCGCTCTTGGCTAAAATGCCCGCCTTTTCCGCACGACCGAATCTCGCCATGCGCCAGGAACCTGATCAGATTTTCGCCCAGCCGTTGGCCCAGGTACCGGACTTCGTCTTCAACGAAGACGTGGCCCGCGTGTTTCCCGACATGATCAAGCGCTCGGTACCCGGGTATCCGACCATCGTCGAAAACATTGGCGTACTGGCTGCGCGCTTCGCCCAACCCGACTCCGTGCTTTATGACCTGGGCTGCTCTCTGGGCGCGGTGACCCAGGCTTTGCGCCGCCATGTACAGAGCGAGCAATGCCGGATCATTGCTGTGGATAACTCTGCTGCGATGGTGGAGCGCTGCCGGGAATACCTGCAAGCCCAAGACTCCATGTTTCAGGAGCTGCTGCCCGTCGAGGTGATCGAGGCGGATATCTTGGCGCTGCAATTCCAGCCAGCTTCGCTGATCGCCCTGAATTTCACACTGCAGTTCATTTCCCCCGCACAGCGTCCCGAGCTGCTGGCCCGCATTCGTCGAAGCCTGCTGCCTGGCGGCGCGCTGATTCTTTCGGAAAAGCTGTGCTTCCAAGACCCCGTCGAACACGCGCTACTCACTGAATTGCACCTCGACTTCAAGCGTGCCAATGGCTACAGCGAACTGGAAATCGCCCAGAAACGCAGTGCCATTGAAAACGTCATGCTGCCGGACAGCCTGGAGCAACATCGCGAGCGTTTGCTAGCCGCCGGCTTTAGCAAGATCATCCCCTGGTTCCAATGCCTGAATTTCGCCTCACTGATTGCCCTGCCATGACCGACCTTAGCTCCCTGATCCAACGTGTGGCCAATACACCCCTGTCCGGCTGGGCGAACACTTTGCAAACTCAGCTCGATGCCAAACTGGCCATCGGCCATGGCGACCTGCAACGCTGGCAACAGGCGCTGGATGCCTTGCCCGCGCTGAGCCCAAGCCAGATTGACTTGACGCAGGCGTTCCGACTCGACGCCGACTGCGACGCAAGCGTCCGCCTGCAGTTGCGTGAGGCCTTGCTTGGCCTGTCCCCTTGGCGCAAGGGCCCTTTCGAGCTGTTTGGCGTACAGCTGGACACGGAATGGCGCTCGGACTGGAAATGGGCGCGTGTCAGTCCGCACCTCGACCTGACCGGCAAGCGTGTGCTGGATGTTGGCTGCGGCAACGGCTATTACATGTGGCGCATGCTGGGCGCTGGCGCTGACAGCGTGATTGGCGTTGACCCCAACTGGCTATTCTTCTGCCAATTCCTGGCCATGCAGCGCTATCTGCCGGATCTGCCCGCCTGGCATTTGCCGTTCGCCCTCGAAGAGCTGCCGGAAAAGCTGCAAGGCTTCGACACGGTATTCTCCATGGGGGTGCTCTATCACCGCCGCTCGCCCATTGATCACCTGCTGGCGCTCAAGGACTGCCTGGTCAAAGGGGGCGAATTGGTGCTGGAAACCCTGGTGGTCGAAGGCGATGTCAACCAGGTGCTGGTGCCCGAAGACCGTTACGCGCAAATGCGCAACGTCTGGTTCTTGCCATCAGTGCCGGCGCTGGAACTGTGGTTGCGCCGCGCGGGCTTTGAAAACGTGCGCTGTGTCGATGTCAGTCAGACCAGCCTGGATGAACAACGCAGCACCGAATGGATGCGCTTTCAATCGCTCGCCGACTTCCTCGATCCGGCCGACGCATCCCGCACCGTTGAAGGTCTGCCGGCCCCAAGACGTGCAGTCCTGATCGCACGCAAACCTTAAGCAATACATGTGGCGCATCGCTCAATTCGAGCTGACTGATAAGCCACTAATAGCACACAGCTACCAGTAAGTATTGCGAGGCCAGGCAAAGCGCGGCATCCTTGATGCGAAAGCTCGATATAAAAAACATGGATCGATTTTTTGCACGCTTTTTACAGCGCTTGCGCACTGATTTTCAGCTCTCGATCATCAGTCTGATGGGGCTATTCGGTGTATTGGGCATTTCGCCCTACGCCGTATACCGCCTGCTGGAGGGCAATTATCTGGTTGGCATGTCTGACCTTGTGATTGTCCTGTCGACTGTGGCCGCCGTCATATTTGCCTGGGTAACCGGCAATACGACCAAGGCAGGCCTCTACGTGTGCTGCGTATTTACCTGTCTGGCCACGCTGATCGCCATCAATCTGAGTGTGAATGGCCTGTTCTGGATCTATCCCTTGATCCTGTTCAACTTCTTCATGGTTTCGCCAGGCAAAGCCAGCATTGCCACGCTGCTGGTGTTGGCCGGCCTGATCGGCCATTCACTGTGGCAACCGGGTAGCGTCTTCGAAAGTTACCACCAGATGGGCTCTTTCCTGGTCACCAGCCTGATGGCGTGCATCCTGACCCTGATATTTGCCTATCGCACTCAGCTTCAACGCGAACAATTGCAGATTCTTGCCATCCAGGACGGGCTGACCGGCGCCCGTAATCGCCGGGCGATGGATACGGACCTGAAAATCGCCGCCTCACGCAAACGTCGCCACGGTAAACCGCAAGCGTTGCTCGTCATGGACCTGGATCATTTCAAACAGATCAACGACCGTTTTGGCCACCATGCCGGGGATTAGGTCTTGATCGACTTTGTCCGTTTGATCAAACGCTCATCCCGTCAGGAAGACCTGCTCTACCGTTTTGGTGGCGAGGAATTTCTCCTCCTGCTGCAGGACACCGAGCTCAGCGGCTTGCAACGTGCTGCCGCACAGTTACATCAACAGGTCCGCAGCGGGCTGCTGGGCCCCGGTGGTCCGGTTACCGTATCTATCGGTGGCGCCGTCTTGCAGCCTGATGAATCGTGGACCAGTTGGCTACAGCGCGCCGACCGCTGTCTTTATCAGGCCAAAAGCACGGGGCGCGATCGCATCATCATCGACAGCCAGGCAAACGAGCCACAGGCTCACGTCAATCCGGACTCCGCATCACTCGAAGCAGTGTCGGCCGACACCTGAGGCTGGCGAGGCCAATACCGTTCGCGTTAAAAGGTCTCTTAACGACGCGCAGCCGCAGCGATCAGCGCTTTCATTTCTTGGACGGCCGGCTTGAAACCGACGAACAAGGCATGAGCGACAATCGCATGACCGATGTTGAGTTCGTTGATTCCCGGGATCGCCGCCACGTCGTGCACATTGTGGTAATGCAGACCATGTCCTGCATTGACGATAAGCCCTAGTTGGCGTCCCAATGCCACGCCCTGACGAATCCGCTCCAGCTCCAGGGCCATTTCGGCGGGCGTAGTGGCGTCGGCATAGCGCCCTGTGTGCAACTCGATGGCCGGTGCGCCGATGCGGGCGGCCGCTTCGATCTGCCGAGCATCGGCATCAATGAACAACGAGACTTCGCTACCCAGTTCAGCCAGCGCGGCCACCGCATCGCCAATCCGCTGCTCTTGGCCAACCACCTCGAGCCCGCCCTCGGTGGTCAATTCCTGACGGGTCTCCGGTACCAGGCAGATATGCTCCGGGCGAATGCGTTCAGCAAACGCCAGCATTGCCTCGGTCACGCCCATCTCGAAGTTCATGCGGGTTTGCAGGCACTTCTTGAGCAGGAGCACGTCGCGCTCCTGAATGTGCCGGCGGTCTTCACGAAGATGCACGGTAATGCCATCGGCACCGGCTTCCTCGGCATCCAGCGCGGCCTTGACCGGATCCGGATAGCGCGTCCCGCGTGCCTGACGCAAGGTCGCCACATGATCGATATTCACACCAAGCAGAATGCGCTGATTGTCAGACACGAGGGGGCTCCTTGAGATTCATGAACAACTCGCGGCTGACCAGGGGTCGGCCGCCTAAATGTGGGGCGAGGGCCTGACGCATCAGGCGTTTGGCAGCCGCCAGCACTGCAGGGTCATTCCAGTCGACGGCGGCCATGGCCAGCAGATCGTGACCATGGAACAAGCCGGGCTGCAATTCAACGGTGCGCTCCAGGCCTGCCTCCGGCTTCAAGCGATAATAGGCTTCGGGCTCTATGGGTTGACCGTAACGATCGTGGTCCAGGGCGAAGCCATAGCCAAGCTGCTCAAGCAAGCGCCACTCAAAGGCACGCAACAGCGGTTGCAATGCACGGCCGGCGGCCAACGCCTGGAGGGTCAGAGCATAGTGCTCGAACATGACCGGCTGTGGGTCCTGCATGGGCAGCAGACGAATCAGCAATTCATTCAGGTAAAGCCCGCTGAACAGCGCATCGCCATGCAACAGGTTCGGTATGCCAGCCGACTCCAGGCGCGCCACGGTCTTGAGTTCGCCGCGCCCGCGCAACTCGATATCCAGAGGTAAAAAAGGCCGCGCCTGGCTGCCAGATTTGCTTCGAGCACCGCGCAGCACCGCCCGCAGACGGCCCTCTGGGGTAAACAGATCCACCAGAGCGCTGGTTTCCTTGTAAGCACGGGTGTGCAGGATGAAGGCCAGCATCAGGGGTTAACAGCCCGGGCAACCCTTGGGTCGTTGGCTTGCCCGTCGCCGCTCACATCACTGTTCTCGGTAACCGAGCGAATGCAGGGCTCGCTCATCGTCGGACCAGCCACCCTTAACCTTGACCCACAAGTTAAGCATGACCTTGGAGTCGAACAGCACTTCCATGTCCTTGCGCGCGCCCTGGCCGATCTGCTTGATCCGCTCGCCTTTCTCGCCAATAAGGATTTTCTTCTGCCCATCACGTTCGACCAGGATCAGCGCATGGATATGCAGAATGCGCCCTTCCTGCTTGAATTCTTCGATCTCCACAGTGATCTGGTAGGGCAGCTCAGCGCCCAGCTGTCGCATGATTTTTTCGCGCACCAGTTCGGCGGCCAAGAAACGGCTGGAGCGGTCGGTGATCTGGTCTTCCGGGAAAAAATGCTCGTTCTCGGGCAGATGCTCGGCCACCAGACGCTCCAAGGTGTCCAGATTGTGCCCGTGCAAGGCGGAAACCGGCACGACTTCCGCGTTGGGCAGTTGCTCGGTCAGCCACTGCAAATGTGGCAGCAACTCGGCCTTGTCTTCCAAGCGGTCGGCCTTGTTGACGGCGATGATCACCGGGCCCTGGACATACTGCACACGGTCCAGCACCAACTGATCCTCGTCGGTCCAGCGTGTGCGGTCGACTACGAAGACCACCACATCCACGTCCTTGAGTGCAGAGGCCGCGCTCTTGTTCATGAAGCGGTTGAGCGCTTTTTCATTGTTCTTGTGCAAGCCGGGGGTGTCCACATAGATTGCCTGCACCGCACCCTCGGTCTTGATCCCGAGCATGTTGTGGCGTGTGGTCTGTGGCTTGCGCGAAGTGATTGCCAATTTCTGGCCAAGAATATGGTTGAGCAGCGTGGACTTGCCCACGTTGGGACGACCGACGATGGCCACGTAACCGCAGCGACTGATATCAGTCATGAGCATTCTCCACGCCCAGGGCAATCAGCGCAGCGGCGGCGGATACCTGCTCGGCGATCCTCCGACTGGCGCCCTGCCCGCGGGTCTTGTCATTCAGCAGACTGATCCGGCACTCGACGAAGAACGTCCGGCAGTGCGGATCACCTTGTATATCCACCACCTCATACTGAGGCAGCTCACAGCCGCGCGATTGCAGAAACTCCTGCAGCCGGGTCTTGGGATCCTTGTTGGTATCTACCAGCGTCAGGCTTTCGATCTCAGCCGCTAGCCAGGCCAGTACGCGCTCGCGCGCAGGTTCCATGCCGGCATCCAGATAGATGGCACCAATCAGTGCTTCGACCGCATCGGCCAGGATAGAGTCGCGCCGGTAACCACCGCTTTTCAGCTCGCCCGACCCCAGGCGCAGGTATTCGCCCAGCTCGAAGCCACGCGCTAGCAAGGCCAGTGTCTCGCCCTTGACCAGACGGGAGCGTAGCCGGGAAAGCTGTCCTTCCCGCGCTTGGGGAAAGCGCTCAAACAGCGCCTCGCCCGCCACGAAATTAAGGATGGCATCGCCGAGAAACTCCAGACGCTCATTGTTGCGTCCGGCAAAACTACGGTGTGTCAGGGCCAGGATCATCAGATCCTGATTGATGAAGGTATAGCCGAGCTGACGCTCGAGACGGCTTAGAGATGAGCTCACGGGATTCTTACGCGGAATTCTTTATCGAAGTGAACCACCAGATCGAGACTATCAATCAGAGGTTCGCGCTTTTCATATTTCAACCGGGCATGAAACTGATTGTTTTCCACGCGCACGGTGAGTGCCTTGTCCATGTCCAGGTCGCGAATATTGTTTACTTGCATGCCTTTGCTCACATGCCGGTAAAAATCGCCCACGGTACGAATATCTGCTGCTTGATCAGTCTCGACCGAAGCGATGATTTTTTCCATCGACAGATTGTCGAGGTAATGCGGTATGACCTTGAACGCAGTGCTGGCGATAAACGCCACCACCGCCAGTACCACCATCCAGCTCAGCAGCGAAAGTCCTTTCTGCGAATGCGAGAACGTCATGATCGACCTCATGTCGAGATTATCGGCAGCCAAGCCTATAGAAAGCAGGCGGCACCGTATTGCACGGTACCGCACAAATTCAATGGATCAGGCCGACACGCGAGAGGCTGGGCAGGTTGCCGCCCTTTGGTTCTGGCCAGCTGAGCCATACGGCAAAGGCCTTGCCGACGATATTACGGTCGGGAACCATGCCGCGAAGCTCCGCAGCGATAGCCGTATCGTTCCAGTAACGGCTGTCGTTGGAGTTGTCGCGGTTATCACCCATCATGAAATAATGGCCATCCGGAACGGTCCACTCACGACTGGGTTCGATGCGATACCGCCCCATTTCCTTGCGAATCATATGCTCTGCAGCGCCCAGCTTTTCCTGATAGAGGCCAGCGTTGCCCAGCGTGCCCGGCTCTTCGCCCAGCCACTTCTCAGCTACCGGCTCGCCATTGATGAACAAGCGCTTTTCACTGCTGTAACGCACCGTATCACCCGGCAGTCCCACAACCCGCTTGATGTAGTTGATATTCGGATCGCTGGGGTAGCGGAACACCATCACATCACCGCGTTGCGGATCGCCAATCTCGATTACCTTGGTGTCCAGCACCGGCAGACGGATGCCATAGGCAAACTTGTTGACCAGGATAAAATCGCCCACTTCCAGGGTCGGCTTCATCGAACCAGACGGAATCTGGAAGGGTTCAACCAGAAACGAGCGCAATACCAGCACGATGGCCAACACCGGAAAAAGTGACTTTCCGTATTCGACCAGCATGGGCTCCTTGCTGAGCTTTTCAACCACCTGAGGATCAGGCTCGCCCTGCAACTGGCCCTGGTAGGTGCTGATCACCGCACGCCGACGGGGCGCCAGTACCAGCATATCCAACAGGGCCAATGCCCCGCATACCGCAACGGCAATAACCAGCAACAGCGGAAAATTGATCGACATGGGTCTTAGCTATCCACTTTGAGAACGGCAAGAAACGCTTCCTGGGGAATTTCCACGTTGCCGACCTGTTTCATCCTTTTCTTACCAGCCTTCTGCTTTTCCAGCAGCTTGCGCTTACGGCTCACGTCACCACCATAGCATTTGGCCAATACGTTCTTGCGCAGCGCCTTTACCGTCGTACGCGCAACCACCTGACCGCCAATGGCCGCCTGGATCGCCACGTCGAACATCTGCCGAGGAATCAGCTCTTTCATCTTTTCGGTCAGCGCGCGGCCTTTCTGATTGGCACGGTCGCGGTGCACGATCAGCGCCAAGGCATCCACCTTTTCAGCGTTGATCAACACATCCAGACGCACCAGATTGGCTGACTGGAAGCGATCAAAGGCATAGTCCAGGGAGGCGTAACCGCGGCTCACTGATTTCAGCCGATCGAAGAAGTCCAGAACCACTTCGTTCATCGGCAAATCGTAGCTGACTTGTACCTGGCTGCTGAGGAATTGCATGTCGCGCTGCACACCGCGCTTCTCAATGCACAGGGTAATCACGTTGCCCAGGTGCTCCTGCGGGACGAGGATATTGGCGCGCACGATTGGTTCGCGCATATCGTTGATCACCGAAGGATCGGGCAATTTGGACGGGTTATCGACGTAAATCGTCTCGCCGTTCTTCAGCTCCACCTCGAATATAACGGTGGGTGCGGTGGTGATCAGGTCGAGATTGTATTCGCGCTCCAGGCGCTCCTGGATAATCTCCATGTGGAGCATACCGAGGAAACCGATACGGAAACCGAAGCCCAGCGCGTCGGAGCTTTCCGGCTCGTACTGCAGGGCAGCATCGTTGAGGGTGAGTTTCTGCAGTGCTTCGCGGAAGGCCTCGAAGTCATCGGAGCTGACCGGAAACAGGCCGGCGAACACCTGCGGCTTGACACGCTTGAAGCCCGGCAGCATGGCCACATCCGGCGTGGCAGCTAGCGTCAGCGTATCGCCCACCGGGGCACCAAGGATGTCCTTGATGCCAGCAATGATGAAACCCACTTCGCCAGCCTTGAGGTCGGCGGTTTCGGTGTGTTTCGGGCTGAACACGCCCACGCTGTCCACCTGGTGCAGCTTACCTGTGGACTTGACTAGAATCCTGTCACCCTTTTTCAGCCGGCCATGCTTGACCCGCACCAGCGACACTACGCCCAGGTAGTTGTCGAACCAGGAGTCGATGATCAACGCCTGCAAAGGTGCATCGATCTCGCCTTGCGGCGGCGGAATCACCTTTACCAGACGCTCAAGCACCTCATCCACACCCATGCCGCTCTTGGCGCTGCAGGCCACGGCATCCGTGGCGTCAATGCCGATGATATGCTCGATCTCGTCTTTGACCTTGTCCGGATCGGCTTGGGGCAGGTCCATCTTGTTGAGCACCGGCATGACTTCCAGGCCCTGCTCGATGGCGGTGTAGCAGTTGGCAACCGATTGTGCCTCGACGCCCTGGCCGGCATCGACAACCAGCAAGGCACCCTCGCACGCGGCCAGGGAACGGCTGACTTCGTAGGTGAAGTCCACGTGTCCGGGCGTGTCGATGAAGTTCAGTTGGTAGGTCTTACTATCCCGTGCGGTGTAATACAGGGTGACGCTGTGCGCCTTGATGGTGATGCCGCGCTCGCGCTCCAGGTCCATGGAATCCAGAACCTGGGACTCCATTTCGCGTTCGGACAAGCCGCCGCACATTTGAATGAATCGATCGGCCAGCGTCGATTTGCCGTGGTCGATGTGGGCAATGATGGAAAAATTGCGGATGTGGCTCAGATCACTCACAGATCAACACTCGAAAGGGGCTGCGGGAACTCCCGCCGAGAAATAGCAGGGAATTCTACCCGAAGGCCGTACCCAGCGTCACGTCTACCTGCAGGTGACAAAAAAGGGCGATCGCTCGCCCTTTTTTGATTGGAGATAATTACTCCGACAGCTTGAATGTAATGAAGCTGGCGCGACCCTGGCGCAACACGCGCATGGATACCGAGCGGTTCTTGGGCAACTCCTTGGCCACCTGGGTAAAGTGCTGAGCCGATTTGATGGCCTGATTGCTCAAGTGGGTAATGACATCGCCGGGACGCAGACCGATCAGTGCAGCCGGACCGTTGCTTACCTCTTTGATCAACACGCCGCCTTGCAGATCCAGCGCCTTTTTCTGTTCGCTGTTCAGATCCACAACAGTGACGCCGAGCCGATTGCTGCTACTCTCGACGCCACTGCCTGGCGTGCCCATGGCAATTTCATCGCCCTCTTCCGGCAACGCGCCAATCACCACGTCCAGCGTTTTGCGAGCCCCATCACGCACCACTTCCAGTTTCGCCTTGTCACCGGGTTTGAGGCCACCGACCAGGTGCGGAAGATCCGCAGACATGACGATCTGTCGCCCATCGAGGGTGAGAATCACATCGCCAACCCGCAGACCGCCCTTGGCCGCCGGACCTTCTTCCAGCACCTGCGCGACCAACGCACCTGCGGGCTTCTCGAGACCGAAGGATTCAGCCAGGTCCTTGTTGACCTCTTGAATCACTACGCCCAGCCAACCGCGGCTGACCTTGCCGGAGTCTTTCAACTGGTTGGCCACATCCATCGCGACATCAATCGGAATGGCGAAAGACAGCCCCATGAAGCCGCCGGAACGGGTGAAAATCTGAGAATTGATACCGACTACCTCACCGCTCAGATTGAACAGCGGGCCACCGCTATTGCCAGGATTGATCGCCACGTCGGTCTGAATGAACGGCACATAGCTTTCATTCGGCAGGCTGCGCCCCTTGGCACTGACAATACCTGCGGTTACCGAGTAGTCGAAGCCGAACGGTGAGCCAATGGCCAGCACCCACTCCCCGACCTTCAGATTGTCGGATTTGCCGAGCTTGACCGTGGGCAAATTGCGCCCTTCGATCTTCAGCAAGGCGACGTCACTGCGGGGGTCGGCGCCTACCAGCTTGGCTTCCAATTCGCTGCGGTCGGACATGCGCACGAGGATTTCATCCGCATCGGCGACCACATGGTTATTGGTCAACACATACCCATCCGTGGAGATGATGAAGCCCGACCCCAGCGATTGGGCTTCTTGCTGCCGGCCATTGGGCGTGCGCGGAATTTGAGGAAGATTGCGCTCAAAGAATTCACGAAACAGCGGCGGCAGGCCTTCCAGGTCAGGAATCAACTGCTGCCCGGCCTGATTACGCTCCGGTAATTTTTGTCGGGTACTGATGTTCACCACGGCCGGCCCAGCCTGCTCCACCAACTCGGTAAAATCGGGCAGATCGGCCTGCGCCACCATAGCCTGGGCCAGTAACAGCACAGCCATCAGACCACCCAGATAAGACTTGACCTTCACTTTCAACATGGGACTCCCCTGCTAGCAGCAAAACCGCTCAACCGGCACTCAGATCGTGCCTGCGAGCAGAGCTCGCAGCACTACGGGCTGCAGTGCCGGATCATTCGCCGTGCGCTTACTGCGCCAGCGAATGTATAACCAGGAACATAGTAATCCGCCTAAACCGGCAAAAATGGTATGTGGCTCGGAGCCGCCCATCGCCTGCACTGACGTGGCGCAAACGAAGAGGCTGAGCAGGGGTAATAAATAAACCAAGAGGGAGCCGCGCAACAAGAGTTCTTCGCGTACTCCAATAGCCACGCTGTCGCCGATGCCCAGATGCAAATCGGTGAGTGCACGCACATGACCTCGGCGGCTACCGACCCCGAGCTTGTCCATCACTCCCTGACCGCAGCCGGCATTGGCCGAACAGCTGGAGCATGTGCTTTTGCGTACAGTCTCGACCCACACCGCGCCCGGCTCAACCGCAACGACTCGCCCTTGCTCTTCGATCACTGCAAGCTGTCCCCTGATCCCGAACGCATCGAGAGAGCTATTCGCTCGGCAGTGCCGACGGGGATCTCACCGACGACCGTCACCATCAGGTCACCCTTCTCGGTGGAAAGGCGGCGCGAGACGGTTGCAGTGGGCCCCAACTGGCTGCGCACATCGACGATTTGCGCGTCGCCCAGTGGTTCCAGAAAAACGGAAAACCGCGCCAAACCATCGCCGTACATCAGCCAGGCGACAGGCGCCGCCTCGGCAGAAGCACGCTGCTCAACAACCTGGCTAAGAACGAACCCGGCGGGCAGCCATTCAGAACGCCAGGCCTCTTCGGCCAACTGTCGAGAATCGCGAACCTCTACGGGCCTGCACTGTTCGCTGGGCTGCACCATCGCCGAGGAGGCACCCTCCTGGAACTCGACGTACTGGAAGCGCTCCAGAGGCTGTCCCTTTTCATTGAGCAGCAATGATTTGAGCGGTAAAGCCGTTTCACGATCCAGATGGAGCTCAAAGCCGTAGCGATGTTGATCGCGCGGTATCAGCGCCAGCACCACGGCAGCACGGCCGGCAACTCGGGAATTGCCTGCCATACGCATCTCATACCATTGACTAAGCTGGCGCGGTTCAAGATTGCGCGCCAACCACTGCTCTTCGACCAACGGATCATTCAAACTGCCATTCATGCAGGTGAGTCGACCATTGGTACGCAACGTTTCGTGAGCAGGACCATCCAGCTGCAGCATGCGCTCTTGAACGCTGTCAGGGGTCACGTGACGCCATATTTCATGGCTGGAAAAACTGCCATTGCGCTCATAAACGAAAGCGCCATGAAAGCCCGTCTGTTGCTCCGCCGCTTGTAGCCGTACCAGCCAGTCCCGAGCATCTGCCCAGGCCGATTGCCCAAGCAGCGCACTTACTCCCAGCGCAAATGAAAGAAAACGCATGAGATTCCTTTTTACTTAGCGATTTTCCAGACTGGCTGCTCGAGCAGAAGGCAAGGCACTTTCTTCGCTACGCCCGGATTGCTGGACATGCTGGCGCAGGTAGTCAGCCAGACGCTGATCGTGCCAGCTTGGCTGTGCTCCCGGCTCGGCCACTACAGAATCCGACTGTTCGGCGCTGTAGCCGGCCAGCACAGCAGGACCCTGCACATGCGGAATGATCAGGTTATTCGTCGGAGCAGTTTGCTGCGCCATTTCAGCACCGGTGATCTGGTCCTGATTATAAAAACGCACACCCGCCAACACGGCCAGCGTCACCGAGGCGGCGATAGCCAGACGCCCCAGGCCACTCCAGCGCGATACAGGCTGAGCAGGTATTTTTTCATCCGCCAAAGCCGCCATCACCCCTGCGGCGATATCCAGCCGCGGTTCTTGCAACTCCTTATGCATGACAGCGCGCGCGATTTGATAACGCGACCAAGTGGCTCGCAATTCGGACTCGTCGCTTGCGGCGAGTACTCGATGCAATTCCAATTCGTCCGCTTCGTTATCCATCACCGCGGACAGCGATTCCCGCAGGGACTCACGATTCATGATTTTCCTCTCTTGGCATTTAGCCGCCAGTTCAGGCTTGTTCATGCAACAGGGGTTGCAAGGCTTTATCGATAACCTCTCGCGCACGAAATATGCGCGAGCGTACGGTTCCTACGGGGCATTGCATGACGCTGGCTATGTCTTCATAACTCAGCCCATCGAACTCGCGCAACGTCAATGCCGTGCGCAAGTCTTCCGGTAGCTGCTGGATGGTTCGATGCACAGTGGTTTCGATTTCATCCCGCAACATGGCACGCTCTGGCGACTCGATATCCTTGAGGGCGTGATCACCCTCATAGAATTCCGCGTCTTCAGCGCTGACATCGTTATCTGGTGGGCGCCGACCGCGCGCCACCAAGTGATTTTTTGCCGTATTGATGGCGATGCGGTACAGCCAGGTATAAAAGGCACTGTCACCACGGAAATTTCCAAGCGCACGGTAAGCCTTGATGAACGCTTCCTGAGCAACATCCTGGGCTTCATGGGTGTCATGCACGAACCGCACGATCAATCCCAAAATCTTGTGCTGGTACTTCAGCACCAGCAAATCGAAAGCCCGCCTATCCCCCCGCTGCACACGCTCAACAAGTTGCTGATCCTGCTCCTGGGTTAGCATGAACGCTCCTCTCCGACCCCGGAGAACTTCCGCGCCCGTAGGTGGCCTGACTTACACAGATAGACCCAAGCGTTACGCAAAAGTTCTCCCCCTTCCAAGCAAGCTTCGTGCAGGGTTATCAGTTTGATACAGGCAAAAACGCCTGCATGCTAATCAAGTCATTCCTGCACGAAATGCGATATAGAGCCTCCGCTAAAGGCTTCTTGTTTTGCAGCCCTGATGAGCTCAGGTCTCCGGTATCCTCTTATGGAAAGCTACCAATCCGAGAAGTTCCCTGATTGGAAGCGCCGCCATACAACTATTTTGTCGCTTCAGCCCTCGATATACTAGCGACCGCCATTTCGCCAAAGGCCCAGCCATGCGACAGCACCTTCAGCACGACGTCCTCATCATAGGCAGTGGGGCGGCCGGCCTTACCCTGGCCCTGACCCTCCCCGCGAGCCTGCGCATCGCCGTGCTGAGCAAGGGCGAACTGGCAAATGGCTCGACATTCCACGCCCAAGGCGGGGTAGCGGCCGTACTGGATGATCATGACACTGTCGATTCCCATGTCGAAGACACCCTGATTGCTGGCGGAGGCCTGTGCAGCAAAGAAGCGGTTCGCTTTACCGTGCAGCACAGCCGTGATGCAATCCAATGGCTGATCGACCAGGGCGTCCCCTTTACGCCCGATGACGGCAGCGCCGACAGCGAAGACAACGGTTTCGCCTTCCACCTGACCCGCGAGGGCGGCCACAGTCATCGGCGCATTATTCATGCGGCGGATGCCACCGGCGCGGCCATTTTCACCACGTTACTGCACCAGGCCCGCCAGCGGCCGAACATCGAGCTGCTTGAACAGCGCGTGGCCATCGATCTGATCACCGAGCGCAAATTGGGCCTGCCCGGACAGCGTTGCCTTGGCGCCTATGTGCTCAACCGCGAGAGCGGCGAAGTGGACACTTACGGCGCACGCTTTACCGTGCTGGCGACAGGGGGCGCGGCCAAGGTGTATCTGTACACCAGCAACTCCGACGGCGCCTGCGGGGATGGCATAGCCATGGCCTGGCGGGCCGGTTGCCGGGTCGGCAACCTGGAGTTCAACCAGTTCCACCCCACCTGCCTGTATCACCCTCGCGCCAAGAACTTCCTGATCACCGAGGCCCTGCGGGGCGAAGGCGCGCTGCTCAAGCTGCCCAACGGTGAGCGTTTCATGCCGCGCTTCGACGGCCGTGCCGAATTGGCACCCCGGGATATCGTCGCCCGTGCCATCGACCATGAAATGAAACGCTTGGGTATCGATTGCGTGTACCTGGACATCAGTCACCGGACCCCGGACTTCATCAAGAGTCACTTTCCCAACGTGTATGAGCGCTGCCTGGGCTTCGGTATCGACATCACCCGCGAGCCGATTCCGGTGGTGCCGGCGGCGCACTACACCTGCGGCGGCGTGGTGGTCGACTCTTGCGGGCATACTGATGTCCCAGGCCTCTACGCCATCGGCGAAACCAGCTTCACCGGCCTGCACGG
>CAYPFO010000028.1:0-38312 GCA_964410065.1 uncultured Pseudomonas sp.
GCGCCGTGCTGGCCCGCGCCGAAACCGCCACCGACGCCGCCCACCAGCGCATCGAATCCATCGTCGCCCACGAGTACTTCCACAACTGGTCCGGCAACCGCGTGACCTGCCGCGACTGGTTCCAGCTGTCGCTCAAGGAAGGCTTCACCGTGTTCCGCGACGCCGAGTTCAGCGCCGACATGAACTCGCGCACCGTCAAGCGCATCGAGGACGTGGCCTACCTGCGCACCCACCAGTTCGCCGAGGACGCCGGCCCCATGGCCCACCCGGTGCGCCCGGACGCCTACATGGAAATCTCCAACTTCTACACCCTGACCGTGTACGAGAAGGGCGCCGAAGTGCTGCGCATGATCCACACCCTGCTGGGCGCCGACGCCTTCCGCAAGGGTTCGGACCTGTACTTCGAGCGCCACGACGGCCAGGCGGTGACCTGCGACGACTTCATCAAGGCCATGGAAGACGCCAGCGGCATCGATCTGACTCAGTTCAAGCGCTGGTACAGCCAGGCCGGCACGCCGCGCCTGGAGGTTCGTGAGGCCTATGACGCCGCTGCGCAGACCTACACACTGACCTTCAAGCAGAGCTGCCCGGCCACGCCCGGCCAGCCGGAGAAGCAGCCTTTCGTAATCCCGGTGGAGCTGGGTCTGCTGAATGCCCAGGGCGCCGAATTGCCGCTGCGCCTGCACGGTGAAACCGCGGCCCAGGGCACCAGTCGCGTGTTGTCGCTGACCGAGGCCGAGCAGGCGTTCACCTTCGTGGATATCGCCGAACAGCCGTTGCCCTCGCTGCTTCGGGGTTTTTCCGCGCCGGTCAAACTGAGCTTCCCCTACAGCCGCGACCAGCTGATGTTCCTCATGCAGCACGACTCCGACGGTTTCAACCGCTGGGAGGCCGGTCAGCAACTGGCGGTGCAGATCCTGCAGGAGCTGATCGCTCAGCATCAGGCCGGTAAGGCCCTGGTGCTGGACCAGCGCCTGATCGTCGCGTTGCGTACGGTCCTGGAAAACGATCAGCTGGATCAGGCCATGGTTGCCGAGATGCTTAGTCTGCCCGGTGAAGCCTATCTGGCGGAAATCAGCGACGTGGCCGATGTGGAAGCGATTCACGCTGCCCGTGAGTTCGCCCGCAAGCAGATTGCCGCCGAGTTGTTCGAGCCGCTGTGGGCGCGTTACCAGGCCAATCGCGCCATTTCGCGCGAGCGAGCCTATGTCGCCGAGGCTGCGGAATTTGCGCGCCGTGCCTTGCAGAACATTGCCCTGTCGTACCTGATGGAAAGCGGCAAGGATGAAGTGTTGGCCGCGTGCCTGGAGCAGTTCGAGCAGACCGACAACATGACCGAGCGCCTGCATGCCATGGCGGTACTGGTCAACTCGCCGTTCGAGTCGGAAAAGGCCGCCGCGTTGGCCACGTTTGCCGAGCACTTCAAGGATAATCCCCTGGTCATGGACCAGTGGTTCAGTGTGCAGGCCGGCAGCCCGTTGCCCGGCGCTTTGGCGCGCGTTCAGCAACTGATGCTGCATCCGGCCTTCAACCTGAAGAACCCCAACAAGGTGCGTGCGCTGATCGGTGCGTTTGCCAATCAGAACCTGATCAATTTCCACGCTGGTGATGGCAGCGGTTACCGCTTCCTCGCCGATCAGGTGATTGCCCTGGATGACTTCAACCCGCAGATCGCCGCCCGCCAGTTGGCGCCGCTGACGCGCTGGCGCAAGTACGACGTGACCCGTCAGGCGCTGATTCAGGGTGAGCTGCAGCGTATCCTGGCCAGCGGGGAGCTGTCCGCGGATGTCTACGAAGTGGTGAGCAAAAGCCTCATCTGAGCACTAGCAGCAGTGACCAAAAAGCGTTGCCCGGTTGCCGGGTAACGCTTTTTTTGTGCCGGTCTTTCGGTGCATTACCAGGCCATTCATTGCTCTAGGGCACGATGGCGTGATGGCTACTAATTTAATATCACGCTTGGAGTAATTACGTCCGCGGATGAACTCAAGTCTCAGCCTCTCTCGCCGATATTTTTGTAAAGCTACGCCCACGATCCCCTCTCGCGTTGGAGTTTCCCCGCTACGCCGGCACGGAAACGCTAAGGAGCTACATGAGCACTACCGTCAAACGACAGATGTCTGTCCAGACCAAGATCAACCTGGCTTTGCTGTTGGTGCTGAGCCTGCTCATGCTCGTCTCGCTGCTGTATGCGGCCAGCACCGAAAAGCGACTGGTGTTGCGAGTGGTCGAACAGCAGACCAAGGACGCCGCCGACTCCTATTTCGACAGCATCAACACTATGATGCTGACCGGCACCATGGCTCAGCGCAGCGTGTTGCGCGACAAGATCCTTGCTCGCCCTGGTGTTGTCGATGCACGCATCATCCGCGATGAGGAAATCACCCGCGTCTTCGGGCCCGGTTACGATCACCAGGCGCCTGCCGATTCCATGGATCGGCGCGCGCTAGCCGGGGAATCGGTCATCGATGTGAGGGAAAACGCCAATGGTCGTCTCCTCACGGTGATCAACCCGATCATTGCGCAGAAGGACTATCGCGGCACCAATTGCCTGGCGTGTCACCAAGTCAGGGAAGATGCCGTGGTGGGTGCTGTGCGCATCAGCTATGACCTGTCCAGGTTGGACGCCGAGGTCGATCGCAATATTCTGATCTCTGCGCTTATTCAGCTGCTTCTGCTGGTGGCTGGCGTCTTGATCATGGGCTACACCGTGCGCCGGGTGATCATCAGCCGTATCACCGCCATGCGACACACCATGGAGCACATGGCCCGTGACGAGGACCTGAGCCTGACCGTGAAGGTGCAAGCCCAGGATGAGATCGGTGCCATGGGCCATGCCTTCAATCAGATGATCGGCAAGTTCCGTCAGAGTCTGGGAGCTGTTGCCGGGGTCACCGACAAGCTGGGTAATGCCTCGCAACGCGTCTCCAGCGTGGCGGAAAAGACGCTGAAGGCGGTCATGGAGCAGCGTACCGAAACCGATATGGTCGCCTCGGCGATGAACGAGATGAGTGCGACCGTCCAGGAAGTGGCGAAGAATGCCAGCCAGACAGCCACCGCTTCCCGCAGCGCCGACGACGAGACGCGCGCTGGTGTGCAAGTGGCCGACGACGCGCTGAACGGCATCGAGACCTTGATTCGCGAAATCGAGAAGGCTGCTGGCGTTATTCAGCGGGTGGAAAGCGATAGCGCAAAAATCGGCATGGTCGTGGGGGTGATCAACGGCATCGCCGAGCAAACCAACCTGCTGGCCCTCAACGCGGCCATCGAGGCAGCAAGAGCGGGTGAACAGGGTCGTGGCTTCGCCGTCGTAGCGGACGAGGTGCGCACGCTTGCCTCTCGCACCCAGCAATCCACTGAAGAAATCCAGGCGATGATCGAACAGCTGCAGGGCGGTGTACGCAATGCGGTGAATGCCATGGAAGGGGCGCAGTCCCAGGCGCGTGACGGTGCGGATTTCGTGGCCAGGGCGGCGGACAGCCTGAGTGCCATTGCCAACGAAGTCACCCTGATCAATGACATGAATGCGCAGGTGGCGACCGCCGCGGAAGAACAGAGCGCCGTGGCCGAGGAGATCAACCGCAATATCATCTCCATCAGCCAGAGCGCAGATATCACGTCGGCCGAGGCGACCCAGAACTCGCAGATCAGCGAAGAACTGGTACGCCTGGCGGCGGAGCTGAACCGCCTGGTGGCTCGCTTCAAGCTCTGACTGCGCGTAGGGCAAACCGCCGAGACTTAATCGGTGTGGATAAGAGAGCTGCCCGGTTCGCCGGGCGGCTCTTTTTTATGCGTGTGCGCATAAGAGGAGTCGTTACCGGCTGCTTGGCACTCATTGGCAGATATTCGTCTGGCGAATCTATGCGCCAAGCACCTGCCAAGCCTCTAGAGTGGGTGGTGTACTCCGGCTTGCGGAGATCGGTCGTCCAATAATAAAAAGAGGTCTGTCCCATGCAGAACCCACCCCAAGCAGCCAACGCATGGCGCGTGCTGTTTCTATTGTTCCTGGCCAACCTGTTCAATTTCTTCGACCGGACCATTCCGGCGATCATCAACGAGCCGCTGCGCCTGGAGTGGAACCTCAGCGATTTTCAGCTGGGCCTGCTGGGCACCGCATTCACCATCGTTTATGCGTTGGCGGGTCTTCCACTGGGGCGCATGGCCGATACCGGCGCGCGGCGCAAGATCATGGGCTGGGGGTTGATCGCCTGGAGCGGCCTGACCGCCGTCAACGGCCTGGCGTGGAACTTCTGGAGCTTCCTGCTGGTGCGCATGGGCATCGGTATCGGCGAGGCCAGCTATGCGCCTGCGGCCAACTCACTGATTGGTGACCTGTTTCCAGCCCACAAGCGTTCCCGGGCGATGGGTATCTTCATGCTGGGGTTGCCGCTGGGCCTGCTGCTGGCGTTCTTTACCATTGGCTACATGGTCGAGTTCTTCGATAGCTGGCGCGCACCGTTCTTCATAGCCTCTGTTCCGGGCATCGTGCTGGCGCTGTTCATTTTTCTGATCAGGGAGCCCAAGCGTGGAGCGGCCGAGGCGGTGGTGGTCTCGCAAGCCAGGGTCGAGAAACCGATGCGCAAGGTGCTGGCTATTCGCACCTTCTGGTGGCTGATGCTGGCCGGGTTGTGCTTCAACTTCGCCACCTATGCCTGCAACGCCTTCATGGTGCCGATGATGATGCGTTATTTTGGGGTGCCGCTAAGTTCCGCGGCGATGGCCACCGGGGTCATTGTCGGCCTGACCGGTTTGCTGGGGCTGACGCTGGGGGGCTGGATCGCCGATCGTATCCATCAGAAGTGGGCACGTGGGCGTTTACTATTCGCCACCCTGAGCATGCTGATTGCGACGCTGGCCACCGGTTGGGCGCTGCTGGCGGGCAAGATCGATTTCGCCCTTTTTGTGGTGGTGTTCAGCGTCGGCTGGCTGTTTTCTTATAACTTTTATACCTGCGTCTACACCGCCTTGCAGGATGTGGTCGAACCGCGCCTGCGGGCGACTGCCATGGCCTTGTTCTTCGCCGGCCTCTACCTGCTGGGCGGTGGCCTCGGCCCGGTCGTCGTGGGGCTGCTCTCCGATTACTACGCCAATGCAGCCATGCTTGCCGCCGGTGCCAGCGAGATGACCGAGGCCTTCAAGTCCATCGGCCTGCATGATGCGATGCTGCTGATCCCGATCAGCCTGCTGCTCACCATGGGACTGCTGTTCCAGGCATCCCGGGGTTTCCAGCAGGACGCGCTGGCCATGCGTGACGGCCTGGTTGAGTCTGCTGCCTAAGAAGCTGCTGGCCCTGTTCCGTGGGGCCGCGTGGATGTAGTGCCTTTCCCGTGGAAGGACTTTGTTTAATGAGTCAGGAATTCAGTTATGCCGTCACAACCCCAAGCGCAGCGCAGCGACTACCCCTATCTGCAAGCGATTACGACCCGCTGGCACGACAACGATATCTACGGCCACGTCAACAACGTGACCTATTACAGCTTCTTTGACAGCACCGTTAACACTTACCTGATCGAGCAGGGCGGTCTGGATATCCATGAAGGCGACGTGGTTGGCTTTGTGGTCAGTTCTGCCTGCGATTACTTTGCCTCCTTGGCGTTCCCGGATCGCATCGAAGTTGGACTGCGCGTCGCTACGCTGGGTAACAGCTCGGTGCAGTACGAGTTGGCGGTATTCAAGGAGGGTGTCGAGGAGGCCTGCGCAGCGGGGCGCTTCGTGCATGTGTTCGTCGATCGGCAGAGCAATCGACCCGTTGTGATTCCACCGCAGCTGCGTAACGCATTGGTTCGGCTGCAACCATGATGGCTGCGGCGATTCCCCCTACTGCGCATCTTTCCTGAAACTGTCGATTGGGCCATGAATCAGGGTGATGGCTTAACAAAAGATAACGTTGCGCCGATTGTCAGGGCTTTTCAAAGCTGCATAGGATAGGCGGACCGTCAACAATGGCGGCATTCCACAATAACAATAAGGGGAGAACGCTGTATGAGTGAGCCCGTTGTGCGGCGCACTAATGCCGGCCAGCCTGCGGATGCCTTCCGCGTGTCGGCATTCAATTTCCAATCGCCGCTGGCAAGAGCGCTTTCTCTGTGCGGTGTGATTTCTGCCCTGGCCCTGTTGGCCACGCCTGCCATGGCGCAAGGGGACGATTTGCAGTACGCCCTGGAGTCGCCCAAGGCTGTGAGCAGTCTGGCGCTGGATATCGTGCATGCCGGCTCCCGCCTGGTGACCGTCGGCGAACGCGGACATATCCTGTTCTCCGATGACAATGGCGTGAACTGGGTTCAGGCCCGGGTGCCCACCCGTCAACTTCTCACCGCTGCTACCTTCGTTGACGACCAATATGGCTGGGTTGTCGGCCATGACGCGCAGATTCTCGCCACCCGTGATGGCGGAGCCACCTGGCAGAAACAGTTCGAAGACCTCGAGCGTGAAGCACCGTTGCTGGATGTCTGGTTCGAGAACCGCCAGCACGGCTTGGCCGTCGGTGCTTACGGCGCGCTGCTGGAAACCCACGATGGTGGGCAAACCTGGGAGGATGTCAGCGACCGTCTCGACAACGATGACGCTCAGCACCTCAATGCCATCGCCCCCGTGAAGAATGCCGGGTTGGTGATTGTCGGCGAAATGGGTGCCTTGTTCCGCTCCGCAGACTGGGGCGAAACCTGGGAGCGCCTGGAAAGCCCCTACGACGGCTCGCTGTTCGGTGCGCTTGGCACTCAGCAGGCGAATACCGTGGTGATCTATGGCCTGCGTGGCCATATTTACCGTTCAACCGATTTCGGCGCCAACTGGAAATCTGTGCAGGTGAATGTGCCTGGCAATGGTTCGCTGGAGTTCGGCCTGAGTGGTGGTTCGTTGCTCAAGGACGGCTCGCTGGTCATCGTCGGACACGGGGGCAGCGTACTGGCCAGCCAAAATGATGGCCGCAGTTTCTCGGTCTTCAACCGCCCCGACCGTCAGTCTCTTTCCGCCGTGAGTGCGGATCAGGATGGTCGTTTGCTACTGGTCGGACAGGGTGGCATCCACCGCTCCGACAGCACTGCTGCCCAATTGGCTGAACAACAATAAGACCGGGGATTTTTCATGAGCACGCATCGCCAGAACCACGCCGGTCTGCTTGAACGGCTTATTTTCAATAACCGGCTGGTGGTGATCTTCGCCTGCCTGATGGTTACTCTTTTTCTGGGCTTCCAGGCCTTGCAGGTCAAGCCCTCGACCAGTTTCGAGAAAATGATTCCACTGGAGCATCCGTACATCCAGAAGATGCTCGAATTTCGCGAAGACCTGGCCAACCTCGGCAATACCGTGCGTATCGCCGTGGCCGCCAAGGATGGCGATATTTTCAGCCAGGAGTACATGGAAACGCTGCGGCAGATCCATGACGAGGTGTTTTACATCCAGGGCGTCGACCGCTCCGGGCTGAAGTCGTTGTGGAGTCCCAGCGTGCGCTGGACTGAAGTCACCGAGGAGGGCTTCGACGGTGGCGAAGTGATTCCCCAGTCCTATGACGGCTCCGCCGCCAGCCTCGAAGAACTGCGCAGCAACGTCCTCAAGTCGGGGCAGATCGGCCGCCTGGTGGCCAACGATTTCAAGTCGAGCATCATCGACGTGCCGCTGCTGGAAACCTTTTCCGACCCGCAAGACCAGAGCCGCATCCTGCAGCTGGACTACCAGCGTTTCTCCCATGACCTGGAAGAAAAAATTCGAGCCAAATACCAGGCGGAGAACCCCAATGTGGAAATCCACATTGTCGGCTTCGCCAAGAAGGTCGGCGACCTGATCGACGGCCTGATGATGGTGGTGCTGTTCTTTGGCGTCGCCTTCCTGATCACCATGGTGCTGCTGTTGCTGTTCACCCACTGCATGCGCAGTACCATTTCCGTGCTGGTCACCACGCTGATCGCGGTGATCTGGCAGCTGGGCCTGATGAACCTGGTCGGCTTTGGCATCGACCCTTATTCGATGCTTGTACCGTTCTTGATCTTCGCCATCGGTATTTCCCATGGTGTGCAGAAAATCAACGGTATCGCCCAGCATTCCAGCGGTTCGGACAATGCCCTGACCGCCGCGCGACTGACCTTCCGTCAGCTGTTCCTGCCGGGGATGATCGCCATCCTGGCCGATGCGGTGGGCTTCATCGCGCTGTTGATTATCGATATAGGCGTGATCCATGAACTGGCTATCGGCGCCTCCATCGGCGTGGCGGTCATCGTCTTCACCAACCTGATCCTGCTGCCCGTGGCCATTTCCTACCTGGGTATCAGCAAGTCGGCGGTACAGCACAGCAAACGCTATGCGACCAGTGAGCACCCGTTCTGGCGCCTGCTGTCGAATGTGGCCCACCCGATGGTGGCACCGATATCCGTGGTGCTCGCGCTGGCCATGGGGATTGGCGGCTTTTGGTACCAGAAACAGAACCTGCAGATCGGCGACCTCGACCAGGGCGCGCCGGAACTGCGCCCGGACTCGCGCTACAACCAGGACAACAACTTCATCATCAACCATTATTCGACCAGCTCGGACGTATTGGTGGTCATGGTCAAGACCGACGCCGAGGGCTGTTCGCGCTACGACACCCTGTCGGCCGTTGACGATTTGATGTGGAAAATGGAGAACACGGCCGGTGTGCAATCAGCCGTATCCATGGTCAGCGTCTCCAAGCAGGTGATCAAGGGCATGAACGAGGGCAGCCTGAAATGGGAAGCCCTGGCGCGCAATGAGATCATCCTGAACAATTCCATCGCCCGCGCTGAGGGGCTGTACAACACCGATTGCTCGTTGGCGCCGGTGCTGGTGTTCCTCGAAGACCACAAGGCCGCGACTCTGAAACGGGTCACCGCTGCAGTGGAAGCGTTCGCCGCACAAAACAACCGCGACGGCCTGCAATTCCTGCTGGCCTCCGGCAACGCTGGGATCGAGGCGGCCACCAACGAGGTGATCGCCACCTCCGAGCTGACCATCCTGACCCTGGTGTACATCTGCGTTGCCGTGATGTGTCTGATCACCTTCCGCTCCATTGCCGCAACCATCTGCATCGTGCTGCCGTTGATTCTTACCTCGATCCTCGGTAACGCGCTGATGGCCTTCCTGGGCATCGGCATGAAGGTCGCGACCCTGCCGGTGATCGCGCTGGGAGTGGGTATCGGCGTGGACTACGGCATCTATATCTACAGCCGTCTGGAGAGTTTCTTGCGCGCTGGGCTGCCGTTGCAGGAGGCCTACTACGAGACGCTCAAATCCACCGGTAAGGCTGTGCTGTTTACCGGTCTGTGCCTGGCCATCGGCGTGGCCACCTGGATGTTCTCGGCGATCAAGTTCCAGGCGGACATGGGCCTGATGCTGACCTTCATGTTCATCGTCAACATGATCGGCGCGCTGTTGCTGCTGCCGGGTCTGGCGCGTTTCCTGATTCGTCCGGAAAAGCTGGCGGGCAAGGCGGGCAATTCGCTGTTCGCTCACTGATCCTCGCAGCCTGAAAAAAAACCGCAGCCCCGGCTGCGGTTTTTTTTGGTTAGCGCGACGGTATAGGGGCTGCAGAATCGCCAGGGCGGGCGAGCTCTTGGTAGCCAAAAAGCATTTACCCAGTTAATCAGACAACCGGCAGGAATGTTTGCAGCGCTCCCGCGTCCACTGTGTCGATGTTCCAACGGGCACGTCGAGGTGGGCATGGGCGAGGCAGTTAAGGGTGTAGTCGAGGCGCTCTATCGCGAGGAGTCGCGCCGCGTTCTGGCGACCCTTATTCGCCTGCTGGGTGATTTCCAGTTGGCAGAAGAAGCATTGCAGGAAGCCTTTGCTGCGGCAGTCGAGCAATGGCCACGCAGCGGTGTGCCGGCCAATCCGCGTGCCTGGCTGGTGTCCACGGGACGTTTCAAGGCCATCGATCAGTTGCGTCGGCACGTGCGTTTCGGCGCCGCCCAGCCTGAGCTGCTCAGGCAATTGAGCGAGCAGGCGTGGGAAGTCGACGTCGAGCAGCCTTGCGTTGAGGACGACCGGCTACGGTTGATCTTCACCTGCTGCCACCCTGCGTTGAATGGCGATGCCCAGGTGGCGCTGACCCTGCGGGAAATCTGTGATCTGAGCACCGAGGCCATCGCGAGCGCCTTTCTGGTGTCGCCAACCACCATGGCCCAGCGCATCGTGCGCGCCAAACACAAGATTCGTACCGCAGCCATTCCTTATGAGATTCCCGCACCGGCTGACCTGCCGGAGCGGCTGGACGCCGTGTTGCGGGTGCTTTATCTGATTTTCAATGAAGGCTATTTCGCCTCGTCCGGCGAGCGGCTGGTGCGCAGCGAGTTGTCCGCTGAGGCGATTCGCCTGTGTCGCCTGCTGATCGAGTTGCTGCCCGAACCGGAAGTCATGGGGCTGCTGGCGCTGATGCTGCTGCACGAGGCGCGACGCCCTGCGCGCATTTCGCCTGCGGGCGAGCCGGTGCTGCTGGATGACCAGGATCGAGGGTTATGGGACCGCGCACTGATTGATGAAGGGCAGAAGCTGGTGGGACAGGCGCTGCGCTCCCAGCGGTTCGGTGTCTACAGCCTGCAGGCGGCCATCGTTGCCGTGCACACGCAGGCCTTGAGCAGCGAGGCCACCGACTGGGTGGAAATCGTCGGCCTCTACGATGCCTTGCTGCTGCTTTCACCGTCTCCGGTCATTGAGCTGAATAGGGCCATGGCGGTCTCGCGACGCGACGGTGCCCAAGCCGGCTTGCAGCTGGTTGATCAGCTCCTGGCACAAGGAGAGCTGACGGACTATTACCTGGTCTGGTCGGCGCGTGCTGACCTGTGCTCCCGGCTGGGCCTGGCCCGCGAGGCGCATGAGGCGTATCGGCAAGCGTTGCGGCGGGTCCGGCAAGCACCGGACCGGGCGTATTTGCAGAACTGCTTGAGCCAGCTGGAAAGCGAGCGCTGAAGGGGGCGAGTGGCTGTCGATTTCGACTTGGGCCAATCGACCAGACACTGAGCGCATCTACAACCAAGGAGGTTGCCATGAAATATCTCTGTCTCGTCTACAGCGACGAACAGTTATTGCACAGCTTGCCCGACAGTCCGCGCGATGACGAATGCCAGGCGTGCGGCGAGGCGTTGCGCGACAGCGGCCGGCTGATTGCGGCAGAAGCGCTGGAGTCGGTGAGCACAGCGACCACGTTGCGAATGCGCAATGGCCGGCTGTCCATCACCGATGGTCCCTTTGCCGAAACCAAAGAGCAGTTGGCGGGGTTCTACCTGGTGGAGGCTCGTGACCTCAACGAAGCCATGCAGATCGCCGCACGGATTCCACCGGTACGGGTCGGTGCGGTGGAAGTGCGTCCGGTACGCACCCTGAACGTGCCCACGCATACTTCGCTGGGCTGATGTTTTGGAGGAATTGACTATGAAATTTACTGCTACCGAAACCATGAACGAATCCGAAATCCGAGCCTTGCTCGAGCATTGGAGCCATTCGGTGCGCGAGGGGAACATCCAGGGCATCGTCGCCCACTATGCGCCGGATATCCTTGCCTTCGATGCCATCGCGCAACTGCAATTCAAGGGATTGGTGGCCTATCGCAAGCACTGGGAGTACTGCATGACGCTGTGCACCGGGCCCATGACCTTCGAGTTGCATGATCTGAAGATCAGTGCCGATAACGAACTGGCATTTGCCTATGGCCTGTGCCGATGTGGCGGAACCAATGACAAGGGTGAACAGCAGTCGGGCTGGATGCGCTTCACCGCGGCGTTTCGCAAGCTCGACGGTCAGTGGCGCACCGTGCATGAACATTGGTCGACGCCGTTCGACATGGAAAGCGGTAAGGCGTTGTTCGACCTCAAGCCCGAATGACGAATCTGCGCGGAGGACATGACCATGACTGTCAAAGCGATACCAGACGGTTACACCGGAATTACGCCTTACCTGAGCATTTTGCATGCGAGTGAGGCCATTGAGTTCTACAAGCAAGCGTTTGGCGCCCAGGAAGTCATGCGCCTGGGTGGGCCCGATGGACGGGTAGGGCATGCCGAACTCAAGGTGAACGAGGCTCGCTTCATGCTGGGCGAGCCATGGGACCCTGCCGTTGCGGGCGCGCCTCGGGATTTTTCCGCGCTGGGGCTGTACCTGTACGTGGACGATGTCGATGCCTTCTTCAATCAGGCCGTGGCCGCCGGTGCCGAGGCGCTGATGCCGCCCCAGGACATGTTCTACGGCGACCGTTCCGGCAGCCTGCGCGACCCTTACGGCTATGTGTGGTCGCTGGCCACCCATATCGAGGATGTTGCGCCAGATGACTTGAGTCGGCGCGCCGAGGCCATGTTCAGGCAGGGGCCTTGTGCGGATCAGGCGTGAGCCCGATTGTGCCCAAGCATCGTAAGTGGATGTTGTTTTTCCCATCCACCATGGCCACGCTCGACGAATCGATGGGCCATCACTGATTGCGGGCAAGACAGTATCTGGCCCATGCAGCGAGTCTGCGCTGGGCAGATAAGAGGTCGCTGTGTAGGCTAGGTTCTTTCGTGGCGCTCTCTTGTGCTACGTGGGCATAAGGAGTCGCTCGCCTTGCCTTTGGCTATCTTGAAAAGACCTGTCTCCCTCGTGGTGGTGCTGGCAGTGATGGCGTTGCTGCTGTTGGCCTGGCGCCAGTGGCAAGGTCCGCTATTGCCGGCTTATCAGGTCGAATCCCGCCCTCTGGTGCAGCGCGTGGTGGCCAGCGGCGAAGTCAGCAGCCAGTCGCTGGCGCGCATTGGCAGCGAGCTGACAGGAGTGGTCAAGGCCCGCCACGTACGCGAGGGTGATCAGGTCCAGCGCGGCACCTTGCTCATCGAGCTGCATGACGAGGACCAGCAGGCGCGGGTGCGCGAAGCCGAGGCGGCGCTACGGCAACTGACCGACTCCAGTCGTCCGCAAGCCATTGCCGCGTTGCGTGAAGCGCAAAGCAATCTTGATCAGGCGAGCCGCGAGCTGCAGCGCCGCGACGCGTTGTTCGATCGCCAGTTGCTGTCCAGCGAGGCCCGCGAGCAGGCGCGCAGCACCGAGATAGCCCGCCGCGTGGCACGAGACCGGGCAAAGCTGCAGGTCGATGCCCTGGCCGTCGGCGGCAGTGAAGAGCAGCAATTGATGGAGAGGCTGAGCCAAGCACGTAGCACGTTGGCCAAAACCCGGATACTGGCTCCGGCCGCTGGGACGGTGCAGACCCGCCAGGTCGAACCGGGCGATCTTGTCAAACCGGGCGACATTCTGCTGGAAATCGCCCGGGCTGACAGTCGAGAAATTCTGTTGCCACTGGATGAAAAGAACCTTGCTCCCTTGGCGCTTGGCCAGCGCGCCAAGGTGATTGCCGATGCCTGGCCCGAGCGGGTGCTGGATGCCCACGTCAGCTACCTGGCACCGGCTGTGGATGTAGCGCGCGGCACCCTCGATGTGCATTTGCAGCTGGACAGTCCCGCCGATTTCCTGCGTCAGGGCATGACCGTCTCGGTGAATATCGAAACGGCGCGCCGCGATCAGACGCTGGTGATCGCCAATGACGTGCTGCGTGCCCGCGATGGACAGCGGGCCGAGGTGCTGCGGGTGCGTGACGGTCAGGTCGAACGGGTTGGCGTACGCCTGGGGCTGCGCAGCGTTGCGCTGAGTGAAGTGCTTGAGGGTCTGGAGCCCGGCGACTGGGTGCTGGGCGCCGATGCCGAAGAAGGCCAGCGCGTACGCCTAGTGCCCCAGCCACTGCCAGCCGGCGTGGCGCGGTAAGCCGATGAACCTGATCGACGCACTGTGGTTCGAGTGGAAAATTGCGCTGCGCTTCCTGGCGGATAATCGCATGCAAACACTGCTGATTATTGTCGGCATCAGCGTCGGTTCGGCGGTGATTGTGTTTATCACGGCGCTGATCACTGGCCTGCAGGCGAACATAGTCGAGCGCACCCTGGGCACCCAGGCGCATATTCGTATCTTGCCACCCGATGAGGTGAACCGCGTAGTGCCCGCTCCGCCGGGCACGCACGACCTGATCCTGGAAAGTCCGCGGGCACAGCGCTTGCGCTCAATCATCAACTGGCAGGATGTGCGCGATGTGCTCGACGAGCAACCACAACTGCTCGCTGTGTCGCCGTTGGTCAGTGGCCCGGCCATGGCCCGGCGCGGCGTGGCGCGCATGTCGGTGGCGCTGCTGGGAATCGAGCCGGAACGCTACGAAAAGATCATTCCCGTCAGTCGTGACCTGATTGCCGGGCGCTTCGACGTCAGCGCCGGTAATGCCGTGGTGGGCAGCGAGCTGGCCAAGGACCTGGGGCTGGGCATCGGTGACAAGCTGCGCCTGGACGCCGGGGAGGGGCGTGAGGCCATTGTGATGGTTACCGGGATCTTTGAACTGGGTGTGCGGGAGCTGGACTCACGTTATGTGTATCTCGACCTCAAGCAGGCCCAGAGCCTGCTTGATCTGCCGGGCGGCGTGACGGTCATCGACACAACGGTGCAGGAGATCTTTCAGGCGCAGACCGTCGCCGAGCGTCTGGCGCGGCTCACGGGGTTGCAGGCGGAAAGCTGGATGGCCACCAACGGTCAGTTACTTAATGCGCTGCGCTCGCAAAGCATGACCACGCAGATGATCCGCATCTTTGTCGGCCTGTCGGTGGCCTTCGGGATTGCCAGTGTGCTGGCGGTCAGCGTGGTGCAGCGCACCCGCGAGATCGGCATTCTGCGCGCCATGGGCAGTCCCCGACAGCAGATCCTGCGGGTGTTTTTGCTGCAAGGCGGTCTGCTCGGCCTGGTGGGCTCGGGGTTTGGCGGGCTGGTGGGCTGGTCGCTGATTCAGGTGTTCAATATCTTCGGCCCCAAGCTGTTCATCATTGATGTCGAAGCGAGCCTGGTGCCGATCGCCATGGCGGTGGCCACGGTGACCGGCGTGCTGGCCGCTGCGGCGCCTGCGCGGCGCGCGGCGCGTTATGACCCGGCTGTGGCGATCCGCTATGTCTGATACCGAAGAAGTCTTGCGCCTGGCAGGGCTGCGCAAGGCCTATAACCCCGGCACGCCGCTGGAGCTGGAAGTGCTGCACGGTCTGGACCTGCGCCTGCAGCGTGGCGAGTTGGCGGCGCTGATCGGACCCAGCGGCTCAGGCAAGAGCACCTTGCTGAATGTCATCGGTCTGCTGGACTCACCGACCGCCGGCGAGCTGTACCTGCTCGGTCGACCGACGCGCGACATGGACGACGAAGCCCGTACGCACCTGCGCAACGAAGCCATCGGCTTCGTCTTCCAGTTTCACCATCTGATATCTGCGTTCAGCGTGCTCGACAACGTGCTGATGCCGCTGATGATCCGCCATGGCAAACCGACTGCGGCAGATATCGAGCTGGCGCGCGGCCTGCTCTCAGAGGTGGGATTGGCGGATTTCGCCGGCCAGAAAGCCAACCAGCTGTCCGGTGGCCAGCAACAGCGCGTGGCCATTGCTCGCGCCCTGGTGACGCGTCCCGCCTTGCTGCTGGCCGACGAGCCCACCGGCAATCTCGATACCCGCACGGCGGAAAGCGTGTTCGAGCTGTTTCGCCGCATCAACCGTGAATACGGCTGCGCGGTACTGGTAGTCACCCACGATCCGCGCCTGTCGAGCAGTTGCCGGCGCAGTATCGAGCTGGTGGATGGACGGATCGTCAGTGACAGGCGGGAAGCCGTCGATTAGCGACGCCGTGCAACTCAGAGCTGGATTTTCAACGGCTTGAAGTCCAGCACCCGTAGCGCCTGTGTCGCCAGTAGGTCGGTGGGCTTGCCATTCAGCAATGCCGTGGCCTGTTCGACCTGAATGACCAAGTCGCTGCTGCACAATGCTTCACCTTCGAGGTAGGCCTCAGCGTAACGGTCGGCCGAGGACTGACCGAACTGGTGAATTTCCAGCTCACCGCTGAGGATGGTTTCCCCCGCCGGGTTAAGCCCGGACACGCTGAGGCGCAACTCACTGACATCTTGCAGGTCGCTGTCGAAGGAGAACACCGCGGCGCATTGGCCTTGACCGGCCCACACCGTGTTGGAATGCCAAACCTCAAGGGCGTGAAGCGGTGCGCTGAGCAGCGCAGCGGATATGCAGAGCAGGGAGACACGAAGCTGTTTCATGCGTGGGTATTCAATTTCAGAATGACGATACCGTCACAAGGCGACAGCAGTGCGCGCGCGCTTAAACAGCATGACGGCGGCGACCACCACGCCGCCTGCGAAAATACCGAACAGTGCGCCGAGCAGCGTCGGGGTGAGGGCCGAGACAAGGCTGCCAGCCGGCAGGTTGCCGGCCAATTCGGCACTGTACTGGATGAAGTGATCCACGGGCGCCAAGCCGTGTACCAGAATCGAACCACCGACCATGAACATGGCGGCAGTACCAACGATGGACAGGGTTTTCATCAGATAGGGCGCTGCCGTGACGATGCCGCGGCCGATGGATTGCATCAGTTGAGAGGTTTTCTGGGTGAGCAGCAGGCCCAGGTCATCTAGCTTGACGATGCCGGCCACCAGCCCATAGACGCCGACCGTCATGGCCAAGGCAATCCCGCACAGCACAATCACTTGCTGCACGAAGGGCGCACCGGCAACCGCACCCAGGGTGATGGCGATGATTTCCGCTGACAGAATGAAATCGGTACGCACTGCGCCTTTGATCTTGTCCCGCTCGAAGGTGCGCATGTCGACGGCGGGGTCGGCAATGGCCTCGATCCGCTGGTGATGTCTGGCGGCTTCTTCGACGGGGCTGTGCAACAGCTTGTGAGCAATCTTTTCAAAGCCCTCGTAGCACAGGAACGCTCCGCCGATCATCAGCAATGGGGTGATGGCCCACGGCAGAAAGACACTGATCAACAGCGCGGCCGGCACCAGAATGACCTTGTTGAGCAGCGAGCCTTTGCACACCGCCCAGACGACGGGCAGTTCGCGGTCGGCGTTGACCCCGCTGACCTGCTGAGCATTGAGGGCAAGATCGTCCCCGAGGACCCCGGCGGTTTTCTTCGCAGCGACCTTGGTCATCACCGACACGTCGTCGAGCAGGGTGGCGATATCGTCGATAAGCGCGAGCAGACTGGAGCCGGCCAAGGGAAGGTCCTTGTAGGAAGGGAGAGATACGTACAGCGTAGGCCGCATAAGGCAGATGCTTGAAGAGCATTCTGCGCGCGTGATGAAGTGTGCTCAAGGGGGACGAGCGCGCGGCGGCCCGCCAGCGTGTAGATCTACGCTGGGCTATCGCCTTGCTGATCATGCGCCGCCGGTGTGCCCGCCGGCTGCAGTCGTGCACGCAACGCCTGATCCCAGGGCGGTAACTCGCCAAAACGCTCGCGCATGAAGCCCAGCAATAGACGGGTGCGCGAGTGGGTTTCGCGGTTGAGGTTGAGAGCGTAGATGCTGCTGGGCTCAGGAGACGGCAGGCCGTCCGGGCAGAGTACGGGGATCAGCTCGCCACGCAACAGGTGCTCACTGACCAGCCAGGTCGGCAGATGGGCGATGCCCAGGCCGGCGAGGGCACCAAACACCAGCGTTTCGGCATTGTTGGTGCTCATACGCTGGCGGCGCGGGCGGAACTGCTGCAACTGTCCGTCCACCAGGAAACGCCAGGCGTACTGGGGGGTCAGTCCGTCCCAATCGAGACCATCGTGTTCCAGCAGTTCGCTGGGATGGCTGGGAATACCTCGTCGTTCCAGATAGGCCGGGCTGGCGCAAACCACGCGAATCAACGGTGCCAGCGGTGTAGCGATCAGGCGGGTGTCGGCCAGCGGACCAATGCGCAGCACCACATCAACCTCGCCCAGATGGTCGCCGCGAAGGTCCACAAAGCTGTCGATCAGACGCAGCTGAACATCCAATCCCGGGTATAGCTGCAGAAACTCGGCGATCACCGGCGCCAGGCGGCGGCGTCCGAAGGGGGCCGGGGCATCAATGCGGATCTGACCCTCCGGAACACTGCTCAATGAGACGGCTTCGGCACGTGCCTGGTGCAGTTCGTTGAGAATTCGCTGTGCCCGCTGCGCAAAAGCCAGACCAGCTGGCGTCACCCGAATGGCGTGGGTGCTGCGCAGGAACAGGCTGCTGCCCAGGGATTTTTCCAGCGAGTCGATGCGCCGTGCGACGGCCGAAGGAGTCAGCGGATGACGGCGAGCGGCGGCGGAAAAGCTGCCGCACTCCAGGACATCGAGAAACAGGGCCAGTTGGTTGGTGAGCTGATCGGGGTTCATGGCTATCGCTTATGCAGAAAACGCAAAGCCATTGTGCGCGATAGCACGTTTCCAGAATAGACGCCGCTGGCTAGCATGGCGGCCTGGTTTAAGGAGTCCCCATGAATTTGCTCGATCTGCTCATCAATCTGGTTCTTGGTCTGTTACTTGGTACGGTGGGTGGGTTGTTCGGCATTGGCGGCGGCTTGATCGCGATCCCTGCGCTGGGTGTGCTTTTCGGGCTGGACCAACAGATGGCCCAGGGCACGGCGTTGGTAATGGTGGTGCCCAACGTGCTGTTGGCGGTGTGGCGCTACAACCAGCGCAACCGGATCGACTTGCGTTATGCGCTGACCTTGGGGATCACCAGTTTCATCTTCGCGGTGATTGGTGCGAAATGGGCAGTGACCCAGGATCCCGGCTTCATGCGCAAGGCGTTCGTGGTGTTTCTGATCCTGCTGGCGGCTTACAACTTCACGCGGATTTACTTCCGGCCCCAGGCGGGCAGCACCACCTTGCGTTATTCCTGGCCCTGGCTGGCGCCACTGGGTGCGGTTGCCGGAGCGGCCGGTGGGTTGCTGGGCGTGGGTGGGGCTGTGGTGGCGACACCGGTGCTGACCAGCGTGTTCGGTACTACGCAGGTGATGGCCCAGGGGTTGTCCTTGGCGTTGGCTATTCCGAGCACGTCAGTGACCCTGGTCAGCTACAGCCTGCACGGCCAGGTCGACTGGCTCATGGGCATACCGCTGGCCATCGGCGGACTGCTCAGCATCAGTTGGGGCGTGAAGCTGGCCTATGGCTTGCCCGAGCGCAACTTGAAACTGCTGTTCTGCGGTTTCCTGGTGATCTGCGCGGTGGGCTTGGGACTCAAGGCCTGAACCTGACTCCGCATGGCAGCTTTCAAGCGCCACGCGGAGTTTCGAGCGGAGTGACGAGCAGGTTACAGGCGAAAACCCTCGACGATATGCTCGGCCAAGGTCTCGCTGACTGGCGAGACGTTGTGCGGGTTGCGCAGCAGCACAATGCTGCTTTGGGGTAATTTCGGCAAGCCATCGGCTTCGCCGAGAACGCGCAAATCCGAAGGGATCACGCTCTGCATCTGGGCGGTTACGGCGAGGCCGGCGCTGACCACGGCCATGATCGCCGAGAGGCTGGGGCTGGTATAGGCAACTCGGTAATCGATTTCCTGGGCGTCCAGCGCGTTGCAGGTCCAGGCGCGGCAGAAGCAGTCGGTATTGAACATCGCCAGGGGAAGCGGCCGCTGTTCATGCACATCGAAGCCGGGCGCCTCGAGCCAGAGCAAAGGGTCCTGACGCAACAGTTGTCCGATTTCATCGCCTGGCTTGCGGGTGACGATGGTTAAGTCCAAGTCCTGGCGTTGCAGCAACTGGGTAGACGACTCGCAATGCACTTCCACCTGGACCAGCGGGTAGGCCTGGGCAAAGCGCGACAGGATGCCGGGTAAAAAGCGCATCACATAATCGTCAGGGGTGCCGATGCGTACCGCGCCGACCATATGCGGCTGGCGCAGGGTGGTGATCACTTCACCCTGCAGCTTGAGGATGCGCCGCGCGTAGCCGAGCAGTACCTGGCCTTCGGCGGTAAGCCGAACCTGACGACCGTCGCGCTCGAACAGCTGGCGTTCCAGCACGTCGTCTTCCAGGCGCTTCATCTGCATGCTGATGGCTGATTGCGTGCGATTGACCGCATCCGCCGCGCGGGTGAAGCCACCGTGGTCGGCGATGGCGACGAAGCTGCGCAGCAATTCGGTATCGATGCCGGGGTAGGTGGCCATTGATCAATCCTCCAGATGGATAGCATAAGAAGCATTCGTTGGATTGATCTTAGGCCCGGCGAGAAACTGTCGCCAACCCACTCGGAGGGCAGACAGATGAAAGGTCAAAAAGGTTATATCCACGTCATCGACATGCGGCGCCACAGCGGTGCCTCTCTGTCGGCGCTGGCGTCCGGAGCGGCCCGGCAGCTGCGCCGCTGGCATCAGCTGTACCGCCAACGGCAACAACTGGCAGCGCTCAGCGATGCCACCCTCAAGGACATCGGCGTAAGCCGCGCGGATATCGAAGTGGAGAGCCAGCGGCCATTCTGGGATGATCCGCTGAAACATTGAGCCACGCACGTGGTCAGCGAAAACAGTGACGGAGCCCTGCCTGGCGGGGCTCCGTTTTTTGATGCTCGGATTGATGGAATGTGATGTGTTGATGTGTTCCTGCCCAGATGGTCTCGAGGCTCAGCCATGACCGGCAGCCGGAAAAGTGCGGATGGTTTTTTGTTCCAGGTGATGCTGGGTTTGTGCGTGATCTGGGGTTTCCAGCAGGTGGCGATCAAACTGGCGGCCGCCGATGTGGCGCCTGTATTGCAAGCGACCCTGCGCTCGGGCATCGCAGCTTTTCTGGTCGCCTTGCTGATGCTCTGGCGGGGCGGTTGGAGCGCCATGGGCCGGGACAATCTGGGCGCCGGATTGTTGGCCGGTGTGCTGTTCGCCCTGGAGTTTTTGTTCATTGCCCTGGGGTTGCGCTACACCTCCGCCTCGCACATGGCGGTGTTTCTCTATACGGCACCGATCTTTTCCGCCCTGGCACTGCACCTGCTGTTGCCCAGCGAGCGGCTGCAGCTGCTGCAATGGTTGGGCATAGGCGTGTGCTCCATCGGTATCTGTCTAGCATTTGGCGGTAGCGTGCTCAGCACGGCTCTCGACCGCAACATGCTGCTCGGCGATGGTCTGGGGTTGTTGGCGGGGCTGTCCTGGGGATTGACCACCGTGGTGGTGCGCGGGTCGCGGTTGTCAGAAGCACCGCCAGCGCTGACCTTGTTCTATCAGTTGGCCGTGGCTGCCGTGCTGTTGGCTGGGATCGCCTTCGCGCTGAATGAAATCACCCTCACACGGATTACCCCGGTGGCGGTTGCCAGCGTGCTGTTCCAGGGTGTGGTGGTGTCGTTCTTCAGCTATTTCGCCTGGTTCTGGCTGATGCGCCGCTACCTGGCGTCTAACCTGGCGGTGTTCTCGTTCATGACGCCGCTTTTCGGGGTGGGCTTTGGCGTGCTGGTGCTCGACGAGCCGTTGAGCATCAGTTTTTTGGGCGGGGCGGTCCTGGTGCTGCTGGGCATCAGCCTGGTGAGCAGTGGGGCCTGGTTGCGTAAGCGGTTCGCCTGATTGCGTCTGGTTTAAAAATGCGCCGAGGCTGGGTGGTGAAACCACCCAGCCTCGGCGGCTCTAGCGGCGAATCTGCTTGAGGTTTTCGGCGATCATGAATGCCAGTTCCAGAGACTGGTCGGCATTCATGCGCGGGTCGCAGTGTGTGTGATAACGGTCCGACAATCCGGCTTCGGTGATCGGCCGGCTGCCGCCGATGCATTCAGTGACGTTCTGGCCGGTCATTTCGATGTGGATGCCGCCGGCATAAGTCCCCTCGGCGTGGTGCACGGCGAAGAACTGCTGCACTTCGGTGAGAATTTTTGCGAAGTCGCGGGTCTTGTAGCCGCTAGACGCCTTCATGGTGTTGCCGTGCATCGGATCGGAGCTCCACAGCACCTGCTTCCCTTCCCGTTGTACCGCGCGGATCAGTCTGGGCATGTGCTGCTCGACGTTGCCCGCGCCCATGCGCACGATCAGGTTGAGGCGGCCGGGATCGTTGTCCGGGTTGAGGATGTCGATCAGGCGAATCAGCTCGTCCGGGTCCATGCTCGGGCCGACCTTGACGCCGATCGGGTTGCCAACGCCGCGCAGGAATTCCACATGGGCACCGTCCAATTGGCGGGTGCGATCGCCGATCCACAACATATGTGCCGAGCAGTCGTACCAGTTGCCAGTGAGGCTGTCCTGGCGCACGAAGGCTTGCTCATAGTTGAGCAGCAACGCCTCATGGGCGGTGAAGAAACTGGCCTCACGCAGCTGCGGTGCACCGTCCAGGCCGCAGGCGCGTATGAAGGCCAGGGTTTCATCGAGACGACCTGCCAATTGCTGGTATTTCTCGGCCAGGGCCGAATTGGCGATGAAATCCAGGTTCCATTGATGGACTTGGTGCACATCGGCAAAGCCGCCCTGGGCGAAGGCGCGTAGCAGGTTGAGGCTGGCGGTGGACTGATGGTAGGCCTGCAGCAGGCGCTCGGGATCCGGTACGCGGCTTTTCTCGTCAAAGCCGATACCGTTGACGATATCGCCACGGTAGGCGGGCAGGGTGACATCGCCAATGGTTTCGCTGCCTGAAGAGCGCGGTTTGGCGAACTGACCGGCCATGCGTCCAACTTTCACCACCGGGCAGCCGGCGGCGAAGGTCATGACGATCGCCATTTGCAGCAAGACCTTGAAGGTGTCGCGAATTTTCGCCGCAGAAAATTCGGCAAAGCTTTCCGCGCAATCGCCGCCCTGGAGCAAAAAGGCCCGACCTTGGGTGACGTCGGCAAACTGACGACGCAGTTCGCGGGCTTCGCCGGCAAATACCAACGGCGGATAGCTGGCCAGGGTGTGTTCAACCTGGACCAAGTGGGCCGCATCGGGGTATTCGGGTTGCTGCTCGATGGGGCGGGATCTCCAGCTTTCAGGGCTCCAAGCTTGCGACATCAGGGTACTCGCTGTGGCGGATCGGAAAGAGCGGTATGGTAACCCGATCAAGGCGTTGGCGATGTTGGTCTTTGACAGATTGGCGCAGGGCCAGCGTGATTTCCGGCACACGCAAACGCGAGGCTGGCGGCTGACGAGTCAGGCAGACAGATGTCCGGCGGGATGTGCCGATTGTGTTTCTGTCCTGCTTCCGCAAGCATAGGCAGTCTTTGAGTCCGCCCGTGGCGGACGACTCATCCAGCAGGTCAGGCGGTCAATGAAATTTATTCTTCTGGTGCTTGCGCATCGGGTACAGGCTCTTTCCCAGGTTGCGCGGACGTTGGTCTGCGCAGTGGGCTGTCGTTCATCGCTGCATCCGGAGGTGCGCCCGTGAACGAAAGTGATCAGCGCGAGGAAGTACTACTGGCCGAGGTGCATGATGCCTTTGGCGTGGTGCGGGTGGTGGAAGTCGGCGAGTATCGCTTTCTCGAATTTGGCGATGCCGTCGAGCAAAGCTGTGTATTCACGGCCGATCCGGCCTGGCTGGAATATGACTACACCCGCGCCATGTTACTCGGTGCGCTGTGCCACGCGGCGCCGGAGTCAGCGCTGTTTCTTGGTCTTGGCGCCGGCAACCTGACCCAGGCCTGCCTGAAATTCCTGCCGCTTGAGGATGTCGAGGTCATTGAGCTGCGCCCGGACGTGCCGCGCCTGGCCATTGAATACTTGGGGCTGGATGATGATCCACGCCTGACCATTCGAATCGGCGATGCCTTGGAATTGCTGGAAAGCGCGGAAACCACCGATTTGCTGTTCGTCGATCTCTACACCGATCAGGGGCCAGGCGCCGGGCATCTGGCCTGGACCTTCCTTGAGGCGTGCCAGGCCAAGCTGAATCCGGACGGCTGGCTGGTGATCAATCAATGGGCCACCAATGACGGCAAGCCGCTGGGTGCACCGTTGTTGCGCGGATTGTTTCATCGCCATTATTGGGAATGCCCGGTCAAAGAAGGCAACGTGGCGTTGCTGGTACCGGCTGACTTGGATCAGGAGCTGGATATGCAAGGCCTGCGGGCGCGTGCTGAAGCACTGGCACCGCGTCTGGGTTATAGCCTGGACCATTTGCTGGATGCCTTGCGGCCAGCCAGCTAAGGCGTTCCATAATGGCGCATTGCCATGCTTAAATTTTTGCGGGATGCACCCGATTGGTGCGTAGCGTTCCCCGTTTTTGCTGTTTGGGTGCGCGTAAGGGGTCTGGTCCAGTAGTTGCTATGTCCTTTGTGATTGCTATCGCAGTAAGGAATCTGCATGACCCGTTCTCGTAATTCACAGGCACACCTGAGTCCGGCCGAGCTCGGCTGGCTACCCTGGACCGGGAAGACCGGCAAGTTGGCAATGAGCTGGGCATGTTGGTTGAATCGGGGTATTCAACCTCAGTTGGAGCAGACGTTTGAAGGCATTTCCCAGGTGCGGGTCAAGCGTCTCCAGCAATGGACGCAAGGCTACTGGGAGCAGTTGACCGAGCTGGCTGAGAACCTTGCGGTAAGTTTTCCGGCGATCGACCGCGCCACGCTGGTAAATAAGCTGAACCAAGTGCCCGACTGTGCTGAATTGTTCGTGGTGGACAGCAAGGGCTTCGTGCTGGCGTCCACGTGGGAGGAGCATGTTGGTCAATCTGTGCAGTACACCAAGGCGTTGGCCCAGGGGCTGTGCCAGCCCTTTTTGCACGGCCCGTACTGTGATCCGTTGACCGAGCGGATCGGGCCGACCACGTCGTCGTTTCACGATGCCGTGACCGTGATGTTCTATCAGCCGATCCGAGTCGCCGGGCGCGTGCTTGGCTGCCTCTGCGCGCGGGTGCCGAACGATGTGCTGGGCGATCTGATCCAGCGCGAGGCCGGGCACGTGTTTCCCGAATCTGGCGATAACTATCTGTTCATGGTGGAGTCCGTCTTTGCACCTGAAATCAAGGCCGGTACGGCCTTGTCGCGTTCGCGCTTCGAAGACGGCACCTTCAGTCACGGTGAAAACCTCAAGGCAGGTGTGCATACCGCCTGGGGCCCGGTGCGAGTACATCGACACACCGAACTGGAGCTGCGCTTTACCGACCCGGCTACGGGCCAGTTGCATCCCGGCGTGCGGGGTACCATCGCTCACGGAAGCAACCTGTTCGTGACCTATCCCGGGTACGCGGACTACCGCCATGTGCCGGTCATCGGCAAGGGCCTGAGCTTCCAATTGCCAGGCTCGCCGGACCGCTGGGGCATGATGTGCGAGGCCGACCTGGAGGAGGTATATCGCAGGCGCTCGCTGAGCACGGGATTGATGCGGGTTTACCTGGCCACGGCACTGGTGCTGTTTGTCATCCGCAGCGCTCTGCACCATTACAGCGGCTTGTCGTTGCTGGCATTGGATGCGCTCGATGCCGGCCTGATCGTGTTGGGAGCGGGGGCTTTCGCCTTGTTTGGACCGAATCGGTTGGCAGGGCGTATGCAGGAAATGACCGAGCTGATCCGCACCTTGGCTGAAGGCGAGGGCAATTTGCGCCAGCGCCTGGATACACAGCGTCTAGGGAACGACGAGACCGGCGATATGGGGCGCTGGATCAATAGTTTCCTCGACAGCCTGGACGGGATTGTAGGTCAGGTCATCCAGGTCTCAACCCACGTGCGCCAGGATAACGATGTGATGCTGGCGCGCAGCGGCGAGGCGGGGAATACCACGCGCGAAGTTGCCGAAACGGTGCATCAGCTGTTGTTGCTGGTCGAGGAACAGTTGGGGCAAATCCAGCAGGCTTCGATGACCGCTGAAGAAATGCGGCAGGCCATGGATGAGGTGATGGTGCGTGCCCGCGAGCGTCTCGAGAGAGTGCGCCAGGGTACCCAGTCGATTCGTGATGTGGTCAAACATTCGGCGCAGAGTGTGCGACTGCTCGATAATCGCATGGCGGAAATCGATCGATTCGTCGGGCTCATCGGTGACATCACGGCACAGACCAATCTGCTTGCCCTTAATGCAGCGATCGAAGCGGCGAGAGCAGGGGAGCACGGTCGCGGTTTTGCCGTGGTCGCCGGTGAAGTGCGTACGCTGGCGCAGCGAACGGCCCATGCGGCCGAAGAGATCGGCCGCATGGTCGGCGGACTACAAGCTGAAACCCGGCGGGCCGTGGACTCCATGGATGAGGGGGTGCAGAACGTCGACAGCAGCCTGGCGCTGAACGAAACGGCTTCCACTGAAACCGCTCAACTCCATGCCGCTGTGCAGCGCATCTTCGAGATCATCCATCAGCTCAATGAGCGCAGCCTGCACTATGGGCAAACGATCAGGGGGGTGGAACAGGCTTCGGCTGACATGGGGACGACACTCGGCGTACTGAATGGCAGCGCCGAGCGTGTGCGGCACACCGCCCGCAAGCTACAACAGCTGGTGGGTCAATTCCGGGTGAGCAGCAACTCCCGATCTGGGTAAGCCTCCTGCCGAAATCACGAAGGATGCAAAGGAAATTGTTGGGCGGGTAGAATCGCTCGCCTGTTTAAACACTCGATGAGATTCGTAGCCATGAAGTGCCGCGCGGGTTGTGGTGCCTGCTGTATTGCTCCCTCCATCAGTTCGTCTATTCCGGGCATGCCCAATGGCAAGGCCGCCGGTGAGCGATGCCTGCATCTGACCGAGGGGTATCTGTGTGGAATATTCGATGAGCCTGGGCGGCCGGCCGTGTGCGCAGCGTTTCAGGCGGACAGAGCCGTCTGTGGTGACAATCGGGAGGAGGCCATCCAGCTGTTGGGCTGGCTGGAGCAAGCAACTGCATGACGGGTCGCGAGGCCCGGTTATGCTGACGCTTTTCAATTAATAAGAAGAAGGAAGAACCAGGATGGGAAACGTTTACTCTGCAGCCCTTGGCATGGGGCTGACCTTGATCGCAGGAGCGGTGCAGGCCGAAGACTGGCAGCTGGCCAAGGATGAAGCGGGTATTCAAGTGTATCTGGCGCCAATCGAAGGCTCTAAATACAAGGCTTACCGCGGCGTGGTGACCATCAAGGCTGATATTGCCAAGGTCAGGGCACTGCAGGAAGACGTAGCGGGCTCATGCGCCTGGATCCATGAATGCAGGAAGCAGGAACTGATAAAGCAGGTGGGTGAGAGGAGCTGGACCCACAGCTACTTCAATACGCCTTGGCCGGTAACGCCGCGGGATTCGATAATTGAAGTAAGAACTGAAACAACCGCTGAGGGCGGTGTGATTCGACATCTTCTGGGCGTCCCTTCATATCTGCCGGCGGAGAAGGGCTATGTACGCGTGACCAAGGTCGATGGGTTGTGGAAGCTTGAGCCAACAGGCGATCAGGTTGTGCAAGTGACCTACCAACTGCACACCGAACCGGGTGGAAGCGTGCCGTCCTGGCTGGCCAACAGCTTTGTTGTGGATGCGCCGTTCAATACGCTGAAGGGGTTGCGCGACCTGGCTGAAAAGCCCTGAGATTTGTCTCACGTTCTCAGCCCCCAGGACGGGACAGCGCGCATAAAAAAGGCTGCCGAAGCAGCCTTTTTTTAATGGGGCGTGTTACGCGCGCTCGTTCAGCGGAGCGAAATCACGCGGTGCCGCGCCAGTGTACAGTTGACGCGGACGGCCGATCTTCTGGCCGCTTTCGATCATTTCCTTCCAGTGCGAGATCCAGCCGACGGTACGCGACATGGCGAAGATCACGGTGAACATGCTGGTCGGGATGCCGATAGCCTTGAGAATGATGCCCGAGTAGAAATCGACGTTCGGGTACAGGTTACGCTCGGCGAAGTAGGGGTCCTTCAGGGCGATTTCTTCCAGCTTCATCGCCAGCTCCAGCTGCGGGTCGTTGATGCCCAGCTCAGCCAGTACTTCGTCGCAGGTCTGCTTCATGACCTTGGCACGCGGGTCGAAGTTCTTGTACACGCGGTGGCCAAAGCCCATCAGCTTGAATGGATCGTTCTTGTCCTTGGCCTTGGCCAGGAACTTGTCGATGTTCGACACATCGCCGATCTCATCGAGCATGGTCAGCACGGCTTCGTTGGCGCCACCGTGTGCTGGACCCCACAGCGCGGCGATGCCGGCGGCGATACAGGCGAACGGGTTGGCGCCAGTGGAGCCAGCCAGACGAACGGTTGAAGTCGATGCGTTCTGTTCATGGTCCGCATGCAGGATGAAGATGCGATCCATGGCCTTGGCCAACACAGGGCTGATCGGTTTGATCTCGGCCGGAGTGTTGAACATCATGTGCAGGAAGTTTTCTGCGTAGTTCAGATCATTGCGCGGGTACATGATGGGCTGACCCATCGAGTACTTGTAGGTCATTGCGGCAATGGTCGGCATCTTGGCGATCAGGCGATGCGCGGAGATCTCACGGTGGTGCGGGTTATTGATGTCCAGCGAGTCGTGATAGAACGCGGACAGTGCACCAACAATACCGCACATGACAGCCATCGGGTGTGCATCACGGCGGAAGCCATTGAGGAAGGACTTCAGCTGCTCATGAACGATGGTGTGGTTCTTGATGGTGTTGACGAATTTGGCCTTCTGCTCTGCATTCGGCAGTTCGCCGTTGAGCAGCAGGTAGGAGGTTTCCAGGTAGTCGGACGACTCGGCGAGTTGTTCGATCGGGTAGCCGCGGTGCAGCAGGATGCCCTGGTCGCCATCAATATAAGTAATTTTCGACTCGCACGACGCAGTCGACATAAAACCGGGGTCAAAGGTGAAACGACCCGTGGAGGTCAGGCTACGAACGTCAATTACATCGGGGCCTACGGTGCCAGTAAGAACGGGCAGTTCTACGGGGGCAGCGCCCTCGATGATCAACTGCGCTTTTTTGTCAGCCATGAATGGCCTCCTAGTTTTGCTTGGAATCATCAGACGGCCCCCCATCAGGGCCGGCATCACTATAGAGCGATAAGCTTGAAAGTCAATTTGCGCAAGCCCATATGAATGAAGGAATTTTTGTCCTTATCCGGAGGGTGGGGGAGCTTTTTACGCGAATTGCAAATGGATGGCTATTCGCCGTTGGTGGAGGTGGGCTGCGTTGTTATTAGTGGGCTAACTGTCTATACTCTGCGACCGGCCGCCAGGGGCTTTGCGCCTGTGTTTCTGGTGGTTGTCACTCCCAGTGGGTTGGTACCTGACCAGTGCACTTCCCGACAACTATGCCCTGTTTTCTAGGGCTCTCAGTGTGAAAAGAAGCCGTGAATAGCCAACGACCTGTAAACCTAGACCTTAGGACAATAAAACTCCCTGTCACTGCTTACACGTCCATTCTTCACCGTATCTCTGGAATCATCCTGTTCCTTGGCCTTGCCGTGATGCTGTTCGCACTCGACAAGTCCCTGGCTTCCGAGGAAGGCTTCGCAGAGGTGAAGGCGTGTCTGACCAGTCCGCTGGCCAAGTTCGTGACCTGGGGTCTGCTGTCCGCTCTGCTGTATCACTTGGTGGCCGGTACGCGCCATCTGTTCATGGATGCCGGTGTCGGTGAGACGCTGGAAGGTGGGAAGACGGGCTCCAAGATCGTCATCGCCATATCCGTTGTGTTGATAGTCCTGGCTGGGGTGTGGGTATGGTAACCAACGTCACAAATTTTTCGCGTTCGGGCCTCTATGACTGGATGGCTCAGCGCGTTTCCGCTGTGGTTCTGGCAGCATACTTTGTATTCCTGATTGGTTTTCTGCTGGTCAATCCGAACCTGGGCTATGCCGAATGGCACGCCCTGTTCTCCCACAATGCAATGCGCATCTTCAGTCTGCTGGCCATGCTGGCGATTGTCGTGCATGCCTGGGTTGGCATGTGGACCATCTCGACTGACTACTTGACCCCGATGGCGTTTGGCCGCTGGGCGACGGTGTTGCGTTTTTTCTTCCAGGCAGCATGCGGCGTGCTTCAGTTCGTGCTGTTCGTCTGGGGTGTGCAGATTCTGTGGGGTATCTGATTCATGTCTAGCATTCGCACTCTTTCTTATGACGCCATCATCGTTGGTGGCGGCGGCGCCGGCATGCGTGCCGCGCTGCAACTGGCACAAGGTGGTCACAAGACCGCTGTTGTGACCAAGGTGTTTCCGACTCGTTCGCACACTGTCTCTGCCCAGGGTGGCATCACCTGCGCCATCGCTTCGGCCGACCCGAACGACGATTGGCGTTGGCACATGTACGATACCGTCAAAGGTTCCGACTACATCGGTGACCAGGACGCTATCGAATACATGTGTTCCGTAGGCCCGGAAGCCGTGTTCGAGCTCGAGCACATGGGTCTGCCGTTCTCCCGTACCGAGCAGGGCCGCATTTATCAGCGTCCGTTCGGCGGTCAGTCCAAGGACTTCGGCAAGGGTGGCCAAGCTGCCCGTACCTGCGCTGCGGCCGACCGTACCGGTCACGCCCTGCTGCACACACTTTATCAAGCCAACCTGAAAGCCGGCACCTCGTTCCTCAATGAGTGGTACGCGGTCGATCTGGTCAAGAACCAGGATGGCGCCATTGTCGGTGTGATCGCGATCTGCATCGAAACCGGCGAAACCGTTTATATCCGTTCCAAGGCCGTGGTTCTCGCCACTGGCGGCGCCGGTCGCATCTACGCCTCCACTACCAATGCCCTGATCAATACCGGTGACGGTGTAGGCATGGCGCTGCGTGCTGGTGTGCCGGTGCAGGACATCGAAATGTGGCAGTTCCACCCGACCGGCATTGCCGGTGCTGGCGTGCTGGTAACCGAAGGTTGCCGCGGCGAGGGTGGTTACCTGATTAACAAGCATGGCGAGCGTTTCATGGAGCGTTACGCTCCGAACGCCAAGGATCTGGCCGGCCGCGACGTCGTGGCACGTTCCATGGTCAAGGAAATTCTGGCTGGCAACGGTTGCGGTCCGGATGGCGATCACGTGATGCTGAAGCTTGATCACCTCGGTGAAGAAGTGCTGCACAGTCGTCTGCCCGGCATCTGTGAACTGTCCAAGACGTTCGCCCATGTTGACCCGGTTATCGCTCCGGTTCCGGTTGTTCCGACTTGCCACTACATGATGGGTGGTGTCGCCACCAACATCCATGGTCAGGCGATTACCCAGGACGCCAATGGCAACGACAAGATTATCGAAGGGCTGTTCGCCGTAGGTGAAGTGGCGTGCGTGTCCGTACACGGTGCCAACCGTCTGGGTGGCAACTCGCTGCTTGACCTGGTGGTGTTCGGTCGTGCCGCCGGCATTCACTTGGAGAAGGCTCTGAAAGAAGGCGTCGACGCGCGTGGCGCCAGCTCGAGCGATATCGATGCTTCCCTGGCTCGCCTGGCAGGTGTCAACGAGCGCAGCACCGGTGAAGACGTGGCTCCGCTGCGTAAAGAGCTGCAGAACTGCATGCAGAACTACTTCGGTGTATTCCGTACCGGCGAATACATGAAGAAGGGTATTGCTCAGTTGGCTGACCTGCGCGAGCGTATCGCCAACGTCAAGATCAATGACAAGAGCCAAGCCTTCAATACTGCGCGCATCGAAGCGCTCGAGCTGCAAAACCTGCTGGAAGTGGCCGAAGCGACTGCAATCGCAGCCGATACCCGGACCGAGTCCCGTGGTGCTCACGCTCGTGAAGACTTCGAAGAGCGCGACGACCAGAATTGGCTGTGCCACTCCCTGTACTTCCCGGGTGAGAAGCGCGTTGCCAAGCGTGCCGTCAACTTCGCGCCGAAGACCGTTCCGGCATTCGAGCCGAAAGTACGTACTTACTAAGGGTGATGGATATGTCGCTGCCCAAAACTTTGCAAGTTAGCGTTTACCGCTACAACCCGGAACGTGATTCGTCTCCGTTCATGCAGGAATTCAATATCGACATCGACGGCAAGGACATCATGGTCCTTGACGTGCTGGCGCTGATCAAAGAGCAGGACGAAGGGTTTTCCTACCGTCGTTCCTGCCGTGAAGGCGTTTGCGGCTCCGATGGCATGAACATGAGCGGTAAGAACGGCCTGGCCTGTATCACTCCGCTGTCGGCGGTAGTGAAGGGCAACAAGCTGGTGATTCGCCCGCTGCCCGGCTTGCCGGTCATTCGTGACCTGGTTGTCGATATGAGCATCTTCTACAAGCAATACGAGAAGGTTCAGCCGTATCTGCAGAACGATACTCCGGCTCCGGCCATCGAGCGCCTGCAGACCCCTGCAGAGCGTGAGAAGCTGGACGGTCTGTACGAGTGCATCCTGTGCGCGTGCTGCTCCACCAGCTGCCCGTCGTTCTGGTGGAACCCTGATAAATTCCTGGGTCCGGCTGCTTTGCTTCAAGCTTATCGTTTTCTGGCCGATAGCCGGGATACAAAGACTGAAGAACGTCTTGCTGCAATGGATGACCCGTTCAGTGTCTTCCGTTGCCGCGGCATCATGAATTGCGTGAGTGTGTGCCCGAAGGGTCTTAATCCGACCAAGGCCATCGGTCACATTCGCAACATGCTGCTGCAGAGCGGTACCTGATTACAAAAAGCGCGCTGTACCCGTTACACCTACGCTGTCGACTTATCCCGGCAGCGTAGTTTTAAGCGGGGTTGAAGCTCACAAAGCCTTGACCCCTTTGAAAGTACCGAATTATCAGGGGCATCCGGGCAAGAACCCGGCTATCGCGGGTCCCGTGGGGCTTACTTGAAGCCGCTTCAGAGCTCAGGCACGCCGTACTGCGGTCTCACGCCGATGGAGTCCCCTTACCGAGGGTGACCAAGCATGCAAGAAAGCGTAATGCAGCGCATGTGGAACAGTGCCCACCTTTCTGGTGGTAACGCTGCCTATGTGGAAGAGCTTTATGAGCTCTACCTGCACGACCCCAATGCTGTGCCTGAAGAGTGGCGCACGTATTTTCAAAAACTGCCGACCGATGGCAGTCCCGCCACCGATGTAGCGCACTCCACCGTGCGTGATCATTTCGTTCTGCTTGCCAAGAATCAGCGTCGTGCGCAGCCGGTATCGGCCGCTAGTGTCAGCAGCGAGCATGAAAAGAAGCAGGTTGAAGTCCTGCGCCTGATCCAGGCTTATCGCACACGCGGCCACCAAGCTTCGAAACTGGATCCGCTCGGTCTGTGGGAACGTGCCGTGCCTGCCGATCTGTCGGTCAGCCGTTACGCGTTGACGGATGCCGACCTGGATACCACCTTCCGTACCGGTGAACTGTTCATCGGCAAGGAAGAAGCAACTCTGCGGGAAATTCACCAAGCCCTGCAAGAGACGTATTGCCGCACCATCGGTGCAGAATTCAACCACATCGTCGATTCCGAGCAGCGCAACTGGTTTGCCCAGCGGCTGGAAAGCGTACGTGGTCGTCCGTCCTTCTCTGCTGACGTTCAGGGCCACCTGCTCGAGCGTCTGACCGCAGCTGAAGGTCTGGAGAAGTACCTGGGCACCAAGTACCCAGGCACCAAGCGTTTTGGTCTGGAAGGTGGTGAAAGCCTGATCCCGATGATGGATGAGATCATCCAGCGCTCGGGTTCCTACGGCCTGAAGGAAATCGTTATCGGCATGGCCCACCGTGGCCGCCTGAACGTGCTGGTCAACACCTTTGGTAAAAACCCCCGCGACCTGTTCGACGAGTTCGAGGGCAAGAAGGTCGAAGGCCTGAGCTCCGGTGACGTCAAGTATCACCAGGGTTTCTCTTCCAACGTGATGACTCCGGGTGGTGAAGTTCACCTGGCAATGTCGTTCAACCCCTCTCACCTGGAAATCGTTTCTCCGGTGGTTGAGGGCTCGGTGCGCGCCCGTCAGGACCGCCGTAACGACCCGGTCGGCGACAAGGTGCTGCCGGTTTCCATCCACGGTGATGCGGCGTTCGCCGGTCAGGGCGTGGTCATGGAAACCTTCCAGATGTCGCAGATTCGCGGCTTCAAGACCGGTGGCACGATCCACATCGTGATCAACAACCAGGTCGGCTTCACCACCAGCAACCCGGCGGATGCCCGTTCCACCGAGTATGCAACCGACGTGGCGAAGATGATCGAAGCACCGATCCTGCACGTGAATGGCGATGATCCGGAAGCTGTGCTGTTCGTGACTCAGTTGGCCATCGACTATCGCATGCAGTTCAAGCGCGATGTGGTCATCGACCTGGTCTGCTACCGCCGTCGCGGCCACAACGAGGCCGACGAGCCGAGCGGCACCCAACCGCTGATGTACCAGAAGATCGCCAAGCAGCGGACCACTCGTGAGCAGTATGCCGACGCCTTGGCGCAGGCCGGAGTGGTGAGTGCCGAGCGTATCCAGACAAAGATCGACGAGTACCGCACCGCATTGGACAACGGTCAGCATGTGGCCAAGAGTCTGGTGCTGGAGCCGAACGAAGAGCTCTTTGTTGATTGGAGCCGTTATCTGGGTCATGCCTGGACTGCTCGCCACGACACCCGCGTGCCGCTGGACAAGTTGCGCGAGATCGCCGCTGGCCTGACCCGTATCCCGGAAGGCTTCGTGATGCAGCGCCAGGTTGGCAAGGTCTACGAAGATCGCCAGAAGATGACCGCCGGTGCGATGCCGATCAACTGGGGTTATGCTGAGACTCTGGCTTACGCCACTTTGCTGCATGATGGCCATCCGATCCGAATGACCGGCCAGGACATTGGCCGCGGCACCTTCTCGCACCGCCACGCGGCGCTGCATAACCAGAAGGATGCCGGGACTTATATCCCGCTGAAAAACCTGTTTGAAGGTCAGCCGCGTTTCGACCTGTACGACTCTTACCTCTCCGAAGAAGCCGTACTGGCGTTCGAATACGGTTACGCCACTACCACGCCCAACGCCTTGGTGATCTGGGAGGCTCAGTTTGGCGACTTCGCCAACGGTGCACAGGTGGTGTTCGACCAGTTCATTTCCAGTGGCGAACACAAGTGGGGCCGTCTGTGCGGTCTGACCGTGCTGTTGCCCCATGGCTTTGAGGGGCAGGGCCCGGAGCACTCCTCAGCACGTCTGGAGCGCTTCCTGCAGTTGTGCGCCGAGCAGAACATGCAGGTCTGCGTGCCGACGACTCCCGCGCAGATCTACCACTTGATGCGTCGTCAGGTGATCCGTCCGCTGCGCAAGCCGCTGATCGTTCTGACGCCCAAGTCGCTGCTGCGCCACCCGCTGGCGATCTCCACGCTGGAAGATCTGGCCGAAGGTTCGTTCCAGACCGTAATTCCGGAAATCGATACGCTTGATCCGTCCAAGGTCGAGCGTTTGATCCTGTGTTCCGGCAAGGTGTACTACGACCTACTGGCCAAGCGTCGTAACGAAGGTCGCGATGATGTCGCCATCGTTCGCGTCGAGCAGCTGTACCCGTTCCCTGAAGAGGATCTGGCCGAAGTCATCTCGGCCTACAAAAACCTCAAGCGCGTCATCTGGTGTCAGGAAGAGCCGATGAACCAGGGTGCCTGGTATTGCAGCCAGCACCACATGCGCCGTGTCGCAAGTGCTCACCAGAAAGGCCTGTTCCTTGAATATGCCGGCCGTGAAGCCTCTGCCGCACCTGCTTGTGGTTACGCATCGATGCACGCTGAACAGCAAGAAAAATTGCTTCAAGACGCCTTCGCGGGTTAAGCCCTCGTCCAGAAGAAAACGAATTAGATAGGAATTTGCAAATGGCTATTGAAATCAAAGCCCCGTCTTTCCCGGAATCGGTCGCCGATGGCACCGTTGCCACGTGGCACAAAAAACCGGGCGAAGCTGTCAAGCGCGACGAGCTCATCGTTGATATCGAAACCGACAAGGTTGTGATGGAAGTGCTGGCCGAAGCCGACGGTGTAATTGGCGAAATCGTCAAGGGCGAGGGTGAAACCGTGCTGTCCGGCGAACTGCTGGGCACGCTGAATGCAGGCGCTGTTGCAGCAGCATCGGCCGCTCCGGCTGCCGCCGCGGCTGCTCCGGCCGCAGCTCCTGCTGCCGCTGGTGCCGAGCAGATTCTGTCGCCTGCTGCGCGCAAGATCGCTGACGAAGCCAACATTGATCGCAACAGCATTGCCGGTACTGGCAAGGGCGGTCGTGTCACCAAGGAAGATGCCGTAGCCGCTGCAACGGGTTCGGCAGCCCCGGCTGCTGCCGCCAAGCCGGCAGCTCCGGCGGGCGATGCGCCGATCTTTGCCGCGGGTGACCGCGTCGAGAAGCGTGTGCCGATGACCCGTCTGCGCGCCAAGGTCGCCCAGCGCCTTGTCGAAGCTCAGTCCACCATGGCCATGTTGACCACGTACAACGAAGTCAACATGAAGCCGATCATGGACCTGCGCAAAAAGTACAAGGACCTGTTCGAGAAGAAGCACAACGGCGTGCGTCTGGGCTTCATGTCCTTCTTCGTCAAGGCCGCTGTCGAGGCGCTGAAGCGCCAGCCGGGTGTCAACGCTTCGATCGACGGTAACGACATCGTTTATCACGGTTACCAGGACGTTGGCGTTGCCGTGTCCAGCGACCGTGGCCTGGTGGTACCGGTGCTGCGTAATGCCGAGTTCATGAGCCTGGCCGAGATCGAAGGCGGCATCGCTGCCTATGGCAAGAAAGCCAAAGAAGGCAAGCTGACCATCGAAGAGATGACCGGTGGCACCTTCACCATCTCCAACGGCGGTGTCTTCGGTTCGCTGCTGTCCAGCCCGATTGTCAACCCCCCGCAGTCGGCTATTCTCGGCATGCACAAGATCCAGGAGCGCCCGATGGCCGTTGATGGCCAAGTGGTGATTCTGCCGATGATGTACCTGGCCCTGTCCTACGATCACCGTCTGCTGGATGGCAAAGAAGCCGTGACCTTCCTGGTGACCATCAAGGAGCTGCTGGAAGACCCGGCACGCCTGCTGCTGGACATCTAATCGAAGATCGCACAAGGCAGAACCCGGCAAGACCGGGCTCTGCTGCTTCTGCCTGAAACATTTAAAGAGGAAACGTCATGAGTCAGAAATTCGACGTCGTTGTAATCGGTGCGGGCCCTGGCGGCTATGTGGCTGCGATTCGGGCTGCTCAGCTGGGCCTGAAAACTGCTTTGATCGAAAAGTATCAGGGTAAGGAAGGCAAGACCGCGCTGGGCGGCACCTGCTTGAACGTAGGTTGCATTCCTTCCAAGGCGCTGCTGGACAGCTCCTACAAGTTCCATGAAGCCCGCGAAGGGTTCAAGGTTCACGGCATTACCACTGGCGACGTCAAGATGGACGTGCCGGCAATGGTCGGCCGCAAGGACGTGATCGTCAAAAACCTCACCGGCGGTGTTGCGGCCCTGATCAAGAGCAATGGCGTGACCCTATTCGAAGGTCACGGCAAGCTGTTGGCCGGCAAGCAGGTCGAAGTCACCAAGCTTGACGGCAGTGTTGAAGTTCTGGCGGCCGAAAACGTGATCCTGGCCTCCGGCTCGAAGCCGGTTGATATCCCGCCGGCCCCGGTCGATCAAGACATCATCGTCGACTCCACCGGTGCCCTGGATTTCCAGAGCGCTCCGGCCAAGCTGGGCGTGATCGGTGCGGGTGTGATCGGTCTTGAATTGGGTTCGGTATGGGCCCGACTGGGCTCGGAAGTGACTGTGATCGAAGCCATGGACAAGTTCCTGCCGGCTGCCGATGATCAGGTTGCCAAGGAAGCCCTGAAGATTCTCACCAAGCAGGGTCTGAACATCCGCCTGGGTGCCCGTGTCACTGGCTCGGAAATCAAGGGTAAGCAGGTCACTGTGAAGTTCACTGACGCCGCCGGCGAACAGGAACTGACCTTCGACAAGCTGATCGTCGCTGTTGGCCGTCGCCCAGTGACCGCCAATCTGCTGGCCGCCGACAGTGGCGTGACCATGGATGAGCGCGGCTTCGTGTTCGTCGACGACTTCTGCGCGACCAGCGTACCGGGCGTTTATGCCATCGGTGACGTGGTGCGCGGCGCGATGCTGGCCCACAAGGCCTCGGAAGAGGGCGTGATGGTTGCCGAGCGCATCGCTGGTCACAAGACCCAGATGAACTACGACCTGATCCCGGGCGTAATCTACACCCATCCAGAAATCGCCTGGGTCGGCAAGACCGAGCAGCAGTTGAAGGCCGAAGGCGTTGACGTCAACGTCGGTGTCGCTCCGTTCGCAGCCAGCGGCCGTGCAATGGCCGCCAACGAAACCGCCGGTTTCGTCAAGGTCATTGCCGATGCCAAGACCGACCGCGTTCTGGGCGTGCATGTCATTGGCCCAAGCGCTGCAGAGTTGGTTCAGCAAGGTGCCATTGCGATGGAATTCGGCACCAGCGCCGAAGACCTCGGCATGATGGTCTTCTCGCACCCGACCCTCTCCGAGTCGCTGCATGAGGCGGCTCTGGCTGTAAACGGTCATGCCATTCACGTGGCTAACCGCAAGAAGCGCTAAGCGTAAAAGGTAGTCGCAGAACTTCATTCTGCGATCTGAAAAATCCCCAATAGGTGCAAGCCTATGGGGATTTTTTTTATTTACTTGATTTCAGTGGTTGGTCTTTCTATGCGGGACTCAGTAAAGTCTCTGGGTTTAGCGCGATAAACCGCTCTAGATTGACTATGTTTTCCCGATCAGCACGTCGGGAAGGGTGCCCTGAAGATAGCGCGGCATCCCTTGCGCAATACCAACAATTCTCAAAAAGATGGTAGGTAAGCATGAATCTTCACGAGTATCAGGGTAAGCAGCTTTTCGCTGAATACGGCCTG
>CAYPFO010000029.1:0-37206 GCA_964410065.1 uncultured Pseudomonas sp.
GATCTGTTCGAGATCGTTCCGGAGCTGGAAAAGCTGGTTTAACACGCTGTACACAAAAAACCCGCCTGGTGCGGGTTTTTTTGTGGCGGTCGAAAAAGCGTTGTCCAGCAATGTTAAGCTCCGAGGCGGTTTGTTCCTCTGGATTGGGCGAGACAGTCATGCCATCACATTTCTCCGTATGGCTCAGCGCGATGTGCTTGGCGTTAGCTCCTGGCTGGGCGCTGGGTGTGGGCTCGTGTGAGCGCATCGTGGCGACCGGAGTAGGGGACCACCCCCCTTACCTCTGGCAGGACCCGGGAAATCCCGGGCGATTGATCGGGGCCAGTGCCGATCTGGTGCAGCTGTTGGCCGATGAGCTGGGGGTAAAAGTTGACATCCTCGCCAGCGAGACTGCGCAGCAGGCGGAGCAGGAAGTCAGTAGTGGACGGATCGACGTACTGATTAATACCCGATTGAGCGTGCCCCTGCTGGGACGTATGGATTTCATCCATCCGCCGCTGCATGAGGCATCCAGTGTGGTCTGGGTGGCAAAGGGGCAGTACTTTGGCTTCCAAGATCGAGATGACCTGCGGGGGCGTCAGGGCATTCGCCTGTCGGAAGCTCTCAGTCCGTCTTTCGAGCGTTTTGTCCAAGGCGAATTGCAGCTTGATACGGTCTCTGATTTGTCCCAAGCCTGGAGAACGCTTTTAGAACAGCGAGCTGACTTTTTGCTTTATGAGCGCTATCGCGGGCAGGCAGAGGCATTACGCCAGGGCATCACCGGTGAGCTGGAAGTGCTCGAGCCAGCCGTTGACACTATTGGTCTGTACCTGGCGCTATCCCATGCTTCGGTTTGCAACGAGGCGTGGCTACGCGGTCAACTGGCAGAAAAATTGACGCGAATGGCTGCGCAAGGCGACGCTGATCGAGTACTTGCAACCAATTCCCGGCGCTGGGCTGATCAGCAGCTTCAGATGGGTGCCGATGTCAGTCGGTGACAGACGGTATCTTTGTTCAAACGGGTGTACGGGACAAGAATCTCACGGTTTGTGACGTTGTTCTCGAGTCTTCGTGCGGGCTGGCATAGAAACTGCCTTGGCCTCTCTGCGACGAAACATTGTCAATGAGAGAACACATGAACCGCTTCCATAGCTTCGCCTTTTTCGCCCTGTTGCTGATGGGTTACGCCGGTTCAGTCAGGGCTGAGTACATGCAGTCCGATAACCTTGAACAGCCGGTAAGACCAGCCACAGCGCGGCTGTCGAGCTTGTGTGAGGCGATGTTTCGGATTTTGCCGCTTCCCGACTGGTTGAACAGGCAGCCCGTCGAACAGCCTATTTCTTTGGGATCCACCCTGGATCTGAGCTTGCCCGTAGCTCCCTGGGCCTTGGCCGAACCCATAATGGTGCCCACCTTTCTCCCCCCTCTGTTTGGCGAGCCAAAACCCAGCCCGCTGAGCATTGAGGGGCGGTTGATAATCGCTGATGAGTTCGAGGACATCGACGACATCGAAGGCGCCGAAATCAGCATTTTAATTGCGCATTGATTCAGACACGTTGTTTGCCTTGTTGAATCGCCTGGTACGCATCCGCTTGCAGAACGACATAGGCCCCGCTGCCCGGTAGCAGCACATAGACCGGCCCTTGCACATGGGCCGGGTCATAGGCCTGACGCTTGAGGTCGGTCTTTTTGTACTTGAAGGTACCAGTGGTCTCCACTTCGTCGAGCAAACGCACGAACAGCGGGATGGCGTAAGCAGGCAGTTTTGCTTGCAGGTGGCTGGCAAGGCCTTTGGCATCCAGTGGCTGACCTGCGCTCAGGCGCAAGGCGGCCATGCCGCAACGGCCATCGGCGCCGGGGACTTCCACCCCATACACCACCGCTTCTTCTATACCCGGAAACGCAGCCAGGACGTTTTCCACTTCAGTGGTCGAGACGTTCTCACCCCGCCAGCGAAACGTATCGCCGAGCCGGTCGACGAATTGCGCATGCTTGCATCCAATGTCACGCATCAGATCGCCCGTGTTGAACCAGGCATCGCCTTTCTTGAAGACATTGCGAAAGATCGCCGCTTCGCTTTTGGCGGGATCGGTATAGCCGTCGAATGGCCATTTCTTGCTGATTTCACTGAGCAACAGTCCGGGTTCGCCTTTTTCGGCCTTGAGCATGAAACCTTTGCGGTCACGCAGGGGCGCCTCCTTGTCCAGGTCGTAACGGACGATGGCATAGGTGGCCGGGGTGAAACCTACGGTGTTGTCGAAATTGAAAACATTGGTAAAACCAATGTTGCCTTCGCTGGAGGCATAGAACTCAGTAATGCGCTGGATGCCGAAGCGCTCCTTGAAGTCGCTCCAGATCGAAGGGCGTAAACCGTTGCCGATCATGCAGGTCAGGGTGTTGTTGCGCTCCTCCGGGCAGGGCGGCTGGTTGAGCAGGTACCGGCACAGCTCGCCAATGTAACCGAAGCAGGTGGCCTGGAAGAACTGCACGTCCTTCCAGAAGGCTCGCGCGGAAAATTTACGGCGCAGGGCAATGGCCGCGCCACCGGCCAATACCGCGCTCCAACACACCGTGACCGCATTGTTGTGGTAGCACGGCAGGGTCAGGTAGAGCACGTCCTGTTCGGTCAACCCCAGGCCGGAGTGGCCGAAGCCGCCATAGGCCTTGATCCATTTGCCATGGCTCATGATCGAGGCTTTGGGCAGGCCGGTGGTGCCGGAGGTATAGATATAGAAGCAGGCATCCTTCATGCGCACCTGGCGGCTGTCTGCAAGATTGCCATCGCTCTGTTGCCGGGCCAGCAGGGCGAGATTCTGCCAGCCTGTCGGTGCCTCGCCCGGCGCGCGCAAGGTGTCACTGTCTGCCAGCCAGTGACAATGTTTGGCGCTGAGGCTTGGTACGCCCGCGTGAACTTCACAGAAGGCGGCATGCAGCTCCTCGCCTACCACGCAGTGGCTGGGCTTGACCAGGTTCAGGCTGTGGGAAAGAACGTTGCCCCGCTGGGTGGTGTTGACCAGTGCGCCAATGGCGCCCAGCTTGGCCAGGGCGGCGAGCAAGGCGAGTATTTCCAGGCGATTTTCCAGCATCACCGCGACCGTGCTGCCATGCCCCACGCCATCGTGCTGCAGTGCGCGGGCCAGGCGGTTGGCCCAGGCATTGAACTCGGCGTAGGTGAGGGTGCGTTGCTCATCCATGACCGCCGGCCGCGCCGGGAAGCGTTCAGTGCACAGCTCCAGGGCCCAAGCCAAGGACAGTTTCTTGTCGCGATTGGTAATGCGTGTGTAATACAGGCCCCGTAACAGGCGCGGTACATGGGGAAGATGCTGAGGCAGTTGGCCCAGGAAGCGGGCGGGGGAGATCAAATCGGTTTGAGGCATGGGCATGGTGTGCGCGCCTGAGTTGTTGTTATTGGCGGATAGAGTAGGCGTAGCCTAGAGCGGCTGCAGTCCTGAAACTATGACTCTGATGCTCGCCATGCCAGTCAATTAGGCAAATCGAGCAGGTGCGGCTTGGGTTTTCCAGCAGGATTGTTTGGCAGATCTATATCCCACCGTTGCGTTTGGTCTTTCTTGATTGCCATCAAGCGGTTTGCAGGGGCGCGCTTCATAGAATGGCCACGCCAAGCCATAGGAGGCGTCCATGTCAGAGACCTTCACAAAAGGCATGGCCCGGAATATCTACTTTGGAGGAAGTGTTTTCTTCATCCTGGTATTCCTGGCCCTGACCTTTCACACCGAAAAACACATACCGGAGCGAACCAACGAATCGGAAATGACCGAGGCGGTGGTACGCGGCAAGCTGGTCTGGGAGCAAAACAATTGCATTGGTTGCCACACGATTCTCGGCGAAGGCGCGTACTTCGCGCCGGAGCTGGCCAACGTGTACAAGCGCCGCGGTGGCGAGGAGGCATTCAAGCCTTTCCTGCATGCCTGGATGAAAGCCCAGCCGCTGGGCGTGCCGGGCCGTCGCGCAATGCCGCAATTCAACCTGACCGAGCAAGAAGTTGACGATATGGCGGAGTTCCTCAAGTGGACTTCGAAGATCGACAACTTCAATTGGCCACCAAACATAGAGGGCTAAGGGATGAGCATTATGAATCCCCATCTGAAATTCGCCTCGCAGGCGGTGGCCAAGCCGTATTTCGTGTTTGCCCTGATGCTGTTCGCCGGGCAAATCGTCTTCGGGCTGATCATGGCCATGCAGTATGTCGTTGGCGACTTCCTGTTCCCGGCGATTCCCTTCAACGTGGCGCGGATGGTGCACACCAACCTGCTGATCGTGTGGATGCTGTTCGGCTTCATGGGCGCGGCCTACTACCTGATTCCGGAAGAGGCCGACCGCGAGCTGTACAGCCCGAAGCTGGCCATGATCCTGTTCTGGGTCTTCGCCGCCGCCGGCACGCTGACCATCCTCGGCTACCTGCTGGTGCCCTATGCCGGCCTGGCCAAGCTGACCGGCAACGAGTTGTGGCCGACCATGGGCCGGGAGTTCCTCGAGCAACCGACGATCACCAAGATCGGGATTGTCGTGGTCGCCCTGGGCTTCCTGTTCAACATCGGCATGACTCTGCTCAAGGGCCGCAAGACCGCCATCAACGTGGTCATGATGACCGGTCTGATCGGCCTGGCCGTGCTGTTCCTGTTCTCCTTCTACAACCCGGAAAACCTCACCCGTGACAAGTTCTACTGGTGGTGGGTGGTGCACCTGTGGGTGGAAGGCGTGTGGGAACTGATCATGGGCTCGATGCTGGCCTTCGTGCTGATCAAGATCACCGGCGTGGACCGCGAAGTCATCGAGAAGTGGCTGTACGTGATCATCGCCATGGCCCTGATCACCGGCATCCTGGGTACGGGTCACCACTACTTCTGGATCGGCGCGCCGGGCGTGTGGCTGTGGCTGGGTTCGATCTTCTCGGCCCTGGAACCGCTGCCGTTCTTCGCCATGGTGCTGTTCGCCTTCAACATGGTGAACCGCCGCCGTCGCCAGCACCCGAACAAGGCCGCGTCCTACTGGGCCATCGGTACCACGGTCACCGCGTTCCTCGGCGCAGGCGTGTGGGGCTTCATGCACACCCTGGCTCCGGTGAACTACTACACCCACGGTACCCAGCTCACCGCCGCCCACGGTCACCTGGCCTTCTACGGCGCCTACGCGATGATCATCATGACCATGATGTCCTACGCCATGCCGCGTCTGCGTGGTCTGGGCGAGGCACCGAGCGCTCGTGCGCAGAGTGTCGAGCTGTGGGGCTTCTGGCTGATGACCAGCTCCATGCTGCTGATCACCCTGCTGCTGACCGCCGCCGGCGTGGTGCAGGTCTGGCTGCAACGCATCCCGGCAGACGGCGCCGCCATGTCGTTCATGAACACCATGGACCAACTGGCCGTGTTCTTCTGGTTGCGCCTGGTAGCCGGTGTGGGCTTCGGCATCGGGCTGATCTGCTACTTCCTGAGCTTTCGCCAGCGTGGCGAAGTACAAGTAACCGCCGCCGCCAACGCTACCGCGTGAACCCGCCGCGGTAAGTAATGACGGCCCGGCTGGAACAGCGGGCCGTTGTTGTTTCAAGAACGATGGACATCCATTCCACGTTTATTCATACCGTCAGGCTTATGCAAGCCTGGCGGATAGCCAGAGGAAGCCGGCATGGCCTTTAGCGTCGAAGTCGAAGAGTGGGTTGGAGGGGTATGGCACCGCTTCATCACCCGTCGGGCCAGCCCGGATTTCCCCGAGGCGTGCGTTGAACTGAGTGACATGCAGCGTCCGCTGGCGGTTTTATTTCGTGCGCTGGGCGGCGCCAGCGGGGTTGGTGTCGAAGCTGCCAGCGCCCGTGAATTGATGCTGCGGCGCAGTCTGATGCAACAGGTGGCCGGAACCTGCAAGCAATTGCCGGTGGCGTGGTGCGATGCCAATAACTTGCGCCTGCCGTCGAGCCTGGCGGTGTATCCCGACGCCGCCCTCAATAAGGAACTGTACCGCTGGCTGGCGTTGCTTGCCGCGCAGTCCGGCCCGATGCGCCATTGGGCGCGCGACAACCAGCGCTGGACGCAGGACTTGCTGCAGCATTATCCGGCCCTGCGTGCGCGTTATCAGCGACTGGTCGAGGCGCACCTAAGCTTGCGCCCAGATCCCCGACAATTGCCTCCGGACGAGGCCGCCCTGGAGCGGGCCTTGTGCCAGGCGCTACGTGAGCCTGGCAGTGTCACGCAATTCCCGCGCAGCGAACATGCCCCCTGGCCACTGCCGCTGTGGCTGTATCCGGCGGAAAATCTGGGCGAACCCCAGGCCGCCGATCTTGGTGACGAGGACGAAGGCAGCCTGCTGGCGCCGTCCAGTGATCAGAAAAAGTTGCGCAAGCGCGCCACGCGCGTCGAGGAAAACACGGGCAAAGGTGGGCTGTTGTTGTTCCGTCTGGAGAACCTGTTCAGTTGGTCGGAGCATGTGGACCTGGACCGCTGCGGCGACGACAGCGAAGACATGGATGCCGGTCGGGTCGCCGAAGATCTTGACGAGCTGGCCTTGTCGCGCCAGCGCATGCGCAAGGGCGGTGGCCTCAAGTTGCACCTTGATCTGCCCCCGGCCGATGTCGACGATATCCCGCTGGGTGAAGGCCTCAAGCTGCCGGAGTGGGACTACCGCAAGCAGTTACTGCAAAAGGATTACGTCAACCTGCAGATGATGCTGCCGCGCGGCTCCGAGCCTGCGCCACTGCCAGCCAAACTGGCGCCCTTGGCACGCCGACTGCGCCGCCAGTTCGAACACCTGCGCAACGACCGCCAATGGTTGCGCCAGCAGCCCCAAGGCGCGGAGCTGGACATGCAGGCCTGGCTGGATTTTCACGTCGAGCGTCAGCACGGTCAGTGCGCCGAGCGTGGGTTGTTCATGGAGATGCGGCAAAACCGCCGCGACCTGGCCAGCCTGCTGCTGGCCGACCTGTCGATGTCCACCGACGCGCACTTGGACAACGAGCACAAGGTGATCGACGTGATCATTGACAGCCTGTTGCTGTTCGGTGAGTCGCTGTCGGCGGTGGGGGATCAGTTTGCCCTCTATGGCTTCTCTTCGCTGCGTCGCCAGCAGGTGCGCATGCAGGAATTGAAGAGCTTCAAGCAGCGCTACGACGATACGACTCGCGGTCGTATCCAGGCGTTGCGCCCTGGCTATTACACGCGCATGGGCGCGGCTATTCGCCAGGCCACCCAGCTGCTCAGCGAATGCAAACAGCGGCGCAAGTTGCTATTGCTGGTCACCGACGGCAAGCCCAATGACCTGGATCTTTACGAGGGCCGTTATGGCGTGGAAGACACCCGCCAGGCCGTGTTGGAGGCCCGCCGAGCGGGCTTACTGCCGTTCTGCATCACCATCGATCAGGAGGCTGGTGACTACCTGCCTTATATGTTCGGCGCCAATGGCTTCACCTTGATCAGGGAACCGCAGCAATTGCCGTTCCGCCTGCCGCAGCTGTACAAGCAACTGACTCAGCCTTGAGTGGCTGCGACTCCGTAATGGCAGAACCGTGGTGAGCTTTTCAGCTCACCACGGGCTGGCGCAGTGTTGTGGTCGCATGGCTTTGGTGGTTGGGCAATTGCATAGCCTGGCAATGCTTCGGCTTGGCTTGAAACGACAAGACGCAGATGATTGCCGGAACGGCGACCCCGCCGCGAAGGCGAAGCGCTGAAATCTATACTGGTGTTATTCGGCGTGGGGTCAGTGGATCGAGCGTGGCAGCCAGACGAACATCACCACGCAAAAGGCGGTGAGCCCGACACAGAACCACATGAAGCGGCGTTGACGGCGTTCGGGTGCCTGGTCTGCGCGGGCGGGCAGCGGCATGCCGCAACACTCGCATTCATCTGCGCCGGTTGGATTGTCTTGCTGGCAGTACAAGCAGTTGGGCATGGTTCCTCCTCCTGCTTGCAGCGTGGCATATCAGCCGCTGCTTTCTGCTTGATACCGATCAATTCATTCGAACACTTCGAGGCGCTGGCTATCCAGGATAGTGATTTTGCGGCCTTCCTGGCTGATTACGGATTCGTCGATCAGGCGGCGCATGATGCGCGAAAAGGTCTCCGGCTGAATCGACAGGTGCCCCGCGATCAATTGCTTGGCCATTGGCAACTCGAAGCCGTTGTCGCCTTTGGGCATCCGTGCTTGTTGGGTCATCAAGTAGCGCACTACTCGGTGCGTGGCGTTCTTGAGAGACAGTGTCTCGATTTCATTGATGCGCTGGTGCAGGCGCACCGACAGCTTGCCGAGCAGGGCGAAGGCCAGGCGGTTGTTGTTCTCCAACAGGTGCATGTAGGTGTTGTTGGAGAAACGATACACCTGGGTCGGGCCCACGGCCTGGGCCGAGGCCACGTAATTGGGTGTGTCCATCAGCATCATCGCCTCGGCGAAGGTCTGGCGGTTGCCGATCACCTCAAAGACCTTTTCCTGGCCATCCGGGGTCAGTCGGTAGATTTTCACCGCGCCGGAAATCACGAAATAAAACGAATGGGCAGTCTCGCCTTGATGGAATAGCGTATCGCCCTTGTCGAGATTCAGCAGTTGGCTGGTGCCCATCAACTCATCGAGCTGCTCATCGTTGAGAGGTTCGAACAGGTGATGACTGCGAAGAATCTGGTTATGTACGCGATGGAGCACCATGTAGGCGGTTCCCTGGCTAGAGTGACAGCGCAAGCTTAACGCAGACGAAGCGGCGCGGTCACAGGGCGGGGTTGTGTTTCATCACCATCAGGCAGGCATAGTGGCAATATGTCACAGGCCCGTCGGCCGGTTCCTGTTCAACTTCTGAACCTTGTCGAGGTTTTACAAGTCCTATCGCGGTAGCCAGTTTTTAGGGTGGGCTGTTAAGCTCGCCGCTTTATCGCTTGCCCGCAAGGCGCACGAACTTAAGGAAACAGCATGAGACAACATCGGTTGGCGGCGTCCATGGCTCTGGTGGGCCTGGTTTTGGCGGGTTGTGACTCGCAAACCAGCGTCGAGCTGGAAACTCCGGCACAGAAAGCTTCTTACGGCATCGGTCTGAACATGGGCAAAAGCCTGGCTCAGGAAGGCATGGACGATCTGGATTCCAAAGCTGTTGCGCTGGGTATCGAAGACGCCATTGGCAAGAAAGAGCAGCGCATCAAGGACGAGGATCTGATGGAAGCCTTCGCCTCCCTGCAGGAGCGCGCCGAAGAGCGCTTGCTCGCCATGCAGGGTGAGAATGCCGAGGCTGGCAAGAAATTCCTCGAAGAGAACGGCAAGCGCGAAGGCGTGGTCACCACTGCCAGCGGCTTGCAATACGAAATCGTCAAGAAAGCCGAAGGCGCGCAACCCAAGGTCGACGATATCGTGACCGTGCACTACGAAGGTCGTCTGACCGATGGCAGCGTGTTCGACAGCTCGATCGAGCGGGGCAGCCCCATCGACTTGCCGGTTGGTGGAGTGATTCCGGGTTGGGTCGAAGGCCTGCAACTGATGCACGTGGGTGAAAAGTTCAAGCTGTATATTCCCAGCGAACTGGCCTACGGCGAGCAGAGCCCAAGCCCGATGATTCCGCCGAGTTCGGTATTGGTCTTTGATCTGGAGCTGCTGGCCATCAAGGGTGAGCCTGCCGAGAACGAAGCCGAGTAAGCTCGTCCCGCAGTACCGCGTTTAACCCCAACGCCCCGTTTAACGGGGCGTTGTCGTTTTTACGGCCAAGAAACCTGGCGGCAGTCAGGAGAGTCTGAATTCGAGCAAGGATTAAACAATGTCCACGCTTCATGAGCTGAGGTGTACGCCGCTCTCATGGGCTTCAGGAGATGAATATGAAGATGCCACCCAGCTTCGCCCGTTTTCTGCCTGTGGCTGAGCGGATTCTGGCCCGCCAGCGTTTACCGGCGCTTCTTTTGGCGGTCGCGCGTAAGAGCGGCAAGCGCGGAGGGCGTAAATCCTTTAAGGGCAATCTGCAGTTGCTTCAAGCGCTGTGTCTGGCCTGGTGGCGCGGCGAGTATCGGGCCATCAGTGGCAAGGCCTTGCTGGTTGCCGTAGCGGGCCTGGCTTACTTCTTGTCACCCATTGATCTGATTCCGGATTTTATTCTGGGCGTAGGCCTGTTGGACGACGTTGCGGTGTTGGCCTGGATCATGCGCACCTGGGGTCACGAGCTGGAGGCCTTTAGCCGATGGCGGGAACAACAGCCGGCCGCGCGCCGTAGCCAGCTGGAACGATTGCCGCAAGACGATGAGATTCGTGCCCGTTCCGGCCGAGACCCGATGTGAGCGCCTGACGTGGTCAGGCTCACCTGTTAGGATGTGGCTGCTAATGGAATGGCGGTTGTTTAACCAGGAGATTAAGGCATGAACGTACAAGTGATTACCCGTGACGGTGAGCCGGAATATGCCGTGCTGCCCTGGGCGGACTATCAAACCTTGCTGCAAGCGGCGGGTCATGCACCCCACGAGACAGCGGAACCACAGGCTGACCAGCGCAGCGCTGTGCCTTTTTCCCGTTTAAGCGAGCTGCGCGAAAAGCAGGGCATGAGCCTGGAAGAATTGGGGCGCAGCGTGGGCATCAGTCCCTCCTACCTGGAACTGATTGAGCGCGGCGTGCGTGAGCCGGATACAGCCATTCGCCGCTCGCTGGCGCGCGTGCTGGGCGTGGCCGATTGGGAGGCCAGCTCATGAAGGTGAGTATCAGTCGACAGCACTGGCAGGCATTGCTTGATGAATTGAACTACGCCCGAAGCCAGCGCCACTTGTTGACGTATCGGGCGCTCATTGAGCGTTTGCAGCTGCCGGCTCCGGCCATGCAAACGCTGGTGGCTGCGTTGGAGCATCTTGCGGCGCTGGATGCCCGCTCCGAGCAGCCCCTGCGCAGCTCGTTGGTCATTAGTCAGGGTGCCAGCCGTTTGCCGCGCCCAGGTTTCTTTGAATGTGTGGTGCGCTTGGGAAGGTTCTCAGGTCCGATCGACGGCATCGCCGCTGCGTCCTGGCATGCGTCGGAAGTGGCCAGGGTTTTCGAGTTCGAGTATCCGCAGGAGTCCTGATATGGCGTTGTGGTGGCGGTTGCGTGCACGGTTGGGCTATGGGCTGGCGCGCAAGCTGGTGCAATCGCGCTGGTTGGTCGCCCAGCCGTGGGCCTGGCGCTGGATGGAAGGGCAGTTTTCCCGTATGGCCAACTTGGGGTATGTCCCAGCACAAAGTTTTTACGGCCATCTGCTGATGTTTCGCGGCACAGGTTTTGGCGCCCGGGAAGAAGGATTGCGCTTGCTGCGCCAAGCCGCTCAAGCGGGCGACAGCAAGGCAGCCTATCAACTCGGCGTGAGCAGTCTGGCTGGAAGCGCCACGCAGGAGCCTGATGGTCAGGAGGCCGCCCGCTGGTGGACATTAGCCGCGCAGGCCGGCCATCCACTGGCCGCGCGCAAACTTGCCGACCTTTATCGTCAGGGCGGGCATGGGCTGACTGCCGATGCCCACCTGGCCGAGCGCTACAATCGCCGGGCCGCTGAGCTGGGGCTGTAGCCAACATTAGAAAACACCAACAGGTTAATGCGCCAAGGCCAGCGGTTGCGTAACGTTCCTGCTGGTCTTTTGCTCGGTGATCATTGCGAGTACATCAATGGTGCGGCCCAGGCCCAGGTAGCCGCCCCTTCGCGTAATGATGAAGTTTTCCTCGATGCGTTGCTCCGCGCGGCGTGTGAGCAGGCGGCTGACCTGTTGCAGCGAACAGCCTTGTTCCACGGCGAGGAAGTCGTGAGTCATCAGGCGGCTGATGGGCTTGCGAGCAAACAGGTCCCTGGCGAAAGGTTTACGCAGGGCCTCGCAAAAGGCGTGACGGTGCACGATGCCGACGGGCCGCTGTGTGTTGTCGAGGATCGCCAGGGAGTCGAGGCGGGGTTGGCTGCTGAACAGTTCCTGCACCTGAGGAACCGGGGTATCGGCACGCACCGCAGGCTGGTCGATCAACAGCATTGAAAGATCGCCACCCCCGCCCAGAGATTGCGGGTTCAGGGGCATCAGGTATTTCTGTACATCGTATTCCGGGCATTCCTGAGGTCGACCAAGCAGGTAGCCTTGCAGCAGATCGACGCCCATCTCCATCAGCGTGGCCAGTTCCTCACTGCGCTCGATACCCTCCGCAATGACCTTGGCGCGTGATGCCCGAGCCATACTCAAGATGGAGTCGACGAACTCACGTTTGACCGGGTCGCGGTCGATACCGTCGATGAAATGGCGGTCGATTTTCACGTAGTCAGGGCGCAGCTCCGACCACATGCGCAGACTTGAGTAGCCAGCGCCAAGGTCATCCAGGGCAATCGAATAGCCCATGGCACGGTAATGCTGCAGGGCGCTTCGCAGCAGGCCGACGTCATCAATAGGCATCTGCTCGGTCAACTCAATCACCACGCGCTCGGGTGGCAGGCCCAGGCGAGCCAGCATCTCCAATGTATGCCCGGGCTGGTGATCGGGTTCGAGCAGCAGTTCAGGGCACACATTGAGAAACAGTAGATTGTCCAGATCCAGCGCGCAGAAACGTTCGCACGCAGTCTTGCGACACAAGCGTTCCAGTTCGCTCAGTCGGCCATGCTGGCGGGCCGTGGAAAACAACGGCAACGGCGCATGCAGTGGGCTGTTCGAAGGGCCACGGGACAGCGCCTCGTAGCCGTAAATACGCTGCTCGGAAAGGCTGAGGATGGGCTGGAACAGTGTGTTCAGGTCGCCGTGAGCGAGGATCTTATCCAGCTCGCTCAACTGCTCGGAGACGGTCATGGTGTGCTGCCTGTGAAAGAGAAGCAAAGGCCAGGTGCGTGGGGATGGCCCGGACATTTCACGACATGCATGTGACAGTTATGTGACGCTGCGAAATTTTGAGCTGTACGGCACGCAAACACCGTGTTTTAGGGGGGGCGACTACCAGTCAGGCCACTCGATTGCAGTCTCTTCGCAGAGGGTGTAGCAGCTCTACCGGCCCATATCAGCGCTTGCGGATGGAAATGAAAATGGCCAATAGGATCAAGGCCGCACCGCCCGCCATGCGCCAGGTGGGCTGTTCATCAAACAGCCACCAGGCGAATCCAATTGCATAAACCGGCTCCAGCGAGAAGATCAGCGCGGCATTGCGCGCTTTCAGAACGCTCAGGCTGGCGACAAATAGACTGTGGGCGATGCCGGTACAGAACACACCGAGAATCAGCAGCCATAGCCAGTCCAGCGGTCGAACGTGGGGCAGGGCGCTCCAGGCCAGGGGTAGCAGGCACAGGGCAATGGTCAGGTTTTGCCACAAGGCGGCTTGGAAAGGGTTGAGACCTTTCACCGTGGCCCGGTTAGCCAGGGACAGCAGGGCAAACAGCAGCCCGGATAAAACTGCCCACAGCAAGCCGCCAGTGGCGTCGCTACTCAGATCGAAATGGGGGGTAACCAGTACCAGGCCGAGGGTTACCAGGCCCACCATGAGCCACTCGCTGAGACGGATGCGTTCGCGAAACAGCAGCCCTTCGAGCAGCACGGTGAAGGCAGGAAAGCTGGCAAAGCCGAGCGTGGCAATGGCGACGCCCGAGACCTTCACCGCATGGAAGAAGGTCAGCCAGTGACCACCCAGCAACAGACCGGCACCCACCAGCATCCACAGTTGCCTGACCGTGGGTCGTTGCTCGCCGGCCCGCAGCCGAGCGAAGGGGGCCAGGCTGAGGACCGCAAACAGGGCCCGGCCAAAGACAATCACCAAAGGGGCGGCCAGCGCCAGTTTGCCGAAGACCCCGGTCAGCCCGAAAGCCAGGGCGCCGATATGCAATCCCAGCAGGGCTTGGCGAGGGGTCATGGAAGCTCCAAAGCGGGCAAGACTTCAAAGAGAAAAGATGCGACGGTGGCTGCGAGAAAAAAGATTTGAATTCTGGCCTGTCGCCCCTTCGCGCGGAAGGGGCGAATAATGGGGTGGGGGGCGTCAAAGAATGATTTTATCGCGAAGCTTTTCCGCAGCCTGATGCAGCGCGACGATGACGCGATCCTTATCAAAGTTCTGAATGCCGTTGGTGTCCAGGTACATGGAGAAGCCTGGCAGTTCATGTTCGATGAAGCTGGAAGTAGAGCCCAGGTCGCGGCGCAAGTCGACCACCTGATAAATCTGTACCGGTCGCGTGAACCCCTTGACGGCGATCTGTCCCTTGTCGCGGCACATGACCACATCCTTGACCAGCGAATAGGTCTCGTGGGAAATCAGAATTTCGCCGGTGTCGGCGGCGCTTTCCAGGCGGCTGGCCAGGTTCACTTCGCGACCAATGATGGTGTAGTCCATGCGGGTTTCGGCACCGAAGTTACCCACTGTGCAGTAACCGGTGTTCAAGCCCATGCGGATTTCCAGGGGTTTGGTGATGCCCTGGGCCCGCCATTGCTGGCGCAGCACCTTCATGTGCTTGCGCATGGCAATGGCCATGGAAACGGCCGCCAGCGCGTCTTTTTTTGCACCCTCGGTGTTCGGGTCACCGAAGAACACCATCACGCAGTCGCCCACGAACTTGTCGATGGTGCCGCCATGTTTGAGGGCCACCTTGGACATTTCGTTGAGGTAGGTGTTGAGCAGGTCGGTCAGGGCTTCGGCTTCCAGCTCTTCGGATAACTCGGTGAAGCCCTTGATGTCGGAGAAAAACACGGTGAGCTTCTTGCGCTGGGTTTCCAGGCGCACGCTGCGCTTGCCGTTGAAGATCGACTCCCAAAGTTGCGGCGACAGGTATTTGGCCAGGCTGTGGGCCAGTCGCGACGTCTTCTCCTGCTCGCGCCGTATTTCGATGCGCACCTTGTGCAGGCTCAGGCTCTGCTGATGTACGAAATATGCGGAGATGCAGATGTACAGGGCACTGAACAGGATACTTACCAGGGCCACCTGGTCGGGTGTTTCAAACTGCAGGTGCGGGGGAATGGCCAGGCTGAACAACAGGGCCGAACTGACCAAGGCCAACAGCGCCACGCTGAAAGCACGCAGGCCACCGCCGACCAGTGCGCTGAACGCCAGGATCAACACCAGCATCAAACTGGGAACTACGCAGAAGCCAATCAAGACGATGTAGATCCCCAACTGCACCGCATCGATCAGCAACAACGCAAGATTGGTGCTCTGCGGAAACTTACGTTGCAAAGGGCGGCACAACAAGTGGATGACCTGCGGATACAGCAAAGCGTAGGGCACGATCCACAGGATCTCGGCCTGGAAATGCTGAATATGGGTGCCGGCCGCCACTGTGGCCGCTGCAACGATATAGGCCAATACCCTGGAATAATAATCGCGCAGTGGCTGCAAATGTCGCTGGTAGCGGGCGGGAGAGGACGTCTTCATGACTGCTTACAAATCCCTTGTGAATATTTGACGCCTCTGCCGGGCGTTAAAGGTCAGCATGGTCGCTTAGCCATCAATCATAACCAAGACGGGATTGTGCGACCAGTCAAAAAAATAGTGTGACAGAAGGACGGTTTATTGGCAGGCGAAGGCTCTGGCTCAAGACCTCGATCAAAATGGCGCCGGGCTTTCAAAGCGCAGCCGTTCGCCAGAAGCGGGGTGCGTCAACGCCAGCATGCTGGCATGCAGGCACAGGCGCTCATGGGCGGCCAAGGCTTGTTCATGGGCGTACAGGCCATCACCCAGCAGCGGATGGCCGATGCTCAGCATGTGCACGCGCAGTTGGTGCGAACGACCGGTGATCGGCGTCAACTCGACGCGGCTGTAATGGCCAAAGCGCTGCAGCACACGCCAGAACGTCAGCGCATGGCGTCCCAGTTCATGATCAACCACATGGCGCGGTTTGGTCGGCGGGTCGTAGCGCAGTGGCAAATCGATGCGGCCACTGTCCAGTTCCGGTTCACCCCAGCAGAGGGCGATGTAGGCTTTTTCGGTCTCGCGGTCGTGAAACTGGCGCGACAGTTCGCGGTGACTGTCCGCATCGCGTGCCAGCACGATCAAGCCAGAGGTTTCCCAGTCCAGGCGATGCACGATACGGGCTTCCGGATAACCATTTTCCTGCAGGCGGGTAATCAGGCAGTCGCGGTTGTCTTCGGCGCGGCCGGGCACGGAGAGTAGGAGGGTCGGTTTGTTGATGATCAGGAGCGCATCATCCTGGTGAACGATTTCGATCTGTGACAGGGGCATTGGGTAGTCCGTAACGGGCCGGTGAAAAACACAGTATGCGCGTCGGGGGACGCACGGCCTTTCAACGGGTTTTAGTAACGCAAACGGCGATTGTGCAAGCGGCTGGGCAGCCGTTTGCACAATCGCCGTGCGGATAGTGCGGAGTTAGCGATCAGGCAAGGAGATATTCACTTCCAGGATGGAGCAATTGTCATGATCCTCCAGGGAAATTTGCACCTGATCGTCGCTGATATTCACATACTTGCGCACCACAGCGATGAGTTCCTTGTGCAGTGAGGGCAAGTAATCAGGACGGCTGCGTTGGCCCCGCTCATGGGCCACGATGATCTGCAGACGTTCCTTGGCGATTGAGGCCGTGTCTTTCTTGCGTTCGCGAAGCATGTCAAAAAAGCTCATTCACGGCCTCCAAACAGGCGTTGCAGGAATCCTTTCTTCTGCACATCGATGAAACGATGCGCCACGTCCTTGCCCAGCAGTCGGTCGACAGCATCGCTATAGGCCTGGCCGGCGTCGCTGTGTTCGTCGAGGATGACCGGAACGCCCTGGTTGGAGGCCTTGAGCACGGAGATCGACTCGGGGATCACCCCCAGCAGGCGAATGGCGAGAATTTCCTCGACATCGTCGACGCCGAGCATTTCACCCTTGGTGACGCGCTCGGGGTTGTAGCGCGCTAGCAGAAGGTGTTCCTTGATCGGCTCTTCGCCCTGTTCAGCGCGGCGCGACTTGCTCGCCAACAGGCCAAGCATGCGGTCCGAGTCGCGTACCGACGAGACTTCCGGGTTGGTTACCACGATGGCCTCGTCGGCGTAATACATGGCGAGGTGCGCTCCCTTCTCGATGCCGGCCGGCGAGTCGCAAATCACATATTCAAAGGTTTTCGACAGCTCTTCGATGACCCGGCCGACGCCTTCCAGAGTCAGGGCATCCTTGTCGCGGGTCTGGCTGGCGGCGAGGATATAAAGATTATCCAGGCGCTTGTCCTTGATCAGCGCTTGATTCAAGGTGGCATCGCCATTGATGACGTTGACAAAGTCGTACACGACGCGACGCTCGCACCCCATGACCAGATCGAGATTGCGCAGGCCGATGTCGAAGTCGACGATGACAGTTTTATGTCCACGCAGGGCGAGCCCGGTACCGAGGGCGGCGCTGGATGTGGTTTTGCCAACGCCTCCCTTGCCGGAAGTAATAACGAGGATCTTGGCCAAGATGATGTACCCCTAATAATAAGAAAACGGGAACGTAGAAAAAAACGTAGTACGGTTCCCTTTCCGGTCCCTGCAGGCAAGGTGGAAAGTATCTGTCAAAGGCGTGCCACGTTCAATGAATCCCCCAGCAGACTGACTTGCACGCTTTGCCCCCATAACGGGTCTCTGCGCAGGTCTTCGGCAACTTTGTAATGGCCCGCAATCGAAACCAGTTCGGCACTCAATTGCCGACAAAATATCCGTGCACGCCCATCTCCCTTGATCCCCGCGAGCGCACGCCCGCGCAAGGGCCCGTAAACATGGATATTGCCGTCTGAGAGAAGTTCCGCTCCTGGACTTACCGGGCCTAGCACAATGAGATCACAACCCTGGGCGTAGATCTGTTGACCACCGCGCACTGGCTTACTGATGATTTTGCTGGGGCGTGCCGGTTCGGCTTCGGTTTTTTTCCGGACAGGCAGCTCAATGATGCGTTCCTTGGCGCCGGAGGGAGGCAGAACGGGCAGGTCAAGAACATCAGCCAGCGCCAGGTCGGCAGGGCGCTGGCTACGAATGGCGAGTGTACTCAAGCCATATTTATGGCATAGTGCCATTACTTTTTTCAGCTCCACTGGGCCGGCATTGTCCGCGAGTTTATCCAGCGCCAGGATGAGTGGAGTGTTACAGAAAAAGTTGGGTGCCTTGGCAACCTTGTCGGCCAGTTGCCGGTCAAGCCGCTCCAGATCGTAATCAGTGAGTTCCAGTAAGGTGATTGCCAGCATGCTGCCCTTGAGCTGGAACACAGGGTCTTGCTCAGTTGCTTCGGCTGCGCTCATGGTGTGCCCGCTTCACGATAAATGCCGGGATTTATAGCCGGAAACGTAACCATATGCTAGGCGCAAGTGCGCATTACTGGGTGTGCACACTTCGGGATTCCGCGCTTTTGTCGAGTCGCGCTCCATGCGCCCATGTCGTGTTAAGCGATGCCGCCAGGCGCTGTGTTTGCCGGTAGAATGTCGCACCTTCCACGATATTCGAGCTTATGCATGGAACGTCCCCGTTTTCGTTTGTACTTTCTACACCCTCGTTTCTGGCCGCTGTGGTTGGGGATCGGCGTGCTTTGGCTGGTGGCGCAGCTGCCTTACCCAGTACTGCTGAGGCTGGGGCGTGCGCTGGGAACCTTCATGCGCTGGTTCGCCAGTGAGCGGCGTGAAATCGTCGCACGCAATCTGGAGTTGTGCTTCCCACAGTTGTCGGCAGCGGAGCGGGCGCGACTGCTCAAGGATAATTTCGCCTCCAGTGGCATGGCCCTGTTCGAGATGGCGATGAGCTGGTGGTGGCCGCAGGCGCGACTAAAAAAACTGGCTCATATAGAGGGCCTGGAACACCTGCAACGGGCGCAGGCCGAAGGCCAGGGCGTGATTCTCATGGCTGCGCATTTCACCACCCTGGAAATTGGCGCCACGTTGCTGGGCCAGCGGCATACCATCGATGGCATGTACCGCGAACACGCCAATCCGCTGTTCGACTTCATCCAGCGTAACGGACGCGAACGTATCAACCTGGATGCCAGCGCGATCGAGCGCGATGACGTGCGTGGCATGCTCAAAGTGCTGCGTGCCGGTCGGGCCATCTGGTATGCGCCGGATCAGGACTACGGACGCAAGCAAAGTCTCTTCGTGCCGTTGTTTGGTATTCCTGCCGCGACCGTGACGGCGACCACCAAGTTCGCCCGTCTGGGCAAGGCACGTGTGGTGCCCTTCACTCAGCAACGCCTCAAGGATGGCTCGGGCTATCGGTTGGTCATCCATCCGCCACTGGAAAACTTCCCCGGCGTAAGCGAGGAGGCCGACTGCCTGCGTATCAATCAGTGGGTGGAGCAGGTGATCAGTGCCTGTCCCGAGCAATACCTGTGGGCGCATCGGCGCTTCAAGACGCGCCCGAACAAGGATGACCCCAAGCTTTACCCCAAGCGTATCCGACGCCGCAAGCGCACGCCGAGGAACTGAGAGGCGCGCCAGTTGTGGCCCTTAGTCCGCGATCTGCAGTTCGCGGGCCTGGGTATACACGTAGCGGACTTTCTCGTACTCGAAGGGCGAGTTGAGCTGGCCATAGCGAAAGGCTGTGGTATAGCGGGCATCGACGGCCCGCACCAGGTAGATTTCCGGGTTCTGGCTGCTCGCCTCGCTGACGTTGAGAAAGTTGGTCGGGCTTTCCACGCCAAAGTCGACCACGAGCCCGCCGGTATCGCGCAGGTTCGAGGGGCCGAGGAAGGGCAGCACCACGTAAGGTCCGTGGGGCACGCCATAACTGCCGAGGGTCTGGCCGAAGTCTTCTTTCAGCTTGGGCAGGCCCATGCGCGTGGCGGGGTCCCAGAGGCCGAATACTCCGAACGTGGTGTTGAACAACAGGCGCGCGGTGACCTGCATCGAGCGCTGGCCCTTGAGCTGCAGCACATTGTTGAACAGGTTGCCAATATCGTCGAGGTTGCTGAAGAAGTTGCTCACCCCGTTGCGCACGACCCGCGGCGTGACGCTCTGGTAGCCGCGCACCACAGGCAGAAACACCCACTCGTCGAAGCGATGATTGAAGTGATACACGCGCCGGTTCCACGGCTCCCAAGGGTCGTAGATGGCGAGGGCGGCCAGCGTGGATATCTCGAATTCACGTTGATCCAGGCCAGGATTGAATTTCAGGTGTTCCAGTGGCCGGGTGAAGCCATCGTCATCGACGGTCTGCGCTGCGAGCGGCAGGGACAGCGACAGCAGCAGGGCTAAGCTCAAACCGTTCGGGCTCGGTCGCACAGGCAATCGGATCATGGGTTCTGAGTCCTTGGGCCGTGCCCTAGTGATGGAAGAAGTGGAGCATGGCCTGGGTATTGACCTTGTAATTCAGGTTGCCGCAATGCCCGCCAAGGGGATAGACGGTGAGCCGCGAGCCAAAGGTGCGGCGCAAAAAACCAAGGTCGCCAGGCCCGAGGATGATGTCGTCGGCGTTGTGCATCACGGCAATCTTGTCGCTGCTCTGCAAGTAATCCTGCAGGGCGTACAGGCTCACCGCATCGACCATCTGCTGCAAACTGCCGCCATTGAAGCGGGTGCGCCACATCGGGATCAACTGCTCGGTCATGTAGCAGTCGAAGTCGCAGAGCAGGGCCCGGCGAAAGAAGCGGGTGATGTCGGTGCTTTCGGTGATCGGGTAATCGGGCGGGGTAATCAGGCCACGGCGATTGATCAGGTCCGAGGTGAAGACGATGTCGGCCGAAGAAAAACGGAACGTCGCGCCGATCAGCATGGCCATTTCTTCATTGCTCAGTCGCTGGCGTGACAGCTGAAAGTCATAGAGCAGCGCCTCGTTCAGATCGATATGGCCTTTTTGCTGAAAGTAGCGTGTGAGCTTGCTGAGCATCGACTCGTAGAACGTGGCGGCGTTGGTCACGTTCTCCACCTGGGTTTGCACCAGCATGTCGAGATTGCGCACCGAGGTATACAGATTGACCGGCGGATTGAGCAGCAATACGCGCTTGAAGTTGAAGGCGCGACGGGTCTCGTCCAGGTGACTGACAAACGCCGCATGCAGGCCGCCGAGGCTGTAGCCGGTGAGGTGGTATTCCGTCACCGCTAGCCTGGGGTGGCGAGCCTTGATCGTCTGCATGACGCGGTACAGGTCATCGGCATCCTCGCTGGTAAGTCCCGGTGTGGCATAGCGCGAGGCGCCGGCCATGAAGTCATAGCTGGTCGGCGAAGACAGTTGCACGACATGGAAGCCACCCTGATAGAACACGTTCTTTAGCAATTCCATGTTGCCGGCGGCGTAATGCGCACCGGTGCCGGCAATGATGAAAATCAGCGGTGCCGGCTTTGGCTGCACCGCCAGGCGATAGCGCAGTTTCTTGACCGCCCAGAAATTGTCCGGCAAATCGTATTCCCGATCCGGGCGCACGGTGATGCTGTAATCCTTCTGGTCGATGTCATCGTTTTCGAGCAAGCTCGGGCGCAGCTCCGGCGGCGTGCCGGCAATGGTCGCTTCGAAAGGGTTGTGCAGGGGGAAACCATATTCCTCGATCGGTATATCCACCGCCAACGACGCCGTACTGGTCAACAGGCAGCCCAGCAGGGCGAACAGGCGGAGAAAGTACGGCATGGACTGGTCTCTTGCTGGCGGGTAAGGGCGGTATTCGGACGTATGACCACGCCTGAGGGGGCAAAGTGCTGGCAGTCACTGGAGTATGCCGTTGGCGTCCCGCGCGAACCAGTGCCGGCCAGGTCAGGCACGGGGTCTATGCTGGGCGAATCGGTCGGGCACCCTGGTGTGGAGTGTGACTGCTTTGAGGAGATTGATATGCGTTGTCGTTCGCCCTTGCTGATGATGCTGCTTGCGCTGCCACTCTGGCTGCTGGCGCTGTATGGGTTGCGCTTCGCGTTTATTGAAGACAGTCGCTGGGTCGGCCTGTGTGCAGAGGCGCCAGGCGACTGGCAATGTCAGTTGCGCTCCGGGCTTGGCTGGCTGATCCACTTCAGTGTACTGGCCTGGGCGGCCTTGCTGGCGGCGCTGCCGGCTTTCTGGCTTGCCGGGCGGGTAGGTGGGTGGCTGGCGCTGGTGGGGTTGCTGCTCGGGCTGGCGGCCCTGGTCCTGTACAGCGCCACGTTGGGAGCCTTTGCCGTGGTGATTGCCAGCTTGCGTCTAGTCAGGGCTGAGAGCTCCAGCGTAAGCAGATAACGATCGTCTTGCTCAATGCCGCCAGAACGAGCGGGTCATCAGCACCAGCACGGTAATGATTTCCAGACGGCCGAGCAGCATGCCGATGGCCAGCAGCCATTTGGCCATGTCCGGCAAGGTGGAAAAATTGCCGGCCGGGCCAATGATCGGACCGAGGCCCGGGCCGACGTTGCACACCGCGGTGGCCGCGCCGGTCAGCGCGGTCAGCGGGTCGAGGCCCAGCAGTGCCAGGCCCAGGGCGATGAAGCCGATGGTGATGGTGAAGAAGAACGAGAAGGTCAGGATCGAGCGGACGATTTCCTCGTCCAGGTTGTGGCCGTTGTACTGCTGCTTGATGACCGCGCGTGGATGGACCAGCTGTTGCAGGTTGGCCTTGAGCAGTGAGTAGGCCACCTGGAAACGGAAGATCTTCAAGCCGCCACTGGTGGAACCTGAGCAGCCGCCAATAAACGTCAGGTAGAAAAACACCATCACCGCGAAACCGCCCCACTGGGTGTAGTCGCCCAGGGCATAGCCAGTGGTGCTGACAATCGACACCACGTTGACCGTGGCGATGCGCAGCGCATCGACCAAGGCGTAGTCGGAGTTCAGCCACAACCACAGGCTGAACAGCAGGCTGACTCCGGTCAGGACCAGCAGAAAGCCGCGCACCTGCTGGTCGCGAATCAGCGCCCGGTAATTGCCGCGCAGCGTCGACACGTACAGCACGAAAGGCAAGCTGCCGAGCACCATCAGCACCACTGCTACCCAGTGGGTCGCTTCGGGGAACGCGGCCAGCGATGCGTCCGAGGTGGAAAAGCCGGCTGTCGACACTGAGGTCATCGCATGGTTGACGGCATCGAACCAGCCCATGCCGGTCAGGTGGAACGCAAGCGTGCCCAGCAGGGTGAACAGCACATAAATCCCCACGAAGTACTTGGCCACCATGTGGGAGCGCGGCATGACCTTTTCCGACCAGTCCGAGGACTCGGTCTGGAACAGGCGCATGCCACCCACGCGCAGCAGCGGCAGGATCGCCACCGCCATAGCGATGAAGCCGATGCCGCCCAGCCACTGCAGCAGCGAGCGCCAAAGCAGCAGGCCCGGCGAGCTGGCATCGAGGTCGGAGAGCACCGTGGCCCCGGTTGTGGTGATGCCGGACATGCTTTCAAAAAAAGCATCCGTGTAACTGAGGTTGCGGATCAGCACCAGAGGCAGGGCGGCGAACAGGCCCACCACCAGCCAGCTGGAGGTGGTCAACAGGTACATATCCCGGGGGCGCAGGTGCGCGTTTTGCGGACGTCCGGGCAGAGTAAGGGCCAGGCCGACGACAAAGGTGATCAGGCTGGACCAGAGAAACGCGCCGATGTCTTCATGGTGTCCATACCAGAGCATCGCCACCATCGGCAGCAGCATGCTGGCGGCCAGGGTGATCAGGAAGAGACCGAGAATAAAACCAATGATGCGCAGGGTCGACAGGGCCATGGAGACGGCTCGGACTCAAGAAGATGAAAGGGCGCCATTCTACCCGGGGCCGGCGCGCTGTAAACCGCGTGCCTGCAGGGGCGGGCATGGCTCGGATATTGTGAACTTTTTTTTCGCGCCCCCCTTCACAGGAAAACGCGGATGCTGGAAATTATCCGGCGCCGGCCAGTGTCGGTTTCCGAGTTCTATATCCCATGTCCCAAGATAACCCGTGTCTCGCGTGCGGTGCCTGCTGCGCGTATTTTCGTGTTTCTTTTTACTGGGGCGAATGCCGCTCCGCCGGCGGTATTGTCCCGGATGACCGGGTCATACAGATTTCCCCGCACCATGCCGCCATGATCGGTACGGACAGCAAGCCAACTCGCTGTATTGCCCTGATGGGCGAGGTGGGCGCTGGCGTGCGTTGTTCCATGTATGAGCAGCGTTCCAGCCCGTGCCGCGAGTTTGCCGCGTCCTGGGAACATGGCGAACATAATCCGCGCTGCGACGCCGCCCGTGCCGCCCATGGCCTGCCGCCGCTCACGCCACCGCTGCAACCGCATATATCGCCAGACCGGGTGGCTTGATTCGATTGGGCCTTATGGCGGCGGCGGGGGTAACTAAGCAAAAGGGCGATTTTTTGCGCGAATCAGGGTCCGATAATCAACAGACCTTGAGGAGAGCCGCATGAAAGGTGCTGAAGCCTACGTCAATGATCAGTGGAATACCTGCGGACTGGCAGAACTGCCCGAAGGTGCCGAGTCGCAGCGCATCAGCCTGCACTTTATCGTGCCGCGAGATGCGCAATTCACGGCGCTGCTGACCCACATCAGCGCGGTGGCCCAGCAACGGTTGCGAGAAGCCTACCCGGGCCGCGCGGTGCATGCCGAACCGGTAGCCGGCTCGGTGGTTGGCGATGGCACGGGAGACGGCATCACGTTGGTTTTCCATGTTGCGGCGCAGGTTGATCAGGCGACTGAGAGCACACCGCCAGTCCAGCGCTGACCGGCGCGCCGTGGGGCAGGCTGCGCGCCCCGCGGCGATCTGCGACAATCGCGGCCCCCCGATTTAGCCGCGATTGCCTGATGACCGACGCCACTCCCGCCATTGGTACCTTGCTGAACACCCTTGACCAAGCCTTCATGGCGGACCGCCATCGCCTGCGTCGCCAACTGCTCGACCTGCAAAAAAAGGGTGACGAGGCGAAGCTGGCGCAGTGGCTGGCTCGATTCCAGGCATCCGTGGCCAAGGTCGAGGCGCGCCGGCAGGGCGTGCCGTCGATCCGCTATGACGATCAACTGCCCATCGCCGCCAAGCGCGACGAGATCAAGGCGGCGCTGGAAAAACACCAGGTACTGATCATTGCCGGCGAAACCGGCTCGGGCAAGACTACCCAGTTGCCGAAGATCTGCCTGGAAATTGGCCGCGGCGTGCACGGTTTGATCGGCCATACCCAGCCGCGTCGGCTGGCGGCGCGTAGCGTGGCCACCCGTGTGGCGGAAGAAATCGGCACACCGTTGGGCGAGCTGGTCGGCTATCAAGTGCGCTTTGAAGATCAGAGCAGCGACCGCACGCTGATCAAGCTGATGACCGACGGCATCCTGCTGGCGGAAACCCAGCACGACCGCTTCCTGGAAAAATACGACACGCTGATTATCGACGAGGCCCACGAGCGCTCGCTGAACATCGACTTCCTGCTCGGCTACCTGAAAAAACTGCTGCCGCGTCGCCCCGATCTGAAAGTCATCATCACCTCGGCGACCATCGACCTGGAGCGGTTCTCGAAGCACTTTGGCGGGGACGGCCTGCCGGAGGCGCCCATTATCGAAGTCTCCGGGCGTACCTACCCGGTGGAGACCTGGTACCGGCCATTGACCGCCGAAACCGATGAAGACGGCAACCGTGTCGAGGACGACCTGAGTGTCGATCAGGGCATCCTCGCCGCGCTGGCCGAGATCGAGGCCCACGAAAAATCCATTGGCAAGCGCCCCGGTGACGTGCTGGTGTTCTTGCCCGGCGAACGGGAAATCCGTGACGCCGCTGAAGTGCTGCGCAAGGCCAACCTGCGCTTTACCGAGGTGTTGCCGCTGTACGCACGGCTGAGCCCGGCCGAGCAGCAGCGCATCTTCCGCCCCGCTGCCGGGCGCAAGATCGTGCTGGCCACCAACGTCGCGGAAACCTCACTGACCGTGCCCGGCATCCGCTACGTGATCGACCCCGGCACTGCGCGCATCAGCCGTTACAGCTACCGCGCCAAGGTGCAGCGCCTGCCCATCGAGGCGGTGTCCCAGGCCAGCGCCAACCAGCGCAAGGGCCGCTGCGGCCGGGTCGAGCCGGGCATCTGCATCCGCCTGTACAGCGAGGAGGATTTCCTCGGCCGGCCGGAATTCACCGATCCGGAGATCCTGCGCACCAACCTGGCGGCGGTGATCCTGCAGATGCTGCATCTGCGCCTGGGCGACATCGAGGATTTCCCCTTCATCGAGCCGCCGGACGGCAAGGCGATCAGCGACGGCTTCAACCTGCTGCAGGAACTGTCGGCGGTGGACCGCGAAGGCCGCATCAGCGCCCTGGGTCGCCAGCTGGCGCGCATTCCCATCGACCCGCGCCTGGGCCGCATGCTGCTGGAAGCCGCGCACCAGGGCAGCCTTGACGAGGTGCTGATCGTCGCCAGTGCGTTGTCGGTGCAGGATGTGCGCGAGCGTCCCTCCGATCGACAGCAGGCCGCCGACCAGGCCCACGCGCAGTGGAAGGATGTGGATTCGGACTTCGCCGCGCTGATCAACCTGTGGCGCGGTTTCGAGGAACAACGCCAGGCCCTCGGCTCAAGCGCGCTGCGCAGCTGGTGCCGCAGGAATTTCCTCAACTACCTGCGCCTGCGCGAATGGCGCGATGCCCATCGCCAGCTCACGTTGATCTGCCGTGAGCTGCAACTGTCCGGGAGCTCCAAAGCCGGTCGGGGCGAGCCAGCGCGCGATCAACGTGCTGCAGCTGCGCCCCAGGCCAGCACGCCTATAAAACCCACCACCGATACCAAGCTCAACGCCAAGCTCAATCAGCAGGCCGAAGCCACTGAAGCCGCCTTGCGCGCCAAAGGCTACGCCGCCGTGCACAAGGCGATTCTCGCTGGCCTGCTCAGCCAGATCGGCCAAAAGACTGAAGACGGTGACTTCCTCGGCGCTCGCCAGCGGCGTTTCTGGGTGCACCCGTCCAGCGTGATTGGCCGCAAGAAACCGCAGTGGCTGATGGCCGCTGAATTGGTGGAAACCACCAAGCTGTTTGCGCGCATGGTGGCCAAGATCGAGCCAGACTGGATCGAGCCACTGGCCGGCCACCTGATCAAGAAAAACCACTTCGAACCTCACTGGGAAAAGAAGCGCGGCCAGGTGGTGGCGTTCGAACAGGTCACCCTGTATGGGCTGATCGTGGTCGGCAAACGCCCGGTGCATTACGGCCCGATCGATCCGCCGGCGGCCCGTGAGCTGTTTATCCGCGAGGGGCTGGTGCGCGGCGAAATCAACAGCCGCGCCAAATGCCTGCGGGAGAACCGCGACCTGCTGGAGTTGCTCGACGAACTGGAAGCCAAGGCTCGTCGCCGCGACATCCTCGCCGACGAGGAAACTTTGTTTGCCTACTACGATGCGCGCCTGCCGGCAGACATCTACCAGACCGCTACGTTCGAAAGCTGGTACAAGCGCGAGAGCGCCCAGGATCCGCAGCTGCTGGTGATGCGTGAGGAAGACGTCCTGGCCCGCGACGCCAGCGAGATCACCGCCGCCCAGTACCCCGATCAGTTGCGCATCGGCACGCTGCAACTGCCGCTCACGTATCACTTCGAGCCTAATCACCCGCGCGACGGCGTGACCCTGCGCGTGCCGGCACCCTTGTTGCCGCAATTGCCCGCCGAGCGCCTCGACTGGCTGGTGCCGGGACTGATCGAGGCCAAGGCCATCGCCCTGGTACGCGAGCTGCCCAAGGCAATGCGCAAAAACTTCGTGCCGGTGCCGGATTTCGTGCGCGCCGCGCTATCAAAAATCACCTTTGGCGAAGGTTCGCTGCCCGAGGCGCTGGGCCGTGAACTGCTGCGCATGACCGGCGCCCGCGTCTCGGATGAGGCGTGGGCCCATGCGCTGTCGGCGGTGGAAAGCCACCTGCGCATGAACATCGAAGTCGTCGATGGGCGGGGCAAGTTCCTCGGCGAAGGCCGCGACCTGGCCGAACTCACCGCACGCTTCGCCGAAGCCAGCCAGGCGGCGCTGGCCATTCCACAGACCGAAAAGACGCAACGCCCCGTGGAAGCCAAGGCCTTTGCCGAGGTGGCGGAAACCAGCCAGCAACGCATCGCCGGCCTGTCGATGACGGTCTTCCCGGCGCTGGTGGAAGAGTCAGGGGTGGTCAAGGAAGGCCGCTTTCCGACCCAGGCCGAAGCCGACTACCAGCACCGCCGCGCCTTGCAGCGCCTCCTGCTGCAACAGTTGAGCGAACAGGCTAAATTTCTGCGCGGCAAACTGCCGGGACTGACCGACATGGGCTTGCTGTACCGCGACCTCGGACGCATCGAAGCCCTGACAGAAGACATCCTGCTGGCCAGTCTGGACAGCTGCATTCTCGAAGGCGTTGCACCGCTACCGCGCGACGGCGCAGGCCTGGCCACGCTTGCCGAGCAAAAACGCGGCGCCTGGACCGAACACGCCGAACGCCTGGCCCGTCTCACTCTGGAGATCCTCAAGCTCTGGCACAGCCTGCAAAAACGCTTCAAGGGGCGTATCGATTTGGCCCAGGCCGTGGCGCTCAACGACATCAAGGCGCAGCTCGGCAACCTGGTGTATCCCGGTTTCGTGCGTGATACCCCGCACGAATGGCTCAAGGAATACCCGCGCTACCTCAAGGCCATCGAACAGCGCCTCGACAAGGTTGGCAGTCAGCTACAGCGTGACCGTGTCTGGAGTGGCGAACTGGCTGGCTACTGGGAGCAGTACCAGGCTCGTCTCAAAAAGCATCAGCAGGAAGGCAAGCGTGATGCAAACCTGGTGCTGTACCGCTGGATGCTGGAGGAATACCGCGTCTCGCTGTTCGCCCAGCAGCTGGGCACGAGGATGGCGGTGTCGGACAAGCGCCTGAGCAAGCAGTGGGCGGCGGTGGAAGGCTGAAGCATGCCACCGCCACTGCTTCAGAAGAGCTTGCGAGTGGCTGGGTTCGTGGGCGTTCTCAGTCCTAGCGGTACCTCCAGCGGCGAAACCGCGCATGGGGCGCTGCTGTTGGCTGCGACACGTCGTCGCGGCACCATGGCCGCTAGGGCGGGCGAAACGCCTCCTCTGAGCTTTGCCAATCTTCCGTTCAGCAAAACAAAAGACTGCGTTCGGCTTGTCTTTCCCGGCGATAATCATTGACTGGCTTCGATCTGCGTAAGTAGCGTGCGCAGCTGGCCGTACTGCCCCGGTCACTGACTGTTGCCAAGAACCGAGTCGATGACTCCAAACAATAACGACGGCGCTCCATAAGGGCGCCCTTCGGAGAGTTGCATGCAGACCAGCCAACTTCTGCTCGAAGGCGTAGAAATCATGCTATTCGGCATGGGATCCGTCTTTGTGTTTCTGGTTCTCCTCATTTACTGCATTCGCCTGATGTCCTTCCTCACCGCTCGCTTCGTCAGCGAACCGGCGGCGACCCTGGCACCTGTTCAGACGGCTCCCGCCGTCGACGCCGATGCAGACACCCTGGCCGCGATCAAGGCCGCGATCCATCTCCACCGCGCGCGCCGCGGCTGACCCAGGAAAGGGAATTTCTCCATGACCGTTTCGAACAACAAGCCGCTCGGCATTACCGATGTGGTACTGCGCGACGCCCACCAGTCCATTCTCGCCACCCGTGTGCGCCTGGAAGACATGCTGCCCATCGCGCCCAAGCTCGACCAGGTGGGGTTCTGGTCGGTGGAAAGCTGGGGTGGGGCAACCTTCGACGCCTGCATCCGCTACCTGGGCGAAGACCCCTGGGAGCGCATCCGTGCGCTGAAGAAGGCGATGCCCAACACCCGCCAGCAAATGTTGCTGCGTGGCCAGAACCTGCTCGGCTACCGGCACTATGCCGACGATGTGGTGGAAAAATTCGTCGAGCGCGCCGCGATCAACGGCGTGGATGTGTTCCGCGTATTCGACGCGATGAACGACCCGCGCAATCTGGAGACGGCTCTGCGTGCCGTGAAACAGCAGGGCAAGCATGCCCAGGGCACCATTTCCTACACCACCAGCCCGGTGCATACCCTGCAGATGTGGGTCGACCTGGCCAAGCAGATCGAGGACATGGGCGCCGACTCAGTGGCCATCAAGGACATGGCCGGCATTCTCACCCCGTACCAGGCCTATGAGCTGGTCTCGCGCCTGAAAGCCAGCCTGGCCATTCCGGTGCACATGCAGTGCCACGCCACCGCCGGGCTGTCCACCGCCGCCATCCTCAAGGCCGTGGAGGCCGGCATCGACAACGTCGACACCGCCATCTCCTCGCTGTCCATGACCTACGGCCATTCGCCGACCGAGTCGGTGGTGGCGATCTTCCAGGGCACCGAGCGCGACACCGGTCTGAACCTGGAACTGCTCGAGGAAGTGGCCGCCTACTTCCGCGAGGTGCGCAAGAAGTACGCGAAGTTCGAAGGCACCCTGCGCGGCGTCGACTCGCGCATCCTGGTCGCCCAGGTGCCCGGCGGCATGCTCACCAACATGGAAAGCCAGCTCAAGGAGCAGGGCGCGCTGGACAAGTTCGACCAGGTGCTGGAGGAGATTCCGCGTGTGCGCGAGGACCTGGGCTTCATTCCCCTGGTCACGCCCACCTCGCAGATCGTCGGCACCCAGGCGGTGATCAACGTGCTCACCGGCGAGCGCTACAAGTCCATCACCAAGGAAACCGCCGGCGTGCTCAAGGGCGAGTACGGCGCGGCGCCCGCGCCGTTCAACGCCGAGCTGCAGGCCCGCGTGCTGAATGGCGCCGAAGCGATCACCTGCCGCCCGGCCGACCTGCTCGACGCCGAGATGGAAAAGTTGACCGCTGAACTCCAGGGCATCGCCCAGGAAAAGGGCATCAAGCTGGCCGCCGATGTAATCGACGATGTGCTGACCTATGCGCTGTTCCCGCAGATCGGCCTGAAATTCCTGGAAAACCGTGGCAACCCGGCGGCCTTCGAGCCGGTACCGAACGGCCAGGGGCTGGCGCCCCGCGAAGCCGGCAAGCCGGAGGTCTACACCGTGGACGTCAACGGCAAGTCCTTCGTGGTGCAGGTCAACGAGGGCGGCGACATCGAAGGCATCAAGCCGCTGAATGGCGCTGCGGGTCAACCGGCCTCTGCGGCATCGGCCGCCGCTTCGGCGCCGAGCTCGGGCGAGCCGCAGCCGGCTCCGCTTGCCGGCAACATCTTCAAGGTGCTGGTGCAGCCTGGGCAGATGGTCCAGGAGGGCGATCTGGTGGTGATTCTCGAGGCCATGAAGATGGAAACAGAGATTCGTGCCTTCAGGGCGGGCACTGTCGCGTCGGTTGACGTCAAGGTCGGTGACGCAGTATCGGTCGGCCATCCCCTGTTGAGCATCGCTTAAGGAGCGTTCCATGGAAAAGTTGCTCATGCTCTGGCAGAGCACTGGCCTGTACCATCTGGAAGCCGGCCAGGCCCTGATGATGGTGATCTGTGCGGGGCTGATCTACCTGGCGATTCGCAAGGGCTTTGAACCGCTGCTACTGATTCCCATCGGCTTCGGCGGCATCTTGGCCAATATACCGGTGGCCAACATGGCCGAGGGGGCCGGTATCCTCAACCTCTTTTATGAGGTGGGCCTGCCGACCAGCGTGTTCCCGCTGCTGATCTTCATGGGTGTTGGCGCCATGACCGACTTCGGGCCGATGCTGGCCAACCCGAAGACGTTGCTCCTCGGCGCCGCCGCGCAGTTCGGCATTTTCGGCACGCTGCTGGGCGCCCTGGCGCTGACGGCGTCCGGCATCCCGGGCCTGGAGTTCACCCTCAAGGAGGCCGCGTCGATCGCCATCATTGGTGGCGCCGATGGCCCGACCTCGATCTTCGTGACCTCCAAGCTGGCGCCGGATCTTCTCGGCCCAATCGCCGTGGCGGCGTATTCCTACATGGCGCTGGTGCCGCTGATTCAGCCGCCGATCATGCGCGCGCTGACCACTCCGGAGGAGCGCGCCATCGTCATGACCCAGCTGCGGCATGTCAGCCAGGTGGAGAAGATCATCTTCCCGTTGCTGCTGTGCCTGCTGGTGGGCATGCTGCTGCCGGACGCCGCGCCGTTGATCGGCATGTTCGCCTTCGGCAACCTGCTGCGTGAATGCGGTGTGGTGGATCGCCTGGCCGATACCTCGCGCAACGCGTTGATCAATATCATCACCCTTGCGCTGGGCCTGACCGTCGGTTCCAAGCTCTCTGCGGATTCGTTCCTGCAGATGAAGACCCTGGGCATTCTGGCGCTGGGTATGGTGGCGTTTTCCGCCGGCACTGCGGCGGGGATCATCATGGCCAAGATCATGAACCGCTTCAGCAGCAGTCCCATCAATCCGCTGATCGGCTCGGCTGGCGTCTCGGCGGTGCCGATGGCGGCGCGGGTGTCGAACAAGGTCGGCCTGGAGGCCAATCCGCAGAACTTCCTGCTCATGCACGCCATGGGGCCGAACGTGGCGGGAGTCATTGGCTCGGCCGTGGCGGCGGGGGTGTTGCTCAGCTTCGTCGGCTGATCTGCGCTTGCTTCGTCAGAACCCCGCCTGGTGCGGGGTTCTTTTATGCCGCCGGTGCAGGCCGATGCCGAAGGCATCGACTAGAGTTCGCACAGCCCTTTTTTAGAAGTCGCGCCATAGGGCCGACTGCGCAGCAGGATGCTGAACGCCGACATGGATTTCTCCCGCCTACCGTCCGTCCTGGTCCGGACTCTCCTCTGCCTGTTGCTGGTCCTGCCGATGGCGCAGGCCCGCGCCGGGAGCGTGGACGATGAGCTCAAGGGCTTCATTGTCGATCAGACCATTACCCACATTGGTCATCAGTTCTACCGCCACTTCTGCGAACGGCTGCGTGATACCAGCCGGCTAGACTTCAACCTTGTCGTGCGCGAGCGGCCTTCGGCGCGCTGGGGCAGTCTGGTGTGGGTGGAGTACGAGCAGCGCACGGTGTATCGCCGTTTCCTGTCGCCCAATACCGCCGAGCTGCAGGTAGTAGCTTATGCCGCAGCCGATGAGGTCAAGGAGACGGTCACCCGCCGTCGGCTGGAAATTCTTCTGCAAGACACCACGGACATGGATCGAGACGAACTATGAAGAAACACCTGTTTGCGCGGTCCGCCGCGCTGTGGCTGGTGGGCGGCCTGTTCGGCGTCGTACAGGCCAGCGAGCTGGTCTATACGCCTATCAACCCCTCGTTCGGAGGCAATCCCCTGAATGGCACCTGGCTGCTGGGCAACGCCCAGGCGCAGAACGACCATTCCAGTTCGAGCCCAAGTCTAGGATCGGGCTATGCCGGCACCACGGCACTGGAGCGTTTCACCAGCCAGCTGGAATCACGGCTGTTGTCGCAATTGATGACCAACATCGAGAGCGGCGAAACCGGCACCCTGACCACCAGTGCGTTCATCATCGAAATTCAGGACAATGCCAACTCCGGCATCCTCAGCATTCTGGTGACCGACCGCACCACCGGAGAGGTGTCGGAAATCGTACTCAGTGGCTGGACGCCGAACTGATTAATGGAACAAGGAAGTTGCATGAGAACCTTACTAGCGGTAGCACTGGCCGGCATATTGTTGCAAGGCTGTTCGTTGCGCGAGCCCATGCCGCCCGAGCACGATCCGGAAATCCCCACACTTACGCCCAGAGCGTCGACCTACCATGACCTGGTCAACCTGCCCAAGCCGAAAGGGCAGGTGGTCACGGCGGTGTACGGGTTTCGCGATCAGACGGGGCAGTACAAGCCAAGCCCGGCCAGTTCGTTTTCCACCAGCGTGACCCAGGGCGCAGCGAGCATGCTGATGGATGCCCTGCAAGCCAGTGGCTGGTTCATGGTGCTGGAGCGCGAGGGGCTGCAGAACCTGCTGACCGAGCGCAAAATCATTCGCGCCTCGCAACAGAAGAACGGCACACCGGCCAATATTCTTGCCGAGTTGCCACCGCTGCAGGCGGCCAACATCGTGTTGGAGGGCGGCGTTGTCGCCTTCGACAGCAACGTGCGCACGGGCGGGGAGGGTGCGCGTTACCTGGGTATCGGGGTATCCAACGAATACCGCGTTGACCAGGTGTCGGTGAGCCTGCGGGCCGTGGATGTGCGCAGTGGACAGGTGCTGGCCAACGTCATGACCAGCAAGACGATCTACTCGGTGGCGCGCAGCGCTGGCGTGTTCAAGTTCATTGAACTCAAGGACCTGCTCGAAATAGAGGCCGGCTATACCGTCAACGAGCCTGCACAGCTGTGTGTGCTGTCGGCCATCGAAGCGGCCGTTGCTCACCTGATCGCCCAAGGGATCGAGCGCAGGTTGTGGCAGGCTGCCGATCATGCGGCGCTTGCGGGCTCTACGCTGGACAAATACCTGGAGACCTACCACTGACGTACGTTCAGGCTGAAATAAAAACCCGGAGCACTGGCTCCGGGTTTTTCTTTCAGGCCATCTGACAGGTCGCTGGGTAGCGGCCTGTACTGTCAGCGCTGGTTGGCGATCGCCTGGTTGGCCGTGCCGAACTGATGGATGTTGCTGGCCTGGTTGTAGCCGGCCTGGGTGATGACCGCATGGTTGAGCGAGCCGGCTTGGCTGACGTAGGCGCTGTTGAAGCCACCGGACTGCACGAGGTCGGCCGTGTTGAGGTGACCGCTTTGGTAGGCGTGGGCGCGGTTGTAGCTGCCGCCCTGATCCAGGTTCACGGTGTTTTCCGTGCCGCTGCTGTTGCCGGCGAAGCTGTTGTAGCTGCCGCGCTGGTCGGCGACCAGCAAGTTGTCACTGCCGTTCTGGTCGAAGTACAGCTCGTTGTAGTTACCGCTCTGAGCCACCTGGCCACGGTTAAAATCGCCGTAGGCGCCAATGTTCGCCGAGTTGCCTGCACCGCTTTGCTCGAGTTCGTGACGGTTGCCTACTCCCTGCTGGGTCAGGGTGGCGGAGAGATTTACGCCCCGGGTCTGCTGGACGTACACATTGTTGGCTTCACCGGTCTGCAGGGTGTTGATCCGGCTGTGGTCGGCCTGGAACTGATGGACGTCGGCCTCCTGCAGACTGCCGAGCTGCACCACATCGATCTGGCTGTCCACCTGTTCGATTTGCGAGATAAGCGCCGAGCTGTTCACGCCGTCCTGCAGGGTAGTCACCTGGTTGTTGCCAGTGTCGCCCTGGTAGACACGGATGCTGTGCAAGTTGCCCTGTTGCTGGATCTCGATGACGCCACCGTCATTGAGGGTCTGGATGGCCGAGGCCTGGTGATGCGCACCTTGCTGGTCGATCAGCGCGCGGTTGTGGCTGCCATGCAGCTCCTGGCGAATGCTGGCATCGTTGAATGCGCCCTGCTGGCGAGTGGTCGCGGTGTTATGGGCGCCGCCCAACTGAACAGCGGAACTGTCATGGCCATGGCCCTGCTGGAACTGCCAGATGGTGTTGGCGCGGCCGGCGAACTGGCTGGCGTGGCCGTCATTTTCCTGGCCGTCCTGCACCTGCTTGATCAGGCTGCCGTTGCCGGCCCGGTACTGGTCGGCGTCGAGTCGGTTGTTGGCACCGATCTGTGCCTGGCCGACGGTGCCGGCACTGCCGACTTGTACCGACCGGGCATCGTTGCGAACGCCGGTCTGGCCCTGAACGACGTTGGCGCGCCCACCGATCTGTTCGACGGCTGCGCTGTTCTCCTGCCCGGACTGAATCTGCAGGGAGAAATTGTCGGCCAGTGCCGGGCTGGCGCTGAGAATCAGAATCGCTGCCGCGAGGGGGGTCTTCCTGAGCATGTGTTGCCTCCTTGGTGTGTGGGGTGTTGCTTTCTTGTGGGTGTTACAAACGCGTCAACGCTGGCGAACATGGGCGCTCTGCCCGACGCCCACCTGGGTAATACGGCCGTACAGTCCTGAACCGCTCTGCTCGATGCTGGCGCTGTTATGCGCGCCGGACTGGATGATGTCTGCCTGATTGCCCATGCCGAACTGAACAATGGCCGCCTGGTTGCCATAGCCTTGCTGCCAGATGCTGGCCATCAGGTTGCTGCCCTGCTGCAACAAGTAGGCTTCATGGTTGCTGCCGTGCTGAACGATGCTGCCCAGCAGCGACTCGCCAGACTGATCGAGCGCGGCCAGGTTGTAGTGGCCGACCTGACTGATGTGCAGCTGCTGTTCGCCGGGAAGGAGCGTGTGTGCCGCGTAGAGGTCGCTGTTGCCAGCAAGGTCGGCGTTGTCCAGCAGGTCAAAGGCGGATGCCGCCTCGCAGTGCAGGGCCAGGGCAAGAAGTGCGGCGAAGGGGGCATGTTGGCGTTTCATTCCCGTATCCTTGGGTCGTGTTGAACTGTCGCTTCCTGCGTGTTTCTCTGTGTGGCGCTGCCGGAATCCCGCGTATTTCCCGGCTTTTGCAAGAGCATGGTTCAGGTTGCGCGTTCCGGCAAATTGAGGCGGGCAAACGCGCAAAGGCGCGTCGCAGGGGGGGCTAGAGCGAGGTGTTGAAGAGCGCTAGAACAAGCCTTTAGTACAGTGGAAAGATGCACGTCCCGCTGTCTCGGCGTATCGATACCGCACCCTGAAATCAAGGAAAAATCCATGAGTACCCTCGTTCGCATCGCAGCCCGCAGCGCCGACCTCGGCGAGGGCATGCTCGTCCGCCGCGCCTTGCCCAGTCGCCGACAGCGCATGGTCGGCGCCTGGTGCTTTCTCGACCATGCCGGCCCGGTTGACTTTGCGCCGGGCCGCGGCATGCATGTCGGCGCCCATCCGCACACGGGATTACAAACCTTTACCTGGCTGATCGAGGGTGAAGTCCTGCACCGCGATAGCCTGGGCAACGAGCAGCTCATCCGCCCCGGCGCGGTCAATCTGATGACGGCTGGCCAGGGCATCGTGCATACCGAGGATTCAGCTGACGGCCAGCGTCTGCACCTGGCGCAATTGTGGATTGCGCTACCACCGGAGGCGCAGGACTGTCCGGCGGATTTTGCGCACTACACCGATCTGCCCCGTTGGCAGCAGGGCGCTGCTCAGCTGACCCTGCTGGCGGGCAGCTACGGTGAACGCAGCGCACCGGCCCATGTGTATTCGCCGCTGGTGGGTCTGGACATTCGCTGCGAGACGGCAACCACGGTCGACCTGTCACTGGACGCGGATTTCGAGTACGGACTGCTGCCGCTGAGTGGCGATGTCACCCTGGATGACGAGCGCTTCCAGGCCGACGAATTTGCTTACCTGGGGCGCGGCCGCAACAACCTGCTCCTAAACCTGGCCGCTGGCGCCAAGCTGCTGTTGCTCGGCGGACGTCCCTTCGAACAGCCGGTACTGATGTGGTGGAACTTCGTCGGTTTCAGCAAGGCCGCCATTGCCCAAGCGCAACGCCAATGGGAGAACGGCGATCCCCGCTTCGCTCTGGTGGGCGACGGCCGCGCGCCTCGCCTGGCGGCGCCACCGTTGCCATGGCGTGATTACTAAGCGCACCGCCAGCGTTTAACCATCAGGGTTCGCGCAGGTCGACGGCGCGAGCGCCCTGGCCGTCGAACAAGTGGTTGAGCCGTTCGGGCAGCAGTCGTGCCGCGCGGCTTTCATCGCCCAGGATGCGGATATCGCTGTACTTCCTGCCGGACA
>CAYPFO010000030.1:0-36144 GCA_964410065.1 uncultured Pseudomonas sp.
ACCTGGCCGATGATTTCGGCAGCGGTCAGATCGCTGTTGAATCCTTGCTTGCCGGTGGAGCAGAAACTGCAATCCAGCGCGCAGCCTGCCTGGGAAGAGACACACAGGGTGCCGCGACCATTGGCGGGAATATAAACAGTCTCGACGCAGCTACCAGACGCCACGCGCACCACCCACTTACGGGTGCCATCGCTGGAAATGTCCTGGCTGACTACTTCGGGGCCGCGAATCTCGGCGCGGGCCTTGAGCGTTTCGCGCAAGGCCTTGCCGAGATTGCTCATGGCGTCGAAATCATCGACGCCAAAGTGGTGAATCCACTTCATCACCTGACCGGCACGGAAGCGCTTCTCGCCTATCGACTCGAAGAACTGTTCCAGTTGCGGCTGGGTCAGACCCAGCAGGTTGACTTTGCCGTCGGCGGTAATGGTCATGGCTTCACCCTCTCGCTATCGTTATCAGCGAATGCGGTTGCACAGCTCGGTAGCGGCGAAGAAGTAGGAGATTTCACGGGCAGCGGACTCTTCGGAGTCGGAACCGTGAACGGCGTTTTCGTCGATGGAGACAGCGAAGTCGGCGCGGATGGTACCGGCAGCTGCTTCCTTCGGGTTGGTGGCGCCCATCAGTTCACGGTTTTTCAGGACGGCGTTTTCGCCTTCCAGAACCTGAACGATAACCGGACCGGAGGTCATGAAAGCAACCAGGTCCTTGAAGAAGCCGCGCTCGCTGTGCTCGGCGTAGAAACCGGCAGCTTCGCGCTCGGACAGCTGAACCATCTTGGAAGCGACAACGCGCAGGCCGGCCTTTTCAAAACGGGTGGTGATTTCACCGATGACGTTTTTGGCGACGGCGTCGGGCTTGATGATGGAGAAAGTGCGTTGAACAGCCATGGGAAACTCCAAGAGGCGGGTGGGTTGATGCGGAAAATTGAACCGGCGGATTATACGCACAACCGCAGGCTCTAGCCAGAAGCGGCACATGATCGGCGACGGCCTGAAAACGCGATGTCGGGCTGGCGAACCTAACCCGACATCGAGATGCACAGCGTTATACGTGCGACTGCTATTCCAGCTCTTCGATCCAAGCAGCCTGGATCGCTTCCAGCACTTTTTCGCCGCCGCGCTGCGGGTCGTCGCTAAACTCGGGCAGCTCGGTTACCCAACGATGCAGATTGACGAAGTTGACCTGACGCGGATCGATTTCAGGTTTGCTCTCAGCCAACTGAATGGCAATTTCCAATACATCCACCCACTTCAGACTCATAATTGCCTCAATGCCCTTCAGATACCTGGTTAATGGTGTATTTGGGAATTTCCACGACCAGATCCCTATCAGCCACAACAGCCTGACAGGACAGGCGCGACTGAGGCTCGAGCCCCCAGGCCTTGTCGAGCATGTCATCTTCCAACTCATCGGATTCTTCCAACGACTCGAACCCTTCACGAATCACCACGTGACAGGTAGTACAGGCACAGGACTTCTCGCAGGCGTGCTCGATTTCGATGCCGTGACGCAGAGCGGCATCCAGCACGGTCTCACCCACCTGGGCCTCGATAACGGCACCTTCCGGGCATTGCTCGGCATGGGGCAGAATAATGATCTGCGGCATAATGCTTATTCCTCGATATCATTGAGCTGCCGTCCGGCCAGCGCGGCCTTGACGGTGGCATCCAGCCGGCGAGCGGCAAAGGCGTCGGTAATCTGGGTCAGACGCTGGGTCTGTTGTTCAATGGCCAACCCATCATCGCTGTCTTGCAGCGCGCGTAGCGCGTCCATCTCGGCATCGATGGCCAGACGCTCCTCAGGGTCCAGCAGGCGCTCACCATCGGCCTCCAGCGCCGCCTCCACTGCTTCAAGCAGACGCTGTGCATCGACTTGATGCTCGGCCAGGGCGCGGGCGGCCTTGTCGTCATTCGCATGCTGAAAGGAATCCTGCAGCATGCGTGCAATTTCTCCATCGGTTAGGCCATAAGAGGGCTTGACCTGAATGCTCGCCTCGACACCGGAACTTAACTCGCGCGCCGCGACACTAAGCAGACCGTCGGCATCGACCTGGAAGGTCACGCGAATCTTCGCCGCACCGGCCACCATCGGCGGAATGCCGCGCAACTCAAAGCGCGCCAGGGAGCGACAATCCTTGACCAGCTCGCGCTCTCCCTGCAGCACCTGGATCACCATGGCCGTCTGGCCATCTTTATAGGTGGTGAAGTCTTGGGCGCGGGCTGCCGGAATGGTGGTGTTGCGCGGGATGACCTTCTCCATCAGCCCACCCATGGTTTCCAGACCGAGGGACAAGGGAATCACATCCAGCAACAGCAGCTCTTCGCCACCGCGGTTACCGGCCAGCGTATCAGCCTGAATCGCCGCACCAATGGCCACCACCTGATCCGGATCGATGTCGGCCAACGGCGGGTGCCCGAACAACTCGCCCACCGCTTCGCGCACGCGCGGCACACGGGTCGAACCACCCACCATGACCACTGCGGTCACTTCTTCGATGTCCAGCTCGGCATCCCGTACGGCGCGTCGGCAGGCTTTCAAACTGCGAGCGATTAGCGGATCGATCAATTCATGAAACTGATTACGGCTCAGCTCTCCCGACCAGTCAGCATATTCGACAGTCACGCTCTCATGCTCGCTCAGGGCTTCCTTGGCCGCGCAGGCGATCTGCAACAGGCGCCGCTGAGTACCGGGATCGAGGTTGCTGGACAGGTCCGCCTGCTCAATGATCCAGCCGGCAATCGCATGATCGAAGTCATCGCCACCCAGTGCACTGTCGCCACCGGTAGCCAACACCTCGAAGACGCCCTTGGAAAGCCTCAGGATAGAGATATCAAACGTACCACCGCCCAGGTCGTAGATAGCGATCAACCCTTCGGCCTGCTTGTCCAGGCCATAAGCCACGGCTGCGGCAGTCGGCTCGTTGAGCAGGCGCAGCACATTGAGGCCGGCCAGACGCGCAGCATCCTTGGTGGCCTGACGCTGGGCATCATCGAAATAGGCCGGCACCGTGATCACGGCGCCAACCAAGTCGCCGCCGAGGGTTTCTTCGGCGCGCTGGCGCAAGGTGCGCAAAATCTCAGCAGAAACTTCAACCGGGCTTTTCGGCCCCTGCACCGTATCGATGAAGGGCATGTGCGACTCGCCCTCGCTGAAGCGGTAGGGCAGCTGCTCACCCAGTTGCTTGATGTCGGCCAGGCCGCGCCCCATGAAGCGCTTGACCGAAACCACGGTATTCAGTGGATCGCTGGCAGCCGCCGCCTTGGCACCGCGACCGACCTCAACGCGATCGGCGTGGTAGCGCACCGCTGACGGCAACAGGAGCTTGCCATCGGCATCGGGAAGTGGCGCTGCACTGCCGCTGCGCAATGCAGCGACTAGCGAGTTGGTGGTACCCAGGTCGATACCCACGGCCAGGCGACGCTGGTGGGGTTGGGGAGCTTGTCCGGGTTCGGCGATCTGCAGTAAAACCATGCTTGCCTGCGTGTCGGATGCCGCGCCACAGCGCGGGGATTAATCGTCGAGGCGCTCTTCGAGCTGACGCACCTCATGGGTGAGCTTGTCGAGAAACTGCATGCGGCGCACCAGACGCTCGGCCTGCTCGCGCTTGGCGGGCTCGCGCCAGCAGTCGGCAAAGCTGTTATCGAGCTGCTCCTGAGCGGCTTTCAAGCGCTTCTTGAAGGCCGCTACACCGACCAGATCGGCGCTGTCCTGCAAATCCTCCAGCTCCTCACGCAGCTCAATCTGCTGCATGAGAAACTCCGGGTCTTGCACCGTCACCTCTAGCGCCAGCTCTTGACCACTGATACCCAGGAGATAACGCGCTCGCTGCGGCGCACTCTTGAGTACCTGGTACGCCTCATTGAGGTTTGCCGACCGCTCCAGCGCCTGGCGCTGTTCGGCGGTAGACCCATTGGCGAAGCGATCTGGATGCATGCTGCGGGCCAGCTCGCGATAACGCACAGCCAGCGCCGACAGATCAATGCGAAAGTCCGGCTGCAGGTCGAACAGGGCGAAGTGACAGGGCTTGGCCACGGACAACCTCAGATATTGAAGCTCTCGCCGCAGCCACATTCGCCGCGCACGTTGGGGTTGTTGAACTTGAAGCCTTCGTTGAGCCCTTCCCGAGTGAAATCCAGCTCGGTGCCATCAAGGTAAACCAGGCTTTTCGGGTCGATGATGACGCGTACGCCATGGCTCTCGAACACTTGGTCCTCAGGCTTCAGCTCGTCGACAAACTCCAGCACATAGGCCAGACCGGAACAGCCCGTGGTACGCACGCCCAGACGAACACCTTCGCCTTTGCCGCGACCTTCCAGGGAGCGACGCACATGCTGTGCAGCCGCTTCAGTCATGCTGATTGCCATGACGCCCTCCTCAGAGCAGACCCTTCTTGTGCTTGTAGTCGCGCACGGCCGCCTTGATGGCGTCTTCGGCGAGTACCGAGCAGTGGATTTTCACCGGCGGCAGGGCAAGCTCTTCAGCAATCATGGTGTTTTTCAGCGCCGCAGCTTCATCCAGAGTCTTGCCCTTCATCCACTCTGTCGCCAGCGAGCTGGAGGCGATCGCCGAGCCGCAACCGTAGGTTTTGAACTTGGCGTCCTCGATGACGCCGGCATCGTTGACCTTGATCTGCAGGCGCATCACGTCGCCACAGGCCGGTGCGCCGACCATGCCGGTGCCGATATTCGGGTCTTCGGCATCAAACTTGCCGACGTTGCGCGGGTTTTCGTAGTGGTCGATGACCTTTTCACTGTAAGCCATGGTGCAATTCCTCTCTGTTCACGGGCGGCGTTTGGGATAGCGTCTTAGTGCGCTTGCCATTCAACCTTGCTGAGGTCGACGCCTTCTTTGTACATGTCCCACAGCGGCGACAACTCACGCAGCTTGATCACCGCTTCGCGCACCTTCTGTGCGGCGTAATCGATATCTTCTTCGGTGGTGAAGCGGCCAAAGGTGAAGCGAATGGAGCTGTGCGCCAGCTCATCGTTACGACCCAGGGCACGCAACACGTAGGACGGCTCCAGGGAGGCGGAGGTACAGGCCGAACCGGACGACACCGCCAGATCCTTGAGCGCCATGATCAGCGACTCGCCCTCCACATAGTTGAAGCTCAGGTTCAGGTTGTGCGGCACACGCTGGGTCATGCTGCCGTTGACATAGAGCTCTTCCATGTCTTCGACCTGGCGCATGAAACGCTCGCGCAGCGCCAGCACATGGCTGCGATCCTGTTCCATTTCTTCTTTGGCGATGCGGAAGGCTTCGCCCATGCCGACAATTTGGTGAGTCGCCAGGGTACCGGAACGCATGCCGCGCTCGTGACCGCCACCATGCATCTGCGCTTCCAGGCGAACGCGCGGCTTACGGCGCACATACAGCGCACCAATGCCTTTCGGGCCATAGGTCTTGTGCGCGGAGAAACTCATCAGATCGACCTTCATCTTTTCCAGATCGATTTCCACCTTGCCGGTGGATTGCGCGGCATCGACATGGAACAGTACGCCGCGCGAGCGGGTCAGCTCGCCAATGGCAGCGATGTCATTGACGGTGCCGATCTCGTTATTGACGTGCATGATCGAGACCAGAATGGTGTCTTCACGCAGGGCCGCTTCGACCATGGCAGGGGTGACAATGCCGTCTTCACCCGGCTCAAGGTAGGTGACCTCGAAACCTTCTCGCTCCAATTGGCGAGTACTGTCCAGTACCGCCTTGTGCTCGATCTTCGAGGTGATGATGTGCTTGCCCTTGCTGGCGTAGAAGTGCGCCACACCTTTGATGGCCAAGTTGTCCGACTCGGTGGCACCCGAGGTCCAGACGATTTCGCGTGGGTCGGCATTGACCAAATCGGCGACCTGGCGACGGGCGTTTTCCACGGCCTCTTCGGACTTCCAGCCAAAGACATGGGAGCGCGAAGCCGGGTTACCGAAGTTGCCTTCCATAGTCAGGCAATCGCACATCAATTTCGCCACACGGGGATCCACCGGGGTAGTGGCGGAATAATCGAGGTAAATCGGCAATCTCATCGAGTATCTCCTATCAGGCAGCGCGCATCGTCATTGGATGGCGGACGCTTTAATCTTTTCGAATTCCGGCGTTCCGCCGTGACTACGGAGCCTATCCTGGCGCCGGGCGACTTCCTGCACCTCGCGCCGGCTCACCAAGTCAGCCAGGCTGATGCCACTAAGGAAGGTATGGATCTGCTCGCTCAGGTCGCACCACAAGTGGTGCGTCAGACAGGTACCACCATCATGGCAATCTCCCACCCCCTGGCACCGCGTGGCATCAACAGATTCGTTGACCGCATCGATCACCTGCGCAACCTGAATGGCGCGCATTTCACGAGCCAGGTGGTAACCACCACCCGGCCCGCGCACACTGGTTACCAGCTCATTGCGGCGCAATTTAGCGAACAATTGTTCCAGGTAAGACAGGGAGATGCCTTGCCGCTCGGAAATATCTGCAAGCGAAACTGGCCCCTGCTGGGCGTGCAAGGCCAAATCAAGCATGGCTGTGACGGCATAACGGCCTTTAGTTGTGAGTCGCATGACGAAGCACCGCAGGTTCACTGGTTTGGCGCAAGTATCCAATATCCGAGTAATTGAGTCAACTATAAGACCAATCGCAGCACTCGGGTTTATGTGCGAAACCAGCCATCATGTTAACAGGCCACCTTCACGCCAGGCATTCAACCTACGACTTAACCTCGCCCTCGCCCTCGCCCGAATCCTTGACTGCGGCAAAATCCTCGTCGCGCAAGGTCGGCATGTCTTTCGCGCAGTAGTCACTGCCCAGATCCTGCAGCGCCTTGCACATCCCCTCCAGTCGCGCATCGACGATTTGCAGATGATCAAGCAACTGGCCAATCGAGCGCGCCACAGGATCAGGCATGTCCTGACCGAGACCGTAGGCATCAAACCCGAACTTCTCGGCCATAGCCTGACGCTTGGCTTCTTGCTCTCCATTGGGCTTGATGATCACCCGACCCGGAATCCCCACCGCTGTAGCACCCGCCGGAACCGGCTTGGTTACCACCGCATTGGAGCCGATCTTGGCTCCGGCACCGACCGTAAATGGCCCTAGAACTTTTGCGCCCGCCCCAACCACCACACCATCTTCCAGCGTTGGGTGACGCTTACCCTTATTCCAGCTGGTGCCTCCCAGGGTCACCCCCTGGTAAAGCGTCACGTCATCGCCGATCTCGGCGGTCTCACCGATAACAATGCCCATGCCGTGGTCAATAAAAAAACGCCGACCGACCTTCGCCCCAGGGTGGATCTCGATCCCGGTCAACCAGCGATTGAAATTGGAAACCATGCGCGCGCACCACTTCCAGTCACGCACCCACAACCCGTGGGCGGCCCGATGCAGCCAGATGGCATGAAGCCCCGGATAGCACGTGACCACCTCGAAGGCATTACGCGCCGCCGGATCGCGACTGAAAACGCTTTGGATATCCTCTCGCATCCGCTCGAACATCACAGATCTCTCCGCTTGTGGGGCTCGCCTCGCGCGGCCTTTTGAGTTTCGGTCAAAATACCGCGCAAAATATTCATTTCCAGCTTGCTGACGGCGATGCGACCGTACAAACGGCGCAAGCGTGCCATCAAATGGCGCGGCTTGGCCGGATCAAGAAAACCGATCTGCACCAGCGTTTCTTCCAGGTGATGGTAATAAAGCTCCATTTCATCCGCAGTGACGGGCTGGGTGTCATGCATTGCGGTGACTTCGAGTTTCTCCACCTTGCTGGGGCGCCCCTGGGCTGCCAGCCAGGCCATACGCACTTCATAGGTCAGGACCTGTACCGCAGCCGCCAGATTCAATGAACTGAACTCCGGATCGGAAGGGATATGCACATGGAACTGGCAGCGCTGCAGCTCGTCATTGGTCAGCCCGGCGTACTCACGCCCAAACACCAGAGCCACTTCACCCCCCAGAGCGGCCTGCTCCACACAGGCCGCGCCGCTTTCGCGCGGATCCAGCAGCGGCCAGGGAATACGCCGATCCCGCGCACTGGTGCCCAGCACCAGACTGCAGCCGACCAGCGCTTCTTCCAGCGTGGCAACCACTTGAGCGCCGTCGAGAATATCGGTCGCCCCCGAAGCCCGCGCCACAGCCTTGCCGCTAGGAAATTCCTCGGGATCGACCAGCACCAGACGGGTCAGCCCCATATTCTTCATGGCGCGAGCAGCCCCACCGATATTGCCTGGATGACTGGTATTGACCAGTACCACGCGAATGTTCTCTAGCACTGCCTGCTCCCGCTGAATACAAAGGGGGCGAATCTTAAACGATGCAGCTTGTTGAACGCACGCGAGATGAACACAGGTTTTCAACACCCAAACTGCTTTTCTGCTAGAATAATCGGCTTTCTTTACCAGCCCAGGTGACCCTCTCCATGCAGCCCATGCTGAATATCGCGCTGCGCGCTGCGCGCAGCGCCGGTGAACTGATTTTCCGCTCTATCGAACGCCTGGATGCCATCTCGGTCAACGAGAAAGATGCCAAGGATTATGTCAGCGAAGTCGACCTTGCCGCAGAACAATGCATCATCAATGCCCTGCGCAAGGCTTACCCGAATCACGGCTTTCTGGGCGAGGAAAGCGGCCTGACCCCAGGCAGCGGCGAGGGCGCCGACTATCTCTGGGTTATCGACCCTCTGGATGGCACGACCAACTTCCTGCGCGGTGTTCCACATTTTGCCGTCAGCATCGCCTGCAAATACAAGGGCCGCCTGGAACACGCCGTAATCCTCGACCCGGTTCGCCAGGAAGAGTTTACCGCCAGCCGCGGCCGCGGTGCCGCCCTTAACGGTCGTCGCTTGCGAGTCAGCCCTCGCCGCAGCCTGGAAGGCGCCCTGCTTGGCACCGGTTTTCCGTTTCGCGATAGCCAACTGGATCATCTGGACAGCTACCTGGGCATGTTCCGCAGCCTGGTGGGCCAAACTGCTGGCATCCGCCGTGCAGGCTCGGCAAGCCTCGATCTGGCTTATGTGGCAGCGGGCCGCTTTGACGCCTTCTGGGAGTTCGGACTGTCCGAATGGGACATGGCCGCCGGCGCCCTGCTGATTCAGGAAGCGGGCGGCCTGGTCAGCGACTTCAATGGTGGCCATGCCTTCCTGGAGAAAGGCCACATCGTTGCCGGCAACACCAAGTGCTTCAAGGCAGTACTCACTGCCATCCAGCCGCACCTGTCGACTGCCCTGAAGCGTTAAATAGGGCAACAACATGAAAAAAGCGCCTTAGGGCGCTTTTTTCATGCTTGGGGAATTCCCCGGCATTGCCGAATTCACGGATGCCCAACTCAGTTATTGCTGCTCCGCCAAAATCAACTGGCCATCACGCACCGGAATCTGCGGCCCGGGATCACGATCCATACGCACCTGGCCTACTTGCCCCTCCAGCTCGTACTTGACGGTATAACCGACCACCTTCTCACTGGTATCGGTCACCGTATTGCAACGGGTCTCCGTGGTGGTATAGGTATCGCTGGCCTGCATACGCTCCTGCACCTTGTTACCGGCATAGCCCCCGCCAACCGCCCCCGCTACGGTGGCGATCTTCTTGCCACTACCGCCGCCAACTTGATTGCCGATCAAACCACCGACCACTGCACCCAATGCCGTACCGGCGACCTGATGCTGATCCTGTACGGGCTTCTGATGAGTAACCGTCACCTCGTTGCAGACCTGACGTGGCGTGCGGATGATTTCCTTGATCGGCGCTACATCCGTTACCCGCGCAAATTCCGGTCCCTTGTCGCCCATCATCTGGTACGTTGCCACGGCACCACCGGCCGTCACCACGACAGCCCCCAGCACAGCACCCACTATCATTGACTTGTTCATCAGCTCTCCAGACACCTAGGCAGGGACTACTCCCTCATTACGCTGCCTGAGACATCCGCTTTCATTTTTTGTTCGCCCGACATATAGGCAGAAAGGCAAAACTGACGAACGTGTGCTTGAAATGAACTAGAACGCGCTCCGCTCTGAGAACTCTTCTAAAAAAAAACGCCGCTTGCGCGGCGTTTTTGAGGGCTTGGAAAAGTGCCTTAGGGCAATTCGTCCACCACCTCTTCTGTCACCGGTGGAATCAGATCCTCGGCAGTCAGCTTCATCCAGACCAGCACCGTCGCGCCGATATAGACCGACGAGTAGGTACCCACGACCACACCGATCAACAATGCCAGGGCAAACCCGGCCAGCACATCTCCACCGAACACAAGCAGCGCAATAAGCGCCAGAGCCGTCGAGAGCGACGTAGCCATGGTACGCAGCAGCGTCTGGGTTACCGAGGTATCAATGTTCTCAATCAGACTGGCCTTGCGCAGCACACGGAAGTTTTCGCGTATGCGGTCATAAATGATGATGGTGTCGTTCAGCGAGTAGCCGATCATTGCCAGCACCGCAGCCAGAACGGTTAGATCGAAGGGGATCTCGAAAAACGCCAGGATACCCAGTGTCAGGATGGTGTCATGGGCCAGTGACGCGATTGCTCCGACGCCGAACTTCCACTGGAAGCGAAAGGCCAAGTACAAAAGGATGCCACCCAATGCCAGGAGCATCGCCAGACCACCTTGGTCACGCAACTCCTCACCCACTTGCGGGCCGACGAACTCGACACGCTTGACCTGAAAACGGGCATCCGGATCAATCTTGCGCAGCGCCTCGGCAACCTGGGTGCCCAGCTCGGGATCATCGCCCGCCATACGCACCAGCACATCGGTGACAGCGCCGAAGCTTTGCACCACTGCATCGGTATAGCCAGCCTGACCCAGCTCACGCTTGATCAGCTCCAGATCAGCTGCCTCTTCATACTGCAGCTCGATCAGGGTACCGCCGGTGAAGTCGAGCCCAAAGTTCAAACCCTTGGTGATCAGGGCGCCCAGACCGATGACGGTCAACACCAGGGTAATGGCGAACGCAATATTGCGGATCGCCATGAACGGTATGGTTTTCTTGATCATGGCCATTCCTCAGATCCACAGTTTCTTGACGTTGCGACCACCGAACAGCAGGTTGACCTGAGCCCGAGTGAACAGAATGGCGGTAAACATCGACGTCAGGATGCCCAACGACAAAGTGACGGCGAAGCCCTTGACCGGCCCAGTGCCCAAGGCGAAAAGAATGCCACCGACCAGCAAAGTGGTCAGGTTACTGTCGATGATTGCCGTGTAGGCACGGTCAAAACCTTCGTGTATCGCACGCTGCACCGACAGACCGTTCTTCAGTTCCTCGCGAATACGCGAGTAGATCAGCACGTTGGCGTCCACCGCCATGCCCAGGGTCAGCACGATGCCGGCGATGCCTGGCAGGGTCAACGTGGCACCGATCACCGACATCAGGCCCATCAACAGCACCAGGTTGAACGCCAGGGCGACAGTCGCCAGAACACCAAAGAACTTGTAGATGGCGATGACGAACAACGAGACGAAGACCAATGCCCACCAGGTGGACTCGATGCCTTTGGTGATGTTTTCCGCACCCAGGCTTGGGCCAATGGTGCGCTCTTCGGCAAAGTACATCGGTGCTGCCAAGCCGCCGGCGCGCAGCAGCAACGCCAGCTCGGAAGATTCGCCCTGGCCATTCAGGCCGGTGATACGGAACTGACCGCCCAAGGTCGACTGGATAGTCGCCAGAGAAATGATTTGTTTCTCTTCCTTGAACGACTGAACAGCAATTTCCTGCTCGACACCGTCGACCGTCTGCTTGACGTAGCGGGTCACCGGCTTCTGCTCGATGAAGATCACCGCCATGCTGCGCCCGACGCTGTTGCGGGTAGCGCGGTTCATCAGGTCGCCGCCATGTCCGTCGAGACGGATATTGACTTGCGGACGGCCATTTTCGTCGTAGCTTGCCGACGCGTCAGTCACCTGGTCGCCGGTAATGATCACACTGCGCTCAAGCGCCACAGGCGCACGTCCGGCCTCGCGGAACTCGAAGTTCTCCGTGGCGGAACGCGGCGTTTCCATATCCGCCGCCAGACGGAATTCGAGACTGGCCGTTTTGCCCAGGATACGCTTCGCTTCTGCGGTGTCCTGCACGCCAGGCAGCTCAACGACGATACGGTTGGCACCCTGACGCTGCACCAGCGGCTCGGCGACGCCCAGCTCGTTGACCCGGTTGCGTACCGTAGTCAGGTTCTGCTTGATCGAATACTCACGAATTTCCGCCAGTTTGGCCGGCGACAACGCCAGATTAAGCACCTGCAGCTGGTTGCGCACGCTAGTGGTCAGTTCGAAGTCGGTGAAATTCTTGCGAATCAGGCTTTGTGCCTTGGCCAGAGCATCGGCATCGGTGAAGCCGAGCTGGAAGGCATTCTCGCCCCCGGCCAGCGAGCGGTAGCGCATGCGCTCCTTGCGCAGCAGGCTTTTCACTTCGCCTTCATACACCTTCAAGCGGGCATCGACAGCCTTGTCCATGTCCACTTCCAACAGAAAATGCACACCTCCGGACAGGTCCAGGCCCAGTTTCATCGGGCTTGCGCCTAAACTGCGCAGCCACGGGGGAGTGGTCGGTGCCAGGTTAAGGGCAACCACGTAATCATCACCGAGGGCTTTGCGCACCACATCCTTGGCCGGCAGTTGATCGCCCAGCCCGTTCAGTCTCAGCAGACCGCCACGCTCACTGACTTCTGCCGCCTTGACGGGAATGCCCGCCGCGGTCAGCGCCTGACTGGCTTTATCGAGAACCGCCTCATCGATCTTCAGTGCGGTACTGGCACCGGTAATTTGGATCGACGGATCATCGGGGTACAGGTTCGGAGCGGAATACACCAGCCCCAGGGCCAGTACCGCAAGAATCAGCAAGTATTTCCACAGGGGATATTTGTTCAGCATGACGCCGCCCGCTTAGAAAAGCGGGGCGCTGAAAAGCGCCCCGTAAGAAAAGAAGAACTCGTCGAGATAATCAGCTCACGATTCGCCATCGCCAGGACGGGCCAGGTGGAATCGGCCGAGACGTGGAGTTTACAAGCTGTAAGCAGCATTTCGCAGCCAACTCGAGTCCGGGCTCACCGCAGCGCGGCAAATCGTGGACGGGTTCTCAGAGGGCCTTCAGCGTACCCTTGGGCAAGGTCGCAACCACAGCGGCCTTCTGGAACTTCAGCTCGACATTGTCAGCCACTTCCAGCACCACGTAGTCGTCGGTGACCTTGACCACTTTACCGGTGATACCACCGCCAGTGACCACTTCGTCGCCCTTTTGCAGGCTACCGAGCAGATTCTTGTGTTCTTTGGCGCGCTTGGCCTGGGGACGCCAGATCATCAGATAGAAGATGACCAGAAAACCGACCAGGAAAATCCACTCAAAGCCGGAACCGGCAGCACCCGCAGCCGGGGCGGCAGCGTCAGCGTAGGCGGCGGGGATCAAAAAGCTCATGTAACACTCCTGTTGCAATGGTTTGGATTCGTTATGAGTTAAAAAGACTTTTATCAGGCCAGCGGCGGTGTTGGCAGCCCGCGCTTGGTATAGAAGGCATCGACAAAGGCGGTCAATGTACCTTGTTGAATGGCTTCGCGTAAACCAGCCATCAGGCGTTGGTAATGGCGCAAGTTATGGATGGTATTCAACATGCTACCCAGCATTTCACCGCATTTATCCAGATGATGCAGGTACGCCCGTGAAAAGTGCGTACAGGTGTAGCAATCGCAAGTGGAATCAAGCGGTGAGGTGTCGTGCCGGTGGAAAGCGTTACGAATCTTTACCACACCGTCATCAACGAACAAGTGGCCGTTGCGTGCATTACGGGTCGGCATCACGCAATCGAACATGTCGACGCCGCGGCGCACGCCTTCAACCAGGTCTTCCGGCTTACCCACGCCCATCAGGTAGCGGGGTTTGTCCGCCGGCATCCGCTCAGGCAGATAATCCAGCACGCGGATCATTTCTTCCTTAGGCTCGCCCACCGACAGCCCGCCAATCGCCAGACCGTCGAAGCCGATCTCGCACAGCCCGTCCAGCGAACGCATGCGTAGATTTTCATGCATGCCACCCTGCACGATGCCGAACAGTGCGGCCGGGCTATCGCCGTGGGCGTCCTTGGAGCGCTTGGCCCAGCGCAGCGACAACTCCATGGAGCGTCGAGCGGTGTCTTCGTCGGCCGGGTAGGGCGTGCATTCATCGAAAATCATCACGATGTCCGAACCCAGATCGCGCTGCACCTGCATGGACTCCTCGGGCCCCATGAACACCTTGGCGCCGTCGACCGGCGAGGCAAAGTACACGCCTTCTTCCTTGATCTTGCGCATCGCACCCAGGCTGAACACCTGAAAACCGCCCGAATCGGTCAGGATCGGCCCCTTCCACTGCATGAAATCATGCAGGTCGCCATGCTCCTTGATCACCTCGGTGCCCGGGCGCAACCACAAGTGGAACGTGTTGCCGAGGATGATTTCCGCACCGATGGCTTCGATGTCACGCGGCAACATGCCCTTGACCGTGCCGTAGGTGCCGACCGGCATGAACGCCGGGGTTTCCACCGTACCGCGCGGGAATGTCAGGCGCCCGCGCCGGGCCCGGCCGTCCGTGGCAAAAACGTCGAAGGACATGTGACAGGTGCGAGTCATGGGTGATCCTCGGGGCCGCGCGGAGCGGGATTGCGGGTAATGAACATGGCATCACCGTAACTAAAAAAGCGGTAGCTCTCTTCCACTGCCGATTTGTAGGCGGCCATGGTTTCGGCATAGCCGGCAAAGGCCGAGACCAGCATGAGCAGAGTGGATTCGGGCAGGTGAAAATTGGTTACCAAGGCATCCACAACATGGAAGGGCTTGCCCGGATAGAGAAAAATATCCGTATCGCCACTGAAGGCGCGCAACTGGCCATCACGCGCCGCGCTTTCCAGCGAACGCACGCTGGTGGTACCAACGGCCACCACTCGACCGCCGCGCGCCTTGCAGGCCGCTACGGCGTCCACGACGTCCTGACTGACTTCCAGCCATTCGCGGTGCATGTGGTGGTCTTCGATACGCTGGACACGGACCGGCTGAAACGTGCCGGCGCCGACATGCAAGGTGACGAACGCGGTTTCCACGCCCTTGTCAGTCAGGGCCGCCAACAGCTCCTCGTCAAAGTGCAGCCCGGCGGTAGGCGCTGCCACCGCTCCGGCCCGCTCGGCATAAACGGTCTGATAGCGCTCGCGATCGGCTTCCTCGTCGGGGCGATCTATATAAGGAGGCAACGGCATGTGCCCGACCCGCTCCAGCAGCGGCAATACATCTTCGGCGAAGCGCAATTCGAACAGCGCATCATGGCGGGCGAGCATTTCCGCCTCGCCACCTCCTTCGATCAAAATGCGGCTGCCCGGCTTGGGCGATTTGCTCGAACGCACATGTGCCAGCACGCGTCGCGAGTCCAGCACGCGCTCGACAAGAATCTCCAGCTTGCCGCCAGTGGCCTTCTGGCCAAACAGGCGCGCCGGGATCACGCGTGTGTTGTTGAACACCAGCAAGTCGCCGGCATTTAGATAATCGAGCAGGTCGACAAAGCTGCGATGGGCCATGGCGCCGCTCGCGCCATCCACCACCAGCAAACGGCTGGCGCGGCGCTGGGCCAAGGGATGGCGGGCTATGAGGGCGTCGGGAAGGTCGAAATGAAAGTCAGAAACGCGCATGGTGTGGCCGTTTAGCAGGGGCATAAAGCTTAACGGAAATACTGCACTCTGACCACGTAATCGGGATTGACCGCATGCTGGCACATCCCTATACTTCGCCGCCATTGCCTCGGTGGCGGAATCGGTAGACGCGGCGGATTCAAAATCCGTTTCTGGCGACAGAGTGAGAGTTCGAGTCTCTCCCGAGGCACCATAAAAATTGTCCCCCTGGTCACAGGCATTCTGTGACCTGCCTTACGTTTCAAGTCTTCCTAACCCTATCCTTCGTGCCTCGATGATATCGATGCAGCCTGCGTCCCGGAACCTTTGCCCTTTTCTAACGGCGTGTTCTGGGGGGGGTTGATTTCGCCTGAATTTTACGTAGAGTGTGCCTCACTGTGTTTGCATGGGTCGCTGTTGAATCGTGACCTGGTGCGGTAGATCCTCCAGATCCGCTACATCCCGCTCGACTTCTCTTACTCTCTGCAACCAGTTCCAGTCCTCTGTTGTCATAGAGGCTGCCATCAACTCTAGTTTCAAGGAAATAAGACATGTCGAATCGTCAAACCGGCACCGTTAAATGGTTCAACGACGAGAAGGGCTTTGGCTTCATCACCCCCGAAAGCGGTCCGGATCTGTTTGTGCATTTCCGCGCTATCGAAGGTAACGGCTTCAAGAGCCTGAAAGAAGGCCAAAAAGTCACCTTCGAAGCCGTACAAGGCCAAAAAGGCATGCAGGCAGACAAGGTCCAGATCCTGGGCTGAGCCGCTGCTTGAAAAAGCCCCTGATGGCAACATCAGGGGCTTTTTTGTGCCCGTCCTTTTAGAATGGCGGACCGCACCGGTCATTAGAGATTTTCCATGCCCAAGCACACCCTTAAGCCCCAGGGCGACTACCCACCCGCTGGCTTTCCACGTCGCCTGGCAGCCATTTTTTATGATTTCCTGCTCTGCATCGCCCTGGTTATGGTCGTCACGCTGATTTATCAGCATGGCCTGCTGCGCCTGATTTACGGCGGCGAGCAACTGAAGATCATGGCGGAAAGCGGCGCACTGGATATCGACCCGCTGCTTTCCACGATTCTGCTGTTCAGCTTGTTTGGTTTTTTTGCCAAATTCTGGACCCACACCGGCCAGACCCTGGGCATGCAGGTGTGGGGTATCCGCATACAGAACGCCAACGGCACCGCCATCGACCTGTGGCAAGCGCTGCTGCGCTTCATCGTTGCCATCGGCTCCTGGCTGTTCTTTGGCCTGGGGTTTTTGTGGGTAATTTGGGACAAGCAGAAGCGCAGCTGGCATGACATGTATTCCGACAGCCGCGTGGTACAGCTGCCGAAGAATGCGCACAAGTAGTAGGCCGGCGGGCCGGAGCCGCAAGCCGCAAGCCTCAAGCCTCAAGCCTCAAGCCTCAAGCGATCCTGCTCCAGCTGTGGCTTGTGGCTTGTGGCTTGGAGCAGCAGCAACCGCTTCTAGATCCACCCCGCCCATTGCAACACCAACAATCCAATATTGATGCTCAGCACCGCTAGCAACGTGGTGATGGCAATGATCGCTGCCGCCAGCTGATGGTTGGCCCCAACAGCCTTGGCCATGACGAAACTGGCCGCGGCGGTTGGGCTGGCGAAATACAGAAACAGAATGCCCAGCTGGGCATCACGAAACCCGCACCACCAAGCGCCCACCGTCAGCAGCAACGGCAGCCAGAGCATTTTCATCAGGCTGGAACTCATGGCCAGCGCCCCGCTCTCGCGCAGCGAAGACCAGGAAAGCGTCGCGCCAATACAGATCAATGCCAACGGCAGACTCATCTGGGCAAAGTAGTTACCCGACGTCAGCAACCAAGCAGGCAAGGGAATGTGCCAATAAGCAAAGGGCAGCGCCGCCACTACGCCGATGATCAGTGGATTGCCCAAGATGCTCTTGAGAATACTCCACGGATCGGATTTGGCACTCGGGCTGTAGAGCGCGAGGACGACGGCCGAGAGCACGTTGTAGCAAATGATCACCACACCGGCGAGCACGCCACCCAGCGATAATCCGTAATCCCCATACAGGCTGGTGGCCAGCGCCAGCCCGACGATGCCGTTATTGCCCCGAAACGCCCCCTGCACATACACACCGCGATCTTCACCGGGACAACGCACCATGGCCCACGCCCAGGCGATGAAGAAGCTGGCCAGCGTGGCCACCACGAAGTAGGCGATCAGTTGCGGCTGCAGCGCCGTACTGAGGTCGGTACGCAACAAGGCGATAAACAGCAGGGCCGGCAAGGTGCCCTTGAAGACCAGATTGGACGCCGTATTGATGAAGGCAACGTCAATCCAGCCAACGCGCTTGAGCTGCGCCCCCAGAAACAACATGACAAAGACCGGAGCGGTGACGCCCAGGGTCTGGGTAATCAAGGAAAGCATGCAAAGATACTTTGGCTGTTCGCAAGTCCTGCATGGTAACGCAATGCCAGCACTTGGCGCTGGCTTCGCCTCGACCGTTTAGCCTTGATTCAACACGCGGTCAGCGCTTGACAGGGCGCTTCTGCAATTTGCGTTGCAGCGTACGTCGGTGCATCCCCAACGCACGCGCGGTGGCGGAGATATTGCCTTCATGCTCAGCCAATACGCGTTGAATATGCTCCCACTGCAGGCGGTCCACCGACATGGGGTTGTCTGGCACCAGGCTGTCCAGATCGGCATGGGTGGACAGCAAAGCAGCCAGTACATCGTCGGCATCCGCCGGCTTGCACAGGTAATTGCAGGCACCACGCTTGATCGCCTCCACAGCAGTGGCGATGCTGGAATAACCGGTAAGAATCAGCACGCGCATTTCCGCGTCCAACTCCAGCAGCTTGGGCAACAGCACCAGGCCGGAATCCCCATCCATTTTCAGATCCAGCACGGCGTACTCAGGCAAATCCCGGCGTGCCACGGCCAGGCCTTCATCAGCGGACCCGGCCACACTCACGCGCAGTCCACGGCGCTCCATGGCCCGTGCCATCACCCGGGTGAACGTGGGGTCGTCGTCCACCAAGAGGATATGGGGATGCTCATCGGCCTCAAACAGGGTCTCTTCAGACATGCTTACTCCTTAACTTGCGGCCAGGCACATCAGTGCAAGCCATAGACACGCGGCAAACGCAGCTCGGTGAGCGTGCCACCATCCTCATGGTTATACAGTTTTACCGTCCCACCAGCACGCGTCACGCTGGCCTGACTGAGGAACAGCCCCAAGCCGAACCCCTTGCCCTTGGTGGTGAAGAAGGGCTTGCCGAGTTGCTCGGCGATCGCCAACGGCACGCCGGCACCATGGTCACGAATACTCAACCTGATCCATTGATGGTCCCAGTCCAGGCGTACTTCCAGATTGTCTGGCGCGGCATCGGCCGCGTTGTTCAACAGATTCAACAGTGCCTGGGTCAGGGCGGGCGGCGGCATCAGGCTCGGTGGCGTGCCGCGTCCCAGGCACTCATAACGATAAGTCGCCTCTGGCCGCATCAAGTGCCAGCGCTGCAACGAACCCTCCAGCCATTCCCGCACCGTCTGCTCGACAGTCTCCTGGCGCCGCTCGGCCTCGGCGGCACGCACCAGGTTTTGCAGCGTGCCCTTGCACAATTTGACTTGCTGTTGCAGCAACGCCAGGTCGTCCTGTAGCACCGGCTGTTCACGGTATTCCTGGCTCAGCTCCTTGAGCAGAACACTCATGGTCGATAATGGCGTGCTCAGCTCATGGGCGGCGCCAGCGGCCTGAGCGGCCACTGCCAGCAATTGCTGGTCGCGCAGAATCGCCTCCTGCCGCTGCGCCTGCAATTGCTGTTGATAGCGTAATGCTTCGGCCATGCGTGCCACGAAGAAGGTAATCAGCACCGCCGCCAGCGCGAAACTCAACCACATGCCGTAATCGAGCATCTCACCCTGCAGGGTGATCAACAGCTGCAGAGGGTGATGGAAGAACAGCAGCACGCTGTAGCTGGCCAGACCCAGGGCGGACAGCAGCAAGGTATACAACCAGGGCAAGGTGGCCGCCGCGATGGTCAGCGGCACCAGGTAATAGGACACGAAGGGATTGCCCGCCCCACCGGAAAAGTACAGCAGCACACTGTGAATCAAAAGGTCACAGGCCAGGTGCAGCGCGTATTCCTGGTCGGTGACTGGCCAGGACTGACGCATGCGCAACGCGGTGGCGGCACAGATCAAGGTGGAGACGGCCAGGGTCGCGCCCAGCGCCATCCAAGGCAGCACCACCAACTCGGACAGCCAGGCCAGACCCACCGACACGGCTTGTGCCGTCAGTACCAGAATACGGATGAGGACCAGCCGTCCAAGGTTTTGCCGGCTGGCGGACAGCATGAAGAGAGGTGCGCGCATTGTAGATTCCAATAATTCCACGCGAGTATAACCAGCGCCCTGCGCCGCTCGGTGCGGCAAAGCGCCGCAATTCTGTCGGCCTGCACGTATCTCGTCGATCATCTGGCGCACCGCGTACATTGCATCCAGAGTCGAACCGCTTAACAGGTTTTCAAAGAACGGCCCATCACACTCCGCAACTGCGTTTATGCTGGTCGCTTCTCTACGATTGGACAAGGAATCCAGCCATGCTTGCCTTCTCGCGCCTCCCCTCTGTTCTAGCCCTGTGCCTGGCATACAGCGCCTTGCCTGCCCTTGCGGAGGAGCCCCGCTACAACCAGGTTTCTCTGCGCAGCGAAGTCAGCCAGGAAGTGACCCCTGACCGCATGCACGTCACCCTTTATACCGAAGCGCAAAATACCAATCCGACCCGGCTGGCCAGTGAGATCACCCAGACACTCAACGCCGCCGTGACCCAAGCACGCCAGGCCAAGGGCGTCACCGCCAGCACCAGCAATCGACGCAGCTACCCGGTGTATGACGATAAAGGGCAGAAGATCCGTGCCTGGCGCGAACGCGCCGAACTGCGTTTGGAAAGCGCTGATTTCACCGCGCTGTCGCAACTCACCGGCGAACTGCTGAACACCTTGAGCATGGGCAGCATGTCCTTCAGCATTTCCCCCGAGCTGCGCAAACAGCACGAGGATGGCCTGCTCAAGGAGGCCGTACTGTCCTTTGGCGAGCGGGCCAAGCTGACCAGCGAAGCGCTGGGCGGCAAGGGCTACAAACTGGTCAACCTCAATCTCCACAGCTCCGGCTTCCAACAGCCGATGCTGTACCGCAGCGCAGCCAAGGTCACCATGATGGAAGCCGCCGATGCCGCCCCGCAGGTCGAGGCCGGCAGCAGTCGCATCACGGTGAATGCCGACGGCATGATCGAAGTGCTGATGCCCTGACGGCTAAGCTTATCGAAGAGTTGAAAAGATCTTGACGCGATGGGTCCACGCGGCCCATCGCACGCCACCTCCTTGCACTCCGCCAATAGCCTGCAAAGCTTCACGCATCGCGTCGCCTGACGCGCCTCACGATAACAATCCGAGGTCACCATGCGCAGAAACGCCTTTCTCCCTCCCCTTCTCGCCGTCGGACTGCTGGCCGCCACGCCACTGGCCCAAGCCGCCGGCACCCTGGTGTTCTGCTCCGAAGGCAGCCCCGCCGGCTTCGATCCGGGCCTGTACACCACCGGCACCGATTTCGACGCGTCGGCAGAAACCGTGTTCAACCGCCTTACCCAGTTTGAACGCGGCGGCACCACGGTGGAGCCCGGGCTGGCGGAACGCTGGGATATTTCCGAGGACGGCCTGGCCTACACTTTCACCCTGCGCCAGGGCGTGCAATTCCACAGCACCGAGTATTTCAAACCGACCCGCACCTTCGACGCCGACGACGTGCTGTTCACCTTCCAGCGCATGCTGGACAAAAATCATCCGTTTCGCACCGCCTATGCCACGGAATTCCCCTACTTCACCGACATGGGCATGGACGGCAACATCGCCTCATTGGAAAAACTCGGCGACTATCAGGTCCGCTTTACCCTGGCCAGTGTCGATGCCGCCTTCGTCCAGAACCTGGCAATGAGCTTCGCCTCGATCCACTCCGCCGAATACGCCGATCAGTTGCTCAAGGCCGGTCGGGCTGCGGACATCAACCAGAAGCCCATCGGTACCGGGCCGTTCGTGTTCAGCCGCTACCAGAAGGATGCGCAGATCCGTTTCAAGGGCAACCCGGACTATTGGAAGCCTGAGGACGTCAAACTCGACAACCTGATCTTCTCGATCAACACCGATTCTTCGGTGCGCTACCAGAAGCTCAAGGCCGGCGAATGCCACATCACGCTCAATCCCCGCCCCGCCGATCTCGACGCGATGAAGCGAGATCCCAAGCTGCGCATCCTCGAACAGCCCGGTTATAACCTGGGTTACATCGCCTACAACGTCACCCACCCGCCGCTCGACCGCCTGGAGGTGCGCCAGGCGCTGGACATGGCGGTGAACAAGCCGGCGATCATCAAGGCGGTCTACCAGAGTGCCGGACAGCTCGCCGTCAATGCCATGCCACCGAGCCAGTGGTCTTATGACGAGAGCATTCAGGACACTCCCTTCGATCCGGAGAAAGCCAAGATCCTGCTCAAGACGGCCGGTATTGCCGAAGGCACCACCTTCACGCTGTGGGCCATGCCGGTACAGCGCCCTTACAACCCCAATGCTCGCCTGATGGCGGAAATGCTTCAGGCTGACTGGGCAGAGATCGGCATCAAGACCAACATCGTCAGCTATGAGTGGGGCGAATACCTAAAGCGGGCCAAAGCCGGTGAACACGACATCATGCTGATCGGCTGGACCGGCGATAACGGCGACCCGGACAACTGGCTGGGCACCCTCTATGGTTGCGATGCCGTGAATGGCAACAACTTCTCCAAATGGTGCGACCCGGCCTACGACACCCTGATCAAGGACGGCAAACGCATCACCGACCAGGCCCAACGCAGCGAGCTGTACCGCCAGGCCCAGCAGGTGCTCAAAGGCCAGGTACCCATCACCCCCATCGCGCATTCCACGGTCAATCAGCCAATGCGTGTCGAGGTGAAAGATTTCAAGGTCAGCCCGTTCGGCCTCAATTCGTTCTATGGCGTGAGCCTGGAAAAGTAGTCGCAGCCTGTGGCGCCGATAGCTCGATCCGGTATCGGCGCCAGCCTTGCTCCAAGTAGCTGCCTGCTGCAGCACGCCTCACCCCATTTAGCTTAGGAGCTACGCCGCCCGCTCTATCTCGGCCTGCACAGACGCGCCAAACACGGGATAATCCCCGCTCCACCTCTTGCTCGGAGTCAGTCCCCAGACCATGTTCGCCTTTCTCGCCCGTCGCCTGGGCCTGCTGATCCCAACGTTTTTCGGCGTCACACTGCTGACTTTCGCGCTGATCCGCCTGATCCCCGGCGATCCGGTGGAGGTCATGATGGGCGAGCGGCGCATCGACCCGGAACTGCACGCCCAGGCCATGGAGCGCCTGGGCCTGAACAAGCCGCTGTACCAGCAGTATGTCGACTATATCGGTCGCCTGGCCCACGGCGATCTGGGCGAGTCGCTGCGCACCCGCGAAAGCGTCTGGAGCGAGTTCACCGCCCTGTTTCCGGCCACTCTGGAACTGGCCTTGGCCGCCATGCTGTTCGCCGGCACCCTTGGCCTGCTGGCCGGGGTGATTGCCGCTCTCAAGCGCGGCTCGCTGTTTGATCATGGCGTGATGGGCCTGTCGCTGACCGGCTATTCCATGCCGATTTTCTGGTGGGGCCTTATCCTGATCCTGATCTTTTCCGTCAACCTGGGCTGGACTCCCGTGTCGGGCCGTATCGACCTGCTCTACGACATTCCACCGATTACCGGTTTCATGCTCATCGATACGCTGCTCAGCGACGAGCCTGGCTCCTTCCTCGATGCCCTGCGTCACCTGATTCTGCCGGCCGTCGTGCTGGGCACGATCCCTCTGGCGGTGATCGCGCGCATGACCCGCTCGGCGATGCTCGAAGTGCTCGGCGAAGACTATGTGCGTACCGCCCGCGCCAAGGGCCTGTCGCCGGCGCGGGTGGTGTTTGTGCATGCCCTGCGCAACGCGCTGATTCCGGTGCTGACCGTGTTCGGCCTGCAAACCGGCGCCCTGCTGGCCGGTGCGGTCCTCACCGAGACCATCTTTTCCTGGCCGGGCATTGGCAAATGGCTGATTGAGTCCATCGGCGCCCGCGACTACCCGGTAGTGCAGAACGGCATCCTGCTGGTCGCCTGCCTGGTGATCCTCGTCAACTTCACCGTGGACCTGCTGTATGGCCTGGCCAATCCACGCATTCGCCATCAGCGCTAAGGAACCCCACAATGTCTCCTGACCTGTTTCGCGGGTTCCCTGTCGTAGGGTGGATGACGCTTTTTTCATCCACCTGCCGTGTCGCGCATGGGTGGATGGGTGAAGCGCCATCCACCCTACGGGCAAGCTACGAGCCAGAGGCACGACCATGACGACGCCCACAGCGCTCGACCCGGCCCTGCTCTATCCCTCGCCGTTCAAGGAATTCTGGCGTGCCTTTACGCGTAACAAGGGTGCGCTGGGCGGGCTGATCTTTCTGCTGCTTCTGGTGTCCTGCGCGTTGTTCGCGCCCTGGGTCGCGCCGTTCGATCCCAGCGAGCAGTTTCGTGAACACCTGCTCACCCCGCCGGTCTGGCTGGAAGGCGGCCAAGGCCAGTTTCTACTGGGCACCGACGAATTGGGTCGCGACCTGCTTTCCCGACTGATTCACGGTGCGCGTCTGTCGCTGCTGATCGGCCTGGCCTCGGTGGTGTTCTCGCTGCTGCCGGGCGTGCTGCTGGGCTTGCTCGCCGGCTTTTCGCCCACGCTACTCGGCCCGTTCATCATGCGCTTGATGGACATCATGCTGGCCCTGCCCTCGCTGTTGCTGGCGGTGGCCATCGTGGCGATCCTCGGTCCGGGGTTGATCAACACCATCCTGGCGATTGCCATCGTTTCGCTGCCGGCCTATGTGCGCCTGACCCGCGCCGCCGTGCTCAACGAACTGAACCGCGACTACGTCACCGCCGCGCGCCTGACCGGTGCCGGCCCGCTGCGTCTGATGTTCATCAGCGTGTTGCCCAACTGCATGGCGCCGCTGATCGTGCAGGCCAGCCTGAGCTTTTCCTCGGCAATCCTGGATGCCGCCGCGCTCGGTTTTCTCGGCCTCGGCGTGCAACCGCCCACCCCCGAATGGGGCACCATGCTTGCCTCGGCGCGCGACTACATCGAGCGCGCCTGGTGGGTGGTCAGCCTGCCCGGCCTGGCCATTTTGCTCACGGTGCTGGCGATCAACCTGATGGGCGATGGCTTGCGCGATGCCCTCGACCCGAAACTCAAGAGTGCCGCCTGACATGAGCCTGCTGGAAATCCGCAACCTGTCCGTGCGCTTCGGCGAGGCCGACGCGCCGCCCGTGGTCGATGCCCTGGATCTGTCCGTCGAACAGGGCGAGGTGCTGGCCATTGTCGGCGAATCCGGTTCGGGCAAATCCGTGACCATGCTGGCACTGATGGGCCTGATCGACCCGCCGGGCCGGGTCACCGCCGAGTGCTTGCAGTTCGCCGGCCAGGACCTGCTCCGCCTGCATGGCCGCCAGCGTCGCCGGTTGATCGGCAAGGAGCTGGCGATGATCTTCCAGGACCCGATGACCGCGCTCAATCCCAGTTATACGGTCGGCTACCAGATCGAGGAGGTACTGCATCAGCATATGAATCTAAAGGGCCAGGCCGCTCGACGACGTGCCCAGGAATTGCTCGAACGGGTGGAAATTCCTGCCGCCGCCAGCCGCCTGGACGCTTACCCCCATCAGCTGTCCGGCGGCATGAACCAACGTGTGGCAATCGCCATGGCCATTGCCACCGCGCCGCGCCTGCTGATCGCCGACGAGCCGACCACGGCGCTGGACGTGACCATCCAGGCGCAGATCATGGACTTGCTGCTCGATCTGCAGCGCGACCAGGGTATGGCCCTGATCCTGATCACCCATGACCTGGCGGTAGTCGCCGAAACCGCCCAACGGGTCTGCGTCATGTATGCCGGCCAAGTGGTGGAAATGGGCCGGGTGCCGGAGCTGTTCGATGCGCCGACCCACCCCTACACCGAAGCGCTGCTGGCCTCGATTCCGGAACACAACCCCAACGCCCGGCGCCTGGCGACACTGCCCGGCATTGTTCCTGGCCGTTACGACCGCCCCCAGGGCTGTTTGCTGTCGCCGCGTTGTCCCTACGCACAGCCTGCCTGCCAGGTGCGTCCGGAACTGATGCCCCACACGCGGGGTGCGGTGCGCTGCTTCTTTCCGCGCAACCTGAAACCGGAGGAGTTCCGATGAGCGTCGTCATTGCCCGCGAACTGACCCGTCTGTACAGCGTCTCGCGCGGCCTGTTCAAACCCGCTGCCACAGTGCGCGCGCTCAATGGCATTTCCTTCGAACTGGAGGCTGGGCAGACCCTGGCCGTGGTCGGCGAGTCCGGTTGCGGCAAAACCACCCTGGCCCGCGCCCTGACCCTGATCGAACAACCCACCTCGGGCTCACTGCAGATCGCAGGGCAAGAAGCCGCCGGTGCCAGCCGTGCCCAGCACAAGCAGCTGCGCCGTGATGTGCAGATGGTGTTCCAGAACCCCTATGCTTCGCTCAACCCGCGACGCACTATTGGCGACCAGTTGGCCGAGCCTCTGCTGATCAACACGCCGCTGTCCCGTGCCGAGCGCCGCGAACGGGTGCAGGCGATGATGCAGCAGGTCGGTCTGCGCCCCGAGCACTATGGGCGTTTCCCGCACATGTTCTCCGGTGGCCAGCGCCAGCGCATCGCACTGGCCCGGGCAATGATGCTCAACCCCAAGGTGTTGGTGGCCGACGAGCCGACCTCGGCGCTGGACGTGTCGATCCAGGCCCAGGTACTCAACCTGTTCAAGGATTTGCAGGACGAATTCGGCACCGCCTATGTGTTCATTTCCCACAACCTGGCAGTCGTCCGGCATATTGCCGATCAGCTGCTGGTCATGTACTTGGGCCGGACCATGGAAAGCGGTCCCAGCGGGCGCATCTACGACCGACCGCTGCACCCCTACACCCAGGCTTTGTTGGCCGCCACTCCACGCCTGCATCCGGATCCGAACAAACCGCGCATCAAGCTGCACGGCGAATTGCCCAACCCCCTCAACCCACCCAGCGGCTGTGTCTTCAATCAGCGCTGCCCCTACGCCACCGAGCATTGCCGCCAGGTGGTGCCCGAACTGCGTCCGCTGGAGGGGCGATTGGTCGCCTGCCATTACGCTGAGCAGATCAGCCCGTAGGGTGGATCGCGCTTTAGCGATCCACCGGGTGGCGCTCCACCTAGCCTGGTGGATGAGAAAGCGTCATCCACCCTACGCCAGCCTGGCAACCGCCCCGGCGCGGAGAAGACTCAGCGGAAAAACCGATAGAACGCGCGCAGTTCGGCCTGCGCTTGCGCCAATTCGACCGGCGCAAAGCGCACCCCGCTGTGCGGGGGGCACTGCGCCAGCCGCCACAGGTCCAGCGGGTGTAGCCAGCCGAGTACGGGATAGCCGCCCATGGTCTGCCGGTCAGCCATGAGAATGATCGGCTGGCCGTCCGGCGGCAACTGGATCGCACCGCTGGCGACGCCCTGTGACCACTGCAGACGTGACGCCCGGAGCGCCTCGCCACTCAGCCGCACCCCCATGCGGTCGGAATGCGGACTGATGAGCCAGCGCTGGGTCTGGAACTGATGCAACGCGCCGGCATCGACGCCGTCGGCCGCAATCACCCGCAAGCTCGGCTCCGCACGATAATCCGCAATAAAGGACCAAGGCACGCTGACCCTGCCGGGCAGCCGCGCCGGTCGGCACGGCAAAAAATCACCGACCTGCAGGGCACGGCCAGTCCCCTGTAAACCGCCCAGTCTCTCGCGGGTTTGCGTCGCCACGCTGCCGAGAATCGGCGGCAGGCAGAAACCACCTGCTACGGCCAAGTAAGAGCGCTGCCCGCTGCGCGCGAACCCCAGGCGCAGGCGCTGGCCAGTCTGCAGGGGAAAGCGCGCCCAGTTCGCTTGCAGCTGATCATCTACCCAAATATCCAACTCTGCGCCGCACAGCGCCAGCCAGGTATTCCCTGCGCTTTGTAGCTCCACACCGCCCAAGGCGATTTCCACCAGTGGCGTGCCCCAGGGATTGCCCAGCAGATGGTTGGCCCAGGCGGCAGCATGACCATCCAGCGGGCCACTGGGCGAAACACCCAGATGCTGCCATCCGAAGCGCCCGGCATCCTGCACCAAGCTCAACGGGCCCGGCTTTAACACGCGCAAGCCTCTCATCTGTTGACCTCGGCGTAATAGTCCGCTTGTGTCACGGCTACCATGCGCACCCGATCACCGACCCGCAATGCGCAAGGCGGTTCGCGCTGCGCGTCGAACAGGCGCCACGGACACCATCCCAGCAGATGCCAGCCGCCGGGCGACGCCTGCGGATAAATCGCCGTCTGGCGTTCGGCAATGGCCAGGGAACCGGCGGGCACCCGCGTGCGTGGCGTCGCCCGGCGCGGCAGTGCCAAGCGTGGGTCCAATTCGCCCAGATAAGCAAAGCCCGGGGCGAAACCGATGGCGCCGACGCGGTATTCAACCGCGCTATGCAGTGCAATCACCTCGGCCTCGGACACACCGCAAGCCTGGGCCACCGCCGGCAAATCCTCCCCGCCATACCAGATGGGAATTTCATGCAGACGTCCACCTTGGTCGGATAGCGGCATGTTCTGCCAGGCACGCAGCAGCGGTTGCAGGCGTCTAGTCAATTCCAGATGATCAGTGCGCAACAGGTCGAAATGCACCAGCAAAGTCGTCCAGCCCGGCACCAGATCCACCAGCAGTGGGCCCAGTTCGCGCCGCAATGTTTCGCCCAGTGCGGCGATACGCAACGGCAAGGTCGCATCAGGCTGCTCGGCCAGCACCAGCAACAAGGCTTCGGCACCGGCCGGTTCGCAACGGATCATGTTGCGTCTAGGTGCGCCCGCAACCGGCGCAGCACCGACAAGGCGTCGAAGTTATCGCCATGCACGCACAGGCTGTCGGCGCGCAAGCGCAAAGGTTTGCCATCGATATCAGCGAACGGCTCGCCTCGGGCAATCGCCAGTGCCTGACCCAGAATCCGCTCGGATTCATGATGCACCGCGCCAGGTAGCCGCCGCGGCACCAGTTGGCCGTCCGACTGATAGGCGCGGTCGGCGAACGCCTCAAACAGCAACGGTACACCGACCGCCTCTGCTAGCCGAATCTCCCGGCGATTGTCAGCCAGGGCCAACACCATCAGCGGCAAGCCGGCGCGGTAACTGGCACAGGCATCGAGCACCGCCGTGAACAGCGCATCGTCGCGCACCAGGTCGTTATAAAGCGCGCCATGGGGTTTGACGTACGCCACCTGAGTGCCAGCGGCGCGGCAGAACGCCTCCAGGGCGCCGAGCTGATAAAGCACCAGCGCACGCACCTCGTCCGGCGAACAACTCATATGGCGCCGTCCAAAACCTTGCAGGTCGGGATAGGCCGGATGGGCGCCGATACTCACGCCGTGCTGCACGGCCAGCGCCACGCTGCGCTGCATGGTCAGCGGGTCGCCCGCGTGATAGCCGCAAGCCAGATTGGCCTGATGAATCAAGGGCATGGCAAGCGCATCGTTGCCCATCGTCCAGGCCCCGAAGCTTTCGCCCATGTCGCAGTTGAGAAGAATGGATGTGGTCATGGCAGCAAGCTTCCTGTTTTGCCAAAGACGGTGCAAGCCCACTGCTGGGTCGACGCAATTTAATGCCGAACGCAAATTTATCCGATTAACAATTGAAAACACTTCTCAAGCGTATCGCGAATCATTATCATGCGCGCCAACCGATAAAACCGAACCCCAGGAGCTCCACAATGTCCCTGCCCTTCGCCCGCACTGCACTGACAACCGCCTTACTTGGCAGCAGTCTGGCTACTTTTGCGCAAGACGCCCTCATTCTCGGTGACACCGTGGTCAGCGCCTCGGGGTTTGAACAGAAAGTCACTGAGGCGCCGGCCAGTATTTCTGTGGTGAGCGGCGAAGAGTTGCAGAAGAAGCGTTACAGCAACTTGGCTCAAGCGCTGGAAGACGTGGAAGGCATTGATGTCCGTCAGGGCACGGGCAAGACAGGTGGCCTGAACATCAGCATTCGTGGCCTGCCCAGCGAGTACACCCTAATTCTGATTGATGGTCGTCGCCAGAATACCGCCGGCAACGTTACTCCCAACGGCTTCAACGAGACCTCTACCAGCTTCATGCCGCCAATGTCGGCGATCGAGCGAATCGAAATCATCCGCGGCCCGATGTCCACCCTCTACGGTTCGGATGCCATGGGCGGCGTGGTGAATATCATCACCAAGAAGGTTGCCTCGCAATGGGGTGGTTCGATTAGCGCAGATCACACCTTCCAGGAAAATAACGACTACGGAGAGGCCAGCAAATACAGCCTGTATGCGAGCGGCCCACTCGTCGATGGTCTGTTAGGTCTGGCTGTTCGTGGCAGCTTGCAAGAGCGAGAAGAGTCCAACCTTAAGTTCGACAATGACACTACAGTCAGCAAACGAGGAGCAGCCCCGGTAGAAGGCCGCAACGGCACAGTGGGTGCCCGACTAACACTGACGCCTCATGAAAACCACGATTTTGCGCTGGATGTCGAACGGGGCCGTCAGGTTTATGAAAACGATAACTGCCAACTCGGTACGCTGGACGGTAAAACCGGAGGCAATGCCATCGGCGGCTGTACCACTGACGCGCCTACCGTAATTAACGGTTACGACGATGAACTGCGCTTTGAGCGCGACCAGGTTGCTCTGAGCCACACGGCACGCCTGGGCTTCGGCACTCTGGACAGCAGCCTGACCCACAACACCACGGAAACCCTCGGCCGTACCATCCCCGGCACTCTAGGCGTGGCTTACACCGGTTACCCATCCATCGTCGCCGGTGATGATCGTGAACTGAAATCAACTGACTTGGTGTTCGACACCAAGCTGGTCAGCCCCATTGGCGAATCCCACATCGCTACCGTTGGCGCCCAATGGTGGGATGCAGAAGTTGAAGACGGTATTGCATCCGAAAAATTTGAACAATCCACCTGGTCGCTGTTCCTGGAAGATGAGTGGCGACTGCGCGACGACCTGGCGCTAACCCTTGGCGCTCGCTACGAAAACCATGATGCCTTCGGTGGCCATGTAAGCCCTCGCGCCTATCTGGTATGGAACACCACTGACAACTGGACCATGAAGGGCGGTGTCAGCCGTGGCTACAAGACACCCACCCTCAACCAGTTGCACGACGGTATCAACGGTGTAACTGGCCAAGGTCGCACCATCACTATTGGCAGCCCGGATCTTGATCCAGAAGTCACCACTAACACCGAATTCGGCGTGTACTACGACAACTATGCTGGCTTCAATGCCAACGCCACCTTGTTCCACAACAAGTTCAAAGACAAGATCGACGACGGCACGCCACTGCCCAACTGTTTTTACACAGCCAACCCGAACCAGCCCGGTTGCGTCAGCTTTGGCAGCGGCTTCACTCAGGAAAACTTTGCACAAAGCATCAACATCGACGAAGCCGTTACCCAAGGTCTGGAACTGGCCAGCCGCTGGCAGTTTGCACCGCGCTGGAGCCTGAGCGGCAACTACACCTATAGCGACAGCGAACAGAAGAGCGGTATCAACAAGGGCGCTCCGCTGACCAACACGCCTGAGCATATGCTCAACGCCAGCCTCAACTGGAATGCCAGCGAGCGTCTGACCCTGTGGTTCAAAGGCGAATACCGTGGCGAGCGTGCGCGCTTTACCGATAAGTACGAAAACCTGACTGCTGCCAACCGGGCCCTGCAGGATGAAGTCGGTGATCTGAAGGCCTATGAGGTATTTCACCTTGGCGGCTCGTACAAAGCCACCGAAAACGTGACCCTCAACGCGACCATTTACAACCTGTTCGACAAGGACTTCCTCGACGGGGAAACCTACACCACCGACAACGGTGCTGTCGGCTGGGCGTCTTATTACACCCAGACCGCTCAATCCACCAGCGGCGTTTTGGAAGAAGGCCGCCGCCTGTGGCTCTCCGCCAACATCACCTTCTAAGCGCCAACAAAACAAGGCCCGCCCCGGCGGGCCTTGTTTTATGGAATGTATGGAAGGGGTAAATGCCTGACATCTTTCCAGGCAACCCCCTAGAATCCTGCCAATTTTCTGCTAATGGCATTACGCCTTGGCTTCAGATTTACTTTTGCGGACCCTCTCACCATGCGTCTCTGGCTCGGCACCCTGCGTCAATGGCATTGGATCAGCTCGGCACTCTGCCTGGTGGGGATGCTGTTGTTCGCCTTCACCGGCATCACGCTCAACCATGCTGCGCAGATCGAAGCCAAGGCGCAGGTCACCCATCGCCTTGAGCAACTGCCCACGGCCCTGCACCAGCAACTGATGGATGAAGCGCCCACGGTGGGAATTCCCGCACCGCTGGCCAACTGGCTGGAATCTACCCTGAACATCCGCCTGGGCGGCCGCGAAGCCGAGTGGTCCGAGGGCGAGCTGTATATCGGCCTGCCCCGTCCCGGTGGGGATGCCTGGCTGAGTCTGGATATCGACTCCGGCGCGCTGGAATACGAGTCCACCGATCGAGGCTGGATCGCGTATCTCAATGACCTGCACAAGGGCCGTCACAGTGGCGAGGCCTGGAGCTGGTTCATCGATGTCTTTTCCGTCGTCTGCGTGATTTTTAGCCTCACCGGCCTCTTGCTACTTCAGCGCCATGCCGGCGGGCGCCCCGCCACCTGGCCGCTGACCGGCCTCGGGTTGGTGATTCCCGTGTTGCTGGCTTTGCTGTTCATTCATTAAAGAGAATAAGGACATAGTGATGCGCAAACGCGTACTGCTTCCCCTGTTTACCCTGCTCAGCCCGGCGGTATTTGCCGCCGACCTGGACATCAGCGTGGAAATCCCGCGCCTGGACGTTGCTGAATATCACCGCCCCTACGTCGCCCTGTGGCTGGAAAAGCCCGACCAGAGCCACGTCGCCAACCTGGCGGTGTGGTACGACCTGAAGCTTAAGGACAACGAAGGCGAGAAGTGGCTGAAAGACCTGCGCCAATGGTGGCGTCGCAGCGGCCGCAGCCTGGAGATGCCGGTAGACGGCGTCAGCGCCGCGACCCGCGCGGTCGGCACCCACCAACTGAGCTACACAGGCAGCGAAGCGCCGCTCAAGGATCTGGTCGCTGGCGACTACAACCTGGTGGTGGAAGCCGCCCGCGAAGTCGGCGGTCGCGAATTGCTGCGTGTGCCCTTCAGCTGGCCACCCACGCAGCCAAGCACCGCCAGCGCCCAGGGCAGCAGCGAGCTGGGCACCCTCACCGTTACCGTCAAACCCTGAACAAGGAAGCAGACATGAATCCGATGCTCAAATGGACCGCCCTGACCCTGGCCGTTTGCCTGCCGCTGTCCGCCCAGGCCCACCGCGCCTGGATGCTGCCCTCGGCCACCGTGCTGTCTGGCGAAGCGCCGTGGATCACCGTGGACGCCGCTGTCTCCAATGACCTGTTCTACTTCGAGCACTTCCCGCTGCTGCTGGAAGGCATCGGCAAGCCGCTGGCCCTGCCGGCACGCGGAGCGGCTCCGGCCGCTGCAGATGCAGATGCAGCGCAGAAAGCACCCGCACCGGCGCCCATGCGCCGCCCGGCAAACAAGTTGTTGATCCTTGCTCCCGATGGCAGCGACGTTCAGGCTGAAAACGGCGCTGTCGGCCGCTACCGCAGCACCTTCGATGTGCAGCTGACTCAGAAGGGCACCTACAAACTGGCGGTGGCCAGCGGCGGCCTGATGGCCAGCTGGAAGGAAAACGGCCTGGCCCACCGCTGGATGGGCAAAGCCGAAGACCTGGCCAAACAGGTGCCGGCCAAGGCCGACGAGCTGCGCGTGGTGCAGAGCAACAACCGCATCGAAGTGTTCGTGACGGCCGGTGACACCACCGACACCGTTTTCAAGCCGACCAAGACCGGCCTGGAAATGCTGCCGATCACCCACCCCAATGACCTGTTCGCCGGGGAAACCGCCGAATTCACCTTCCTGCTCGACGGCAAGCCCGCCAAGAACCTCGAAGTCGTGGTGATTCCCGGTGGCAACCGCTACCGCGACGCCACCGACGAGCTGAACCTGACCACCGATGACAAAGGCGTGCTCAGCGTGACCTGGCCGACGCCCGGCATGTACTGGCTGGAAGCCGAACTGAAGATCAGCGACGGCGTGAAGAAGCCGCTCACCGAACGCCGCGCGGTGTACAGCGCCACCCTGGAAGTGCTGGCGCCCTGACGGGGGTTATGCACCAGTAAACGTAACCGGTTAGGTAGGTTGGATTAGCCGAAGGCGTAATCCGACGGTCGCAGTTTACGAATAGTGCCTGCCTTCGCAGTGCGGGGTGGGTGCGCGGTGCCGACGGAAGCGCCTACGGCGATTCCATCCTACGAAACTGATGGTTTGAATGTGGGAGGCCCGGCCTCGGGCCGAAGCGTTTTGCCCACAGCCAGCCGGTCAACGGCACAGATAGGCTGCAGCAATTGAAAACTCCTCATATCTGCTCACCAGCGTTCAGGACATGAGCCAGACACCTCCCACCTCCCGTCTCTCACTGCCCATACGCCTGATCGACTACTGGCCCGCTCTCGCCTGCCTGCTGCTCGCTGCCCTGCTGTTCTGGCTGCAACCGGCGCGGGAAATCTCCGCCACGCTGGTGGGGCTGGCCTGGCTGGGCGGCTGCATGCTGGTCTGGCGGCGCTCGTCCGGCCAGGCGGTTGCCGCGCCCGAACAGTTATTGGTCGCCTATGCCAGCCAGGGCGGCCAGGCACAGACAGTAGCCGAGCGCAGCGCCGAACAGCTCACCCACTGTGGCTTGCCCGCCGTGGCCGTGCCGCTCAATGCCCTGACGCCTGCGCAGCTGCAAGAGCAATCTCGTCTGCTGCTAGTGCTGGGTACATACGGCGAGGGCGAGGCACCCGACAATGCTGCTCGTTTCGAGCGAAGGCTGCGGGCTGATTCCCCCGATCTGCGCGGGCTGGAGTACGCCATTCTTGCGCTGGGAGACAGCGAATATCAGCATTTCTGCGGCTTTGCCCGGCGCCTGGAGCAACGCCTGCGCCAGTTGGGCGCCACGCCGCATTATGATCGCCTGGAAGCCGACCGCCTGGATCCGGCCGTGCTGCGTCGCTGGCAGCAACAGCTCGGTCAACTGAGCGGCAATCCTCAGTTCAGCGACTGGCAACCGGCGCGCTATCAGCGCTGGACGCTGACCGCACGCGAATGCCTCAATCCCGGCAGCCAGGGCGCGCCGGCTTTTTATCTGCGCCTGGCGCCGCCAGAGGACGTGCAAAGCTGGCAAGCCGGCGATATTGCCGAAATCGGCCCTTGTCAGTCAGCCCACGCGGTGGCGCAATGGCTCGTCGCACAGAATCTGCAAGGCGAGACCCTGCTCGACGATGGCCAGACGTTGTCTTGCCACTTGGCCCGCCGCCAACTTCCGAACGATATGGACAGCCTGCCAATCCCCTCGACCGAAGCGTTGCTCGAACACCTGCCGCTGCTGCCGCACCGTGATTACTCCATTGCTTCGAGCCCGGCCGATGGGCACGTGGAACTGCTGGTCAGGTTGATGCAGCACCCGGACAGCACCTTGGGCCTCGGCTCCGGCTGGCTCTGCCGGTATGCCCTGGTCGGTACGCAGATCGACCTGCGCATACGTGCCAATCCGAGTTTCCGTCTGGCCGCCAACGCCGGCCCACTGATTCTGATCGGCAACGGCACAGGACTCGCCGGCCTGCGTGCCCATCTGCGGGATCGCGAACACTGCGGCCAGGGCGGCCACTGGCTGCTGTTCGGCGAACGCAACGCGGCACACGATGACTTCTTTGGCGAAGAAATGAATGGCTGGCTGGAAAGCGGCCATCTGTCCCGGCTGGATCGCGCCTTTTCACGGGACCAGGCAGAACGGGTGTATGTGCAGCACCTCTTACGCGACGCCGCCGATGAGGTACGAGCCTGGATCGATCGCGGCGCCAGCATCCTGGTGTGCGGCAGTCTGGAAGGCATGGGCCGTGAGGTGGACTCGGTACTGCGCGGACTACTGGGCGAGCAACGCGTGGAAGAACTGAGCGCAGCAGGACGCTATCGTCGCGATCTCTACTGACCACATAACCCGTAGGGGCGAATTCATTTGCCTGGCACCGAGGCTTCCGACACCCCGGAGTTGCGACAAACACCGTGCTGGAGGCTTCAGCGTTGGTCGCAACGGCTACGTGGCCTGAAGGCACTACGCCAGGCGAATGAATTCGCCCCTACGACACAGCGCCGCACAAACTAGCCACAAGACGCGCCACCCAGCCCTTGTACCGCAGCGGGGCCTTAAGTCTTACCCCTTGAACCCCTGCCTCGCACATAACCCGTAGGGGCGAATTCATTCGCCTGGCACCGAGGCTTCCGACACCTCCGGAGTTGCAAAAAACACCGTGGCTGGAGGCTTCCGCGTTGGTCGCAACGACTACGTGGCCTGAAGACGCAACGCCAGGCGAATGAATTCGCCCCTAC
>CAYPFO010000031.1:0-35833 GCA_964410065.1 uncultured Pseudomonas sp.
TACTTGCCGCGCAGGCGCTGGCGGATCAGTTCGGCCAGGGTGTTCATCACGAAGGTGAACATCAACAGCACCAGGGCGGCGAGGAACAGCACGCGATAATGACTGCTGCCGACCTCGGATTCGGGCATTTCCACCGCCACGTTGGCGGCCAGGGTGCGCAGACCCTCGAAGATGTTGGCTTCCATGATCGGCGTATTGCCGGTGGCCATCAGCACGATCATGGTTTCACCCACCGCGCGGCCCATGCCGATCATCAGCGCCGAGAAGATCCCCGGGCTGGCGGTCAGAATCACCACGCGGGTCAGCGTTTGCCAAGGCGTGGCGCCCAGGGCCAGCGAACCGTAGGTGAGGCTCTTGGGCACGCTGAACACGGCGTCTTCGGCGATCGAGTAGATGTTTGGGATCACCGCAAAGCCCATCGCCAGGCCCACCACCAGGGCGTTGCGCTGGTCGAAGGGGATGCCCAGGTCATTGCTCAGCCACATGCGCATGTCGCCGCCGAAGAAAGCGTTTTCCAGGTGACCGCTGATGCCCAGCGAGAAGGCGCCGACACCCAGCACCACCGGAACCAGCAGCAGGGCTTCCCAGCCATCCGGCACGCGCAGGCGGATGGACTCCGGCAGTCGGCTCCACAGCCAGGCAGCGCCGATGATGCCCACCGGCATCAGCAGCAACAGGCTGAAGATGCCCGGCAGGTGCCCCTCAATATAAGGCGCGAGGAACAGGCCGGCGATAAAACCGAGGATGACCGTGGGCATCGCCTCCATCAGCTCGATCACCGGCTTGACCTTGCGACGCAGCGCCGGGGCCATGAAGTAGGCGGTGTAGATCGCCGCGCATATAGCCAGCGGGGCAGCGAGCAGCATGGCGTAGAAGGCAGCCTTGAGGGTACCGAAGGCCAACGGCGCCAGGCTCAGCTTGGGCTCGAAGTCGGTATTGGCCGAGGTCGACTGCCAGACGTACTGGGGTTCGTCGTAGCTTTCATACCAGACCTTGCCCCACAGCGCGCTCCAGGAAATTTCCGGGTGCGGGTTGTCGATCACCACGTTCTGCAGACTGCCCTCACGCTCCACCAGCAGGCGGTTGGCACGGGGCGACAGTGCCGCGTGCGCGGTGCCGTCGGCCAGCGACTCGGTAAGCAAAGTGCGGTGTGCGGTGCTGTGGAAAACGCCTACCTGGCCGGTCTGGTCCAACGCCAGGAAGCCCTTGCGGCGCTCCTCGGGCAGGATTTGCGTGATCGGGCTGTTGCCCAGCTGGAAGCTGCGCACGTTCTGCAGCGTCGACTGGCCATCGTCGTCACGCACCATGAACCACTGACCAATGCCGCCTTTGGAGTCGCCGATCATCAGCGAGATGCCGCCCAGCAGAGAGCGCACCGCAGTGACTTCGCCCGTGCCGCTCAGCAGCTTGTAACGGCCATTGAACTGCTGCCGACGCAGATCGAACACGTCCACGCTCGCCTTGCCATTAAAGGCATACAGCCATTGCTGGCGCGGGTCGATGAGCACGGCCTTGATCGGCTCGGCAATACGCGGCAACTCGAAGCGACGCTCTTCGAGGCTGACCTCGCCGGTAAACAGGTTTTCCTCACGCTCCAGGCGCAGGGCATGCAGTTCGTTGTCCGTGGCGGCGGCCAGCAACAGGTCCGACCCGTTGAGGCTGACACTCACCTGCTGCAGCGGACGACCGTGCGGGTCCAGTTGGATCGGCTCCGTGCCGAACGGGTACACCAGCTCGGGGGTGATGGTCTTCTGGTTGTCGGGATAGGTGAGCTTGTAGGCATGCTCGATGACCAGCGCCTGGCCAGTGCTCAGGCCGAGGACGAAGCGGCTGGTGCCGGGCGTATCCTCGCCCAGGGAAACAATCTGGCTGTCGGCCGGCAAGGCAACGGCTTCGCTGCGCAGCAGATCTCCGTTCACCACCGAAAAGAAGTGCGCCTGTCCGTCTGCGCTCAGGCGCAATGCCACCTGATTCTGCTCTTCCACCGCCAACAGCAGGGGCGGTGATTGTTCCGCCAACCAGGCGGGCTGGACAGCCTTTTCGGCCTGCAGATCGGCGCCTTGGAACATGGGCAGCACGACTTGGGCCAGGTAAAAGAAGATCAGGGTGATGGCGCCCAGCACTGCCAGGCCGCCAATAGTGACGTACCAGCGGGCCAGACGGTCCTTGAGGGCGCGTATGCGCCGCTTGCGCTTGAGGGCTGGAGTGTTGAAATCCAGTCCCGGCGAGTGTGAGGGAGCAGTCATGGGTTCGTTCGCCAATTCATTCATGCCAGGAATTCCGCGACCGCTACCAAACGCAGCGGGCTGTCGTAAATTTTACGTCGCCACTTTATGCCGATCGTGTGACAGAAAAGTTACAGCGCAGTAACACGACAATGCCCGTCATCGCCTGGGGCGTGACGGGCATCGAGAGTCGCCTCAAAACCCGCGCCAGGCGCGGGCTTGCAGGTTTACAGACCCAGTTCTTTCAGCGTTTTGTCGACCACCTTCTTGGGCAGCGGGATATAACCGTCCTTGACGACCACTTCCTGGCCCTGCTTGGACAGCACCAGCTTGATGAACTCGGCATCCAGCGGGCTGAGCGACTTGTTCGGCGCCTTGTTCACGTAGACGTAGAAAAAGCGCGCCAGGGGGAACTTGCCGGCCAGGGCGTTGGCTTCCGACGCTTCGAAAGCTTCACCGCCCTTCTTGGACAACGGCACGGCGCGGACGCTGGAGGTCTGGTAACCGATGCCCGAGTAGCCAATGGCGTTCAGGGTGCTGGAAATCGACTGCACCACCGAGGCCGACCCCGGCTGCTCGTTGACGTTGGCCTTGAAGTCACCCTTGCACAGCGCTTCTTCCTTGAAGTAGCCGTAGGTGCCGGACACCGAGTTGCGACCGAACAGTTGAATCGGCTTGTTCGCCCACTCACCGGTCAGGCCCAACTGTCCCCAGGTGGTGATGTTCTTGTCACCGCCGCACAGCCGGGTGTTGGAGAAGATCGCGTCGACCTGGGCGATGTCCAGGCTCTTGATCGGGTTGTCCTTGTGCACGAACACCGCCAGGGCGTCGATGGCCACCGGAACCGCGGTCGGCTTGTAGCCGTACTTCTGTTCGAAGGCCTGAATCTCGTTGTCCTTCATCGGGCGGCTCATCGGCCCCATGTTGGCGGTTCCTTCGGTCAGCGCCGGCGGGGCGGTGGAGGAACCGGCCGCCTGGATCTGGATGTTGACGTTCGGGTAGCTGCGCTTGAACTCTTCAGCCCACAGGGTCATCAGGTTGGCCAGCGAGTCGGAACCCACGCTGGATAGGTTGCCGGAAACACCTGAGGTTTTGGCGTAGCTGCTCAGCGCCGGATCAACGGCCGCCATGGCACCTACAGAAGTGACACCCGCGGCGACAAAGGTCATGGCCGCCATCAATCGCTTCAATTTCATTCCTTGCTCCTGAACTCTTGGTATGGGGATGCTTCGGGGGCCAGTATCTGCAGGCCGTGTGACCAGTCTATGAACGCAATGTGACAGTTGGATGACGCCGCCGGTCGTGGTCGCCCGGCCGCCGGGCTGCCGGTATACTGCGGCACGGTCCTTTGGTATCCAGGCCGACTACCACAACAACGATAACGACGATGCGCCCATGAGCCTTTACCCCATGAACGAAGATCAAGAATTGGAACTGGAAGTGGACGATCCGATTCCCCAGGGCGACCTGGCCATGCAATTCACGGCGTTGCCGCGGGAGACCAACGGCTTCGGCGATATCTACGGTGGCTGGCTGGTTGCGCAGATGGACCTGGCCGGCACCTCCATGGCCAGCAAGCTCGCCGGTGGCCGCGTGGCCACGGTGTCCATCGAGCGCATGGCGTTCATGGTGCCGGTGTCGGTCGGCGCACAGCTGTCCTTCTATACGCAAACCCAGCACGTCGGTCGCAGTTCGGTGCGCCTGCTGGTTGAGGTATGGAGCGACGACCCGCTGTCCAGCGAGTGGCGCAAGGTTACCGAAGCGGTGTTCGTGTTCGTCGCTATCGATGGCAGCGGACGCACCCGGCCGGTTCCCAAGCGCTAGGGTCTGTGCCCGTTTCGCGCAACGATGGAACAGACCTAGAAACTCTCGCCTCGCGAAAAGTGTTGTGTGGCCCGTCCCAGCCGCTTTTCCCGTTGCCACTCGCTAATTCTGAAGTCCGGCGAAGTTGCCGGCTTTTGGCCATGGGCCTAGAATCGCCGCCCTTCCTGCTTTATTCATTCCTTAAGGACTCCCCATGTCCGCGAAAACTCCCCCCCTGCTCACGCTTGCGCGGGCAATTGATGCGCTGAATGCGGCGCTAGGCCGGATCTGCGCCTGGGTTCCGGTGCTGTTGGTCATCGGTACCACTGTCGTGGTCATACTGCGTTACGGTTTTAATACCGGCGCCATCGCTCTGCAGGAAGCAGTGATGTACGGCCATGCCCTGGTGTTCATGGGCGCTGCGGCCTGGGCCTTGCAACGCGGTGCGCACGTGCGAGTGGACATTTTCTACCAGCGCTTTTCCACTCGCACCCAGACCATCATGAACATGCTCGGCACGGTGATCCTGCTGATGCCGGTGTGCGGCTTCCTGGCCTGGCTGAGCTGGGGGTATGTCAGCGCGTCCTGGTCCACCTTTGAAGGCTCGTCCGAGGCCGGCGGCCTGCCGTTCGTGTACCTGCAAAAATCCATCATTCTGATTCTGGTGTTCAGCCTGCTGCTGCAAGCCGTCTCCGACCTGATCAAGGGCGCCTACCGACTGGCCGGTCGCCTCGCCCACGAAGACGCCGAGGTGCAACGTGGCTGAAGCAATGTCGCTCCTGTTGTTTGCCGGGATCTGTATTTTCCTGATGTCCGGCTACCCGGTGGCCTTCGTACTGGGTGGGGTCTCCCTGCTGTTCGCCGGTATCGGCATCCTCACCGGCACCTTCGACGGCAGCTACCTGTCCGCGCTGCCCAACCGCATCTACGGCATCATGAACAACCAGACCATGCTGGCCGTGCCGCTGTTCGTGTTCATGGGCGTGATGCTGGAGAAATCGCGCATTGCCGACGACCTGCTGGAGTCCATGACCCGGCTGTTCGGCGCGAAACCCGGCGGCCTGGCGATTTCCGTGTGCCTGGTCGGCGCGCTGCTCGCCGCCTCCACCGGCATCGTCGGCGCCACCGTGGTAACCCTGGGCTTGCTGGCGTTGCCCACCATGCTGCGCCGCGGCTACGACCCAGCCATTTCCACCGGCACCCTGGCCGCCACCGGCACCCTCGGGCAGATCATCCCGCCGTCCATCGTGCTGGTTTTGCTGGGTGATGTGATGTCCAGCGCCTACCAGCAGGCGCAGCTGAAGATGGGCATTTTCTCGCCGAAGACCGTTTCGGTCGGTGACCTGTTCATGGGCGCGCTGATCCCCGGCCTGCTGCTGATCGGCCTGTACATCCTCTACCTGGTGATCATGGCCCTGCTCAAGCCGGAGAAACTGCCGGCCCTCCCCAAGGAAGAACTCGGTGAGGTGCACTGGGGAAAGTTGCTTGGCGCCTTGCTGCCCCCTTTGCTGCTGATTTTTCTGGTGCTCGGTTCGATCCTGCTCGGTTTTGCCACCCCCACCGAAGCGGCGGCCATCGGCGCCGTAGGCGCCACTGTACTGGCACTGAGCAAGGGCAAGCTCAACTTCGCCCAGCTGCGTGACGTATCGCAAAGCACCACCTCGATTTCCGCCATGGTGTTCCTGATCCTGATTGGCGCCTCGCTGTTCTCCCTGGTATTCCGTGGTTTTGGCGGCGAAGCGGTGATCGAGGATGTGTTGCACAGCCTGCCGGGCGGCGTGATGGGCGCGTTCTTCATGGTCATGCTGGTGATCTTCATCCTCGGCTTCATCCTGGACTACATCGAGATCTGCTTCGTGGTGGTGCCCATCATCGGGCCGATCCTGCTGGCCATGGGGCTCGATCCGGTCTGGCTGGGCGTGATGATCGCTATCAACCTGCAGACCTCATTCCTCACGCCGCCGTTCGGCTTCTCGTTGTTCTACCTGCGCAGCGTGACCCCGGCCTCGGTGCAAACCATGACCATGTATAAAGGTGTGTTGCCCTTCATCGCCATCCAAATGTCGATGCTGGTGATCTGCTACTGCTGGCCGCAGATCGTCACCTGGCTGCCGGAAACCGTGTACGGCCCTTGACACCGCGCACCCTGCTCCACCAGAACGCCCGTCCTTGACGGGCGTTTTGCTTTGCGGAACCTTAGAACCACTGAGCAGGCCAAATGACCAACACCAGGAGACGACCGTGACCACCAGCATCGAACTGCAGCAGATCGGCGACCTTCCCTGCTGGCAAATCAATCACCAGGGCGCCCAGTTGCTGATCGCGGAACAGGGCGCGCAGGTTCTCGCCTACCAGCGTGACGACAGCCCACCGCTGATCTGGCTCAGCGACCAGGCCGAGTACCACAAGGGCCAAGGCCTGCGCGGTGGCGTGCCGGTGTGCTGGCCCTGGTTCGGTGCCCTGGAGCGCAATCCCGCCGAGGTACGGGCGATGCACCAAGGCACCACGCCGGCACCGGCTCACGGCCTGGTGCGCACCCTCGACTGGCGGCTGCAGGACATCAGCGAACAAGACGGCGCGGTCATCGCCGAATTCTGCTTCGACAGCCGCGAACAGCCACTGCCGGACTGGCCCCACGCGGTCGAGCTAAGCCTGCGCATCCGCCTCGACCAGCGCCTGCACCTTGAACTGACCAGCCTCAACCATGGCCCGCAGCCGGTGGTTCTCAGCCAGGCCCTGCACACCTACTTCGCCGTCAGCGACATTCATGACATCCAGGTCGAAGGCCTGCACGGCTGCCGCTACATCGACACCCTGGAAAACTGGGAAAGCCGCCTGCAACAAGGCCCACTGCCCTTCACCGGCGAAACCGACCGCATCTACCTCGACGTACCCAGCCAGGTGAACATTCGCGACCCGCACTGGCATCGCCGCATCCACCTGCAGAGCAGCGGCTCGCACTCCGCCGTGGTGTGGAACCCCTGGACCGAGAAAAGCCGACATTTATCGCAATTTGGCCCTGATGCCTGGCAAGGGATGCTATGTATCGAAACGGCCAATGTGCTGGAAGATAAAGTGGAGTTAGCGCCGGGTGGAAAACACCGCTTGACGTTAACGTTATGGGAAAGCTCGTTAGACATATAAATCAAAATATATATAACAGATATATATCTACGCCATCGCGCTTTAATCGATTCACAATTAGAATGATCACTCTAATTATTTGAGACCTGATTAAAGCTTTGCCTATTTGTTGCGCAAAAAACCTATTCTCATTAAATAGCCAAAACTCCTAACAGTTCACGTCATTGAACTTGTTCTATTTGGCCAGCCGCTCTAGGATGCCGCCCTTCGTGCAGTGCGTGAATACTTGCGCATTGAATAGCGCAACTTGTTGCGCACTTTATTAAATCAATAAAAATAATCCGGCTCTTATTTAAGCTGCGATGAGTCATTGCATGACCTATTCAAGCGCGCTCCATTCACATTATGTGCAACTGGCCAGTCGCCCCGTTCGCCCCGACAACTTCGCGGGCGACGATGCGCGCTACTCCTCCGAATATGAATATCTGGAGAGGCAACTGCATAACGCCTCATCCATTCATGCCGACGGCAGCATTGACTGGCCGCACATGCTCGATGCCTGTGCAGCGCTGCTTGCCGCTCAATCCAAAGACCTGCGCGTAGCGGCCTGGCTGACCTGGAGCCTGTTTCAGCACGAAGGATTTGCCGGGTTGCAAGCCGGCCTCGGCGTTCTGCTGCACCTATCCCTGCATCACTGGAATGAACTGCACCCGCGCAAACCGCGCACACGGGCAGCCGCCCTTAATTGGTTGATGCCGCGCCTTGACCAAGCGCTGAACGAAGAGCTTCCCGTGGGCGAACAGCCGGCACTGTTTCAGTCCTTGGCTGAACAGGTGCGCGAATTGGATGCCTGTCTGGGCGAACGTCTGGATGCCGACGCACCGCTGTTGCTGCCACTGTCACGGCGCTTGGCGGACCTGCTGAAAAATACCGAACAAAACCAGGCGGTGGCGCCTGCGACGGAACCGGTCGCTCCGGTCACATCCCTAGCGCCGCCCGCCCCAACGGCGCCCGGGGCGGTGAGCAGCGACAAGGACGCCCACAAGTGCCTGCGCCACCTGCAAGATCAGGCGCGTCCCCTGTGCACCTGGTGGCTCGCTCGCCAAGCCGGCGATCCCCGTGCCCTGCGCCTGTCCCGCACGCTGTTGTGGCTGCCGATCGACAGTTTACCGGAGCACAACGCCGAACAGATCACCGCCCTGCGCGGCCTGCCGGCCGACAAGATGACCCAGTTTCAGGAACGCTTCCAGCAAGGCCGGCACGCCGAGCTGCTGGTTGAGCTGGAGGCCAGTCTCGCCCGCGCACCGTTCTGGCTCGATGGGCAACACCGGGTCTGGGAATGCCTGCTCGCCCTGGATGCCACGCCCGCCCTGCAGGAAGTGGAGATCCAGCTGGCGCTGTTTCTGCAGCGCCTGCCGGGCCTCGACGAGCTGCGTTTTCACGACGGCGCCCCTTTTGCCTCGGATGCCACCCGCGCTTGGATCGGCGCGCAGGTTATGCCTCACGTACAGGCGCCCCAGGCGGCTCCGGCGTCCTCGCCCACGCCTGTTGACGGCACTGCACCGTGGGAAACCGCCCTGCAGGAGGTTCTACCCCTGCTGCGCAAGGAGGGACTCAAGCCTGCCGTGCAACAGCTCAGCCAAGGCCTTGCCAGTGCGCGCGGCGGTCGGGAGACCTTCTTTTGGCAGCTTGCCCTGGCCCGCCTGTGCCATCAGGCCAAGCAGTACGAGCTGGCCAAGGTCCAGCTCGAAACACTCGACCAGAAGCTACAAGCCAGCGGCTTGGACGCCTGGGAACCCGATCTCGCCCTGGACATCCTGCGCCTGCTGTACGCGTGCTACGAACGCCTGCAGCAGCACGCCGGTGTGCGGGAACGCAAGGACGAGATTTACCGCAGGCTGTGCCACCTCGATCTCGGCACGGCACTGGAATAACCCATAAGGAGAGAACCATGGCCAAAGAAGGCTCTGTCGCCCCCAAGGAACGTATCAACGTCACCTTCAAGCCCGCCACCGGCAACGCTCAGGAAGAGCTGGAGCTGCCGCTCAAGTTGCTGGTGCTCGGCGACTTCACCCAGCGCGCCGATGACCGCAAGATCGAAGACCGCAAGCCGATCGCCATCGACAAGGGCAGCTTCGACGAGGTGCTCGCCAAACAGGAGTTGAGCCTGTCGTTCGCCGTAGCGAACCGCCTCCACGATGACGCCAGCGACGACCTGGCCGTGGAGCTGCGCCTCAACTCGATGAAGGATTTCAACCCGGCCAGCCTGGTCGAGCAGGTCCCGGAACTGAAAAAACTCATGGAGCTGCGCGACGCGCTGGTGGCCCTGAAAGGCCCGCTGGGCAACACCCCCGCGTTTCGCAAGGCGATCGAAAGCGTGTTGGCCGACGACGATGCCCGCGAACGCGTGCTGGGTGAACTCGGCCTTGCCGCCCAACAACCGCTGGATGCCTGAACATTTCACAAGGAATTGAACCCATGACCACTTCCGCATCGCTTGCCGAGCACGGCACCAGCCTCGCCGATGCCGGCATCCTCGACCGGATCATTGCCGAAACCCGCCTGACACCCGCTGACGAGACCTATGACATCGCCAAGCGCGGCGTCTCGGCCTTCATCGAGGAGCTGCTCAAACCGCACAACCAGCACGAGCCGGTGAAAAAGGCCCTGGTCGATCGCATGATCGCCGAGATCGACGCCACGCTCAGCCGGCAGATGGACGAAATCCTTCACCATCCCAGCTTCCAGTCGCTGGAGTCCGCCTGGCGCGGCCTCAAGCTGCTGGTGGATCGCACCAACTTCCGCGAGAACATCAAGCTGGAAGTGCTCAACGCCTCCAAGCAAGACTTGCTCGAAGACTTCGAGGACAGCCCGGAAGTCGTACAGTCCGGTCTGTACAAGCACGTTTACACCGCCGAGTACGGCCAGTTTGGCGGCCAACCGGTAGGCGCCCTGATTGCCAACTACTTCTTCGATCCCAGCTCGCCGGACATCAAGACCCTGCAACACGTGGCCAGCGTCGCCAGCATGGCCCACGCACCCTTCATTGCCGCGGCCGGCCCCAAGTTCTTCGGCCTGGAGAGCTTCACCGGCCTGCCGGACGTGAAAGACCTCAAGGACCATTTCGAGGGCCCGCAATACGCCAAGTGGCAGGGCTTCCGCGAGCAGGAAGACGCCCGCTACGTCGGCCTCACCGTGCCGCGCTTCCTGCTGCGCACGCCCTACGACCCTGAAGACAACCCGGTGAAAACCTTTGTCTACAAGGAAACCGTGGCCGGCAGTCACGAGCATTACCTGTGGGGTAACACGGCCTATACCTTTGCCAGCCGCCTGACCGACAGCTTCGCCAAATACCGTTGGTGCCCGAACATCATCGGCCCGCAGAGCGGCGGCGCGGTGGATGACCTGCCGTTGCACCACTTCGAGAGCATGGGCGAGATCGAGACCAAGATTCCCACCGAAGTGCTGGTCTCCGATCGCCGCGAGTACGAGCTGGCCGAGGAAGGCTTCATCGCCCTGACCATGCGCAAGGGCAGCGACAACGCCGCCTTCTTCTCCGCCAACTCGGCGCAAAAGCCCAAGTTCTTCGGCAACAGCGAAGAAGGCAAGAATGCCGAACTGAACTACCGCCTCGGCACCCAGCTGCCCTACATGTTCATCGTCAACCGCCTGGCCCATTACCTGAAGGTGCTGCAGCGCGAGCAGATCGGCGCCTGGAAGGAGCGCTCCGACCTGGAGCGCGAGCTGAACACCTGGATCCGCCAGTACATCGCCGACCAGGAGAACCCCAACCCCGAAGTGCGCAGCCGCCGTCCGCTGCGCGCCGCCCAAGTGATCGTCAACGAGGTGGCCGGTGAGCCGGGCTGGTTCCGCGTCACCCTCAACGTGCGGCCGCACTTCAAGTACATGGGCGCCGACTTCACCTTGTCGCTGGTCGGCAAGCTGGATAAGGAGTAACCAACGGTGAGCTATGGCAGCCTGTTCGAACGCCTCGGCGGCGCCGCCGACCAGCGCGCCGGGCGCAGTCTGGAGGTGGCTGCCATGGCCTCGGTGGCCGCCCATCTGGCGCAAATGCTCAGCACCCGCGCGGGCAGTGTGCAAACGCTGCCCGACTACGGATTGCCTGACCTGAACGACATGCGCCTGTCGCTGCACGATTCACTACAGCAGGCGCGCCTGGCCATTGAACGCTTCATCGAAGCCTATGAACCGCGCCTGAGCCGCGTGCGGGTGGTGTCACTCCCGCGCGCCCACGACCCACTTCGTCTGGCCTTCGCCATCGAAGGCTGGCTCGAAGTAGAAGGGATCAACCGTCACGTGAGCTTTTCCGCCAGCCTGGATGGCAGCGGACAGGTTCAGGTGCAGTAACAAGGAGAAACACGGATGTCAGCCAAACCTGCCGCACGGGTCAATGACCCCACCGCGTGCCCGCTTCCCGGCCACGGCAATAACCCGATTACCGCCGGCTCACCCGACGTGCTGATCGAAGGCATGCCCGCCGCGCGCTTGGGCGACCCCACCGGTTGCGGCAGTACGCTGGCCAGCTCAGTCGCACCGACGGTGCTGATCAATGGCCAACCGGCAGCCGTGCAGGGCTCGGTGGGAAGCCATGGCAATCAGGTGACGGCTGGCGCCGGCACCGTGCTGATCGGCGCTTGAGATGTCCTTCAACTCCTACTACCAGAGCGAACTCAGCGCCCTGCGCCAGCTCGGCAAGCGCTTTGCCGAGCGTAATCCGGCGTTGGCGCCGTTTCTCGGGCAGAGCGGGCGCGACCCGGATGTCGAGCGGCTGCTGGAAGGGTTTGCCTTTCTCAGCGGACGGCTGCGTCAGAAACTTGATGACGAATTGCCGGAGCTGACCCATTCGCTGATGCACCTGCTGTGGCCGAACTACATGCGCCCGCTGCCGGGCTTCAGCATGCTGCAGTTCGACCCACTGAAACGCCCCGGCCCGGCCCTGACCGTGCCGCGCCATACGCCGGTGGAGTCGCGCCCGGTACAGGGCGTGACCTGCCGTTTTCGCACCTGCCAGGCCACCGAGGTGCTGCCGCTGGCGCTGCAGGCGCTGGACTATGCGGTCAAGGGCGACGGCGCCTTGCTCAGCCTGCGCCTGGCCATGAGCGCCGACGGTCACCTGGGCGAGATCGGGCTTAACCGGCTGCGCCTGCACCTGGCGGGCGAACGGCATATCAGCCAGCTGCTCTATCTGGCCTTGTTGCGCAACCTGGGCGGCATCGAACTGGTGCTGCTGGATGCCGCCGGCGCGCCGCTTCAGGAGGCCGACGGCCAGCCTGTCGCGGGCCTGCACTTGGCGAGCGATCAAGTTCAGCCGGTGGGGTTTGCCGAAGACGAAGCCCTGGTGCCCTACCCGCTCAACACCTTTCGCGGCTATCGACACCTGCAGGAATACTTCGCCTTCGAGGAGAAATTCCTCTTCGTCGACCTGCTCGGCCTCGACGCGATTGCCCGTCAGCCGCAGGCGCTGCTCAAGCGTGCGCGTGGCCTGCTGCTGCGCTTCGACATTCGCAAGGCCGACGGCCAGCGCATCCGCCCGACTGTGGATAACCTGCGCCTGTACTGCACACCGGTGGCCAACCTGTTCGCCCACGATGCCACGCCGATCCGCCTGGATGGCAAGCAGGATCAGTACCGACTGCTGCCGGCTGAATACGACACCCAGCAGTGCGGAGTGTTTGCTGTGGAGCGGGTCACGGGCTGGAAGCCGGGCGGCATGGGCTATGAGGAATACGTGCCGTTCGAGTCCTTCGAGCACGACCCGAGTTTCGACGTACCGCTGGCGCACCCGCACTACAGCGTGCGCCAGCAACCTTCGCTGTTCGGCGATGGCCTGGAAACCTGGCTGAGCTTCGGCCCGCGCAGCCTCGATTCGCACGAGACGCTGTCCATCGAACTGACCTGCACCAACCAGAACCTGCCGCGCCAGCTCAAGCTTGGCGACATCTGCCTGCCCAGCGAGGACACCCCGGAATTCCTTACCTTCCGCAATATCAGCGCGGTGACGCCCAGCTACGCCCCGCCGCTGCACGGCGACTATTTATGGCGGCTGATTTCCAACCTGTCGCTGAACTACCTGTCGCTGGCCAACGTCGAGGCGCTCAAGGTGATCCTGGAAACCTACGACCTGCCGCGCCACTACGACAAACACGCCGCCAATGTCAGCCGCCAACGACTCGGCGGGCTGAAGCAGATCACCCATCAGCACATTGACCGCCTGCACCGCGGCCTGCCGGTGCGCGGAGTGCGCACCGAGCTGAGCATGGACTTGCAGGGCTTTCTGGGCGAAGGCGACCTGTTCCTTTTCGCCTCGGTGCTCAACGAATTCTTTGCCCTGTACGCCAGCCTCAATTCGTATCACGAGCTGCATGTGCGCAGCCTTCAAGGAGAGGTGTACCAATGGTCGCCGCGCATGGGTCAGCAGCCGCTGCTGTGACATCGCTCAGCCCGCGCATCCGTGAGTACAGCCTGTTTCAGGGCGTACTGCTGGTGCTCGACCGGCTGCGCGACGCACACCCTGAATTGGACGACGAAGCGCTCTATGAGCGGCTGGAGTTCCAGGCCAACCCGAGCCTGGGATTCCCCGGCAGCGATATCGAGCGCGTGGAGTTCTTCGAGGAGCACGGCGAATTGCGCGCACGTCTGTGCATCAACCTGCCCAGCCTGGTGGGCGCCGGCTCGCCACTGCCGGCTTTTTATGGCGAACAGGCGCTGGGCGACGATGAAAGCGGCAATCCCACCCGCGAATTTCTCGATCTGTTTAACCACCGTCTGCAGCGGCTATTGCTGCCCATCTGGCAGAAATACCGCTATCACGCCCGCTTCAGCGGCGGCGCCAGTGACCCGTTCTCCGCTCAGCTGTTCGCCCTGATCGGCCTGGGCGGCGCGCCCATCCGCGACAGTGCCGAGCTGAACTGGAAACGCCTGCTGCCCTATCTCGGCCTGCTCAGCCAGCGCGCCCATTCGGCAGCGTTGATCGAATCGGTGCTGCGGTACTACTTCAAACATGCCGCGCTGACCCTCGAGCAATGCCTGGAGAGGCGTGTGGACATCCTGCCCGACCAGCTCAACCGCCTGGGCCTGGGCAACAGCCAGCTGGGCGAAAACCTGGTGCTCGGCGAGCACGTGCGTGATCGCGGCGGCAAGTTCCGTATTCACATCCGCCAGCTGTCCTGGGAGCGCTTTCACGACTTCCTGCCCACCGGCAGCGCCTACCAACCGCTGTGTGCCTTGGTGCGCTTCATTCTGCGCGACCCGCTGGACTACGACATCACCCTGGAATTGCAGCGCGACGACCACCCGTCCCGGCAATTGCGCCTGGCCGCAGACAGCCAATGCAGCCTCGGCTGGACCAGTTGGCTGGGCCACACCCAGACCGATGCCGTGGTCACCCTGCGCAGCGCACCCCCTCTTCATTAAGGATTGATGATGCTCAACGTCGATTTGCAACAGCTGGTCCAGGCCCTAGACGCCGCCACCAAACGGGACCTGGAAACCGCCGCCGAACGCTGCGTGGCTCGTGGCGGCAGCAAGATTCTCGTCGAGGACCTGCTGCTCGGTCTGCTGGAACGCCCGCAGGGCCTGCTCGAGCGCGCCCTACAGGACGCCGACATCGAGCCCGGCGAACTGGCCCGCGTACTGCACGCCCGGGGCGAGTCCAGCGAATCACGCAACCCGGTGTTCTCCGCCGAACTGGTGCAGTGGCTGCAGGATGCGCTGTTGCTGGCCAGCCTGGAGCTGGGCCGGCCGCGCATCGACGAGGCCGCGCTGATCCTCGCGCTGTTGCGCAATCCGCTGCGCTATGCCGGCAGCCATTACCAGCCGCTGCTGGCCAAGCTCAATGCCGAGCACCTGCGCGAGTTCGCCCTGGCCGCGCAACCGCAGCAGGCCGCCGGCGAGCCGGCCAGCCACGGGGAATCGGCGCTGCTGCGCTTTACCCACAACTTCACCCAGCAGGCGCGCGACGGCAAACTCGACCCGGTGCTGTGCCGCGACGGTGCGATCCGCCAGATGGTCGATATCCTCGCCCGCCGGCGCAAGAACAACCCCATCGTGGTCGGCGAGGCCGGCGTGGGCAAGACCGCCATCGTCGAGGGCCTGGCGCTGCGCATCGCCAGCGGTGAAGTGCCGGATATCCTTAAGGGCGTCGAACTGCTGTGCCTGGACCTCGGCCTGCTGCAGGCCGGCGCCAGCGTCAAAGGCGAGTTCGAACGCCGCCTGCAAGGCGTGATTGACGAGGTCAAGGCCGCGCCCAAGCCCATCATCCTGTTCATCGATGAAGCACACACGCTGATCGGCGCGGGCGGCCAGGCCGGCAGCGGCGATGCCGCCAATCTGCTCAAGCCGGCCCTGGCACGCGGCGAGCTGCGCACCATCGCCGCCACCACCTGGAGCGAATACAAGAAGTACTTCGAGAAAGACCCGGCCCTGGCCCGGCGCTTTCAGCCGGTGCAACTGCACGAGCCAACAGTGGACGAAGCCGTGACCATCCTGCGCGGGCTCGCGCCGGTGTATGAAAAAAGCCACGGCATCTACCTGCGCGACGATGCGGTGGTCGCCGCCGCCGAGCTGTCGGCGCGCTACCTCGCCGGGCGCCAACTGCCGGACAAGGCCGTGGACGTGCTGGACACCGCCTGCGCCCGGGTGCGCATCAGCCTGGCCGCCGCGCCCGAATCACTCGAGCGCCTGCGCGGCGAAATCGCCGAGGGCGAGCGCCAAACCCTGGCCCTGCGCCGCGACCTGGACGCTGGTCTGCTGGTGGATACCGAAGCGCTCGCCCAGCTGGAACAACGCCTCACGCAGGCTGCTATCGAACGCGAGGAGCTGGAACGCCGCTGGGCACAGCAACGGGCATTGGCCGAACGCCTGCTCGAACTGCGCCAGCAGTGCGCCGAAGCTCGGCTGGCCGACATACCCGATGACCAGCAGCAAGCACTGGACAACCAATTGCGCGCCACCCAGGCGGAACTGGCCACCGCCCAGGCCGCCGAGCGCCTGGTCAGCCATGAAGTCAGCCCGCGTCTGGTGGCCGAGGTGATCAGCCACTGGACCGGTGTCCCGCTGGCGCAGTTGGCCCGCGAACACAGCACGAAAATCGCCACCTTCGCCGAGGATCTGCGCGAGCGGGTGCGTGGCCAGGAGCAAGCCATCGCCGCCCTGGACCGCGCCATGCGCGCCAGCGCCGCCGGACTCAACAAACCTGATGCGCCGGTCGGCGTGTTCCTGCTGGTCGGCCCCAGCGGGGTCGGCAAGACCGAAACAGCCCTGGCCCTGGCCGACCTGCTGTACGGCGGCGAGCGTTTTCTTACCACCATCAACATGTCGGAATTTCAGGAAAAGCACACGGTTTCGCGACTGATCGGCGCGCCACCGGGCTACGTCGGCTATGGCGAGGGCGGCATGCTCACCGAGGCGGTGCGCCAAAAGCCCTACTCGGTAATCCTCCTCGACGAGGTGGAAAAGGCCGATCCGGAAGTGATGAACGTCTTCTACCAGATCTTCGACAAGGGCGTGGCCAACGACGGCGAAGGCCGCGAGATCAACTTTCGCAATTGCCTGATCCTGATGACGTCCAACCTGGCCAGCGAGCGCATCGCCAACCTGTGCGTCGGCGAGCAGCGTCCGGCGGCGGAGGCTCTGGAGCAAGCGATCCGCCCAACCCTCAGCCAGCACTTCAAACCGGCCCTGCTGGCCCGCATGCGCGTGGTGCCCTACTACCCGGTAGCCGGCGACGTGCTCAACGAACTGGTCGAACTCAAGCTGGCGCGTTTCGGTGAGCGCCTGCACCGCCGCCAGGTGGGTTTCAGCCACTGCGCCAACCTGGTCACCCACCTGGCCGAGCGTTGTACCCACGGCGACAGCGGCGCACGACTGATCGATCAGTTGCTCGATTTGCACCTGCAACCGCTGGTGGTCGACCGCCTGCTCGATGCCATGGCTGGCGGCGAACCCCTGCAGCGCGTTCACGCCACCCTCGACTGTGAAGGAGGTTTGCTCTGTGAGTTCGATTGAAGTCCCTACCCGCCTCATGCCAACCGCCCAACCGCTGCTCCATGCCGAGGCGCTGCTGAAGCACCTCACCGAACTCGCCCATGCCACCAGCAGTGATCGGCTGCTGGCCGGACTGGTACAGGCCGCAGCGCAACTGTCAGGTTGCGAGCTCAGCCAGCTGTACCTGCTGGATGACACTCATACGCGCCTGTGGCTGTGCGCCGAATGGCACGATGGCCTGCTGCAACCGCGCGAGACGGCCAGCCTGCCGAGCGATTACGACGGCGAGCAACTGCTGCAATATTCCCTGTGCCAGAACCGCACGCTGTTCCTGGGCGAGCTGGACACACGCCTGCACAACACCGGTTTCCTGCCGGCCAGCCCGCATGCCTGGCGCAGCCTGCTGTGCTGTCCACTGATGGACAAGCACGGCAAGGTCGGCGGCCTGCTGGTGCTCGCCAGCCGTCACCCCCACGCCTTGCAAAGCGTTGCCGACGCGCTGGGCCAGCTGGGCACCTTCGCACTCGCCCAACTCAAGCTGCTGCGCCGCTTGCACGCCCCGCAGGACGACGGCCCGCTCACCACCGCCCCGTGCGCCAGCGGTTACGGATTGATTGGCGACAGCCCGCGCATGCGCGCCCTGTATCGCCTGATCGGCAAGGTGCTGCACAACCCGGTTAGCGTGCTGATCACCGGCGAAACCGGCACCGGCAAGGAGCTGGTGGCGCGCGCGATCCATGACTGCGGTCTGCGCCGCAGCAAAGCGTTCATCGTGCAGAACTGCGCCTCGCTGCCGGAAAGCCTGCTGGAAAGCGAGCTGTTCGGCTACCGCAAAGGCGCGTTCACCGGCGCCGACCGTGACCGCAGCGGCCTGCTGGACGCCGCCCACGGCGGTACGCTGTTCCTCGATGAGATCGGCGACATGCCACTGATCCTGCAGGCCAAGCTGCTGCGCGTGCTGCAGGAAGGCGAGGTCCGCCCGCTGGGGGCCACCGAGCCCCATACCGTCGACGTGCGCATCATCGCCGCCACCCACCGCGACCTGCGCGCCTTGGTGGAAAAGGGGCAGTTCCGAGAAGACCTGTTTTACCGCCTGGCCAACTTTCCCATCGAGCTGCCGCCGCTGCGCGAACGCGACGAAGACGTCCTGCGCCTGGCCCGGCATTTCGCCGACGCCGCCTGCGCCCTGCTGCAGCGCGAGGCGAGCCGCTGGTCCGCCGCCGCGCTGGAGCATCTCGCTACTTATGCCTTCCCCGGCAACGTGCGCGAACTCAAGGGCATGGTGGAACGCGCGGTGCTGCTGTGCGACGGCGACGAGCTGCTGCCGGAGCACTTCAACCTGCCGCAGAGCAGCGAGCCCGTGCAAGCCGGCAGCGGGCTGCGCGAACGCCTGGAGCGGGTCGAGCGCAACTTGCTGCTGGATTGCCTGCGCAAGAACGGCGGCAACCAGACCCAGACCGCCCGCGAACTGGAGCTGCCCCGGCGCACGCTGCTTTACCGCATGGAGCGCCTAAACATCAGCGCAGCCGACGTATGACGCTCAAGGAGAAGAGCATGTCCACGCAGAACCATTTCACCCTCGACCTTCGCGGGTTCGCCCATGACTTCAAGGTGCTGGGTTTCCAGGGTCGCGAAGCCATCAGCCAGCCCTATCGCTTCGACGTGGAGCTGGTCAGCGAGCGCGCGGATCTCGACCTGGACAGCCTGCTCGGGCAACCGGCATTTCTGCGCTATTCGCCGAGCGGCAGCGGTGTGCACGGGCTGATCGAACAGATCGCCCAAGGCGACTCGGGCTCGCGCCTGACGCGTTATCACCTGACCCTGGCGCCGCAACTGAGCCATCTGGCCCTGCGTCGCAACTCGCGGATCTTCCAGCACCTGACGGTGCCGCAGATCATCGCTCAACTCCTCGAAGAGCACGGCATCCAGGCCGATGCCTACCGGTTCCAGCTGGGTCCGACCGTCTATCCGGCCCGCGACTATTGCGTGCAATACGGCGAAACGGACCTGCATGTTGTGCAGCGCCTGTGTGAAGAGGAAGGCCTGCATTACCACTTCCAGCACAATGCCGAGGCTCATGTGCTGGTGTTTGGCGATGATCAGACCGTATTCCCCAAACTGGGCCAGTCCACCGCCTACCTGCCGGATTCCGGCATGGTCGCCACCGAGCCGGTGATCAAGCAGTTTGGCGTGCGCTTGGAAACCCGCACCAGCGCCGTTATCCGCCGCGACTACGACTTTCAGAAACCACGCCTGCAGCTGGAGAGCAGTGTCTCCAGCCAGATCGACCCGGTGCTGCAGGACTACGCCTTTCCCGGACATTTCACCGAACGCAGCCGTGGCAAACATCTGGCTCAGCGGACCCTTGAGCGCCACCGCGCCGATTATCAGCAGGCTGCGGGCAACAGCGACCAGCCCCTGCTGGGCTGCGGGCATTTCCTTGAAATGAGCGAGCACCCGCGCGCCGAGTGGAACCAGTTGTGGTTGTTGACCGAGGTTGAGCACCAAGGCAAGCAACCGCAGGTGCTAGAAGAGGTGATGACCAGCGACACCATCCCGGCCGACGGTTTTCAGCAGGGCTACCGCAACCGCTTCACCGCCACGCCCTGGGACGTGCCGTTCCGCCCGCCGCTAAAACACCCCAAGCCCCGCCTGCTCGCGACGCAAAGCGCGGTGGTCACCGGACCGGCCGACGAGGAGATTCATTGCGACGAATACGGTCGGGTCAAGGTTCGCTTCTTTTGGGACAGAGAGCATTGGGATCGCGACGGCCAAGGCGATGACAAGAGCAGTTGCTGGCTACGCGTGGCCAGCGGCTGGGCGGGCGATCGCTACGGCAGCCTGGCTATCCCCCGCGTGGGCATGGAAGTGCTGGTCAGTTTCCTGGAAGGCGACCCTGACCAGCCCCTGATAACCGGCTGTCTGCATCACAAGACCCACCCGGCCCCCTACGACCTGCCGGCGCACAAGACCCGCAGCCTGTTTAAAACCCTCAGCTCGCCCGGCGGCGGTGGTAGCAATGAACTGCGTATCGAAGACAAGCAAGGCGCCGAGCACATATACCTGCATGCCCAGCGCGACTGGGAGCAGCACATCCGCCACGACCAAACCTTGCACGTCGGACATCAGCGCCACGACACCGTGATTGCCAACAGCTACAGCGAATTCAAGGCCGAAGAACACCACACCACCCACGGCGATCGCCGCAGCGAAGTCCGTGCCGACGACCACCTCAGCGTCGGCGCCAGCCGGCACATAAGCATCGGCACGGGCCAGTTCATCGAAGCCGGCGACGAAATCCACTACCACGCCGGTAATAAGGTAGTCATCGACGCCGGCATGGAACTCACCGCCAGCGGCGGCGGCAGTTGGCTGAAGCTTGACCCCGGTGGCGTCAGCCTCAGCGGCGCGCAGGTGAAGATCAATTCCGGCGGAGCGCCGGGCACTGGATCGAGCATACAGATCAAACCACCGGCTATTCCAGGTGCAGCGAATCAGGATAAAGCCGGAGCGAAGCCTCAACTCACCCTGGCCAACGTCCAGCTGCGGATGGCCCGCAAGGCACGCCAACTTGGCGCAAGCCGCTGCCCGATTTGCGAGACCTGCCGAGACGGAGTCTGTGCGGTGCAGCCGAGCGCATTAACCACATCGCCTAACAATGCCTTGGCACCTGCGAGCCCTACGGTAAAACCTGTCACCGCATTCAACACTGCGACACCCACCACAAGCGGCCCGGGTAAATGGGTGACCCAGGAGGTCGATTACCATGGAGTTCGCAATACGGGAATGCTGCTTATCAATCGCCTCGTATCAATGGGCGACCAAGGTCGAGTTTTTGGTTCAGATGGCAAGGACTATCAGCACACCAAGCGCACCATGATCCAGACCTGGCAACCGCTGGGAGAAAACGAACAGCACCTTGCCGCCAACTCGCTCATTCGCCGCTACGGCGAGGAGCGCAAGATCGAGCAAACCTATCTGGAAGGGCCGGACCCCTGGCAAGTATCAGGGAAGTCGTGGCACTGGCAGCCTGTAACAGCCAATACCGTTTTTGAAAATAAGGGTTCCGAATCGTGATCAGAATACGGGCGCGCGCAAATAAAACGCTGCTGACATGGGGGTTTCTGGATGCCTTCTATGTCGTCTGGTACAGCCTAATGAGTTGGAAAAACGGCCGCATCCCGTATATCACCGACCTGTCCAACACCCTTACGCTTGGCTCTGAACTTGGTGGCCCCAATAGGGCAATGGCTGCCATGTCATGGCTCCTGCAGTTTTCCATCATAGTGAGCGCCGTGCTGTTCCTGTGCGGTTACCGGAGGGCTCGTTACCTCGGTTTTGCGCAGATTCCATTCCGCCTCCTGCTCGTATACCCGTCGGTTTCGCTGATTCTCGTGGCTGGTGGCTACTGGCAAGATCATCAGGCAATGCTGGTGGTGCTGGTTCTCGCCTCCGAAGCACTAAAAGCCTGGTCACTGCGGAGGTTCACATGACGCAGGCAGAACACGCTCTTTATCCGACAATCACTGCCTCCGAGTGGATCGCCGACCAGCTTGCCCAGCAACGCCAACTGCTGCTGACCGTTGACCGCCTCGCCGAACCAGACCCAATCCAGGCCCTGTTCAGCGCGGACCTGATGCGGGATTACGTGAATCTCTATCAAGACACAGCATTCGCCGAGATGGCGGATGTCGGCCCTTGGTTGGTTCGTTTGCACACCCCCGATGCAGAACTTGTGCGAACACTGCTAGATACGCCTGAAAACAACTGGGGCTGGTTGGCCAGCGCAGCACAGAGTGATCTGACGATTTTCGCCCAACACTGGCGCGAACGCATGTTGATCGATACGGAAGAGCAACCTGCGCTCTACCGCTTTCAGGACAACCGGGTGATTGCACGCAGCCTTGCCCACCTAACATCCCATCAGCTACCGCAATTGCTCGGCCCGCTGAGTTCGATCCTCTATTGGGACGGCGGCGCTTGGCGCAGCCAGGATAATCCGGCGCCGGGGCCTGAATCGTTCAGTAAGCCCGCTCCATGGCTGTATCCGGAGCCAAAGCACATTGCACGACAAATACGTCTGGATAACCTGGAGCAATGGCTGTGGGAAAGCCAGCCGGACGCCACCACCGCACTGGCCAAGCAACACAGCATTCGCAACTGGCTGACCGAGCGCCTTGATCTGGCCGAGCGCTGGGGTTGGGCAGCGGCGGAACAGGTATTGCTGGTACTGAACACCAAAAGAGGTGCGTTGGATGCGCATCCGGCTTGGGAAGCTTTGCCCGGCGAAGCTGCCGAGAATCACTTTTTGCGTTGCCAGTCGGTCTTCACCTCTCTCGACAATAAGAGCACCCCAACATGAAGCGCTTCGTGTTGTTACTGAGCGTGGCGCTGCTGGGTTCCTGTTCCTGGGTCAGCAACGCCATCAAGGAGAGCGCGATCAAGGCCGTCAGCTATTCCAGCCGCGCGCATTTCACACTCACGGGCAAGGTGCCTGAAAACTATTGGTTCCAGTACTCAGCCTACTACCAACCTGAAAGGTACATGGCATGCGCCCGGTTCAGTCCAGGCATGGGCGGCTATGTGTCGCGCGAGCATGTTGAACAGGCCATAACCGAACCCATGAGCGAGCCACACACATTCCGTTATCGCATCCCGTTGTCCTACCACACGGCAGGATGCACGCTGAAACTTGTCCATGTCAGCATGCTGGCATTTAGCCGGTTTCGATCCGGTGAATGGAGCCTGGGCAGCGATGGAGCCTCACTCGGCATTTACGACACCTTGCCCGACAGCGTGCCTCTCTTCCCCGCTAATGGGGTGCAAGAACTACGCGGCACTTGCATGTGGCTGTTTCGCCTCATTGGAAAAGGCAACTCGTTGGTGAAAGTTCTGGTGTGCCATGAAGCCAATGAGCACTGGGAAGTACCGCAGGACTACGATCAGCGCCATCGTCTGGGCGCTTCGCTACGCCGCGATGAATTGAATGGCAAGACGGTGCATGTGGAGTTCAGGCATTCGCAGGAAGAGCGTCCGTACTTTAAAGGAACTTGGCTAGAAACAGAAAACGGGTGGAAGCCCTGTCTTGGCAAAGGCCTGGATGACCCATATGGCTTTTGCCGCGGCAATAACAAGGATTTCAGACCATTCAAAATTAATGGTCGTGAATGCACGGTATATCCGAACTGCACGGAGTGAATATTCATGGACGAAATATTTCCCGCAGCCTTTGCGGCGAAGGCCCAGCAATGCCCTCTGCGTACGCAATGGATTTGCTTTCGTTTGGTGGACGAGTTTGGCGATGGGCAACCTTATGCTGGTTTATCTTATGAAGTCACAGACAACCAAGGCGAAAAGTTCTTAGGGAAACTTGATAGCGATGGTTATGCGAGAATAGTTAGCACGCATTGCGGGCCAGCAATTCTTAGTTTCTCCGAATTTTATACAGGGAATGATGACTGGTACTTAGCTTTACAAACCAGACAACATTACGCCTTGCCCATCACCACCCTGCAAGTCGCCGCCGAACATACCCGGCGTCGCCCTTCCGGAGAGCCCAGTGCAAGCCTGGCACGCGCCGTTAAGGAAAAAGCCGAATTCTATCGGGTCGAGGTCGGTGATCTGGTCGAAGTCACCAGCCATTTACCGCCAGCCTCCACTCTTCTCGCGCCGCGCCCCTCAAAAGAGCTGACCGCCAATGCTCGTCAGAATGGAATTACTTTTGGCGTTGCCCTGGAGCCCAACAAGCATCATGTACTGGAAGTCAGGGCATTGCGTGCCTGGCGTCCATTGCTGTCGCTGACTTCCACGTTCTCCGCACTGGATGCCTACCAACTGTCGCTCTTCACCAACCTTGCCTATGCCGGCTTCGGCCAAAAATACGATGAGAGCGAAAAACAATCACCCACCTATCCAGTGCCCGGCACCATAGGCCATGTACTCAATGCCCGGCTCGGGCATATCCAGACCGGCGCACTGATTGAAGAGCCCGGTCAATTTCATCGCGCTCAGGGCTTTTATCCCATTCTGGAAGAAGTGCCCTATTCCAAGCGCCTGGAAGTTGTGCCCTACGATCCACAGCGCTACACAAAGCACAAGGAACAGTTGCCCTGGAACTTGCATACCCTCGATCACGCCGAAAGCAACACCCAAGCCTATGTCACCCATGACGACCGCATGATCCTGATCGGCGTACGCGGTACACAGGAAAACCCTGATGACCTGATACTCGATCTGGATGCGGCCCAAGTTTCTTATGAGGAAGGCATCGGCCAGGCACACCAAGGTTTCTATCGGGCCTTCAAGGCAGTGAAGGCTTTTGTTGAGCCCTATCTACTCAACTTTTATACAGATCAAAAAGTCGTCGTCTGCGGTCACAGCCTGGGTGGCGCTATCGCCTTGCTGCTGGCTGAATGGATTCGTCGAAATGAACAGAAATTTGACGTTCTGCTCTACACCTACGGTGCTCCACGTGCCGCTGACCGCGCCTTCGTTGAAGGGGCATCGGCCTTGGTGCATCACCGTCTGGTGAATCACAACGATCCGATCCCCAGCCTGCCGGCCACCTGGATGGATACAGACAAGCGTTTGTGGATACCTGGCCTGGCGGCGCTGATCACAGGCTCCGCTGGAGTTGGCGGGGCGGCCTTTCTTGCTGGGGTAGTCAATCTGCAAGGAGATCCCTACCAGCATCACGGCACGCAGCATCACTTCCTGCCTATGAAAATTGCCAAAGGCGAGGAAACCTCGCTGCTTTGGCAGCCCGACTGTTCAGGTATCGAGAACGCAGCCGGCGCGCATTACGCCGCGAAAACCACTGCCGACATGCCAGACCGCTCCACCTTCATTGCGCAACTCATGTCTGTGAAGCAGCACTACATGACCCGTTATATCCCAGCCTGCCACAGCACGATCCTGCGTTGGAAAACCGCGACTGAAACGATACCGAGCACCCACCTGTCCGCGCGCGAAGAGCAATGGCTACGCGAAGAAATCGAAAGTTATTACCGGAAACTTGAGAACTGGGAACGACAAGCCAGACGCCGTTACGAGGCCGATCATCGGTATAGCGGAACGTTGATTACCCACACGGAAAAGCTTGAGCGCGCGATAGCTGAGGCCACAGCTGAACGCCGGCGCCTGCCACGAACCCTTGCACGCATAAAGCTGCTGGCAGAGCAGCACGTCGAAAAAACCCAGCTCTATGGCGCCCAAGCCACCCACCCTCAACTGGAAAGCCTGATAGCACGTTGGCAGGAACACGAACGCAACCTGCATTCCCTGCGCCCACAACATGCGCAACTTACTCGCTCTATCTCAGTGCATCACGCCTAACTGCAATAAAAGGTGACGTCATGAACATCCATTACCCGTTCGCCCTCTTGGCCTTGGCCTTCGCCCTCTCCGGCTGCTCCGGCAATTACACCTGGAGCGATGATCAATACCGTCCACTGGGCGAGCCGCAGGCCACTCTGCGCGGCCAGTAGGTCTTCAAGGAACAAAAATAGATAAAAGCTCATGCGCGAATCTAAAAAACCAACCAAACCTATAAAATCACCGACATGCTTGGCGAAGTTTTTTGCCTTGATATCTATTGGATTACTTGGCGGTTGCGAAGCAATACTGTGCAGCACAATGATCAACTGTTTTGATCCGCTCGGCAGAGCCCCTTACTCACCGAACATAGCCTACTTCGAGCTAAAAACACCCAGCCACATGGACGCCCATATACATTGGCTTGAAATAGACCTCGGCAATAAGAGACAAACAAATATAGATTTCATAATAGAAGAGCATGTAGCCGATAAGCTGGCAAACGGTTGGTCGCCGCCAGCACCTTTGCAGAAATCACCTGATTTCCCAAAGTACCACGGCGTATCAAAAGTACCAGTAAAGATAACAGTAACGTGGACCTCCTTGCCTGAGAACACGGCATACCGATCCATCATCCCGATTCACTGGTTTATACATAAAGAAATAGTAAAAGAAGTTGAAACCCCATGTATGCGTAACGAAGAACCTATACGCAGCAAAAGGAATGTCATCACACTGGAACTTGCCCCTGGTGGAAAGATAAAAAGTTGGCTAAGCGGATTCTGTTTGGACGCAAAAGAAGTTGCCATGAAAAACGGAATAACAATTTCTAAAAAAGAAAGATCGGAATACTCCAATCGCGCACTCATTAACTATAGTTCGGCGCCAATGGATAACTATATAAAAACACACGGCATCCCATATGAAAGCTGGTAAGGATCTACACCTCATATAACCCTAAACACCTAACCCATATTTGATTCCGAACGAGATTTAACGGAGGCATTTTGAAACGTATCAAATCCCCCCTAGCCCTGTTCGTCCTGACCCTCTGCCTCAGCGCCTGCACCGGCAACTACAAGTTCAGCGATAACAAATACCGCCCGCTGGGCGAGCCGCAGGCTGCTCAACACGGCAAGTGAGTTAAGGAGAACACACCATGGAACTGGTATTCGATGTAGTCAGCGCCGGGAAATGCCTCCCGGGGCTGCTGACCAGCAAGACCTTTACACAAACCGGCGGCGTCATCGGCCGGGCGGAGGATTGCGACTGGGTGATCCCGGATCGCACGCGCGTGTTGTCCGGCCGGCATGCCACGGTCAGTTATCGCGACGGCGCGTTTTATCTGACCGACACCAGCAGCAATGGCATCCAGCTCAAGGACATGGGGGCCAGCCTGCCCAAGGGCTTGCCGCAGCGCATCGAGAACGGCAGCGAGTACTGCCTGGGTGATTTGAAAATTCGTGCGCGGCTGTTGCAGGACGCCATGCTGTTCGAGGGCGATCTCGGTCGTCCACAGCCTGCCGGCAGCCTGATTCCTGACGATGCCTTTCTCGATCTCGATCCTCTGCACGGCCTGGAACAACCCGTGGCTGCGTATGCCGAAGTCGATGAGCTGGCGCTGTTGACGCGCCCGGCCCAGGCGTCGCAGCAGCACGATTATGCGCGCGGCGAGCGGGACAACCTGCCGCCGCCCACGCTGGTGAACCCCACACCGCCCCACGAGTTCGCGGTGCAGCCGCAGCCTGTGCCAGCCAGTTTCTGGGAGCGATTTGGCGCCGCCCTGGGAATCGATCTGGACACACTGGACGAAGCCCAACGCGAAGACCTGGCGTTGCGCTGCGTCCAATTGCTCAAGCAGAGCATTGGCAGCCTGCAACAAAGCCTGCGCACGCGCAGCGAATTGAAGAATGAACTGCGCCTGGCTCTGACCACCGTGCAGGGCGCCAGCAGCAACCCACTCAAGCACAGTGTGGACAGCCAGACCGCGCTGACTGCGCTGTTGCGCGACAGCAGACCCGGTCAGTTGCCCGCCGAGCAGGCAATCAGCCAGGCCTTTCGCGATCTGCAAGCCCATCAGGTGGCGTTGCTCGCCGCCAGCCGCGCGGCGGTCAACGGCATGCTTGAACAGCTATCGCCAGAACGCCTGGCGCTGCAGTTCGAACGCGACGGCAAGCCGCTGCTGGCCACCGGCGGCAGCCGCTGGCGGGCCTATCAGCGCTGGCACCGCGCCCTTGAGCAGGACAACGACTGGAGCGAACGCCTGTTCGCCCGCGATTTCGCCAAGGCCTATGAAGAACAGGTGCGCCTGATCGCCACCCTCACCACCGACGTTCAAGGATGATGTGCATGCCTCGCCCGATTTTCCTGCCTCTGCTGCTCGCTTTCCTGATGCTTGGCGGCTGCAATTCCTCGATGACCAAGCTGGACCTGTCGCTGACCGGTAGCCAGCGCCTTAATCCGGATCTCAACGGTCGACCTTCGCCCATTGTCGTGCGCCTGATCGAACTCAAGCATCCGGCAGCCTTTGCCAATGGTGATTTCTTCTCGCTGTATGGCGGCGCCCAAAAGGCGCTTGCGCCGGATTTCGTTACCCAGGAAGAACTGGAACTGCGCCCCGGGCAAAGCCAGACCCTGAAGGTGTCAACCAAGCCGGGCAGCCGCTATGTAGGCGTATTGGCCGCCTATCGCGATCTGCCGGAGAGCCGCTGGCGGTTCGTCATTCCGCTGCGGGAAGAGGCCCGTCATCGCGTCCAACTACACTTTGGCGCCCGTGAAATCATCGATGCCGAATCCTTCGCCCTGCAGGAGCACTGAACATGAGCCTGCATAAAGTGATCTGGCAGGAAGGCATGCTGCTGCGCCCGCAGCATTTCCAACAGAGCGACCGCCATTACGACTACCAGCTGAAAACCCGCACCCGGCATTTGCACAGCTACGCCTGGGGCTTTTTCACCCTGGAGATCGATCGGCAATTTCTCAACATGGGCAAACTGGTGGTCAGCCAGGCCAGCGGTGTGTTGCCGGATGGCAGCTTGTTCGAGCTGGATGCCGAACGCGAGCCACTGGCTGTGGATATTGCGCCAAACACCGGCAATACCCCGGTGTACCTGGCATTGCCCTTGGTGACCGGCAATCATATCGAAAGCCGCCGTGCGGAACAGAAAGACGTACTGGCGCGCTTCACCGCCTTCGACGCCGAGGTGCCCGATTCCAATGCCGGCGACAGCAACATCAGCCAGGTCAGCTGCGGCCGGCCGGAGTTTCGCCTGCTGGTGGGCGAGCAGCAGAGCGACCAGGCCTTTGTGAAGCTGCAGCTGTGTGAAATTCTCGATACCACCCCGGACGGCGTGATCAGCCTGAACGCGGAGTTCATCCCCACCTTCGTGAACTTCCATGCCAGCGGTTACCTGCTGTCCTGCCTGAAAGAAGTGATCAGCATGCTCGCCCACCGCGGCGACACGCTGGCCGAACGCATCCGTGCAACGGGCAAGGTCGGCGGCGCGGAAGTCGGCGACTTCATGATGCTGCAGTTGATCAACCGCCACGAACCGGTGCTGCGCCATTACCTGGGCGTGGAGCAGGTGCATCCTGAGCAGATCTACCGCGAACTGCTCGGACTCCTGGGTGAGTTGGCCACCTTTGCCAGCGAGAGTAAGCGTCCGCGGCTGGAAGGCCGTTATCAGCACAGCCACCAAGGCGCCAGCTTTCGCACGCTGATGGACGCGATTCGCCAGGTGTTGTCCATGGTGCTGGAACAGCACGCCGTTGAGCTGCCCCTGCAGCAGCGTCAGTACGGCATCCAGGTATCGCCGTTGCACGACCATCAACTGCTCGACACCGCGTCTTTCGTGCTGGCCGCCAGCGCCGAGGGCGATTCAGAAGCGTTGCGCCAACGCTTGCCGGCGCATCTGAAAGTCGGCCCGGTGGAGCAGATCCGTCAGTTGGTCAACCTGCATCTGCCCGGCATCAAGGTGCGGCCGCTGCCGGTCGCGCCACGGCAAATTCCCTTCCACAGCGGCAAAACCTACTTCGCCCTGGAGCTGGGCGCCGAGGAGCAGGCGCAGCTGTCGCGCTCGGGTGGTTTTGCCTTTCACGTATCCGGCGAGTTCACCGGGCTTGAACTGAAATTCTGGGCGATCAGGGACTGAACGACATGATCAGAGAAATGGATTACCCCTCGGACGACAAGACCGTCGTGCTCAATCGCCACGGCACAACGCCGGCGCAAAGTCCGCTGACCGATTTTGCCGCGCCGCGCTATGAGCAGCTGGAAGAGCGCATGGTCTATGCCGCGCGCCTGCGTCCGGCGGAGACCTTCAACATCAGCCTCAACCCGCTGGTCGCGGCGGCATCAGCCCTGCTTTCCGAGGTGGTGCGCCTGAAGCACAGCCTGGAACCCGAGGACCTGTTCGTGCTCAAGGAGCGCCTGACAGGTGAGATCAAACTGTTCGAACACCGCGCCCTGCACGAGGGTGCGGAGAGCTCCCAAGTCATGGCCGCGCGTTACGTGCTGTGCACGGTGCTTGACGAGGCGCTGGTCACCACCTCGTGGGGCAACGAGAGCGAATGGTCGCAGATGAGTCTGCTGTCGAGCTTCCACAACGAGACCTTCGGCGGCGAGCGCTTTTTCCAGTTGCTCGAACGCCTCGCGCGCAACCCGGTAAAACACTTGCCCATGCTGGAGCTGATGTACCTGTGCATGTCGCTGGGGTTCGAGGGCAAGTATCGCGTGCTGCCACGCGGCATGTTGGAGCTGGAAGCGGTGCGCGACAGTCTGTACCGACAGATTCGCCAATTGCGCGGCGACGTGCCTCGCGAACTGTCACCGCACTGGGAAGGTCTGCGCGACCCGCGCCGGCGCTTGGTGCGCATCGTGCCCTGGTGGATGGTTGCCCTCAGTACGCTGAGCTGCCTGGGCATGCTGTATGCCGGCTTCGCCTGGGTGCTCGGCGAGCAACGCGACATGGTGCTGCAACCGTATCAGGTGCATGAGATGGCCAAGGATAATTCCACGTTGTCTGCAGGGATGAATTGAGATGAAGGATTTTTTCGCCAAGGTTGGCCTTGTGCTGCGTAAAACCTGGGTCTGGAGCCTGTGCCTGGTACTGATGCTGGCCCTGCTGGTGTGGTTTGTCGGACCGTTGCTGGCCGTCAACGACACCAAATTCTGGGCCTCCGCCACCAGTCGCCTGCTAACTATCAGCGGGCTGTTCTTGCTCTGGGGCCTGAGCATGGTGTTCGCCAGTTGGCGCGCCACGACCCGTAAGAAACAAGCCGAGGCGGATGAGGACGCACAGGAAAAACTGCGCCGCGACGAGCTGCTTGGTGACGAACAGCACGAGTTGCGCCAGCGTTTCAAGCAGGCGCTGCGCACCGTACGGCGCTCCAGTCTGTATCGCGGTCGCAGCGAAAAATGGCGCAACGACTTGCCGTGGTACTTGCTGATCGGCCCGCACGGCAGCGGCAAGACCAGCCTGCTGGATTTCTCCGGCCTGGAGTTTCCACTGCACAGCTCGGAGCAGCGCCTGACCAAGGATGTCTCCGGCACCCGCTACGCCGACTGGTACTTCGCCGAGCATGCCGTGTTGCTCGACACTGCCGGGCGTTACCTGACCCAGCCCGACGCCCACCTTGATGGCGCCGCCTGGCGCACGCTGCTCGGCCTGCTACGTCAGCGCCGTGCCCGGCCGCTCAATGGCGTGCTGGTCACCGTTCCGGTAGAGCAGTTGCTCAATGGCAACGAGCTGGAGCTGGAAAACCTCGCCCGTCACACCCGCCAGCGGCTGCACGAAATTCGTGAACGCCTGAGCGTCGAGGTACCGGTATACCTGGTCCTGAGCAAAGCCGATCAGTTGCAGGGCTTCGATGAGTTTTTCGACCAGTTGTCCCGCGAGGAAAGCGATCAGGTGCTCGGAGCCAGCTTCCGTAAGGAGCAAAACGGCACAGACGCGCAGGTCGTCCGCCAGGAGTTCGAGGAACTGCTGCGGCGTTTGAACAGCCAGGTGGTGATGCGCATGCATCAGGAGCGCGACACCCAGCGGCGCGGGCGCATCCTGGATTTTCCGCACCAGATGGGGCAGATCGGCGAACGCCTGTGTCTGTTCATCGAGCTGGCCTTCAGTGGCAACCGTTACCAGCAGGCCAGCCAGCTGCGCGGTTTCTACCTGACCAGCGCGCCACAGCTGCGGGATGCGCTGGATCCGACCACCGTCGACATCGGCCGCCAACTCGGCTTACCGACCACTGCACTGCCGAGCTATCGCAGCGGGCGGGCTCGCTTCATTCATCACCTGCTCAGTCGGGTGATTTTCCCTGAAGCCGAATTGGCGGGGCTCGATCAGCGTGAGGTCAGGCGCATCGATTGGGGACAACGGGCGCTCTACGCGAGCGCATTCGCCTGCCTATTGGTCGTTGGCGCGCTGTGGGCCAACAGTTTTTCAGCCAACCATGGACGCCTGGAACAGCTGCGCGAGATTGCCCAGCGTCTCGGCGGTGAGCGCCAGGAGATCGCTCCTGCTGACGATGCGCTGCAGACTCTCAAGGCGCTGGACAGCAGCTATGCCGCCAGCCAGGTGTTTCCTTCCGGTACGGATGTATCCTGGCTGCAACGCGGCGGTCTGTATCAAAAAAACGCTGTCGATCCGGTGCTGCGCAGTGCCTACCGCCACGACCTGCATACCTTGCTGCTGCCGCGCGTGGCCAACCAGTTGGAAGCCCAGGTACGCGCCAACCTGGACGAGCGCAGCCGTCTGCTGGGCAGTCTGCGCGCCTATTTGATGCTGCACATGGACGCACGCCGCGACCCAGCCTTCCTGAAGGACTGGCTGGCCAGCGACTGGTCGCTGCGCTACGCCGGTAATGCACAGGCGCAGCAGGGCCTGAACAGCCATTTCGAGCGGCTGCTGGCAGAGGGTTTCAGTCCTCATCCATTGAACGATCAACTGGTCGCTGAGGCCCGGCAGGTACTGCGCAGTGAATCGTTGGCCGAGGTGGTCTATCGCATGCTGCGCGACCAGGCGCGCAGCATGCCGGACTATCAGCTCAACCAGAAACTTGGTCCCCGGGGCGGCGTGTTCACCGGCACCGATTACCGCATTCCCGGCTTCTACACCCAGCGCGGTTACCAGCAGTATTTTGTTGCCCAAGGCGCCGAACTGGTGCGCGAGATCCTGCGCGACAACTGGGTACTGGGCGAAAGTGACAGCCTCAGCCTCAACGAACTCAGTCGCTTGCTGGTCAGCGTAGAGCAGTTGTACTTCGGCGATTACACCCAGTATTGGGGCGAGGCGTTGTCCCAACTGACGCTGGAGCCCATCGGCAATGCCCAGCGCGGCGCCGACCAGTTCACCGCCCTGACCGCGGCCAACTCACCGTTGCTTGCGCTGTTGGTTGAAGTGCGAGCCAATACCCGTTTCGCCGGACTGGCGGCAGCCGAAGAGATGACCGACGCCGCGCTGGACGCCGGCGGCTCGCTCGGCAAAGCCGGACAGCTGGCCGCTGCGGCGGCCCGTCAGGCACAGGCGGCGTTGGCCAAGAATCTTCCGGACACCTCGCGCAAGGCTCTGGAGCGGCGCTTCGAACCGCTGCACCAGTTGCTCGACGAGAATGGCGGCCCCGCCGGGAATCTTACCGCCTCGTTGCAAGCCATGGACGCTCTGCAAGCGCAGTTGAGCACGCTCGCGCATGCCAGCTCACCGGAGCAGACCGCGTTTGAAGCCGCCAAGGCTCGCCTTAATGGTAAGCAGGACGCCATCAACCTGCTGCGCAGCAGCGCCGATCGCTTGCCACTGCCACTGGGCAACTGGCTGAGCCTGCTTGCCGAAGACAGTTGGCTGCTAGTGCTCAACGAAGCCCACCAGTACCTCAATCAGCGTTACCAGAGCGAGTTGTACGACGCGTATCAGGGCTCGCTGAAACAGCGCTACCCGTTCCACGCCCACAGCCAGAGCGAAGTCGCCATCGCTGACTTCCGCGAGTTCTTCAAAAGCCAGGGCATCGCTCAACGCTTCTTCGATACCTACCTGAAACCCTTCGTCAGCGGCGGTGCCGGGCGCTATCAGCTACGCCGAGTCGACGGGCTCGGCCTGCCGCTCTCGCAGGAGTTCCTGACCCAGATGAGCCATGTGCAGACGATCAACCGCAGCTTCTTCACCGAAAACCCCGCCGAGCCGTCGGTGCTGTTCAAACTGGAACCGTACTCACTGGATTCCAGCCTCAGCCGCGCCGATTTCCGCATGGGCAACCAGCAGATGGAGTACCGCCACGGGCCCATCGTACAGACAGCCTTTCGCTGGCCGGCCACAGACGGCGAGGCGCGTAGCAGCCTGGTGGTTGAGGAGTTGGGTGGGCGGCGTATCGGCATTGAGCAAAACACCGGTCCCTGGTCGCTGTTCCGCCTGCTGGATCTGATGGAAGTGGATTATCACAGCGGGCGCGATGTGCTGCTGCTCAAGGCTAATCTGGGTGGGATGCGGGCCAACTATCTGCTGCACAGTCAGCGCTCGCCGAATCCCTTCGACATCGCCCTGTTGCGCAGCTTCAAGCTGCCCGCCAGTCTGTAAGACGAGGGCAGCTCATGACGCCTGTCTGGCACAGCGCCGCGCGGACCGAGACCGGCAAGGTTCGCGTTCGCAACGAAGACGCCATACTCAATTTTCCCGAGCGTGGCTTGTGGGCCGTGGCCGATGGCATGGGGGGGCACCAGAACGGTGCCCTCGCCAGCCGGCTGATCGTGGAAAGCCTGGCTGAGTTGCCCTGCGCGGGCAGTCTGGAAGACCGCGTTAAGCAACTGCGCCACTGCTTGCATCAGCTCAATCTGCGCTTGGGCCGGGATCTCACCCTGCTGCGCGACAGGCCGGACCCTGTCGTGGGCAGCACCGTGGTGGCACTGCTTGCCGTCGGGGACCGCGCTGCATGCGTCTGGGCCGGCGACAGTCGCTGCTACCTGTGGCGCCACAAGCACCTTTATCAGCTGAGCCGCGACCACTCCCTTGCCCAACAGATGATTGACGAACAGCGCCTGACCGCGGAACAGGCGGCTTGTCATCCCTCTGCCCATGCCCTGACCCGAGCCATCGGTGCCAACGAAGAATTGGTGCTGGATATCCTGCAATTCGAGTTGTTGCCCGGTGACGTGCTCCTGTTGTGCAGTGATGGCCTGTATCAGGGTCACACGGCAGATTCCCTGGGGGCAGCACTGGATTTCTCTACACCGGCACAAGCGCTGACACGCCTGTTCAACCAGGTGCTATCGGGGCCGGCACGGGACAACCTGAGCGCCGTGGTAATCAAATCGTGAGGGAACATTCATGAGCAATAAGGGTTTCGCTGGCTCGCAGGATCTGACCTATTTCGCATTCGCCGGCCCTGGCAACCTACAACCAGCGATTCTTCCAGTCCCGACCGCGAAGCCGTTGCCTGACGTCTTGTCAGGTCGTTATCGCATTGAGCGTCTGCTTGGAGTCGGAGGCATGGGTGCGGTCTACCGTGGCTGTGACCTGCTACGCAAGCAGCTTGGCGATCCGCATCCCTACGTTGCGCTAAAAACCCTCAGCGAAAGCTTCCTTGAATATGCCGATGCCCATGCCTTGCTGCACAGCGAGTTCGCCTTGACCTCGCGACTGCACCACAGCCATGTGATCCGCCTGTTCGGCTTCGAAATCGATCCCGTCAGTGAGCGACCATTCATCATCATGGAGCTGCTTCAGGGCTGTACCCTTGATGAACTGCTGTTGCGCTACCCACAAGGGCTGCCCTGGCTTAAGGCTAGGGATATCTCACAGGCACTGTTGCTGGCGCTTTCCTACTCACACAGCCAGGGCGTGATTCATGGCGATATCAAACCCAGCAATCTGATGTTGAGTGATCAGGGCATCCGCCTATTTGATTTCGGCCTCGGACATGCCCAAGAAGGTTTTCAGGTAAGTCTGCCCCAGTTGTCACGGGAGCGTTTTGCCGCGTGGACACCGCGCTACGCGGCGCCGGAAGTCCTCGACGGCAGCCCTCTGAGCACAGCTACGGACCTGTACTCCGCCGCTTGCGTCATTTATGAGCTGTGCCATGGCCAACCACTTTATCCACAGGTCAGCGCTATAAAGGCTAAAGGCGTGTGTGCTGAGCCGACTAAACCGAGTGATATGCCTCAGCGTGTGTGGCAAGTGCTCAAGCAGGGCTTGGCTCGTGATCCAGGCAAGCGGCTCCAGAGCGTAGACGCTTTGCTCAGTGCCTTTCAGATACAGCCGGGGCGTGCCACGCTGACCTCTTGGCTCAATTTCAGCGGGCGTCATTAGCTATTCCGGCTTTCTCGCGTTTTTGCCGCGCACAGACAAAACCCCAACCCGCGTTTGCGGATTGGGGTTTTGGTGTTAGGCGCTTGACGATGACCTACTCTCACATGGGGA
>CAYPFO010000032.1:0-34297 GCA_964410065.1 uncultured Pseudomonas sp.
ACCTGCTGGATTTCCTCAAGCTGGTCATCGACAAGGACGGCCAGTTCCACCTCAATCTCGAAGACGACATCGTCGCCGCGTGCCTGATGTGCACGGGCGGTGAGGTCGTGCGCCGCAACGGCTAAGGGAAGGAACGCGACATGGATTTGATTTCCGACGGTATCTACAACCTGATCATCTTCGTGCTGGCCATCTACATCGGCTACCACGTGGTCTGGAACGTCACCCCGGCCCTGCACACCCCACTGATGGCGGTGACCAACGCGATTTCCGCCATTGTCATCGTCGGCGCCATGCTGGCTGCCGCGCTGACCGTCACTCCGCTGGGCAAGGTCATGGGCACCCTGGCCGTGGCATTGGCCGCAGTGAACGTGTTCGGTGGCTTTCTGGTCACCCGCCGCATGCTGGAAATGTTCAAGAAGAAGGCTCCAAAGGCCTCGGTGGAGAAGTAAGCAATGAGCATGAACCTGATCACTGTTCTCTACCTGGTCGCCTCGGTCTTTTTCATCCAGGCACTGAAGGGCCTCTCGCACCCGACCACGTCGCGGCGCGGCAACCTGTTCGGCATGCTCGGCATGGCTATCGCCATCGTCACTACTGTGGGGCTGATCTACAAGCTCGGAGCCGAGCTGGCAACGCAAGGCATCGGCTACGTGATCGTGGGCCTGCTGATCGGCGGCACTGCCGGTTCGATCATGGCCAAGCGCGTGGAAATGACCAAGATGCCCGAACTGGTCGCCTTCATGCACAGCATGATCGGCCTGGCCGCGGTGTTCATCGCCATTGCTGCCGTCGTCGAGCCGCAGTCGCTGGGCATCGTCGCCAGCATGGCCGACCCGATTCCGGCCGGTAACCGCCTGGAGCTGTTCCTCGGCGCTGCCATTGGTGCGATCACCTTCTCCGGCTCGGTGATTGCCTTCGGCAAGCTCTCGGGCAAGTACAAGTTCCGCCTGTTCCAGGGCGCTCCGGTGCAGTTCAAGGGCCAGCACCTGCTCAACCTGGTGGTCGGCCTGGCGATTGTCGGCCTCGGTCTGGTCTACACCTTCACCGGCGACATCTCGGCCTTTGCCCTGCTGGTAGCCCTGGCGTTCGTGATCGGTGTGCTGATCATCATCCCCATCGGGGGCGCCGACATGCCGGTAGTGGTGTCGATGCTCAACAGCTATTCGGGCTGGGCGGCTGCCGGCATCGGTTTCTCGCTAAACAACTCGATGCTGATCATCGCCGGCTCCCTGGTGGGCTCCTCGGGCGCGATCCTCTCCTACATCATGTGCAAGGCGATGAACCGCTCGTTCTTCAACGTGATCCTCGGCGGCTTCGGCGCCGAAGCCGGCGGCGGTGCCGCGGGCGAGCAGGTACAACGCAGCGTGAAGTCCGGCTCCGGTGACGACGCCGCCTTCCTGCTGACCAACGCCGACACCGTGGTGATCGTGCCCGGCTACGGCCTGGCCGTGGCCCGCGCCCAGCACGCGCTGATGGAACTGGCCGAGAAGCTGACCCACCGCGGCGTGACCGTGAAGTACGCGATCCACCCCGTGGCCGGCCGCATGCCCGGGCACATGAACGTGCTGCTCGCCGAGGCCGAAGTGCCCTACGAGCAGGTGTTCGAGATGGAGGACATCAACTCCGAGTTCGGCCAGACCGATGTGGTGCTGGTGCTCGGCGCCAACGACGTGGTCAACCCGGCGGCCAAGAACGATCCCAAGTCGCCGATCGCCGGCATGCCGATCCTCGAGGCCTACAAGGCCAAGACGGTGATCGTCAACAAGCGCTCCATGGCCAGCGGCTACGCCGGTCTGGACAACGAGCTGTTCTACATGGACAAGACCATGATGGTTTTTGGCGACGCCAAGAAAGTCATCGAAGACATGGTCAAGGCGGTCGACTAAACCGCTCTGGTCCACCGCTGTGCTGCAACCCAGCATGGCGGTGGGCGTTTCGCCCGCTCTTCTCTCAGCTCTACCCATGCAGACAGCATATTGCCACCACGCATAGTGCAGCCCGCCAAACCTCGTTACACTCGCAGCCTCAACCCATGATCCGAGGTTTTTCATGACTGCGATTCGACTGTTTGGCCTAGCCGCCCTGCTCAGCCTGTCCTCCATGGCCAGCGCCACCAGCTTTGTGGGCACCACCGATATGATCGGCCGCGCCCTGATCTCCACCACCGATGGTATTTCCGACCTGAGCTCGTCGCTCAAAGACGACAAGATCGTACTGGCCGCCCGTGACGATGCCGCCAGCTTCGTCGCCAGCCAGGGTGAAATTCGTGGTGCTCGTCTGCACGCGGCCCTGCAGCACATCCGCACCCAGGCGCCGCAGCTGAACGCCACCGACCTGCAGCTGGCCGAGGCGATCCTCGCGCTCTAACGCTCCCGGTTTTCGCGCCGTCTCTGCGGCGCGAATGCTGCCAACCGCCTTATCGTGCCATGCGCAAGCAAGGCCGTAAGGTCGCTATTCTGTGGGTATGCCGCTGCGGAGAAACCCAATGAGTCGTTTTCTGCTCTGGGCGCTCCTGCTCTGCCTGGCTAGCGGTGCCCAGGCCCACTTACAGCTTCGACTCGACGCCACCTCGCTCGACGCCCAACAGCGTCAGGCCAGCCAAGCCCTGCTCGACGAAGCGCTGCGCGCGCTGCCGCCCCATTTCATCGAGCGTCTGGATCGACACGTCGAGATACGCTGGGGTGAGCTGCCCGAAACCGTCTACGGACGGCTGACCAGCCACTCTCAATTGACTCTCAATGCCCGCTTATTGCCGGCGTTGAGCGACGGCTCCGCCGCACAAGCCCGCACGGCCCGTCCCCATGGCACGGTACGCCGCGAATTGCTGGCCACTGTCTTGCACGAACTCACCCACCTGTATGACCGTGCCCGTGTGTGGTCGACCGAGGCCTGGTTGTCGCAACGCCGCTGCCGCAGCATGGCCGGCAGCCTGGGCCCGGTCGGCCTGCCCGAGCAGTGTCGCGGTCAGACCGAGCGGCGTTTCACCCTGTCCGATGACCCGCACCTACTGGATCTGGCCGGCTGGTACCAGGCCATCGGCCAACGCGGGGAACGAGAAATCACCAACGGCCAGGTGGACCGCAGTCCCGACGTCTATGAGCTGGCTAATCCACGCGAATTCGTCGCGGTGAACCTGGAGTATTTTCTTCTCGATCCCAGCTACGCCTGTCGCCGGCCCACGTTGCACCGGTACTGGAGTGAGCACTTTGGCTGGGCGCCAGTGCACAGCGATCCCTGCCCGCAACGCTTCCCTTACCTGAACGCCGGCAGCAATTACGACCGCGAGCCCTTGGGCTGGATCAACCCCGAGCAGGTCTACGCCATCGATTACCTGTTCGCCGATGCCAACGACAACTGGGTCAGCCGCTGGGGCCATAGCATGCTGCGGTTGGTGATCTGCGCACCGGGGCGCCCGCGCAGCGAGCAGTGCCGGCTGGATCTGGACCATCACCTGGTGTTGTCCTACCGGGCCTTCGTCGGCGATCTCCAGCTGTCCAGCTGGGACGGACTGACCGGCGCCTACCCCTCGCGGCTGTTCATTCTGCCGCTGGGCCAGGTGGTCGATGAGTACACCAAACTGGAACTGCGCAGCCTGTCCTCAATACCCCTACGCCTGAGCCGCAGCGAAGAACAGGCCCTGTTGCTGCGCGCCGTCGAACTGCACTGGAGTTACGACGGCGACTATTACTTTCTGTCCAACAACTGCGCCGTGGAAACCCTCAACCTGCTGCGCAGCGGCACCAACCGCAGCGAATTGGCCAGCCTGGACAGCATCATGCCCAGCGCCCTGCTCGATTCGCTGGTGGCTCGCGGTTTGGCCGACCTCGGTCCGTTGGCAGACCCGCAACAGGCGCTGCGCCTGGGCTATCGCTTCGATTCGTTCCGCGAGCGTTATCAAGCCATGTTCGCCATCCTGCGCCAGCGCCTGCCCATCGAGCAGACGCGGGTTGAGGATTGGCTGAGCCTGCCGGCCGAGGCCCGCCGGCCCTGGCTGGCCCGCGCCGACTTGCAAGCCAGCGCCGCACTGTTATTGCTGGAACAGGCCGCGCAACGCCAGCAACTGCTCCTGGCCCAGGATGAACTAAAGCAGCGTTACCTGAGCCGCCAGCGGGCTACGGATGCGACCCTCGACAAGGCCGGCAAGGCGCTGGAGCAAATACTCGCCAACAGCGGCTTTCTCAGCCGGCCGGCGGAACTGCTGGAAAGCGGCTATGGGTTGCCGCAACAGGCCGAATGGCAACAACTCGAGGAACGCACCCGGCAACGCCAGCAGGTACTCAACCAATGGAGTGTCGAACTCGATCAGGACTTGCGCCTGCTGTTGAGTCCCGAACGACGCGAGGAACTGCAGGCCAACGAAACCAACCTGGCGCAACTGGCCGAACACCTGCGCAGCCTCCACCGGGCCGCAGGCGGGGTGCAATTACCCTAAGTTTTTTATTCGCCTCTAGTCGCACCGCCACAGCCTTGCACCGCTTCGCTGTGACCGCCAAGATAGAGCGCTTTTGTCCGCTTATGGTTTGGCTGATCAGGTGACCGCGTGCTGGAATTATTAATGGCCCTATGGCCGCTGTTTGCACTCATTCTTGCTGGTCAGGCCATGCGCCGCGCCCAATTTCCCAGTGATACGTTCTGGCCAGGCGCCGAGCGCATCAATTACTTCATCCTGTTTCCCGCCCTACTGGTCAACAGCCTGGCAACTGCGCCGCTGGACAATCCCGCGCTGCCACGCCTGGCCGTGGCGGTGCTGCTGGGCCTGGGGCTTGCCTGGCTCGCGCTGCTACTGGCCCGCCGCATGTTCGGCTGGACGGCGGCGCGTTTCGGCGCCATCAGTCAGGGCGTGCTGCGTTTCAACACGTACCTGGGGCTCGCCACGATCGGCAGCCTGTTCGGAGCCGAAGGCCTGGGGATGGCCGCCCTCATGTTGGCGTTAATGGTGCCGACGGTGAACATCATGTCGGTGTGGGCGCTGACCGCCGAGCGCGGCCTGAGCCTGCGCACCTTGCTGCTGCCGATTATCAAGAACCCGTTGATTCTTGCTTGCCTGGCCGGCGTGCTGATCAACCTCAGTGGCCTTGGCCTGCCCGGCGGCAGCGATCGACTGCTCGGCCTGCTCGCCGCCGCCAGCCTGCCGCTGGGCCTGCTCTGCGTGGGCGCCGCCCTGCAGCCCAAGGAATTGCGCGGCGAAGTGCCGAGCCTGGGCTGGAATAGCGCCCTGCGCCTGCTGGCCATGCCTCTGCTGGCCTGGGGGGTGGCTCGTGGGCTGGACCTGCCGGCCATGGAGTCCAGCCTGCTGATCGTGTTCTTCGCACTACCCACCGCGCCAACGTCCTATGTGCTGACCCGCCAGTTGGGTGGCGACAGCCAACTGATGGCCGGCATCATCACCTTGCAGACCCTGCTGGCGGCCGCCAGCCTGCCCCTTTTGCTGGTGGCCCTGGGCGTCTAGCTCGGTATCTGCACGGCCACGGGCAGCCACTGGCTTAAGCTGTCATCTGTTTGTAACATCATGGGCGCACCACCCGCCTGACGAGCCTGGTCCGGCATTTACCCGGTGGGGCAACGAACACCCGCCGCGGCAGCGAGTCCACCCCATAACACCCCCTTTTTGTTCTATCCCAGGCTGTCCGGGAGTTCTGCTCGATGCTCACTCTGCTTAATCTGCTCTCCGCCGTCGCTCTACTGATCTGGGGCACGCACATCGTACGTACCGGCATCATGCGCGTGTACGGCTCACAACTACGCACCGCGCTCAGCCACAGCACCCGTACTTTGCCATTGGCCTTTACCGCGGGAATCGCGGTGACCGCCCTGGTGCAAAGCAGCAACGCCACCGCATTGCTGGCCACGTCTTTCGTTGCCGAAGGCCTGATGGCGCTCGCGCCGGCCCTGGCCATCATGCTCGGCGCGGATGTCGGCACCGCGCTGATGGCGCGGGTGCTGACCCTGGAGCTGTCCTGGCTGTCGCCGCTGTTGATCTTCCTCGGCGTGATCCTGTTTCTGTCGCGCAAGCAGACGCGCTTGGGCCAGTTCGGCCGCGTGCAGATCGGCGTCGGCTTGATCCTGCTCGCCCTGCAGCTAATCGTCGCCGCCGCCCAGCCGATCACCGAATCCAACGGCATCAGGGTGCTGTTCGCCGAACTCACCGGCGACCTGCTGCTCGATGCAATGGTCGGCGCGCTGTTTGCCCTGCTCAGCTACTCGAGCCTGGCCGCCGTGCTGATTACCGCAACCCTGGCGAGCGCCGACCTGGTCAGCCTGCCCGTGGCCATCGGCCTGGTGATCGGCGCCAACATCGGCAGCGGCGTGCTGGCCCTGCTCAACAGCAGCCTGCAGTCCGCCGCCGGCCGCCGCGTAGCCTTGGGCAGCCTGCTGTACAAAATCATCGGTTTGCTGCTGATCATGCCGGTGCTCGACGTGCTGGTGGAGTGGATCATTAGCCTGCCGCTGGACAACGCCAGCCTGGTGATCGGCTTCCACCTGCTCTACAACACGCTGCGCTGCCTGCTCATGCTGCCCACCGTGCACGCCATGGCGCGCCTGTGCACCTGGCTTTTGCCCGAACGACCGGACACCGGTGGCGTGGCGCGGCCGCGTCACCTGGACCGCGCTGCCCTGGAAACGCCCAGCCTGGCGCTGGCCAATGCGGCACGCGAAACCCTGCGCATCGGCGATCTGGTCGAACAGATGCTTGAGCACTTCAAGGCGGTGCTGCACAACGACGACCAGCAAGCGGGCAAGATGATCCGCAGCCTGGACGACGACGTCGATGCCCTGCACAGCGCCGTAAAGCTCTACCTGGCGCAAATGCCGCGCGAAGACCTGGCCGAACAGGAAGCCCGGCGCTGGGCCGAAATTATCGAATTGACGGTCAATCTGGAGCATGCCGGTGACCTGGTCGAACATATGCTCAGCAAACTGCAGAGCCACAAGAAAGCCCGCCTGCACTCATTTTCCGACTCGGGACTGGAGGAGCTGACCGAATTGCATGCCCAACTGCAGGCCAACCTGCGCCTGGGCCTGTCGGTCTTTCTCACCGGCGACCGCGCCAACGCCCGGCAGTTGTTGCGGGAAAAGCGCCGTTTCCGCATTCGCGAGCGGCGCCTGACGCACGCCCATGTCACCCGGCTCGGCAACAAGGTGGTGCAAAGCCTGGAAAGCAGCGCCGTGCACCTGGAACTGATCGCCGACATGAAACGCCTGAACTCGATCTTCTGCGCCAGCGCCTATGCGATTCTGGAACAGGAGGAGACCGGTGCGCTCTCTGTCCCGGATAGCTTCGAGGAAACACCTCCCAGGCACGCGCCGGCCGAGGCTCACCTTGCCCCGGCCAACGACGGCGCGGCAGCCCTGCCGCCCACTGCTCACCCGGATAGTCGCTAGCAAGGTAACCCTGTGGCCGGCGATGAAGCTGTTGCCGGCCTGCCGTTCTGTTGCCCAGCCGGTGGGCTTACTGACCCAGATCAATATGCGCTGCTTGGCAGCGCGATTACGCTAATAGCTCTAGGCCACTAGCCGTTGCGAGCCATCCACTGGCCAGCACGCGCACATCTGTAGTCCCCGGCAATAGTTGCAGCGGAGCGTTGAAAGGCGAGTTCCGACCGGTCTGCGTAGCCGTTTTTTTTTGGTGCGTTAGCCGTCAAGGAGAGACCATGAGCCCCGAGCCAGAATTGAAACCCCTGTTCCAGAGTATCGGATTGGACCGGGAGGACATTCATGCTCGGTACCGCTACCTCGACTGGAGTCCTGCCGACGGGCGTCGCCTGAATCGGCATGCCACCCGACTTGAACCGATGCATGTCGACTTCGTCGATCACCTGTACGACTACCTGCGCGGCTTCGACCCGCTGGCCCGCATCCTCAGCGACCCGGCAACCCTGAATCGGCTCAAACGCAGCCAGATCACCTATTACCAGCAACTGCTTAACGGCCCCTACGACTACCAGTATGTGCACGACCGTCTGCGCGTGGGCATGGTGCACGAGCGCGTCGGTCTGGAGCTGAAATGGTACCTGGGCGCCTATCGGCTGCACCTCGACGCCATGTTGAACAACCTGTTCCCCGCCGACGAGAATCGCGACCTGTACGCCAGCCTGCTCAAAGTGGTGTTCTTTGACATGTCGCTGGCGGTCGAGGCCTACTCGGCCGCGCGCCGCCGCGCGCTGGAAGACAGCGAGGCGCGTTTCGCCCGGGCCTTGCGCGGCAGCAATGACGGGGTCTGGGACTGGGATGTCGCGACCGATCGTCTGTATGTTTCGGAACGCTGGGCCAGCATGCTAGGCCTGTCCCGCGACAGTCTCGGCGAAAGCGGCCAGCACTGGTTCCAGCGCGTGCACCCCGATGATTTGCCGGCGCTGCGCCAGGCCATCGACGCACACCTGCGCGGCGAGACCCCCTGGTTGTCCCTCGATTACCGCATGCGTCGCCATGACGGCACCTACACCTGGGTGCTGGTGCGGGGCGTGGCCGAACGCGACAGCCAGGGTGATGTACGCCTGACCGGTTCGCAAACCGATATCAGCGCACGCAAACAAGCCGAAGCCGAGCTGCGCCGGGCGGCCCGCCACGATCCGCTGACCGGCTTGGCCAACCGCACACGCCTTGACGAGCTGTTGCAGCGTGCGCTGCTGCGGCCACGCAAATCCGGCGCTGGCGAAGCCGCGCTGCTGTTCATCGACCTGGATCGCTTCAAGCTGATCAATGACAGCCTGGGTCATGCGGTGGGCGACCAGGTCTTGGTGGAAATGGCCCGGCGCCTGAAGCGCTGCCTGCGTCCCGGCGATCATCTGGCACGCTTCGGTGGCGACGAATTTGTCGTGCTACTCGATGAGATGGAGCGCCAGGAGGAGGCCGAACACCTGGCCCAGCGCATGCTCGACGCTGTGCAACAACCGGTGCGCGTGCACAGCCATGAACTGGTGTTTACCGCCAGCATCGGCATCGCCACACTGGACACTCAGGCGCAGGCGGGCGAAACGCTACAGGCCGCCGATAGCGCCCTGTACTACGCCAAGGCCGCCGGCAAGTCGCAATATGCGCGCTACACCCCTGAAATGCACAGCGCCGCCCAGCACCGGCTGGAATTGCAAAGCGCGCTGGCCCAGGCACTGGCCCGCAACGAGTTCGTCATCCACTACCAGCCGATTTATCAGCTCGAGGAAGAACAGAGCACGGTTTACGGCGTGGAAGCCCTGTTGCGCTGGCACCTGAATAGCCAGCCCGTGGGCCCCCTGGATTTTATTCCGGCCTTGGAAGAATCCGGCGATATCCTGCCGGTCGGCGACTGGGTCCTGGAACAGGCCTGCCGTCAGGTACGCGCCTGGCAGCAGGCCGGTCAGCCACACCTGTATTGCTCGGTGAACCTCTCCAGCCGCCAGGTGCGCCAGGCGGGATTCGCTGCGCGAGTCACTACGATTCTCCAGGCCAGCGGCCTGGCGGCCCAGTCGCTGGTGCTGGAAATCACCGAAGGTCTGCTCATGGAGGACAGCCCCGAACTGCAGCACAACCTGCGCGAACTGGCGCGCCAGGGCGTGCGCCTGGCACTGGACGACTTTGGCACCGGCTATTGCTCGCTGGGCTACCTGCAGCGTTTCCCTCTGCATATTCTCAAGGTGGACCGCAGCTTTGTCATGAACTTGCCGCAAGATCGCGAGCAGAGCGCCATCTGCCGCGCCATCATCGGCCTGGGCAAGAGCCTGGGCCTGCAGGTCATCGCCGAGGGGGTGGAAACCGAACAGCACCGTCAGTTCCTGCTGGACGAAGGCTGCCAGCATGCCCAGGGCTTTTGGTTCGCTCGGCCCTGCCCGCCGCAGGACATACAACGGCTCTTCAACGCGCAGGATGCGTGCGGCCCGCTGGCGAGGCAGGCCACGCCGGAAGCCTCGCCCAACGATGCGTTATCCCACCGCGAACTGTCATAACAGGTTGTTTTTCAAGGAGGATACACATGAACATCGCTCTAGCCACACGATCGCTTAGCACGTTTTTCAGAACTACCACACGCCGCTGCAGCGTCAGGCCGACGCAGCCATGCCAGCAACGTGCCCAGCCATGAAAATCAACCTGCCCGTCAGCGGTCGCGCCCTCGACCTGCCCAGCGACATCAACATTCTCTCCACCACCGACCTCAAGGGACTCATCACCTATGTGAACCGTGAGCTGGTGGAAACCAGCGGATTTTCCGAAGCAGAATTGCTCGGCCAGTCGCACAACATCGTACGCCATCCCGACATGCCCCCCGTGGCCTACGCACAGCTGTGGAAAAACCTGCAGAGCGGCCGTTCGTGGATGGGCATGGTCAAGAACCGCTGCAAGAACGGCGACCATTACTGGGTCAGTGCCTACGTCACGCCGATCATTGAAAACGGCCGGATCATCGAATACCAATCGGTGCGCACCAAACCGACCGAAGAATGGATAGCGGCTGCCGAAAAGCTCTATCCCCAGCTGTTTAAGCAGCACGTACCACGTGTCTTGCGGCGCCCACGGGTGAGCCTGTTCGGGCGCCTGCTCGGCCTGTGTGGCGGCGCCTTGGCGGTGGGCTTCGGCTGCGCCAGCCTGGCCTTTGGTCTCGACCCGCTGGCTGCGTTGCTGAGCGCCGGGCTGGCCCTGGCGCTGTGCGCCGCGGGACTCTGGCACAGCCTGGCACCTTGGCGGCAGGTGCTTGCCGAGGTGCGCACAATCGCCATCAACCCCGTGGGCCAATGGATCTATAGCGGGCGCCGCGATGAGTTCGGCGCTATCGCCTTCGCCTTGCGCATGCAAGCCATGGAGGCCAGCGCCATCGTCGGGCGCATGGGCGAAGCCGCTCGCCAGTTGGCCGAACATGCCGCCCGCCTGCAGTCAGCCGTGGAACGCAATGCCCAGGGCACCCGTCAGCAGCAACAGGAAACCCAGCAGGTCGCCAGTGCCATTGAACAAATGAGCGCCAGCATTTTTGAGGTAGCCAACAATGCCCTGCACAGCGCCGAAGCGGCCGAGCAGAGCGACGACGCGGCACGGGCCGGCGAGCGCCAGGTGGCGGCCACCGGCCACAGCATTGAAACCCTCGCCCACGAGGTGCAGCGTGCCGCCGAGGCCGTGCAGCGATTGCAAACGCGCGGCAGCCAGATCACCGCGGTGATCGAGGTGATCGAAGGCATCGCCGGGCAGACCAACCTGCTGGCGCTCAATGCCGCCATCGAGGCCGCGCGGGCCGGTGAAGCCGGGCGCGGTTTTGCCGTGGTCGCCGACGAGGTGCGCAACCTGGCGGTGCGCACCCAGGACTCCACCGCACAGATCCAGCAGATGCTCGGCGCGTTACAAGGCGAAATCGACGCGGCGGCGCAGGGCATGCATAACAGCCGCGAACAGGCTCTGCACAGCGAATCCCAGGCCGCCCATGCCACTCAGGCCCTGCTGGATGTGCATGCCAGGGTCAGCGCGATCAGCGACATGAGCGCGCAGATCGCCAGCGCCGTCGACCAGCAAAGCAGCGCCAGCGCGGCGATCCAGCAGGCAGTCGAGGTGATTCGCCAGGCCACTGGGCAAAGCGTGCAGCACGGCAACGACAGTCACCGGGCAGCCAGCGAAGTCAGCCGCCAGGCCGGGCATCTGCGTTTGCTGGCCCGGCAGTTCTGGCAGAAGCGCTTTTCTTGAGACTGTCAGACCTGGCAGGCCGTTGAAAACGTAGGCGAGGCAGGCAAGACAAGGCGCAACGCAGTAACGTTTTTCAACGGTCTGCTAGCCAAAGAACCAGTAGCACACGCCAATCGCCGCACTCACCCCGGCCAGGTCGGCAAGCAGCGCGCAGCCGACCGCATGGCGGGCGCGCTGGATGCCGACCGCGCCGAAGTACACCGCCAGCACATAGAAAGTGGTTTCGGTGCTGCCCTGCATGACGGCCGCCGCCAGCGCCGGGAAGCTGTCGACGCCGTGGGTCTGCATGGTTTCGATCAGCATGGCCCGCGCCGCACTGCCAGAGAACGGCTTGACCAGCGCGGTGGGCAATGCATCGACGAACCGGTTATCCCAGCCTCCCCACTCCACCAGCCAGCGGATGCCGTCGAGCCCGAACTCCAGCGCACCCGAGGCACGCAACACGCCCACCGCACACAGCATGGCCACCAGATAGGGCAGCAGGTTCCTGGCTACATCAAAGCCTTCCTTGGCCCCCTCGACGAAGCTTTCATACACCGGCACGCGCTTTACCGCGCCCATCAACAAGAACATCACGATCAGCCCGAACAGCGTCAGGTTGCCCAGCAGCGAGGACAGCGAGGACAGCGCCACGGAGCTCAACGTCGCCAGCAACGCCATGAAGCCGCCGAGCAATAGGGCGCCGGGCAAAAGATAAGCGAGTACCACCGGGTCCCACAGGCGCAGGCGCTGCATCAGCGCAACCGACAGCAGACCCACCAGGGTCGAGGCGCTGGTGGCGAGCAAAATCGGCAGGAAGACCAGCGTCGGGTCGGGGGCGCCCTGCTGCACGCGGTACATGAAGATCGATACCGGCAACAGGGTCAGCGACGACGCGTTGAGCACCAGAAACAGGATCTGCGCATTGCTCGCCGTGGTCGCGCTGGGGTTGAGCTCTTGCAAGGCACGCATCGCCTTGAGCCCAATGGGCGTGGCGGCGTTGTCTAGGCCCAGGCCGTTGGCGGCAAAATTCAGCGTGATAAAACCCAATGCCGGATGGCCGCGCGGCACCTCGGGCAGCAACCGGGCGAACAGCGGGCCGAGCATGCGCCCCAGCCAATCGACCAGCCCGGCCTTCTCGGCGATGCGCAAGAAACCCAGCCAGAGGGTCAGGGTGCCGAACAGCAGCACCATCACCTCGACCGATAGCCGGGCCATGTCGAACAGGCTTTGCACCAGGGCGGCGAATACCGCCGGGTCGCCGCCGAGTAACCAGCGGGCCAGAGCCGCCAAGGCGGCTATCAGGAAAAAACCCAGCCACAGGCCGTTGAGCATCGTGATCTCCGTCAGAGGCAGCGCCAATCGGCGGGATGATATCAGGGCGCTGGTTAGCATAAGCGCAGCAGTCATGCCGCGCAGCCTACTCATCTACGCTGTAGGCAGCCGTCGGAAGTGCCGACCCGAGGAGACGTGAAATGAAGAGAATACTGGTGCTGTATTACTCGATGTATGGACACATCGAACAGATGGCCGAAGCCGTGGCCGAAGGCGCACGGCATGTGCCGGGCGTAGAAGTCACGCTCAAGCGCGTGCCGGAGACCATGAACGAGGACATTGCGCGCAAGGCCGGAGCCAAGCTTGATCAAGCGGCTCCCATTGCCAGCCCGCAGGAGCTGGCCGACTACGACGCCATTCTATTTGGCACTCCGACCCGCTTCGGCAATATGTGCGGGCAAATGCGCACCTTTCTCGACCAGACGGGCGGGCAGTGGGTAAAGGGGGCGCTGATTGGCAAATTGGCCAGCGTGTTCACCTCCACCGGCACCGGCGGCGGGTCTGAAACCACCATTACTTCGTTCTGGAACACCTTGGCACACCACGGCATGCTCATTGCCGGCCTACCGTACAGCGCCCCGGAACTGACCGATACCAGCGAACTGCGCGGTGGCTCACCCTATGGCGCGGCGACCATTGCCGGTGGCGATGGCAGTCGCCAACCCAGTGAGAAAGAACTGGCACTGGCGCGTTATCAAGGCGAGCACCTGGCCAAATTGGCCGTGCGTTTCACATGAAAACAGGCGGCAGGAGGCAAACCCTCCTGCCGCCTGTTTTCCAGCGTCAGCGCGGTCCGCGAAAGCGACCGAACAGAAAGGACGCCACAAACAGGATCAGAAAGATGATGAACAGGATCTTGGCGATACCCGTTGCAGTTCCAGCAATCCCGCCAAAGCCGAGCACACCGGCGATGATGGCAATGATCAGGAAGGTAATGGCCCAGCTCAACATAAGCATTTCCTCTTTGTGAGTTAGCGCGCTTTGCCAGTCTCTTCGCGGGAGGCGACGACGTGCCGCGCTTGAAGGTGTGCGCCGCCGATCCCGATCAAGGAACAGGGGTCCGACAACCCACGCGAAACACAGCATTGCCACCAGCAGTAGAATTACAAACAGCACACCCAATAGAGTCATAACCCTCCTCAGCAAGCCGTTGGAAACTCCCTGCGTTGGCAGGACTGCAGCCTGCTAGAACACCCAGCTCGTACGCTTGGGCACTGTGTGCCAAGGCTGCTCGCCAGGCTGTTGATCGTCTAAGAGAGGTTCAGCACGCTGGGGCGTGATGACCGGCATATCGGTTTTGACCAGTGTCTGTGGCGGTGGTTGCGTTGAATCGGTCATTACGACGGTTTGCGGTCTGTCCACGAAACGAGGCGAGTCCACAGGCGACACAAGCAGCGCAGCCAACACAAATAATCCACTGCCCAACAGGCTCGATTGCCAAGGCTTGTTCATATCCCTTCCTCCCTATGCAACAGGCCGAAGCCGATGGTAAGGCGTATCCATAGGGGTTCTATTGCAGCGTGCGTGCCATCCGCAACGCTTATTAAACAGCAATAGAATCAATGAGTTGCATTTATATACCGGGCAAGCGGCACGGCAAACTGCATGATTGCCCCCTCGCCACCATGCAGATTGCACGGCACTAAACTGATTCAAGGACAAAACTAAAGCGCCAAAAAACAATCAGAGCTGTCTGGCCTGTTGCCAATCGGCAAATCGGCACGTAGCCAAAGGATCGACCAGACTGTTCATGCAGTTGCCTGTTCGACGCGCCTAACGGCGATAGTGGAGAATTCCATGGAACACACGCCCCTCATCAGCGGACGTATCCTCCTTGTCGACGACGAAGCCGCGATCCTGCGCACGTTCCGTTATTGCCTGGAGGACGATGGCTATCGGGTCTCGACCGCCAACAGTGCGGCACAAGCAGAAACCCTGCTGCAACGCCAGGTCTTCGACCTGTGCTTTCTCGACTTGCGCCTGGGCGATGACAACGGCCTCACCGTGTTGCAGCAGATGCGTCTGCTGGCGCCCTGGATGCGCGTGGTGATCATCACCGCGCATTCGGCGGTGGACACGGCAGTGGATGCCATCCGTCTGGGCGCAGCAGATTACCTGGTCAAGCCTTGCAGCCCAGAGCAGTTACGTCTGGCTGCAACCAAGCAGCTGGAGGTGCGCCAGTTGGCGGCGCGTCTGGAAGCCCTCGAAGATGAAATAGCCCAGCGCAGCCCTGGCCTGGATTCCAACAGCCCGGCGATGATGGCGGTGCTGGAAACCGCGCGGCAGGTGGCCGATACCGACGCGAATATTCTCCTGCTGGGCGAGTCCGGCACCGGCAAAGGCGAGCTGGCGCGCAGCATCCATGCCTGGAGCGGACGCGCCAGTCGGCCCTGCGTCACCATCAGCTGCCCGTCGCTGTCCGCCGAGCTGATGGAAAGCGAACTGTTCGGGCACACGCGGGGCGCCTATACCGGGGCGGTAGAAAGCACCTTGGGCCGGGTCAGCCAGGCCGATGGCGGCACCCTGTTCCTTGATGAGATCGGCGACTTCCCGCTGCCCCTGCAATCCAAGCTGCTGCGTTTCATTCAGGACAAGGAATACGAACGGGTCGGCGATCCGGTGACCCGGCGCGCCGATGTACGCATTCTCGCCGCCACCAACCACAGCCTGGACACCATGGTGCGTGCCGGGCGCTTTCGCGAAGACCTGCTGTATCGCCTGAACGTCATCACCCTGACCATCCCGCCGCTGCGCGAACGTCCCGAGGATGTGCTGCCCCTGGCCGAACGCTTCCTCATGCAGTTCGTGAAAAGCTACGGCCGCCCCGCTCGCGCGCTCAGCGCCGAGGCCCGCCGATTGTTAAGCGAGTACGCCTGGCCGGGCAACGTGCGCGAACTGCGCAACGTGATTGAGCGCGCCAGCATCATCTGCACACAGGAATACGTCGAAGTCAGCCACCTAGGCCTGACCACCCAGCCCGGCAGTGGCGCGCCGCGCGTCGGCGAAACCCTCAGCCTGGAAGCCTTGGAAAAAGCCCATATCGCCGCGCTGATCGCCAGCAGCGAGACCCTCGATCAAGCGGCGCGCACCCTGGGCATCGATGCCTCGACGCTGTATCGAAAACGCAAACAATACGGCCTGTAACCCACCATGAAGTTACGCAGCCAATTGCTCATCGGCATCTCGGCAGTCATGGTGGTGGCCCTGATCGGCCTGGGCATCGGCGTGTTCAGCGTGCTGCAGATGGCGCGCGAACAACGCCAGTTCACCCATTACCATTACAGCCTGCTGACCATTACCCAGGAAATGCGCAAGGCCATCGGCAGCCAGATGACCTTGAATTTCGGCACCCCACAGGAGCTGGCCAATGTCGCGACGTTGCGCCAGGACTTTGCCCGGCAACTGCAGGAGGCGAATGCGCTGGTACGCACGCGTCACGACCGCCAGTTGGTCAATACCATCGCCCAGGCCCATGACGTGTTTTTGCAGGAATACTATTCCCTGCTGCGCGCCGATCCCGAGCAGATTTTCGCTCGCCAGTCGCTGAACACCGCCTACCTGAACGTGCGCACCCCGATCCTCGAGCTGCAACAGCATGCCATTACCTCGCTGGCCGAAACAGAACAGGGCAACCGCGAGCGCGCCGTGCTGATTGCCAGCCTGCTCGGTCTGGTTGGCTGCGGCGTGCTGCTGATCGGGTTTCTTACCGCCCATGGCTTCGCGCGGCGTTTCAGCGGCGTAATCGAACACTTGGCGCACGCCGCCGACCAGATCGGCCAAGGCGATTTCAACTTGAACCTGCCTCAGTCGCCAACCACCGAACTGTCCGCCCTGATCAGCCGCTTCGGCCTGATGGGCGAAGCGCTGCGCCAGTCCAAGGAGAGCAACGTCGAAGCCCTGCTCGGCGGGCAACTGCGCCTGCAGGCACTGCTCGACAGCATCGACGATGGCCTGTTGGTCATCGACCGCCAGGGCTTGCTGGAGCACGCCAACCCGGTGGCCCAGCGCCAACTGGCCTGGAGCCCCAGCCTGCTGGGGCGCGCCCCCGGCGACGTGCTGGAGGCCCCGATGCTGGACGAGGCGGTCCAGCGCGTTCTCGACAACCAACCCCTGGTAGGCCCGCAGGAAGACCTGGCGATCAAGGCCGAGGGCGAGTTGCGCCTGCTCAGCTGGCGCCTGTCCGCGGTCAGCCATGCCGACGGTCGTACCATCGGCGCGGTGCTGGTGCTGCGCGATGTTACCGAGCAGCGCGCCTTCGAACGGGTGCGCAATGAATTCGTGCTGCGGGCCTCTCACGAGCTGCGCACGCCGATGACCGGCATTCACATGGCATTCGGACTGTTGCACGAGCGCTTGCACGTCGCCCCTGACAGCCGCGAGAGCGAGCTGCTGGGCACCATCAACGAAGAGATGCAGCGCATGCTGCGACTGATCAATGACCTGCTGAATTTCTCCCGTTACCAGAGCGGCCAGCAGCAACCTCAACGGACCCTCTGCGACCCCGGCGAGCTGCTCAAACTTGCCCACCAGCGCTTCGCCAGTCAGGCCGGCGAACGCAACGTCATGCTGCAGCTGGACCTGCATCCGCCCTTGCCCTGGCTGCAACTCGACCGCCTGCAGACCGACCGGGTGCTGGACAACCTGATCGACAACGCCCTGCGTCACACCCCCAGAGACGGGCACATTCGCCTGCAGGCGCGCCAGCATGGCAAGCAATTGATCATCAGCATCGAGGACAGTGGCGAAGGGATTCCCTACAGCCAGCAGGAACGCATTTTCGAACCCTTCGTGCAGATCGGCCATCGCCAGGGCAGCGTCGGCCTGGGCCTGGCGCTGTGCAAGGAAATCGTCCGCCTGCACGGCGGTCGCCTGGGCGTGCATTCGCGCCCCGGCCAGGGTGCAGTATTTTTCTTGGTGCTGCCGTTGTAGCTCAGCTTCTCCAAGCGCTCTCATTCCACGCTGGGCAACGGGCGCAAGGCCAGCAACAACGCGGCGGTTTCAGCATCCGGCTCGCCGTCGTAACGCGTCGGGCGATATTTCATCTGGAATGCCCGCAGCACCTTGCGGGTCGCGTCGTCGAGTTCACCGTGCAGCGGCACCTGATAACCCTCTTCCGCCAGCTGCTGCTGGAACCACGCCACCTCGGGCAGCCCCTGCTCGAACAGCGCCTGGTAGTGCGTCACGCGCGCCCTATCCGGCCAGGGAATCAAACCAGCCTCGGCAAGCCGTTGCCAGGGAAACAGCGGGCCGGGATCCACTTTGCGCTGCGGGGCGATGTCGCTGTGACCAACGATGCTGCCCAGCGGCAAGTCGTGGCGCGCCACCAGCTCCTTAAGCAAGGCAATCAGCACCTTGATCTGCTCCTCGGGATAGGGATACCAGCGGCGCGTACCGTCGGCGTCTTCCTCATAGCCTTGGTTCACCAGTTCGATGCCCAGGCTGCTGGCGTTCAGCCAGGTGCGCCCTTGCCAGGCGCTTTCGCCGGCGTGCCAGGCGCGGCGGTTCTCGTTCACCAGACGATAGAGGGTCGCCGGCCGGGCACCGAGCAGGTAATGGCTGCTGACCTCGGTCTGGGTCAGCAGCTGCAGCGAGCGCGGCAAGTCCGAGGAGGTGTAATGCAGCACGATGTACTGCACCCGGCTGCTTTGCCCGCGCGCGGTATGGCTGTCATCGATGCGCAGGCCGGTGCAACCGGCGAGCAGCACCAGGAGCAGAACAAGTGCACTCTGTTTCATACGGCGACAGGACTCCATGCTGAACGAGCGATTCGAGAGCATAGACTGGGACCCCATCACGACGGGCGGGTGCCCGCTGTGCTTACAGAGGCTCGGCAGTAAAGCGCACCCGCGGTTGGGCCAGGCGATCCTGGGCACGTACCAATTGCAGCTCGTAACTGCCGCAGGCCTGGGTTTCCAACAGCACTTCATGCACCGCCGCCGCGCTGAATTCAAAGGCTTGCAACAGGCTGTCGCCGAGTAACAGGCGCGCCAGGAACAGCCCCGAAGTCAGGTCACCGACGCCCACCGGCTGGCGCGGGAAGGCCAGCAACGGGCGGCGCAGGTGCCAGGCCTGCTCGGCGGTCACCAGCAGCATCTCGAAGTCCTCGGCGGCTTTGCCCGGATAGTCCAGGTGCTTGACCAATACCGCCTGCGGCCCACGCGCCAGCAGGGTGCGAGCCATTGCGGCGCAATCGGCCAGCGAGGTCGGCCGGCGTCCAACGAAGCTGTCCAGCTCCAGCTGGTTGGGACACAGCAGGTCAGCCACGGCCAGTGCCTCGTTGAGCAGAAAATCGCTGACTTCCGGGGCAACGATGCAGCCTTTTTGCGGATGGCCCATCACCGGGTCGCACAGGTACAGCGCGCGCGGATTGACGACCTTGATGCGCCGCACCACCTCGAGAATCGCCCGGCCCTGGGCGGCGCTGCCCAGATAGCCGGAGAGCACGGCATCGCACTGGCCCAGCTCGCCAATAGCCTCGATGCCATCGAGCAGTGCGGGAATATGCTGCGGCGCCAGCACCTCGCCGGTCCATTGGCCATATTGGGTGTGGTTGGAGAACTGCACCGTGTTTAGCGGCCAGACATTGACCCCCAGGCGCGCCATGGGAAACACCGCCGCGCTGTTGCCGGCATGGCCAAACACGACATGGGACTGGATGGCCAGCAGATGGGGGGTGCGTTTCATTACGAAGTCCTGTGGAGCAAAGGCGCGCAGTATCGCGCAAATCGTTTCCTGCGGCAGGCCCCGCAGCGACTATTTTCTCGGCCCAGGGCTGGCGCTCTTCGAGGCGCATGGCAAGTGGGGTAAGCTGCCCTTTCGCCCTCGTACCGGAGCTTCCATGCTGACCCTTGGCAACCTGTTCCTGCTAATGCTGGTAGGCGCCTTCGCGACCTGGCTCTGGCATGGCCATGGCATTCGCGAACGCGCCTTGCTACTGGTCAGGCGGCACTGTGAGCGCGAACAGGTGCAATTGCTCGACGACAACGTCGCCCTGCGCAAGATCGGCCTGGTGGCGGATGCGCGCGGACGCAAGCGCCTGGGCCGGGTCTACGGTTTCGAGTTCACGGTGACCGGCGAGCAACGCCATCGCGGCAGCATCGTCATGTTCGGCGTGCATCCGGGCGGCATCCGGCTTGATCCCCACCCCTGCCCTACGCCGCCGCCCGCGGACACGACGATTCCCCACGCGCCTCCGACCGAGAGCGGCCAGGTGATTCAGCTGGACGCGTGGAAACGCCGTCAGTCAGGCGAATAACGGGAGCCGCTCCCACGGGATCCCTGCCCAGCACACACCCTGTGGGACGCCGACCTCGGGCCAAGCCGTTCTGGCACAGCACCGTGGGTGGAATCCCAGCAGCGTACTAGCCCAGCAACAAGCCCGTGACCCGTTCCGCCGTCTCTTGCGGACGTTCCTGCATAAAGCAGTGTCCGCCATCCACAGCCTGGGCCTGCACGCGCGGGTTGACCCGCGGCCAGCGTTGCGCCGACTTCACCACGAAGGGATAGCTGTCGCGGCCATAGAGCACCACGCTGGGGGTCTGAACCTGGCGCAGCGATCGCCACAGGCCCTGTGGACAACTGGCGAAGACCTCCGCCTCGCGGTGTGGATGACACTTGAGTTGTACCCCGCCGCCTTCGGCGGGTTTTAGGGCCTGTTGCGCATAGGCGCTCAGGGCGGCTTCGTCCCAGTTCTTGAAAATGCCGCGATTGCGCAACCGCTCACGGGCGTCGTCGCGATCGACCCAGTGGTTGCGTCGGGCACGGGCGCGCTTGGCTTTCTCGTTGTTGTGGTACAGACCGAGGGCGCTGGCCACCGTTTTCAGGGCAATCATGCCCGGCGTGAACAGCACCGGGTCGAGCAACACGGCGCGCTGAAACAGGTCGGGCCGGCGCGCCAGGATCAGGCTGCTGAGTACTCCGCCAAAACTGTGCCCGAGCGCGAAGCGCGGCACATCGCCGAAGCGCTCGCGGCCGGCCTCAAAGGCTTCCACGGCCAGTTCCGCATTGCGGTTCCAGCCTTGAAAGTCGCCGCCGTGGTCGCTGTCGCCATGTCCCTGGGCATCGAACAGCCAGAGGTCGAAATGTTCGGCCAGGTGACTGAGCATGGGCTCATAGGCGCGGCCGCAAAAACCGTTGCCATGCATGAAGTGCAGCAACGGCTTGCCGGACGGCGTGCTGTGCCAGCCACGCAGAGTGAAACCGGCGGAACAGGGATGGGACCAGGCGTGCAGATTCATAGGCAGACAACAGAACTGACCAAAGGGACCGGCATTCTACCCACGGCGTCGTTTACTCCGCGAGCCGGCAGCCGTCCAAGGCGGCAGAGCGCGTAGGGTGGGTTGAGGTGCGGGGTGGGAGATTCAGGGTTGCCCGGTAGCAGCGCGCCGATACCCACCACTGTCACAATTGCGTTGGGTATCGCTGCGCTCAACGCCATCCGGCACGGCGTGATTCAGTCGGCGAGGCGGCACGCATCCAGCGCGTGCTGCAAGGCGGCAGCGTCCTGGGCGTGGGTGAAAATCAGCTCGATGCGCGAGTCCCGCCGCCAGGCACTCGGCTGCCACTGCAGCGGCGCGCCGTCCAGCGCATTGGCCGATTGCCAGCCCTCTTGGCTATGCAGCACCAGCTTGGCGCGGCGCCAACCCAGGTCACCGAGCCAATCGCTAACCCGCTGCGTGTCAAAGCGCTGACTAAGATGCCAGCGCCAGCCGATGCTCCAGCCTTCGGGTCCGGCCTGTCTCTGGCAGATGGGGACGTCAGGCGCGCTCCACAGGCTGCCCAGCGGGCGCGCAGTCTCCTCGGGCAGGTTATCCACAGGGCCGTCAATGTCGATGGGCGTTTCCGGCAAGGCATCCAGCGGCAGATATCCGTGTTCGGTCCAATACAGCGTCTTGCCCGGCCAATGCTGCGCCAGCTGCTGGCGACTCGCCTGATCCAGCGTCTCGGCCTTATTGAGCAGCACCAACCCGGCATCCGCCAAGGCCTCGCGCTGGCTGTCAGGCAGCTCGTGCCCGGCGGCAAGCGCAGCGGCGTCGAGCACCAGCACATCGGGCTGCAGGGCCAACACGCCCCGCCAGGGAGGAACGCTCAGTTGACGGCGCAGCTCAGCCGGATGCCCGAGCCCGGACGGTTCGATGAACAGCCGAGTCGGCTTGCTGCGGCGCAACAGGCGCGCCAGGCCGATCTGGAACGGCGCACCGTTGACGCAGCACAGGCAGCCGCCGGCCACTTCGGCAAGGCTGACGCCGTCGGCGCCGGTGTCCAGCAAGGCGGCGTCCAGACCAATGGCGCCGAATTCGTTGATCAGCAGCGCCCAGCGCTCATCGGCGGGCTTCTGTGCCAGCAACTGGAGCAGCAGGCTGGTCTTGCCGGCACCCAGCGGGCCGGCGATCAGATGGGTAGGGATATTGTTCAGCATGGGGCCATGGTGCGGCTTTCTCAGCGGCGGCGCCAGCCGTCACAGCGCCTGTGGATAACCTCGTCGGTTAGCGCATCGTGGGTTTCAGCGTGCCGCAGTCGGCGCTCAGCCAACGCGCATGGGTTTCCAGACGTCCGCTGTCGGGCAACGTGGCGCCGGCGTTGAACTGGCTGTCCAGCGTGGTGATGAATTCCTGCTCGCTGAGCACACGTGTCTCGCCTTGCCCCGCAGCGTCGGGGCATTGGAAGCTGAATGTCCACAGCTGCTCGCTGCGCTCGGTGTGTTCCTGTGTGCAACCGCTCTGCGCGTCGTACAGGGGTAAATCCCGCCGGCGCACCTGCTCTTCGCTGAGGCAGACGCGCACGCCGCGCCCAGCCAACTGCACGCCGCGCTGACTCAGGGTATCGAGCATGATCTGTCGCTGTTCGGGAGGCAGGTTTTCCAGCTGGGACAGCACAGCGCCCAGATCCGGCAGGGTCTGCCCACCCAATTGCACGCCGCGCGGGGTGATTTCCCACAGGCCAGGCAGGATATCCACAGCCCAGGCTGGCAACGAGGGGATGACGAGGCAGGCCGCAAGGCCCAAACGGAGCGAGAGAGGCATGGCGGCTTTCCCTAAGCAGAAAGCCGCAAGCCTAGTTGATGTGCAGCTTCATGCGGGAGGCGAGCAGCTCCACAGTTCCACCGCCGGCTGTTCCGCCTGCGGTGGGCCGAGCCAGTCGCTCATCGGCCGACAGAGTCGGTCGATGCACAGCTGGTAATCGCCGGCCTCGGGCGTGCGCCCGAGACGCAACAGTGGCAACGGCGCCAGCGCGTTGCGGTAGTGCCAGCTGCCGTCACGCAGGGTGGCGCCATCGGGAATCTCCATGCCGGCGCCGCTGCCCTTGACCCGCGCTTCGCCGAGCAGCAGCCCGTCCGGCGTCACGCGGTAATCCTCTTCCCAGCGAATCTTCTCGATGGTGTGATCCCAGGCCAGGGTAAAGGCCGGGGCGGGCAGGTGCGCCCACACCACCCCGGCCAGGCCCAGACACAGCCCGATCACGCCACCGCCAGCTCAGCGCGACGGGCACGCCAGACATGTTGAGCCACCAGCACCGCACCAAGAGCAAAGCCCAGTTCGTCGCTGATCGGCATGGCCAGTACCAGCAACATACCAGCGGCAAGCGCCAGCAGACGTTCCCACACAGCCATGCGCATATTCAAAAAGCCGGACACCGCCATTCCCCACAGGCATACGGCAAATACCGTCTTGCCCGCCATGTACAGGATGGCTATCCAGCTGTCGCTCTGCATCATCAACGCCGGATCGTAGACCGCCATGAACGGCACCACGAAGCCACACGCAGCGATGCGCATTGCCCAGAGGCTGATTTTGAAGCCGTTTTCCTTGGCAATTGGCGCAGCGGCGAAGCAGGCCAGTGCCACCGGTGGCGTCAGGTCCGCCATCAGCCCGAAGTAGAAGACGAACATGTGCGACACGATCAGCGGCACGCCCAACTGCTCCAGCGCCGGCGCGGCGATGGCGCTGGTGATGATGTAGTTGGGAATGGTCGGGATGCCCATGCCGAGTATCAGGCAGGTAATCATGGTCAGCACCAGGGAGAGGAACAGGTTGTTCTCCCCGATGGCCATGATGTAGCCGGCGAAGGTGCTGGCGATACCGGTCAGCGAGACGATGCCAATGATCACCCCGACCAGGGTGCAGGCGATGCCGACCGGAATCGAGTGACGCGCGCCGTCGACCAAGGCGTACACGCAAGTGCGCAGGGTGTCGCGACCGCCCTTGATGAACCAGCAGATGGCCACCAGGACACCAATCACGCCGAAGATGACCCCGATGCCGAGCTGGAAGAATCCGGTGCAGAGTATGCCCAGCGCCACCCAGAACGCCGCGCGCAGCCAGAAGCTGGACGCTTTGAGGATGATCGCCGAGCCGAGGATGACGATCGCGGTCAGCGCCAGGCCCACCGTGCCCGAGAACATCGGCGTGCGTCCGGAGAACAGCAGGTAGACCAGCACGACCAAGGGCACCAGCAAGTACCAGCGTTCCTTGACCGACGACCAGGCGCTCGGACATTCGTCCTTGGACAGCCCCTTGAGCCCTTGACTGCGTGCTTCCAGGTGAACAATCCAGAACACCGCGAAGAAGTACAGCATCGCCGGGATCAGCGCTGCCTTGGCCACTTCGACATAAGGCACATTGATAGTTTCGGCCATGATGAAAGCAACCGCGCCCATCACCGGCGGCATGATCTGCCCGCCCATACTGGCAGTGGCCTCCACTGCTCCGGCAAACGCCGGCTTGTAGCCGAAGCGCTTCATCAGCGGAATGGTGAACTGGCCGGTCGTAACGACGTTGGCTACGCCCGAGCCGGTGATGGTGCCCATCAAGGCCGAGGACACCACCGACACTTTGGCCGGGCCGCCGGTCTTGTGGCCGAACATGCCCATGGCGAAGTCAGTGAACAGCTTGATCATCCCCGCCTGCTCCAAGAAGGAGCCGAACAGGATAAACAGGAAGATATAGGTGGCCGATACGTAGGTCGGCGTGCCATAGAAGCCTTCAGTGCCAAACGATAGCTGATTGATGATCTGATCGAAACCGTAGCCTCGGTGGGCCAGATCACCAGGCAGGTATTCACCCAGCAGGCCATAGGCAAGGAACAAGGCGCAGATCAGCGGCAAGGCTGTGCCCATGACCCGTCGCCCGGCCTCGAACACCAAGAGCGTCAAGCCGATGCCGACAAGCATGTCCCAGTCGCTCAAGTCTCCCGAGCGCTGCACCAAGTCCGCCTCGAAATACCACTGATACAACGCCGTGGCCATGCCGGCCAGGCCAAGCAGCCAGGCCAGCGGTTGCCAAGGTCGGCTTTGGCCCCTAGCCGGGTAGCAGAGAAACACCATCAGCAATAGAAAGCCAACGTGGCCCGCTCGTAGCACTTGGCTGGAAACCGGATGAAATGCGGCGGTGATGATCTGATAGGTGGAGAACAACAGCGCCACATAGAAGAGCGTCTTTGGCCACTGCGCCGGGCTGGCGTGCAAGGCGTTTTCTTCACTCATGGGGAAAAACTCCTGGTTACGCAACACGCGAAGCCGTCGAACTTCGACGGCTTGTTTTCAAGGCTCTGGCGAGGCGCTTACTTGAGTACGCCGGCTTCCTTGTAGAAACGCTCTGCCCCCGGGTGCAGCGGAATCGGCAGACCCCGTGTCGCGGTTTCCAGCTTAATGTCCCTGGCTGCAGAGTGCGAGCTGGTCAGACGCGGCAGGTTGTCGAACATCAGTTTAGTCATCTGATAAGCCACCTCGTCGGAGACCTTCTCATGGGTAACCAGCATGTTGGTGATCGCCGCGGTCATCACGTCTTCGTCCTGACCGTCATAAGTGCCGGCCGGAATCGGGCGAGACTGGTACACCGGGCTGCCGATCTTCGCGATCACTTCCTGGGGGATTTCCACGAACGTGATCGGCATCATCGCTGCCAGGTCACGAATCGCCGCCATGCCCAAGCCCGAGGACTGCAGGGTGGCATCCAGCTGGCGGTTCTTGATCAGCTCCACGGATTCGGCATAGGGCATGTACTCGACGCGACCCATGTCGGCGTAGCTCAGGCCAGCGGCCTTGAAGATCGCCCGGGCATTCAGCTCGGTGCCCGAACGCGGCGCGCCGACCGAGATGCGCTTGCCCTTGAGGTCTTCCAGCGTCTTGATGCCGGACTCTTTGCTGGCGACGATCTGGATGTAGTTCGGGTAGATGGCGGCGATGGCACGCAGTTTGGTCAGCGGCGCCTTGAAGCCGGCGTCCTCTACGCCGTTCCAGGCGTCATCCACCGAATCGCCAATGGAGAAGGCCAGCTCACCACGGCCGGCCTGCAGCAGGTTGAGGTTTTCCACCGAAGCCTTGGTGGCTTGCACGGACGTTTTGGCGCCGTCGATGCCATTGCTGTACAGCTGGGACAGGGCCACGCCGATGGGGTAATACACCCCACTGGTGCCGCCGGTCAGAACGTTGAGGAAGGTCGGTGCGGCAAAGGCCGCGGAACTGGCTGTAAGGGCGACGGCAGCGGCCAGCAGGCCGAAACGTTTCTTCATGCGCATGAAATGCTCCATTTATTGTTATGGCCAGGACCGAGGCCCCTGGCTCAGCTATTCACAACCACAAGAGACGACGTCATGGGCAGGCAGCCCGTGGGGGTTACAGACCGGATGACCGTCCTGACTCCCGCCTCTTGTTCTTGTTGGGGTCGCGAGGCGACTGGAAGTAGGCAATAGCAGAAGTCATGCCACATGCCACCGGACGACTCGGCCCTGTCCGCTAAACCCACCAGCGCTAGGGTTGCAGCGATTTTGCCCACTGGGCTCTGGCATCTAACATGCGGTTTTATCCTGTGACCCACTACTTGATCGGCAAAAAACCGCCTATCCAGGGGCAGGCATCGGCATGATTCCGCTGATCACGGCCGAGGTGGAGTAATCCGTAGACTGGCTCACACCCGCCCTAAAACAGCAATGCCGCCACCCTCTCGGGCGGCGGCATTTCAAAGCTGCTGCGGCGTCGGCTGTGAATTATTGCAGAACACCTTGCTCGCGGTAGAAGCGCTCCGCGCCGGGATGCAATGGAATCGGCAGGCTCTGAGTGGCCTCCTCCAGCTTGATGTCCTTGGCAGCCGAGTGCGCACTGACGAGACGCGGCAGGTTGTCATAGATCAGCTTGGTCATCTGGTAGGCCACCTCATCATCGATGCGGTCATGGGTCACCAGAATATTGATCACCGCCGCTGTGGGCACTTCTACATCCTGGCCCTCATAAGTGCCAACCGGAATGGGCTTGGACAGGTAAGCGCTGCTGCCGATCTTCTGCACCACGTCTTCGGGGATGGGCACGAAATTCAGCTTCATCATCGATGACAGATCGCGAATCGCCGCCATGCCCAGGCCTGCGGACTGCAAGGTGGCATCCAGCTGGCGATTCTTGATCAGTTCGACGGATTCGGCAAAGGGCATGAACTCGACACGGCCCATGTCTTCATAACTCAGCCCGGCGGCTTTGAAGATGGCCCGGGCATTCAGTTCAGTGCCCGACTTCGGCGCGCCGACCGAGATGCGCTTGCCCTTGAGATCGGCCAGCGTCTTGATGCCGGATTCCTGGCTGGCGACGATCTGGATGTAGTTCGGGTAGGTGGCGGCGATGGCCCGCAGACGCTCGAGTGGCGCCTTGAAGCCGGCGTCTTCCACGCCGTTCCAGGCATCGTCCACCGAATCGCCGAGGGCGAAGGCCAGTTCGCCGCGCCCGGCCTGCAGCAGGTTGAGGTTTTCCACCGAGGCTTTGGTGGCCTGTACGGAAACCTTGGCATCGCTCATACCGCTGCTGTACAGCTGGGAAATGGCCACGCCTATCGGGTAATACACCCCGCTGGTGCCGCCGGTGAGGACGTTGATGAACGTGGGGGCAGCCAGTACGGACGTGCTGGCCGCGAAGGCCGCGGCCGCTGCGAAAAGACCGAAACGTCGTGGGTTTATGCGCATGTAGTGCTCCTGTTATTTTTATTGGAAGCAAATCTGTGCCTGTCCGTCGGCCCCTAACCAGGGTTATTCGACGCGGCGGGCAGACGAAACTTACCATGCCATCTGATAAATCGAGACGTTCTTAAGTCGTATTTTTCGTCCCGCGAGCAGCTTGCTAGGGCTCGTCCACGCTGCCGGCCAGCAGGTAATCACTGCGCTGTAGGCCATGGCGCTGCATTTTTTCGTTGAGAGTGCGGCGCGGTAGTTGCAGCAGCGCCATGACGTCACTGATGTTGCCTTGGCACCGCTGCAGCGCCAGGTGCAGGCAATGGGCCTCGAAGGCTTCCATCTGCGCAGCCAGGGACTGCTCGGCCACCACCAGGTTAGCCGGCGGCATGGTCAGGCCGAGCACGTGGCGCTCGGCAGCATTCACCAGTTCGCGCACATTGCCCGGCCAGTCGTGGGCCAGCAGCCGGGCCATCTCCGTCGGCAGCAAGGCGGGACTTTCCCGACCATGGCGTTCGGCGGCCAGGCGCGCGAAATGCTCGAACAGCAGCGGGATATCCTCGCGCCGTTCGCGCAGCGGTGGAATGTGCAGCTCGGCGACATTCAGGCGGTACAGCAAATCCTCACGAAAGCGACCTTCGCGCACCTCAGTGTGCAGGTCCGGTTTGGCCGCGCTGATCACCCGCAGATCGACGTGAATGCTGCGGTTGGAGCCCAGACGTTCCAAGCTTTTCTCCTGGATCACCCGCAGCAGCTTGACCTGCTGGGCCAGCGGCATGCTCTCGATCTCGTCGAGAAACAGGCTGCTGCCGTCGGCATGTTCGATGCGCCCGATACGCTTGACCTGCGCCCCGGTGAACGCCCCGCTTTCATGGCCGAACAGCTCGCTTTCGAAGATGTTTTCCGGAATCGCCGCGCAGTTCAAGGCGACAAAGGGTTTGGCCGCGCGCGGGCTGAAGTCATGCAGGCTGCGCGCAACCAGTTCCTTGCCGCTGCCGGTTTCGCCGCGAATCAGCACATTGACCTGGGTGGGTGCCAGCTCCAGCACCTGCTGACGCAGTTGCTCCATACCTCGCGACACGCCCAGCAGTTGGCCTTCGATCATTCCCTTGCGGGCGACCTGTTCACGCAGCCGGCGGTTTTCCATCACCAGGCGACGCTTGTCCAGGGCGCGCCGCACACTGTCCAGCAGACGCTCGGGACTGAATGGCTTTTCGATGAAGTCGTAGGCCCCTTGCTGCAGGGCCTGCACGGCCATGTTCACATCACCGTGGCCGGTAACCAGGATCAGCGGCAAATCGCGATCGATGTGCACAAGCTGCTCCAGCAACTGAAGGCCGTCACAGCCGGACATGCGCACATCGCTGACCAGCACCCCGGGGAAATTGCGGCGAATCAGCGGCAAGGCCTCGCTGACACTGGCGCAGCAGTGCACCAACAGGCCGGACAGTTCCAGCCATTGGCGGACTGCCTGGCGAATCGCCGCCTCATCGTCGATGAAGATGACTTGATCCATCACGGTGACTCCCTCAGGGACGGATGATGCTCGGTATCGGCTGCCGGCAAGGTCAGGGTGAACACCGCTCCCTCATCGCTGGTCGCCGCCTCCAGGGTGCCGCCCAGGTCGCGCACGATACCGTAGGAAATCGCCAGGCCAAGGCCCAGCCCCTCGCCCACCGGCTTGGTGGTAAAAAACGGATCGAACAGGCGCTGCAGGTGCTCGGCGGCGATGCCGCCGCCATTGTCGCTGACCGCAAGCTGCCACCAATCACCGCTTCTCCGGCTGCTGATACGCAGTATCGGCTGCGATAAATGTGCGGTGGCGTCCAGCGCATTGTCGAGCAGATTGACCAACACCTGTTCGAGGCGAATAGCGTCGCCCAGTACCCAGGCCTCGACGTCCACCTGGTTATCCACAAGCGCGTGTGCGGTGCGCAAACGAGGCGCCAGCAACTGCAGCGCCTGGTTGAGCACATGGGTCAAGCTGAGTCGCTCGCGCAAGCCGCCGGGGCTCTCCCGGGCGAATACTTTCAGATGGCTGGTCAACCCGGCCATGCGTTGCAACAGACTGTCGATGTGCGCCAGCACGTCCTGTACCTGTTCATCCTTCCCGCTGCGTTGTAGCAGGCGCAGGCTGCCTAGTTGCATGCGCATGGCGGTCAGCGGCTGGTTGAGTTCATGAGCCAAGGCGGCGGACATCTGCCCCAGGGCAGCCAATTTTGCCGCTTGCACCAGCTCGTCCTGCGCCTTGCGCAGCTCAGCAGTACGCTCGACCACCAGGCGCTCGAGCTCGGTGCGCCTGCTCTGCAGCAAGTGTTGATTCCTGCGCCGCTGAATCAGGAACAGGACCAGAAACGCCAGGGTCATCCAGAGACCCGCCGCCGACAGCCGGTAGCCCTGCACCTTGCCCATCACCACAGTCGGCTCCTGAAGCAGGTGCAACGTCCAACCTTCCGGATTCGGCCCCAGCCGCTGCCAGAAGTAGTCGCGCACCCCTTCCGGCCCCGCAACCCGACGCACTTCGCTGAACGCATCGATGCGGCGTAGCGGCTCGCTGACCAAGGCTTGCAGGGCTTGCTCGGCATATTTGCGGGCATCGATCAGCTGCATGCGCTGTTCGGCCGCCAAAGGCTCGAGGTGGCGAAAGCGCCAGGCCGGCCGGTTGCTAAGAATGACGACCTGATCATCGGCCGTGACCAGAAAAGTGCCGGCCTGGCCGAGCCAGCCGCGCTGCAGGTCTTCGAGCTCGAGTTTGACCACCAGCACACCAGTCACCACACCCTCCTGTTCAATGGCATGGGAGAGGAAGTAACCAGGCACGCCGGTGGTCACGCCCACCGCAAAATAACGCCCCCAGACGTCCTGCAGCGCATCCTGGAAGTAAGGGCGAAACGCATAATTGTGGCCGACAAAGCTGCTTTCTTCATCCCAGTTACTGGCCGCCAGGGTGTCGCCATGCCGATCGATCAGGTACAGCACGCTGGAACCCGCCGCCTGGTTCAAGCGCGCCAGCCGTTCGTTCAGGCTTTGCCGCAGGCGTTGATCCCCGGGCGCGTGTAGCAGGCTGCGGACGTCCTTATCCAGCGCCAGCAAGGCCGGCACCGAACGAAATCGTTCAACCAGGGTGTGCAGGGTTTGTTGATACAGCTGCAGTTGCCCCCGCGCCTCGATGCTGCGCTCCTGCCAGGCACGCTGCTCACCCAGCCGCCCGGCCAGCCAGACACTCACCAGCAGCCCGAGGACAATCAGCAGCACACGTAGAAAGACGGGACGACGAAGTACAGACACAGGAAAGCTCAACCCAATAAGGCCTGCCTGTATGCCAGCCTGGCGGCCAAGGAGCAAGCGCCATGGGTGTGTCGATATCCCGGACACGTAAGATGGCGTTGAGCGCAGCGATACCCATCGCATGTTTGCCATTGACGGGTATGCGGGACCGGCCGTGACGCAGGTGTGGCGGTGGCGATCCATCGGGTGGCGATCCACCCGGTGGCGGCCCACCGGAGCGGGGCCATGGTGGATGTAGTAAGCGAGTCCACCCCCGACCCGTGTGGGGCCGACTTTACGTCGGCAGCGGAGGTTGCGCTGGCAGTGTCTCTGTGCCCCACGCATTGATTGCCAATCAAGCCTCTAGCGATAAAGGTCGGCACGACTCCAGGGCAGATCATGAGAGCCGTCCGCGCGCGGACGCACGGCCAGGATCTGGTGCAGGTTGATCCAGTTCTTCTCGAAACCATAGGCACAACCGGCCAGGTACAGCCGCCAGATGCGCAGGGACTTGTCGGCTACCAGCGTGGCGGCCTGCGCCAGATGGGCTTCAAGGTTGTCGCTCCAAAAACGCAGCGTGCGGGCGTAATGGCGACGCAGGCTTTCCACATCGACCACTTCCAGGCCCTCTTCGCTCATCCGTGCGATGGCCGTGGCCAGGTGCGGCAACTCACCGTGGGGGAACACGTAGCGGCCGATGAATTCCCCAGCGCCGCGCCCGACCGGCCGGCCATCGGTGGTGCGCGCGGTAATGCCATGGTTGAGCACCAGACCGCCGGGCTTTACCGCTTTGAACAGCGTGCGGAAGTACACGCCCAGGTTGGCGTGGCCGACATGCTCGAACATGCCCACGCTGACCACCTTGTCGAAACGGCCGTCGTCCGGCAGGTCGCGGTAGTCGAGCAGCTCCAGCTGCACGCGCTCGGCCAGCCCGTCGGCCTCGACCCGCTGGCGGGCCAGGTCCAGTTGCTCCTTGCTGAGGGTGATGCCGTACACCTCGACGCCGAACTCGCGGGCGGCGTAGCGCGCCAGCCCGCCCCAGCCGCAACCGACGTCCAGCAGCCGTTCACCAGGTTGCAGGCGCAGTTTCAGGCACAGGTGGCGCAGCTTGGCCAGTTGGGCCTGTTCGAGGCTTTCCGCGCCGGTGGGGAAATAGGCGCAGGAATAGACCATCTGCGGATCGAGCCACAGCGCGTAAAAGTCATTGGACAGGTCGTAGTGGTAGGCAATTGCGGCGGCGTCGGTGGCCTTGTCGTGCTCCTCACGCTGTTCCGGCGCCTTCTCGTGTTCAGCGCCCAGGGCGCGGCTCAGGGCATCGCCGATGCGGATCACCTCGGCCAGCGGGCCCTGCAGGTCGAAGCGCCCCTCGACGTAGGCGCTGCCCAGCGCATCGAGGGTCGGCCGGCCCAGTTGCGCCAGCAAGGCGGGATCATGAACGTCCAGGGTGACGCGTGGATCAGGGCCTAAATCCAGTTGCTGGCCATCCCAGAGTCGCAGCCGCAACGGCAGCCGGAGCTCTTGTAAAACGGGAGGAAGATGCGCCTGCATGCTCAAGCTCCTCATGAAGGGGTGTGCTGGTGCAAGCGTAGACCACTGTGCCTTTCGTCTAGCCGCGCAGGACGAAATGCGGGAAGAGCTGTTCCAGGCGCTGCCATACCCGGATATGGTCATGGGGCGGGCAAGAATCGCCAAGATGTTCGTCGAGCATGCGCATGCTGCGTGCGCACTGCACGACAAACCGCTCGACCCCCTGCGCGCGCAGGCGCTGTGCCAAATCCAACAGCCGCTCAGCATCGAACAGCTGCCAGTGCACCGTGGTGCGCACCTCATGGGCCACACCGCTGCGCAATAGCATGTCCAGGCTGTGCCAGTTGGCGGCGCCGCTGCCGTCCACGCCAGTGATCGCCGTGCTGTATTCGGGGGCGGCCTTGATGTCGAAGCCCACCCAATCGACCAGCGGTAGCACCTTCGCAAAGCGCTTCGGCTTGATGCCGGCGCTGTGCAGGCCGACCTTGAAGCCCAGCGCGCGCACCTGGGCGATGGCTTCGGGCAGCGCCGCCTGCAGGGTCGGCTCGCCGCCACTGAACACCACCGCGTCGAGCAGGCCGACCCGCTGTTCGAGGAACGCCAGGATGTCGGCCCAGGCTTTCTCCTGCTCGCCGCGCGCCGGGATCAGCTGCGGGTTGTGGCAGTAGCGGCAGCGCCAGCCACAGCCCTGGCAGAACAGCACGCAGGCCAGGTGATCGGGGAAGTCCAGGGTGGTCAGGGGGACCAGCCCCCCGACCCTGAGTGCGTCACTCACGCCACCTGGTCCCGCCCGGCCGCCGCTTCGGTGAAGTGCTGGCGCTCGCGGTGTTCGGACTGCTTGCCGGGGTTGAAGGCGGTCACCGGGCGGTGATAGCCCATCACCCGGGTCCAGACTTCACAGCGTTGACGTTGTTCTTGCGGCAGTTGAGCGGTGTTCATCGCTTGTTGCTCCTTTTGCAGGGGGGGTCGGGAAATCAGGCGCAACAGGCTTGCTGTTTTCGCAGCAGTTCCTCGTCGCACGTCGGGCAGAACTCGTGCTCGCCGGCCAGATAGCCATGCACCGGACAGATCGAGAAGGTCGGCGTCACCGTCAGGTACGGCAGGCGGAAACGGCTCAGGGCGTTGCGCACCAGGTTCTTGCAGGCCTGCGCCGAGGAAATCCGCTCGGCCATGTACAGGTGCAGCACGGTGCCGCCGGTGTATTTGGTCTGCAGCTCGTCCTGCAGCATCAGTGCCTCGAAGGGGTCGTCGGTGAAGCCCACCGGCAACTGCGAGGAGTTGGTGTAGTACGGCGCCTCCGCCGTCCCGGCCTGGAGGATGGCGGGGAAGCGTTTGCGGTCTTCCTTGGCGAAGCGGTAGGTGGTGCCTTCCGCCGGCGTGGCTTCGAGGTTGTAGAGGTGGCCGGTGTCTTCCTGGAAGCGCACCAGCGTGGCGCGCACGTGGTCGAGCAGCTCCAGGGCAAGGGCCCGCCCGGCGGCGGTGTGCATCCCTTCGCGGTCGTCGGTGAAATTGCGCAGCATCTCGTGCAGGCCGTTCACGCCGATGGTGGAGAAATGGTTGCGCAGCGTGCCCAGGTAGCGCTTGGTGTAGGGGTACAGGCCGTTGTCCATGTGCTGCTGGA
>CAYPFO010000033.1:0-33587 GCA_964410065.1 uncultured Pseudomonas sp.
CCATCTGGCTGGTCTGGTAGCCCTTGGGCAGGTCCGGGTAGAAGTAGTTCTTGCGTGCAAAGACGTTCTTCTCGGCTATTTCGGCGTCGATGGCCAGGCCGAACTTGCACGCCATGCGCACCGCTTCGGCATTCAGCACCGGCAGGGTGCCGGGCATCCCTAAGTCAACCAGGCTGGCCTGGGTGTTGGGCTCGGCGCCGAACGTGGTGGCGCTGGCGGAGAAGATCTTCGACTGGGTGCTGAGCTGGGCATGGATTTCCAGCCCGATCACGGTTTCCCATTGCATCTGTTAAGTCCTCAAAAACCTTCGGGTGCGCGCTGGTGCCAGTCGCTGATCTGTTGGTACTGGTGCGCCACGTTGAGCAGGCGAGCTTCCTGGAAATACGGCGCGAGCAGTTGCACGCCCACCGGCAAACCGTCGACGAAGCCGGCCGGCATCGACAGGCCGGGAATGCCGGCCAGGTTGGCGGTGATGGTGTAGATGTCTTCCAGGTACGCGGAGACCGGATCGTTGGTCTTCTCGCCCAGCTTCCAGGCCGGGTTGGGCGTGGTCGGCCCGAGGATCACGTCAACCTCGTTGAAGGCAGCGACGAAGTCGTTCTTGATCAGGCGGCGGATCTTCTGCGCCTTGAGGTAGTAGGCGTCGTAGTAGCCGGCCGACAGCGCGTAGGTACCGACCATGATGCGACGCTTCACTTCCGCACCGAAGCCTTCACCGCGCGAACGTTTGTACAGGTCTTCAAGGTTGACCGGGTTCTCGCAGCGATAGCCGAAGCGCACACCGTCAAAGCGCGACAGGTTGGAGCTGGCTTCGGCCGGCGCGATCACATAATAAGCCGGGATCGCGTGCTGCATGTTCGGCAGGGAGATGTCCTTTACCGTGGCACCGAGCTTTTTCAGTTCCTCGACCACAGCCAGGACTTTTTCAGCGATGCGCGCGTCCAGGCCATCGCTGAAATATTCCTTCGGCAGGCCGATGCGCAAGCCGGCCAGCGGCTGGCTCAAGGCGGCGAGGTAATCATCCAGCGGCTGATCGACACTGGTGGAATCCTTGGCATCGAAACCGGCCATGGCCTGCAGCAGCAGGGCGCAGTCTTCGGCGGTGCGGGCAATCGGGCCGCCCTGATCGAGGCTGGAGGCGTAGGCAATCATGCCCCAGCGTGAAACCCGCCCGTAGGTGGGTTTGAGGCCGGTGAGGTTGGTCAGCGCCGCCGGCTGGCGGATCGAGCCGCCGGTGTCGGTGCCGGTGGCAGCCGGGACCAGCCGCGCCGCGACGGCAGCAGCCGAACCACCGGACGAGCCGCCGGGTACACGATCCAGACTCCAGGGGTTTTTCACCGCGCCATAGAAGCTGGACTCGTTGGAGGAGCCCATGGCGAATTCGTCCATGTTCAGCTTGCCGAGGGTCACAGTGCCGGCGGCGGCGAGTTTCTCGACCACGGTGGCGTTGTACGGCGCCTTGAAGTTGTCGAGCATCTTCGAGCCGCAACTGGTACGGATGCCTTGGGTGCAGAACAGGTCTTTGTGGGCGATCGGCGCGCCCAGCAGGGCGCCGGTTTCACCCGCGGCGCGCCGGTTGTCGGCAGCTTTGGCCTGTTCGAGGGCCAGGTCTTCGGTGACGGTGATAAAACTGTTCAGCTGCGGGTCGAGTTGCCGGATGCGGGCCAGCAGGTCGCGACTCAGCTCTTCGGCGGAGAATTGCTTGGCGGCCAGCGCGCGGGCGATTTCGGCCAGGGTCAGTGGGTGCATGGGAAACCCTTTCCTTTATTCGATGACTTTCGGCACGAGATACAGGCCGCTTTCCACGGCCGGAGCGATCGCCTGGTAGGCGTCGCGGTGGTTTTCTTCGGCGGCCACGTCGGCGCGCAAGCGTTGCGTGGCGTCCAGGGGGTGGGCCAGCGGCTCGACACCTTGGGTATCGACGGCCTGCATGGCATCGATCAGGCCGAGAATGCTGTTGAGGGTCTCTGTAGTGCGGGGAATTTCCGCCTCATCCAGACCCAGGCGGGCCAGATGGGCGATCTTTTCCACGTCGGAGCGTTCGAGCGCCATCGGGATTCTCCAGATATAGCAGCAAAAAATCAGACTAGAGCGAGCAGCGGTTTTGACGGGCAGAGGAGCGGCGCAGCAGTGCTTGGCCGGCGCGCTGAATGCCCCCATGAAGGCGTGCGGGGCAGTTTTATTAGGGATGGCCGGCGAGGTTGAAAAAAGCCCACCTTGTCCCGGTTTGCCCAGCCTGTAGCGCTCAGCCTCTGGTAAAACCGTGTTCGCAGGGCTTGCGGCCCTGATATGGCCTGGCAATCTAACACAGAGGGAGCCTTGCCCAAAATCCTCGTCATTGTTAGAGTCGGCGCTCTTTTCCCCACGCGTTGCCCTAGGGTCCCTGTCCAATGTTCAAGAAACTGCGTGGCATGTTTTCCAGCGATCTGTCGATCGACCTGGGCACAGCCAATACCCTGATTTATGTGCGCGAACGCGGCATCGTGCTTGACGAACCCTCTGTCGTAGCCATTCGCAGCAGCGGCAATCAGAAAAGTGTGGTTGCAGTGGGCACCGAAGCCAAACGCATGCTCGGCCGTACTCCGGGCAACATCAATGCCATCCGCCCGATGAAGGATGGGGTGATCGCCGACTTCAGCGTCTGCGAAAAAATGCTCCAGTACTTCATCAACAAGGTGCACGAAAACAGCTTCCTGCAGCCCAGCCCGCGTGTGCTGATCTGCGTACCCTGCAAGTCCACTCAGGTCGAGCGCCGCGCGATCCGCGAGTCGGCCCTGGGTGCGGGTGCGCGCGAAGTGTTTCTGATCGAAGAGCCAATGGCCGCTGCCATCGGTGCCGGCCTGCCGGTTGAAGAAGCCCGCGGCTCGATGGTCGTCGACATCGGTGGCGGCACCACCGAAATCGCCCTGATCTCTTTGAACGGTGTGGTCTATGCCGAGTCCGTGCGCGTCGGTGGCGACCGTTTCGACGAAGCCATCGTCACCTACGTGCGCCGCAACTACGGCAGCCTGATCGGCGAGTCATCTGCCGAGCGCATCAAGCAGGAAATCGGCACGGCCTTCCCGGGTGGCGAAGTACGCGAAATGAACGTGCGCGGCCGTAACCTGGCCGAAGGCGTACCGCGCAGCTTCACCCTTAACTCCAATGAAGTGCTCGAAGCGCTGCAGGAGTCCCTGGCGACCATCGTTCAGGCGGTCAAGAGCGCGCTGGAGCAATCCCCGCCGGAACTGGCTTCGGACATCGCCGAGCGTGGACTGGTGCTGACCGGTGGTGGCGCGCTGTTGCGCGACCTGGACAAGCTGATCGCCCAGGAAACCGGGCTCCCAGTGATCATTGCCGAAGAGCCGCTGACCTGTGTGGCGCGTGGCGGTGGTCGTGCGCTGGAGATGATGGATCGTCACTCCATGGACCTGCTGTCCACGGAATAAGGCTCTGAGCCGCACCGGCGGCTTCAGGCTTGCCCGCCTTGCCTGAGGCCCGCCGCCTGGAGCCTGCCGTTGTGAGGAGCGAGCCATAAAACCATTATTCGCCAAGGGTCCGTCGCTGAGTGTCCGCCTGCTGGCGTTCACCGTGCTTTCGGCTGTGCTGATGGTGGTGGATGCCCGTTTCGATGCGCTCAAGCCGGTGCGCAGCCAGTTGGGCCTGATTCTCACACCGGTCTACTGGATGACCGACCTCCCGTTGCGTGCCTGGGAAGGCGTCAGCGAGCAATTTGCCAGTCGCAGCGAATTGCTGGCGGAAAACCAGAAGCTCAAGGCTGAAGCTTTGCTGCTGCAACGTCGATTGCAGAAGTTGGCCACGCTCACCGAGCAGAACGTGCGCCTGCGCGAACTGCTCAACTCTTCCGCGCTGGTCGATGACAAGGTCATCATCGGCGAACTCATCGGTCTGGACCCTAATCCTTTCACCCAGCGCATCATTATCGACAAGGGCGCCCACGATGGTGTGTTTGTCGGTCAGCCGGTGCTGGATGCCAGCGGCTTGATGGGGCAAGTGGTCGAGGTGATGCCCTATTTCTCACGGGTGCTGCTGATCACCGATGTCACCCACAGCATTCCCGTGCAGGTCAATCGCAACGGCTTGCGGGCCATCGCGTCCGGCACCGGCAATACCGAGTACCTCGAGCTTCGCCATGTCGCCGAAACGGCCGATATCAAGGTGGGTGATTTGCTGGTGAGCTCCGGGTTGGGTCAACGCTTCCCGGCTGGCTACCCGGTGGGGCAGATCAAGGAAGTCAACCACGACAGCGGTCAGCCTTTCCTTCAGGTACGTGCGGCGCCCACGGCGATGCTCAACCGCAGCCGCTATCTGTTGCTGGTTTTCAACGACTCACGCAGCCCCGAGGAGCGCGCCAGCGCTGCGGCGGAAGCCCAGTTGCGGGCTGACGGCATACTCGCCGCGCCAGTCGCGCCAGTCGCGCCGGTCGCGCCGGCGCCGGCAGACGCTGTGCCCGCTGTGCCTGCGGCTGATGGACAGGAGCCTCAACCATGATGTCCGAGCGACCCAACAATGGCTGGGTGATCTGGGCGACCATGGTGCTGGCGCTGCTGCTGAGCATGGCGCCATTGCCCAGTACTCTGGATCTCGCCCGTCCGCTGTGGCTAGCCCTGGTTGTCGCCTATTGGGCACTGGCCTTGCCCCATCGCGGCGGCATGGCGATGGCCTGGGGCTTTGGCCTGGCGGTGGATGTGCTTTCCGGCTCGTTGCTTGGGCAGCACGGCTTGCCGCTGGTGCTGGTGGTTTTTCTCGTGCTCAGCCTGCAGCAGCGACTGCGCATGTTTCCCCTCTGGCAGCAGGCAACCGTGCTGCTGGTCATCCTCGGTCTGGCGCAACTGGTGCAGTTGTGGCTCAACACGCTGACCGGCAATCGCCCGCCAACCCTGCTGTTCCTCATTCCGGTCCTGGTCAGCGCTGTGCTCTGGTTCTGGTTGTACCTGGCCATGCAATGGCTGCGGTTGCGCTTTAACGTGCGCTGACGTTGAAATACCTGCCGAACTCCGGAAAGTTAACTCTTGCGGGTTCCGGCTCCCCCAGGGATGTGCGACCCTTGGGCCGTAATTCCGCGCCAAATCCCAGCGCAATCACACCTCAACTGTTAAGGATTCGGCATGCCTGCGCTGATTCTCGCCTCGGCGTCGCCCAGGCGCCGTGAACTGCTCACCCAGATCGGCGTACCGTTCTCCGTCCTGTCTGTCGACATCGATGAAACAGCCTTGCCGGGCGAAGCGGCGCCGGCTTATGTGCAGCGTCTGGCGCGCGCCAAGGCGCTGGCTGCGCTTGAGCGTATAGATGATCCCGTGACTTGCGTGCTGGGTGCCGATACTACGGTGGTGCTGGAAGGGCAGATTCTGGGTAAGCCGGCTGATCGCAAGCAGGGCCTGGAGATGCTGGGCGCCTTGTCGGGACGCGAACACCGCGTATTGACGGCCATCGCGCTCGCCAACCGGGCGCGTTGCGAGGTGCGTCTGAGTGAGAGTCGGGTGTGTTTTCGTGTCATTTCGGCTGTCGAAGCCGAACGCTACTGGGAAAGCGGCGAGCCGGCTGACAAAGCCGGCGGCTATGCCATTCAGGGGTGGGGGGCGGTTTTTGTCCGCGAGTTGCAGGGCAGCTACTCGGGCGTCGTGGGCCTGCCACTTTGCGAGACGGCGCAGCTGTTGGAAGAATTCGGCATGCAATGCTGGAGCGACACGCGCTGAAGACGATAGGCTGGCAATGGAAATGCGCAACAGGGCCGGGCGCGACAAGACCGACCTTGAATGTTTTTAACGGGAAACGGCCATGAGCGAAGAAATACTGATCAACATCACGCCAATGGAGTCGCGCGTGGCGGTGGTGGAAAACGGCGTGTTGCAGGAAGTGCATGTCGAGCGCACGCAGAAGCGCGGCATTGTCGGCAATATCTACAAGGGCAAGGTTGTGCGGGTGCTGCCCGGCATGCAGGCGGCTTTCGTCGATATCGGCCTGGAACGTGCGGCGTTCATCCATGCTTCGGAAATTTCCACCCGCGAAGGCAGCGCAGTCGAGCCGATCAGCGCGCTGGTGCATGACGGTCAGAGTCTGGTGGTGCAGGTCACCAAAGACCCCATCGGCAGCAAGGGCGCCCGGCTGACCACCCACTTGTCGATTCCCTCGCGCTACTTGGTGTATATGCCGCGCACCAGTCATGTCGGCATATCCCTGAAGATCGAGGGCGAAGTCGAGCGCGAACGACTCAAGCAGGTCGTCGCCGATTGCGTGGCCGCCGAGGGCATTCAACAAAATGGCGGCTTCATTCTGCGCACTGCTGCGGAAGGGGCGGGGAGCGATGAAATTCTCGCCGATATCCGCTACCTGCACCGTTTATGGGATCAGATCGGCGGTCAGATGCAGACCGCCTCGGCCCCCTCGGTGATCTACGAGGATCTGCCGTTGGCGTTGCGTACCCTGCGCGATCTGGTGCATCCACGCATCGAGAAGATCCGCATCGACTCACGGGAAACCTTCCAGAAGGTCAGTCAGTTCGTGGTTGAGCTGATGCCGGAGATTGCCGACCGCCTCGAGCATTACCCCGGTGAACGCCCTATTTTCGACCTGTACGGGGTCGAAGACGAGATTCAGAAGGCCCTGGAACGCAAGGTCCTGCTCAAGTCCGGCGGCTACCTGATCGTCGACCCGGCCGAGGCGATGACCACCATCGACGTCAATACCGGGGCCTTCGTCGGCCATCGCACGCTGGAAGAGACGATCTTCAAGACCAACCTCGAAGCGGCCATGTCCATCGCCCGTCAGCTGCGCCTGCGCAATCTGGGGGGGATCATCATCATCGACTTCATCGACATGGAGGACGAAGAGCATCGTCGCCAGGTGCTGCGCACCCTGGAAAAACAGGTGGAGCGCGACCATGCCAAGACCAACATCATCGGCATCACCGAGCTGGGGCTGGTGCAGATGACGCGCAAGCGCACCCGTGAAAGCCTCGAACAGATTCTTTGCGAGCCATGCGCCAGCTGTCAGGGGCGCGGCAAGCTGAAAACCCCGGAAACCATCTGCTACGAAATTTTTCGCGAGATTCTACGCGAGGCGCGCGCATTCCAGGCCGAAGGCTATCTGGTGCTCGCCGAGCAGAAGGTGGTCGACCGATTGCTTGATGAAGAGTCGGGTAATGTCGCCGATCTTGAAGCCTTTATTGGGCGCACCATCAAGTTTCAGGTCGAAGCCATGTATTCCCAGGAGCAGTACGATGTGGTCCTGCTCTGAGAGTGGCTGAGGCGTCATGAGTCTACTGTTGCGCCTGCTCACCGGACTGCTGCGCTGGGGGCTGGTGGCGTTTGCCGTGCTGCTGGTGTTGGCGGCGTTCTACGTCAGCCTTGGCCGGGAGCTGGTGCCGCTGGTAGCCGAGTACCGCGACGAGCTCCAGGACCGCGCCGAAGAGGCGCTGCGCGTGCCCCTGAGCATTGGCCGCCTGGAGGGTCATTGGCGAGGCTTCGCCCCAGAGCTGGTGGCCCGCGATGTGGTCGTCGGCGCGCCGGGCCAGGAAATGCGTCTGGACAGGGTCCGGGTTCGTCCGGATCTGCTAGGCAGCCTGCTGAATTGGCAGCCGCGCCTGGCCGGCCTGACCGTGAGCGGCTTGCAACTGATCGTCCGCCAGGATTCCGAGGGTCGCTGGAGGGTGCAGGGCCTGCCGCAGCAGGAAAGCACCGGCGTGCTGGATCCAGAGCCGTTGTTGCGTGAATTGCGGCGCTTTCCCCAAGTCACGGTGATAGATAGCCAAGTGGTGCTGCACCCTCAGGGTGAACAGCCGCTCAGCCTGAACTATTTGAACCTTAGCCTGACTGACAGCGGCGGTGGACGCAAACGCTTGGATGGACGCGTGCTGCTGCCCGATGGCCAGCCGTTGACCTGGCAGCTAAAGAGCCGGCTGCAGCCAGCAACCTGGCGCGATGCCCAGCTCGATCTGTACCTGCGTTTGCCGCAGAGCGATTGGTCGCGCTGGTTGCCGCGCGCATTCACTGCGCAGTGGCACGCCCAGCAGGTGCGAGCCGGTGGGGAAATCTGGCTGAACTGGGCCGAGCGGGATCTGCAGCATGCGGTGGTCCGCTGGCACGCGCCGAGTGTGGTGGCCGGCTACGCCGAGCATCCGGCGCTGCACCTGGAAGACCTGAGCTTCAACCTGTACCTGCAACGCACCGAGCAAGGCCGTCGGCTGTTGGTCGATTCGCTGGCGGCTACCCTCGATGGCACGCGCTGGGGGCCGGCGAAACTGGTGATCGACCAACAGGCGCAGGTCTTGCAGATGTCCGCTGACCGTCTGGATCTCGCGCCGTTGGTGCAAGGCGTGCGTGCCCTGGCGCCCTTGCCCGAGGCCTTGAGCGTGGCGCTGGAGGCCCTACAGCCGCGAGGGCGATTGCACAATCTCCAGGTCACCTACCAGCCCGGCGCTGAGCCCCATGCCCGCTGGCACTACGCGGCTAATCTGGCGGATGTCGCGTTTGACCCATACCACGGCGCACCGGGCGCGGAGCAGGTCAGCGGTAGCGTAGAAGGCGACCTGCGTGAGGGCGAGCTGCGCCTGAACAGCGATGGGTTTGCGCTGCATCTGGATCAGCTGTTCAGCGAGCCGTGGCGCTACCGTCAGGCCCAGGCCCGGCTGAACTGGCGCTTCGACGACGAGGCGTTGAGCCTCTGGTCACCGTATCTGCGCGTCGTTGGCGAGGAAGGCCGGCTGGCGGGTGATTTTCTGATCCGCCTGCAGCGTGACCCCGAGGCCGAAGACTACATGGATCTGCGCATCGGGCTGAGCGACGGCAATGCCCGCTACGCCGGCAAATACCTGCCCTCGCGCAGTCCGGCGATAAGTCCGGCATTGACCACCTGGCTGCAAACGGCAATCCGTGCCGGAAGCATTGAGCAGGGATTCTTTCAATACCAGGGCTCGCTGAACAAGGGCGCTGAAGCTGCGGCCCGAACGCTCAGCCTGTATTTCAAGGTGCGCGATGCCGAACTGGCCTATCAGCCGGGCTGGCCAGTCTTGCAGCAGGCACGTGGCGAAGTGTTCGTCGAAGACAGTGGTGTGACAGTCGCCATCAGCGATGGGCGCTTGCTGGGCAGCCGGGTGCTGGAAGCCCTGGCGCGCGTGCCACCGGCCGAGCCCGGCCAGTCGGCCCATCTGCTGCTCGATGCCCATCTGCAGAGCAGCGTCGAGGATGGCCTGAAAATTCTCCAGGAAGGGCCGTTGCCCACCGCTGAAACCTTTGCCGGCTGGTCGGGTGGCGGCGCCGTGGATGCCCAGCTGCACCTGGATATCGCCTTGGGCGAAGGCCCCGCGCCGTATGTGCGCGTCGATTTCGCCCCGCAAGGCGCCAGGCTCACCTTGCCGCAACCCGAGCTGGAGCTCAGTGAGGTAAAGGGTGCGTTTCGCTTTGATACCAAGACCGGCCTGAGTGCGAGCAGTGTCCGTGGCCAGGCGCTGGGACAGCCATTGAGCGGCAAGATCAGCAGTGAGGGGCCAGAGCGGATTCTGGTCGATGTGCAGGGGCAGGTTCCGGTCAAGACCTTGAGCGACTGGCTGCGTGTGGATCGGCCATTGCCGGTCAGCGGTCGGTTGCCCTATCGCCTGCGCCTCCAGCTGGCAGGAGACAATAGCCAATTGCGCGTCGACTCCAGTTTGCAAGGCGTGGCCATCGACCTGCCGGCGCCGTTTGGCAAGACGGCCGGTGAGAGCCGCTACGCCGACTGGCGCATGAGCCTGGGCGGCCAGGAGCGTCGTTACTGGCTGGATTATGCCGATGCCAGCCTGGCCGCAGCCCTGCCGGACAATGATCTGCAGCGGCTGCGCGGCGAATTGCGCCTGGGGCTGGGGCCGGCGCGGCTGACGCAGGAATCCGGTTTTGTGTTGCGCGGGCAACTGCCCGAACTGGATGTTAGTGCCTGGCAAGCGGTGCGTGAACGTTATCTGGGTGGGGCGACTGAGCAAGGCGGGTCGCCGCCGCTGTACGCCGAATTATATGTCGAGCGCTTTATCGGCTTTGGTCAGGAGCTGCAGGACCTGATGCTGCGCCTCAAGCGGGATGGCGCTGCGTGGAGAGCGGAGCTGGACAGTCGGCGCATTGCCGGCAGCATCCATCTGCCGGATTCGCCGCAGGTACCGATCCGTGTCAATCTGCAGCATGTGCGTCTACTGGCGGGGGGCGGCGAGGTGGAGCGGCGCGATCCGCTGGCGGACATCGACCCGCGCACCCTGCCGGCAGTGGACCTCTCCATCGGCCAGGTGATGCTGGGTGATTCTCCATTGGGCGCATGGGCGTTCAAAGCCCGTCCCCAGTCGAACGGACTGCGCTTGCGAGAGCTTGATCTCAACCTCAAGGGCCTGAAAATTGGCGGAGACGCGGGTTGGGAGATGGCGGCTGGTGCACCGCGTACCTGGTACAAGGGCCGCCTGCAGGGCGAGGATCTGGGGCGCGTGCTGCTGGCTTGGGGGTTTGCACCCACCGCCAGCAGCGAACGTTTCCGGCTCGATGCGGACGCCCATTGGCCTGGGTCGCCCGCCGCCTTTAACGTGAATACCCTGTCCGGGAATCTGAGTGCCGATGTGCGCAAGGGGCAGTTTTCCGAAGTGCAGGGCTCGGCTTCCGCGCTGCGCGTGTTCGGCCTGCTCAATTTCAACGCCATTGGGCGGCGCCTGCGCCTGGACTTCTCCGATCTGTTTGGGCGAGGTCTCAGCTATGATCGGGTCAAGGGCGCGATTGCCGTGCGCAAAGGCGTCTATACCAACGTGGAGCCACTGACCATGACGGGGCCTTCTGCAAGCCTGGAATTCACCGGCACGCTGGATATGCCCAGGGATCGTGTAGACGGTACGCTGCTGGTGGCCTTGCCGCTGACCAACAACCTGCCGCTGGCCGCGTTAATCGCGGGGGCGCCGGCCATTGGCGGCGCCCTGTTTCTGATCGACAAGCTGCTCGGCGACCACGTCGCACGCTTTGCCGGTGTGGAGTACGAGGTCAGCGGCTCGGTGCAATCCCCGCAGATCACCTATGGCAAACCCGTCGACCGTAAAACAGGAACGCCATGAAGGAACCGCTGAACCTTGCCGTGATTCAAATGGTCAGTCAGGCTGAGGTGTCGGCCAATCTGGTCGTCGCACGGCGCTTGCTGGAACAGGCGGCGGAGCGGGGCGCACGCCTGGCCGTCTTGCCGGAAAACTTTGCCTGCATGGGCCATCCCGATCTGGCAGCGCTGGGGCGTGCCGAGCACGCGGGCAACGGGCCGATTCTGCCCTGGTTGCGACACGTCGCCCGCGACCTTGGCTTGTGGGTCGTCGCTGGCACCCTGCCATTGCCGCCGGATGACCGGCCCGGAGATAAGCCGCGTGCATGTTCGCTGCTGTTTGACGAGCACGGCGAACGGGTGGCCCGATACGATAAATTGCACCTGTTTGATGTTGATGTGGCCGATACGCGTCGGCGCTATCGCGAGTCGGACGATTACGCCGCCGGTGAGCAGGTGGTGATCGCGGACACGCCAGTCGGGCGGTTGGGCATGACGGTGTGCTACGACCTGCGGTTTCCCGAACTGTATGGCGCGCTGCGCGCCCAAGGGGCGGAACTGATCAGTGTGCCGGCAGCTTTCACTGCGGTGACCGGCGCCGCGCACTGGCAGGTGTTGATCCGCGCGCGCGCGATTGAAACCCAGTGTTGGGTACTGGCCGCCGCCCAGGGTGGCGTGCATCCGGGGCCCCGTGAAACCTTCGGTCATTCGGCGCTTGTCGATCCTTGGGGCCGCGTGCTTGCCGCGCAGGCCCAGGGCGAGGCGGTGCTATGGGCCGAGCGCGACGTATCCGCGCAGCTACAGGTGCGCCAAAGCATGCCGGTGCAGACGCATCGGCGAATTTCAGTGGCGTGCGCGGTGACGCGGGCGCATCTCTCGGAGTGAATATGAGCGACCTATTGCTACCCGTAAGCGAACATCTTTTATCTCCCGGCGGATTGAGCGTGGATGACTTGCCACGCATCCTCGGCGAGCTGAGCGGCCCAGGCATCGATGCCGCCGATCTGTACTTTCAAGGGCAGATTTCCGAGTCCTGGACATTGGAAGACGGCATCGTCAAGGAAGGCAGCTTTCATCTCGACCAGGGGGTGGGCGTGCGGGCCCAGTCCGGCGAAAAAACTGGCCTGGCCTATAGCAATGCGATCAGCGCCCAGGCGCTGGCGGACGCCTCGCGCGCGGCGCGCTCGATCGCCCGCGCCGGTCAGCAGGGTCGCGTGCAGGCCTTTGCCGGTGTGCCCCTGAAGCGCTTGTATATCCGCGACAATCCGCTGGATGTGTGGGACCGGCCCGCCAAGGTCGAACTGCTCAAACGCATCGACGTCGCCACCCGTGCGCTGGATTCACGTATCAAGCAGGTCACGGTAAGTCTTGCCGGACTCTGGGAACATATCCTGATCGCCGCCAGCGACGGCAGCCTGGCGGCGGATATTCGTCCGCTGGTGCGTTTCAATGTCAGCGTCATCGTCGAGCACAACGGACGCCGTGAGCGCGGCAGTCAGGGCGGCGGTGGGCGCACCGACTACCACTATTTCCTGCAGCCGGGCACCACCGGTGAAGAACGCGCCATGAGTTACGCCCGCGAGGCGCTGCGCCAGGCACTGGTCAACCTGGAGGCGGTGGCCGCGCCGGCCGGAACCTTGCCGGTGGTCCTGGCGCCCGGCTGGTCGGGCGTGCTGTTGCACGAGGCGGTGGGCCACGGCCTGGAAGGCGACTTCAACCGCAAGGGCAGTTCGGCGTACAGCGGCCGGATCGGCGAGCGGGTCGCCTCCAACCTGTGCACCATTGTCGATGACGGCACGCTGGCCAACCGCCGCGGCTCGCTGAGCGTGGACGATGAAGGCACGCCGACCCAGTGCACCACGTTGATCGAGAACGGCGTGCTCAAGGGCTACATGCAGGACAAGCTCAACGCTCGCCTGATGGGCGTGCCCCCCACCGGCAACGGTCGCCGCGAATCCTATGCGCACCTGACCATGCCGCGCATGACCAACACCTACATGCTGGCCGGGGAAAGCGACCCAGAGGAAATCATCCGTTCGGTGAAAAAAGGCATTTTCTGCGCCAGCCTGGGCGGTGGCCAAGTGGACATCACTAGCGGCAAGTTCGTGTTCTCCACCAGCGAGGCTTACCTGATCGAGGACGGTAAGATCACCACGCCGGTCAAGGGCGCGACGCTGATCGGCAACGGCCCGGAAGTGATGAACAAGGTGTCGATGGTCGGCAACGACCTCGCGCTGGACAGCGGCGTCGGCACCTGCGGCAAGGACGGCCAGTCGGTGCCGGTGGGCGTTGGTCAGCCGACGCTGAAGATCGACGGTATAACCGTGGGCGGAACGGGAGCTTGATCGCAGATACAAGCGGCAAGCTGCAAGGGAAAGCCATATCGTGCTTGAGGCTTGAGGCTGCTGTTAGCGTAATCCGCGCTGGGTTTCGTCCAGATCACGGATGTATTTGAAGATTTTGCGCGAGGCGGTCGGCACTTTGTTCCGAGCCGCTTCATGCTGGGCATGGCGGATCAGGCCGCGCAAATGTTGGCGGTCAGTTTCGGGGTAGTCCTTGACGAAGGCTTCCAGGACCTCATCGTCACCTGCGATCAAACGGTCGCGCCAGCGCTCGAGCGTGTGGAAACGTTCGTTGTACTGACGGGTGGAGGCGTCCATTTGATCGATCAGGGCGGTGATTGCCTCGATGTCCTGGTCGCGCATCAGCTTGCCAATGAACTGCATGTGGCGTTTCTTGGCGGAGTTGGCGGTGTGCTTGGGGGCCTCGGCCAGTGCACGGCGTAGAACATCGGTCAGCGGCAGCTTGTCCTGTATGTCCGGCTTGAGCGTCGTCAGGCGCTGACCGAGGTCCTGCAGGGCGTGCAGGTCGCGTTTGACCTGGGATTTGCTTTTCTCTTCGGAGAAGTCGTCGAGGAATTCAGGCATGGGGCGGGTCCAATGGATAATGCCGCCATGATAACAGCAGCGTTGTGCCGAGGCTTCCACAGGCGATAGTCGTGAGGTGCACGGTGACCAACTTGATTACCTGCAAGCCATAGCTTGCAGCTTAGGAGTAGCCATGAGTTCAGTCGATAAGGTCGGTCCGCAAGCCTTGCCGAACCTGGAAGAAAAGGTCGAGCGCATCCTGGCCGAAGCCAAGCGCCAAGGGGCCAGTGCGTGCGAAGTATCGGTTTCGGCCGGGCAGGGATTGAGCACCACGGTGCGCCAGGGCGAGGTGGAAACTGTCGAATTCAACCGCGACCAGGGCTTCGGCATCATTTTATTCAACGGTCAGCGCAAGGGGGCGGCGAGCACCTCGGCGGGCGGCGACGAGGCGATTCGCGAAACCGTGGCCGCCGCCATGGCGATTGCCCAGCATGCCTCGGAAGATGACTGTGCTGGGCTGGCCGATGCGGCGTTGATGGCCCGTGAGCTGCCTGATCTTGACTTGTATCATCCGTGGGCCATCGAGCCGGATCAAGCAGTGGAGCTGGCACTGCGTTGCGAGGCGGCAGCCTTCGCCCAGGATTCGCGCATTCGCAATGCCGACGGTACCAGCCTCAACAGCCATCAAAGCTGCCGGGTGTATGGCAACAGCCATGGTTTTATCGGCGGCTACGCCAATACGCGGCACAGCCTCAGCTGCGTGATGATTGCCGAGGCGGACGGCCAGATGCAGCGCGATTACTGGTACGACGTCAGTCGTCGTGGCGAGGACTTGAAAGACGGCGTCCTCATCGGCCAGCGCGCCGCTGAGCGTGCTGTCAGCCGGCTGGGCGCCCGCCCGGTACCTACCTGCGAGGTTCCGGTGTTGTTTGCCGCCGAACTGGCGACTGGACTGTTCAGTCATTTCCTCGCGGCAATTTCCGGGGGCAACCTGTACCGCAAGGCGTCGTTTCTCGAGGGGGCACTCGGTCAGCGCCTGTTTCCCGAATGGCTGAGTCTCGATGAACAGCCGCTGTTGGCGCGCGGCCTGGGCAGTGCGAGCTTCGACAGCGACGGTCTGGCCACCTACGCGAAACCCTTCGTGCTCAATGGCGAGCTGGTGTCCTATGTATTGGGTACCTATTCCGGGCGCAAACTGGGCATGCCGAGCACGGCCAATGCGGGTGGCGTGCACAACCTGTTCGTAAGCCATGGCGACGAGGACCAGGCCGCGCTGATCAAACGCATGGGCCGCGGGCTGCTGGTGACCGAGCTGATGGGGCAGGGGTTGAATCTGGTCACTGGCGACTATTCACGCGGTGCGGGCGGCTACTGGGTTGAGAACGGTGCAATTCAGTTCCCCGTGCAGGAAGTGACCATTGCCGGCAATCTGCGCGACATGTTCCGGCAGATCGTTGCGGTGGGCTGTGATCTGGAGACTCGCAGCACCATCCGTACCGGTTCGGTGCTGATTGAAAAAATGACTGTGGCGGGGAGCTAAATTGAAGGCAGCGACAGGCGCGGTTTTTTCGTAGTCTGATGCAACAGGGCGAGGTGAAAATGACATCCGCCCTGCTGTCTTATTCGCCTTCGCCGAAGCAGTCCTCGATCAAGTCGATCAGGGCATTGAGGGCTTCGTCGTCCTGTTCGCCTTCGGTATGCAGGTGCAGCGGCGTGCCCTTGCCGGCGGCGAGCATCATGACCGCCATGATGCTCTTGCCGTCGATCAGGCTATCCGGAGCGTGGCCGACCCGTACCTGACAGGGATAGCGCCCGGCGACGCCGACAAATTTAGCGGCGGCGCGGGCGTGCAAACCCAATTTATTGATGATGACGATTTCGCGGCAAGGCATTGCAGATCCCTATTGCAGATCGCGGTGGCGAACCTGGACGTTCTTCAATTGCGACTTGAGGGTGACACCCAGCCGCTCAGCCAGATAGACGGAGCGATGATGGCCGCCCGTACAGCCAATGGCGATCGTCACATAGGCTCGGTTGCTGGCGGCAAAGCGTGGCAGCCATTTCTGCAGGTATCCGCGAATATCCTGATACATCTCCTCGACATCGCTCTGGGCGTCGAGGAACTCGATGACGGGTTGATCGCGGCCGGAAAAATCGCGCAAGTCGGGGCGCCAGTAGGGGTTGGGCAGGCAGCGCACGTCGAACACCAGGTCCGCGTCGACAGGCATGCCGCGCTTGAAACCGAAGGATTCGATCAGAAACGCGGTACCCGGTTCGGGCTTGTCCAGCAGGCGCAGCTGCAGGCTGTCACGTAGCTGATAGAGATTCAGGTGGGTGGTGTCGATTTTCAGATCGGCCAGGTCGCTGATCGGGCCGAGCAAGTGACTTTCGTCGCGAATGGCCTCGGCCAGCGAACGGGTATCGTTGGTCAACGGATGGCGCCGGCGAGTTTCCGAAAAGCGTTTGAGCAGTGTTTCCTCGTCGGCATCCAAGTAAAGGACATCACACAGGATATGCCGCGAGCGGACTTCCTCGAGCAGGTCGGGGAAGCGTTGCAGGTGACTGGGCAGGTTACGCGCATCGATGGACACGGCCACTTGCGGATGCTGCAGTTCGGTGTGAATCAGCGCGCTTTGGGCCAGCTCAGGGAGCAGGCCAGCGGGCAAATTGTCGATGCAATAGAAGCCGTTGTCCTCAAGGACATTGAGCGCCGTACTCTTGCCCGAGCCGGAGCGACCGCTGACGATGATCAGGCGCATTTTCAGTTCCCGTTCTGAACGTCCAGCACTACCTGGTATAGGGCTTGGTTGCTTTCGGCCTGGCGCAAGCGAGCACGCACATCGTCGCGATCCAGCATGCTGGCTATCTGGCGCAGAAGCTCCAGGTGCGCATCGGTTGCACTCTGCGGTACCAGCAGCACGAACAGCAGATCCACCGGAGCGGCATCGATGGCGTCGAAATCCACCGCGGCATCCAGGCGTATCAGGGCGCTGATGGGGGCCGTGCAACCGGCCATGCGGCAATGGGGAATGGCGATGCCATTGCCAAAGCCGGTGGAGCCAAGTTTTTCGCGGGCGATTAGGGCTTCAAAGATCGTGCCGGCGTCCAGCTCGGGCTGTTCGCGGTCGAGCAGGTGGGCGATCTGTTCCAGGACACGTTTTTTACTGCCTCCCGGCACGTTCACCAAGGAACGGCCGGGGGTCAGGATATCTTCAAGTCGGATCATAGTGGAATTAGCGGACAGTTGCGCCCTGCTCACGTTCGAGCTGCTTTTCCTTGTATTTGATCAATTGGCGATCCAGCTTGTCGACCAGGAGGTCGATGGCTGCGTACATATCGTCGTGTTCGGCAGTGCCCACGATTTCGCCGCCGGCAACATGCAGTGTGGCGTCGATTTTCTGCTTCAGTTTTTCCACTTGCAGTATCACCTGAACGTTGGTGATACGGTCGAAATGGCGCTCCAGTCGGGCGAATTTGTCGTCGATATAATCGCGCAGGGCGTCGGTCACTACCAGCTGATGTCCACTGATGTTGACTTGCATACCGTATTCTCCTTCTTGCCGCGTGGATGGCGCAGGTCAACGACCTGCAGGCCGGAACACTGTGGCTTGGGCGCCTTGCGCAGACATTGACGGTCGTCAGTCATGCGCCAGCCTGTCCCCCAAGAGCTTGCTACATCAATCGCTTGCGTTCACTGGACGGCGCGATTCCCATGGATTCGCGGTACTTGGCCACCGTGCGCCGGGCGACTTGGATACCTTGTGCTTCCAGTAGACCAGCGATCTTGCTGTCACTCAATGGCTTTTTGGCGTTTTCCGCCGCGACCAGCTTTTTAATGATGGCGCGTATCGCGGTGGATGAGCATTCCCCGCCTTCGGCGGTGCTGACGTGGCTGGAAAAGAAGTACTTCAGTTCGTAGATGCCGCGCGGGGTGTGCATGAATTTCTGCGTGGTGACCCGCGAGATGGTCGATTCGTGCATGCCCACCGCTTCGGCAATGTCATGCAGGACCAGCGGCTTCATCGCTTCGTCGCCGTATTCAAGAAAACCACGCTGATGCTCGACGATCTGCGTGGCCACTTTCATCAGCGTTTCGTTGCGGCTTTGCAGGCTCTTGATGAACCAGCGCGCTTCCTGCAACTGGTTGCGCATGAAGGTGTTGTCCGTACTGGTATCGGCGCGGCGCACGAAACCGGCGTACTGCGGGTTGACGCGCAGGCGCGGCACGGATTCCTGATTCAGCTCCACCAGCCAGCGGTCGTTGTGCTTGCGCACGATGACATCCGGCACGATGTATTCCGGTTCGCTGGCTTCGATTTGCGAGCCAGGACGCGGGTTGAGGCTTTGAATCAATTCGACAACCTGACGCAGCTCGTCTTCCTTGAGCTTCAGGCGGCGCATCAGCAGGGCATAGTCGCGACTGCCCAGCACGTCGAGGTGATCGCCCACCAGGCGCTGGGCTTCGATCAGCCAGGGAGTGCTGGCCGGCAATTGGCGCAGCTGCAGCAGCAGGCACTCGCGCAGGTTACGGGCTGCGACACCGGCAGGCTCGAAGTGTTGCAGGCGACGCAGGACGGTTTCTATTTCGTCCAGTTCGATGTCCAGCTCCGGATCGAAGGCAGCAAGCACCTCTTCCAGGGTTTCTTCCAGATAGCCCTGGTCGTTGATGCAGTCGATCAAGGTTTCGGCAATCAGTCGGTCGGTATTGGACATGGGCGCCAGATTGAGCTGCCAGAGCAGGTGCGTCTGCAGGCTCTCGCCCGGCGCTGTGCGCGAGGTGAAGTCCCACTCCTCATCGTCATTGCTCGGCAAACTGCTGGCGCTGGTCTGGTAGACGTCTTCCCAGGCGGTGTCCACAGGCAGCTCATTGGGAATGCGTTCATTCCACTCGCCACTGTCATCGAGGTTTTCAACCGTGGGAATGCTGCTTTCTTGCAGGGCTATTTCCTGGCTGCCAGGGTTGGGCAGTTCGTCGCCGTCGGCCAGCGGATCGGCGTTGTCGAAATCCTCGCCGTCCTCCTGACGTTCGAGCATCGGATTGGATTCCAGGGCTTCCTGGATTTCCTGCTGGAGATCCAGGGTAGACAGTTGCAGAAGTCGTATGGCCTGTTGCAGCTGCGGAGTCATCGTCAGCTGCTGGCCCATCTTGAGAACGAGCGATGGTTTCATGGCAGACCTTGATTGCCGGCGTCTAAGCGCCATCCACTAGCGGGCGCCGCAGCGCCATGGAAGCAAATTATATGCCTGATTTTTCTTGGGAAATCCAGTATCTGATTCTACGAGGCTGAGCACGGCATGGATCAGAGGCGGAATTCGTGGCCTAGATAGACTTCCTTGACCAGTTGGTTGGCCAGGATGCTTTGCGCGTCGCCTTCGGCGATCAGGCGACCGTCGCTGACGATATAGGCGGTTTCACAAATGTCCAGCGTTTCGCGAACGTTGTGATCGGTGATCAGTACGCCGATGCCCTTGGCCTTGAGGTGATGGATGATTTGCTTGATATCGCCCACCGAGATCGGGTCGACGCCGGCAAACGGCTCGTCGAGGAGGATGAACTTGGGCGCGGTGGCCAGCGCACGGGCGATTTCCACACGGCGGCGCTCGCCACCGGAGAGGCTCATGCCCAGGCTGTCGCGGATGTGGGTGATGTGGAATTCCTGCAGGAGGCTTTCCAGTTCCTGTTGCCGGCCGTGGGCGTCGAGATCCTTGCGCGTTTCGAGAATGGCGAGGATGTTGTTGGTCACGGTCAGTTTGCGAAAGATCGACGCTTCCTGGGGCAGATAACCGATCCCGGCACGGGCGCGGCCATGCATGGAGTGATGACTCACGTCACGGTCGTCGATCAGCACGCGGCCCTGGTCGGCGCGCACCAGGCCGACGATCATGTAGAACGTGGTGGTCTTGCCGGCGCCGTTGGGGCCAAGCAGGCCGACGATCTGCCCGCTGTTGATGGTCAGGCTGACGTCGCGAACCACCTGGCGCTTCTTGTAGCTTTTGGCCAGGTGCTGGGCAGTGAGGGTGGCCATTATTCAGACTGCTCCGCAGGGGTTTTCTTGCGCGGCTGGATGACCATGTCGATCCGGGGCTGCGGGGTAGTGATGGTGTCGCCCGTGGCGCGCCCGGCATTGACCACTTGGCTTGCCGTGTCATAGACGATCTTTTCGCCTTCGAAGGTATTGCCTTCCTGGATGACCTTGGCCTGATCGATCAGGACGATGCGCTCGTTGCTGGCGAAGTACTGGATAGTACGACCGTAGGCCTGCACGATGGACTTGCCGGCTTCAGGCAGCTGCTCATAGTAGGCAAGCTTGCCGACTGCGGTGAAGCGCTCGATATCGCCTTGGGTGTTCTGGTTGATGGTTACGGTGTCGCCGGTAATCTTCAGCGTGCCTTGGGTAATGACAACATCGCCCCGGTAGATTGCCACGCCTTTTTTATCATCCAGCTCGGCGCTGTCGGCCTGGATGTGGATGGGCTGGTCGCGGTCCGAGGGCAGCGCCCAGGCGGCTGTGCCGCCCAGTGCGGCGGACAGGCAGAGCAGCAGGTGGAGAGGGTTAACGAACCTCATGTTGGCCTCTTACATTGGAAAGCAGGAGCATCCTGCCCTCATTCAGATACGCTTTCATGCCTTGTCCTGTGGTGACGCCATTGGCGGCCTCGATTCTGACCGCTTGCTGGGTCTCGGCGTATTCTCGCTCCGGAAAGACCGTCAGGCGGCTGGTGGACAGCAGGGTGTGTCGGCCCTTGGCATCGGTGCGCTCGGTGCGCACGTTGTCGATCAATTCGACCTCGGTGCCTTGCGGGCTGACTTCGCCACGCTCGCTGCGCACATGCCAGGGCAGCTCGCCGTCGCGGTATAGCAGCAGGTCGGGCTTCTCCAGCAAGGTGATGTCGCTGACCTTCAGGTGGTCCAGACGCACGCTGGTCATTTCGTAACGCAATGTGCCGTCGGCATGGAATTGCTTGGAGCGGGCATTCTCGACGAAGAAATCGATGGGGTTTTCGTCGGCGTCGGTCACCGGCTGATCGAGAAACTGGTGGGGAACGATATTCCAGTACCCCACGGCGGCGAGCAGCAGGGCGCCGATGATCAGAGGCAGAAGGTTACGCAGCTTGCGCAGCATGATTATCCCTACAGATAGGCTGACTGGGCGGCTTCGAGGCTGCCCTGGGCGCCCATGATCAGCTCGCAGAACTCGCGGGCCGCACCTTCGCCGCCGCGTGCCCGGGTTACGCCGTGGGCATGTTCGCGAACGAAGGGATCGGCGCTGGCCACGGCCATGCCCAGGCCGACACGACGAATCACGGGCAGGTCGGGCAGGTCATCGCCCAGATAGGCGACCTGCTCATAATGGAGTCCCAGTTCGGCGAGCAGTTCATCGAGCACCGCCAGTTTGTCTTCGCGGCCCTGGTAGAGATGTGGAATGCCCAGGTCACGTGCGCGGCGCTCGACCACCGGTGTGGTGCGGCCGGTGATGATTGCGGTGCGTACGCCTGATTTCATCAGCATCTTGATGCCATGCCCGTCGAGGGTATTGAACGTCTTGAATTCGCTGCCGTCGGTGAGGAAATACAATCGGCCATCGGTGAGCACGCCGTCGACATCGAAAATTGCCAGCTTGATGCGCTGGGCGCGTTGCTGCAGATCAGCGTTCATTACAGTACTCCCGCACGTAACAAGTCATGCATGTTCAGGGCGCCGATTGGCATGCCCTGGGCGTCGATGACCACCAGGCCGTTAATCTTGTGGTCTTCCATGATTTTCAGTGCCTCGGCGGCGAGCATGTCGGCGCGGGCGGTCTTGCCCGGGCTGGTCATTACCTCGTCGATGCCTGCATTGCGCACATCGATGTCCTTGTCCAGGGTGCGGCGCAGGTCGCCGTCCGTGAACACGCCTGCGAGGCGACCATCGGGCTCGATCACCAACGTCATGCCCAAGCCTTTTTGCGTCATTTCCAGCAGCGCTTCGCGCAGCGAAGTGCCTCGCTGTACACGAGGCAGTGCGTCGCCGGAATGCATCACGTGTTCGACCTTGAGCAGCAGGCGGCGGCCCAGGGCGCCACCTGGGTGGGAAAACGCGAAGTCTTCGGCGGTAAAACCGCGGGCTTCCAGCAAGGCGATTGCCAGGGCATCGCCCAAGACCAGGGAAACGGTGGTCGACGAGGTGGGCGCCAGGTTCAAGGGGCAGGCTTCCTGGGTAACGCCGGCGTCGAGGTTGGCCGCGGCCGCCTGGGCCAGTGGCGAATCGGCATTGCCGGTCATGCTGATCAGGGTGATGCCCAGACGCTTGATAAGGGGCAGCAAGGTGACGATTTCGGTGGTGCTGCCGGAGTTGGACAGGGCCAGAACAACGTCATCACGGGTGATCATACCCATGTCGCCGTGGCTGGCTTCGCCGGGATGGACGAAGTAGGACGTGGTGCCCGTGCTGGCCAGGGTGGCGGCGATCTTGCGGCCGATGTGCCCGGATTTACCCATGCCGACCACGACGACCCGGCCCTTGCAGGCCAGGATCAGTTCGCAGGCGCGAGTGAAATCGCCATTGATGCGGGCCAGCAGGGCTTCGATGGCTTGCAGTTCGAGGCGGATGGTGCGCTGGGCGGACTGAATCGGCGTGCTGGTATGAGTCATGGCAGGTCAGGTTACGAATGAAAAGGCGGGGATTATAGCGACAAAGGCAATGCCTCTCACGCTTTCAGGACGACAAAAGCTGTTACCTGGGTAGCTTCGGCAACGAAATTTCGATGCTATAGTGCGCGCCATTTCGTCCATTCTGTGGGCTGCTGTCCCACTTTGCGATACAGTGGCCCGCTTGAAACACGGTCGTTTTGCTAAGGAGGTTCGATGAGTGAGGCCAGTGCCTACGCGGTCGAGTTGCGAGAAGTCACGTTCAAGCGCGGAACCCGAAGCATCTTCGACAGAGTGGATATTCGCATCCCGCGAGGCAAGGTTACCGGCATCATGGGGCCTTCCGGGTGCGGCAAGACTACGTTACTGCGTCTGATTGCCGCCCAACTGATGCCCGACAGCGGCGCAGTGCGGGTCAATGGTGTGAACCTGCCGGATCTGTCACGCAGCGAGCTGTTCGACATGCGCAAGCAGATGGGCGTGCTGTTTCAGAGCGGCGCTCTGTTTACCGACCTGGACGTGTTCGAGAACGTCGCCTTCCCCTTGCGTGTACATACGCAGCTACCCGAAGAAATGATCCGCGACATCGTCCTGATGAAGCTGCAGGCGGTTGGCCTGCGTGGTGCCATCGACCTGATGCCTGACGAACTGTCCGGCGGCATGAAGCGCCGGGTAGCCCTGGCCCGGGCCATTGCCCTGGACCCACAGATTCTCATGTATGACGAGCCGTTCGTCGGCCAGGACCCAATCGCCATGGGCGTATTGGTGCGCCTGATCCGCCTGCTCAACGATGCGCTGGGCATCACCAGTATCGTGGTCTCCCATGACTTGGCCGAGACAGCGAGCATCGCCGACTACATCTATGTGGTGGGCGATACCCAGGTGCTGGGCTTCGGCACGCCAGATGAGCTGATGAATTCCGATAACCCGCGCATCCGTCAATTCATGCAGGGTATCCCCGACGGGCCGGTACCTTTCCATTACCCGGCGGACGATTACCGCGATGCCTTGCTAGGGAGGCGTTCCTGATGCGCAAGGTGTCTGTTTTGGAGCGTATTCGACTACTCGGCAAAGCCGGCTTCGATGTGCTCGCCTCCCTGGGGCGTTCGACGTTGTTTTTGGTACGCGTGCTATTTGGGCGTGACGGCCTGGGCAACGGTTTTCAATTGCTGGTCAAGCAATTGTATTCGGTGGGGGTGATGTCGCTGGCGATCATCGTCGTCTCCGGCGTCTTCATCGGCATGGTGCTGGCGCTGCAGGGCTACAACATCCTCAGCAGCTACGGCTCCGAGCAGGCGGTCGGCCAGATGGTCGCCCTGACGCTGTTGCGCGAACTGGGGCCGGTGGTTACCGCGCTGCTGTTCGCCGGCCGCGCCGGTTCTGCACTGACGGCCGAGATTGGCAACATGAAATCCACCGAGCAGTTGTCCAGCCTGGAAATGATCGGCGTGGATCCGCTCAAGTACATTATCGCGCCGCGCCTGTGGGCTGGGTTCATCTCCATGCCCTTGCTGGCCATGATCTTCAGCGTGGTGGGCATCTGGGGCGGCGCGCTGGTGGCGGTGGACTGGCTGGGTGTGTATGAAGGCTCCTACTGGGCCAACATGCAGAACAGCGTGCAGTTCGTCGACGATGTGCTCAATGGGGTAATCAAGAGCATCGTATTTGCCTTCGTGGTGACCTGGATTGCGGTATTTCAGGGCTATGACTGTGAGCCCACTTCCGAAGGTATCAGCCGTGCCACCACGCGCACCGTGGTGTATGCCTCGCTGGCCGTGCTCGGCCTCGATTTCATTCTGACTGCTTTGATGTTTGGAGATTTCTGATGCAAACCCGCACTCTGGAAATCGGTGTCGGCCTGTTCCTGCTGGCCGGCCTGTTGGCCTTGTTGCTCCTTGCGCTGCGCGTCAGCGGCCTGTCTGCCTCTGCGGGTGGAGACACCTACAAGGTGTATGCGAATTTCGACAATATTGCCGGCCTGACCATTCGCTCCAAGGTAACCATGGCCGGCGTGACGATTGGCAAGGTCACCGCCGTGGATCTGGATCGCGACAGCTACACCGGGCGCGTGACCATGGAGCTGGACGGCTCGGTGAACAACCTGCCGGTCGATTCCACCGCGTCTATTCTCACCGCTGGATTGCTGGGTGAAAAATATATTGGCATCAGTGTCGGTGGGGAGGAGGACGTGCTCAAGGATGGCGGCCGGATTCACGACACCCAGTCATCGCTGGTGCTTGAGGATCTGATCGGCAAGTTTTTGCTCAACTCGGTAAACAAAGAGGCCAACTGATATGTCCGCCATGATTTCTGTCTTGCGTCGCGGTGCGGTGGTTCTGCTGGCTTGCCTGCCCCTGTGGGCCGTGGCCGCGCCTAATGCGCACCAAGTCGTCCAGCAGACCGTGGATGAATTGCTGAATGACCTGAAAACCAACAAGCAGCAGTATCTCGGTGATCGGGAAGCCTTCTACCGTTCGCTGAACGATATCCTCGGTCCGGTCGTGGATGCCCGCGGAATCTCCCGCAGCATCATGACGGTGAAGTATTCCCGCAATGCCACGCCCGAGCAGCTGCAGCGTTTCGAAGACAACTTCAAGCGCAGCCTGATGCAGTTCTATGGCAATGCACTGCTCGAATACGACAACCAGGGCATCCGCGTGTTGGCCAGCCGGCAAGCCGAGGATGACCGTGCCAGCGTTGGCATGGAAGTGATCGGCAACAATGGTGCCGTCTATCCGGTGTCCTACACCATGGTCAAGCAGGGCGATACCTGGCTGCTACGCAATGTGATCATCAACGGCATCAACGTCGGCAAGCTGTTTCGTGACCAGTTTGCCGATGCCATGCAGCGTAACGGCAACGATTTGAACAAAACCATCGACGGCTGGGCGGCCGTGGTCGAACAGGCCAAGGACAGCGCCACCGGCCAGCCGGCAGGCGGGAAATGAGCAGCGCCAGTCTGCGCGAGCACGCTACAGGCGAGTTGCTGCTGGGCGGGGTGCTCGATGCCGACAGCGGACCGACCTTGCGTGAGCAGGGGCTGGCGCTGATCAAGGGCACCTCGGCGACGACAGTCACCGTTGATTGCTCCGGTGTGGAAAAATCCAGCAGCGTTGGTCTTGCCTTGTTGCTGGCATTCATGCGCGATGCGGCGCAACACGGCAAGGCGCTGCGTGTTCGTGCGCTGCCCGACGACATGCGCCAGATTGCCGAGGTGTGCGAGCTGCTGGAGCTGTTGCCTTTGGAGGCGTGACTGCCAGGCGCGTATGAAACAGTGCGGTCGGCGGCGAAGGATTCGTCAGCCGCCGCGGTTGTCCTGAGTGGGATAGACCTTTCGATGGACCGATGATTCCACCGTTGGGGTGCTCGGGGTTCGCAGCCCGTGGCCTTTTTTTGTATGATGCCCGGCCGACGAGCCCAGGCTCCCCGCTATCAATGCAGAACACCAAACGAGGTTGAGCATGCAGGCCTTAGAAGTGAAGAGTTTCCTGGAAGCCCGACTGCCTGGTGTCCAGGTGGAAGTGGAAGGGGAAGGCTGCAATTTTCAGCTGAACCTGATCAGCGACGAGCTGGTGGCCTTGGGCCCGGTGAAGCGCCAACAGCAGATTTATGCACACCTCAATCCCTGGATTGCCGATGGCAGCATTCACGCCATCACCATGAAATTCTTCAGCCGCGCCGATTGGGCCGAGCGTTCCTGAGCCTAACGGCGTCGAGAGACCTATGGACAAACTGATTATTACCGGCGGCCACCGTCTCGACGGCGAGATCCGCATTTCCGGTGCGAAGAACTCCGCGCTGCCTATCCTGGCTGCCACCCTGCTGGCCGAAACGCCGGTCACCGTGTGCAACCTGCCGCACCTGCACGACATCACCACGATGATCGAACTGTTCGGCCGCATGGGCGTGCAGCCGGTGATCGACGAGAAGCTCAGCGTCGAAGTCGATGCCTCGAGCATCCAGACCTTGGTCGCGCCTTATGAGCTGGTCAAGACCATGCGCGCCTCGATCCTGGTGCTCGGTCCGATGGTTGCCCGTTTCGGTGAGGCCGAAGTGGCACTGCCCGGCGGCTGCGCCATTGGTTCGCGTCCGGTGGACCTGCACATTCGCGGTCTCGAAGCCCTGGGCGCCGAGATCGAAGTGGAAGGCGGCTACATCAAGGCCAAGGCTCCGGCCGGCGGTCTGCGTGGCGGACGCTTCTTCTTCGATGTGGTGAGTGTCACCGGCACTGAGAACATCATGATGGCCGCTGCCCTGGCCAATGGCCGCAGCGTGCTGGAAAACGCCGCCCGCGAGCCCGAAGTGGTCGACCTGGCCAACTTCCTCAACGCCATGGGCGCCAAGGTCAGCGGCGCGGGCACCGACACCATCGTCATCGACGGCGTGAAGCGCCTCGGCGGTGGTCGTTACAGCGTGATGCCCGACCGTATCGAGACCGGCACCTACCTGGTGGCTGCCGCCGCGACCCGTGGCCGGGTCAAGCTCAAGGATACCGACCCGACTCTTTTGGAGGCCGTGCTGGTCAAGCTGCAAGAGGCGGGCGCGCATATCAGCACCGGCAAGGACTGGATCGAGCTGGACATGAAGGGCAACTGCCCACGTGCGGTGAATGTGCGGACCGCGCCGTACCCGGCGTTCCCCACCGACATGCAGGCGCAGTTCATCGCCATGAACGCGGTGGCTGAAGGTGTCGGCACCGTGATCGAGACGGTGTTCGAAAACCGCTTCATGCACGTGTACGAGATGAATCGCATGGGCGCGCAGATCCTGGTGGAAGGCAACACGGCGATTGTGACCGGCGTGCCTGTCCTCAAGGGTGCTCCGGTGATGGCTACCGATCTGCGGGCGTCCGCCAGTCTGGTCATCGCTGCGCTGGTCGCCCAGGGCGAGACGCTGATCGATCGCATCTACCACATCGACCGTGGCTATGAATGCATCGAGGAAAAACTGCAGCTGCTCGGCGCCAAGATTCGCCGCGTTCCGAACTAACGCCGCACAGCGGGAGCCGTGCTCCCGCTTTTTGTTTTCAAGGATTGGTTTTCCATGCTCACCATCGCGCTGTCCAAAGGCCGCATTCTCGACGATACCCTGCCGTTGCTGGCTGCCGCCGGCATCGTGCCCACCGAGAACCCGGACAAGAGCCGCAAGTTGATCATCCCCACCACGCTGGACGATGTACGTCTGCTGATCGTGCGCGCCACCGATGTGCCGACCTATGTCGAGCAGGGCGCCGCCGACCTTGGTGTGGCGGGCAAGGACGTGCTGATGGAGTTTGGTGGTCAGGGGCTGTACGAGCCGCTGGACCTGAAGATCGCCAACTGCAAGCTGATGACCGCCGGCAAGGTGGGCGCGCCCGAGCCCAAGGGGCGCCTGAAGGTGGCCACCAAGTTCGTCAATGTCGCCAAGCGCTACTACGCCGAACAAGGCCGTCAGGTGGATATCATCAAGCTCTATGGTTCCATGGAACTGGCGCCGCTGGTCGGCCTGGCCGACAAGATCATCGACGTGGTCGACACGGGCAACACGCTGCGTGCCAACGGGCTGGAACCCCAGGACCTAATTGCCATGGTCAGTTCGCGCCTGATCGTCAACAAGGCGTCGATGAAGATGCAGCATGCCCGCATCCAGGCGTTGATCGACACCTTGCGCGAGGCGGTCGAGCGACACCAAGGCTGATTTCTTTACGACCTCCGGGTCGTGTGTCCGCCAGAAAGGGCGGATTGCCAAGAGCGCAAGACGCACACTTGGCCAGCCTATCCGTGTCATAGCCACTTTCTCGGGCGTCCATGCGGCGGGCTTGATAATCTAGCGACGTTCGAGCAATTGCCATTTATGAGGCCCGCCATGACCGATGCACTTTCCCTTCGCCGACTCAACGCTGCCGATGCGGATTTCAGCCGTCATCTGGATCATCTGTTGAGCTGGGAAAGCGTTTCCGACGACTCGGTCAACCAGCGTGTACTGGAGATCATCAAGGCCGTACGCGAGCGCGGCGATGCCGCCCTGGTGGAATACACCCAGCGCTTCGATGGCCTGCAGGTCGCCTCCATGGCCGACCTGATCCTGCCCCGCGAACGACTCGAGGAAGCGCTGACCCGCATCACGCCGGAGCAGCGTCAGGCGCTGGAAACGGCCGCCGATCGCGTTCGCAGCTACCACGAAAGACAAAAACAGGACTCCTGGACCTACACCGAAGCCGATGGCACGGTGCTCGGCCAGAAGGTCACCCCGCTGGATCGTGCCGGCCTTTACGTGCCCGGCGGTAAGGCGTCCTACCCGTCCTCGGTATTGATGAACGCGATTCCCGCCAAGGTTGCCGGCGTGCCGGAAGTGGTCATGGTGGTGCCGACCCCGCGTGGCGAAATCAACGAAATGGTCCTGGCCGCGGCGGCGATTGCCGGTGTCGATCGGGTGTTCTGCATCGGCGGTGCCCAGGCCGTCGCTGCGCTGGCCTATGGCACCGAGAGTGTGCCGCCGGTGGACAAGATCGTCGGGCCGGGCAACATCTACGTGGCCACCGCCAAACGCCACGTGTTCGGCAAGGTGGGCATCGACATGATCGCCGGCCCGTCGGAGATTCTTGTCGTCTGTGATGGCCAGACCGATCCGGACTGGATCGCCATGGACCTGTTCTCTCAGGCCGAGCACGACGAAGATGCCCAGGCGATCTTGGTCAGTCCGGATGCCGAGTTCCTTGATAGGGTGGCCGCCAGCATCGAAAAACTGCTGCCGACCCTCGAGCGGGAGGCCATCGCCCGTACCTCGATCCAGGGGCGTGGCGCGCTGATCCAGGTGGCCGACATGGCTGAGGCCATTGAAGTGGCCAATCGCATTGCTCCCGAGCACCTTGAGCTGTCGGTGGAAAACCCCGAGCAGTACCTGCCGCTGATCCGTCACGCCGGCGCTATCTTCATGGGGCGCTACACCGCCGAAGCCCTGGGTGATTACTGTGCCGGCCCGAACCACGTGCTGCCGACCTCGGGCACCGCGCGCTTCTCTTCGCCGCTGGGCGTGTACGACTTCCAGAAGCGTTCGTCGATCATCCATTGTTCGGCCGAAGGGGCTTCGACGCTTGGCAAGGTGGCCTCGGTACTGGCGCGCGGAGAGTCGCTGACTGCCCACGCGCGGAGCGCCGAATACCGCATCAAGAGCTGAAAAGCCGATAAATACGCTGGAGGCTGGAAGTTGGACAAGGCACCTGTTGCTTTTCGTCCGGCCTCCGGCCTCCAGCCTCTAGCGATTTCTGAGAGGAGAGAAGGGCGAAAATGAGCAAATTCTGGAGCCCCTTCGTCAAGGATCTGGTGCCTTACGTGCCGGGTGAGCAGCCCAAGCTGGCCAAGCTGGTCAAGCTCAACACCAACGAAAACCCTTACGGCCCGTCCCCCAAGGCGCTGGCCGCCATGCAGGCCGAGCTGAACGACAGCTTGCGCCTGTATCCGGACCCCAATAGCGAACGCCTTAAGAGCGCGGTGGCCGAATATTACGCTGTACAAACCAGCCAAGTGTTTGTCGGCAACGGTTCAGATGAAGTGCTGGCGCACATCTTCCATGGCTTGTTTCAACACGACAAACCGCTGCTGTTTCCGGATATCACTTACAGCTTCTATCCGGTGTACTGCGGCCTCTACGGCATCGATTTCCAAACCGTGGCGCTGGATGACGAGTTCCAGATCCGCGCGGCCGACTACGCACGGCCTAACGGCGGCATCATCTTCCCCAACCCGAACGCACCGACCGGGCGCGTTCTCGCGCGGGAGGCCATTGAGCAGATTCTGCAGGCCAGCCCAGATTCCGTGGTCGTGGTGGATGAAGCCTACATCGATTTTGGCGGGCAGAGCGTCGTTGCCTTGGTGGAGCGTTACCCGAATCTGCTGGTGACCCAAACATTATCCAAGTCGCGCTCGTTGGCCGGGATGCGCGTCGGTTTGGCCATTGGCAACGCCGAGCTGATCGACGCCCTGGAGCGGATCAAGAACAGCTTCAACTCCTTTCCGCTGGACCGCCTGGCCATCGTCGGCGCCGCCGCGGCCTTCGAGGATCGCGAGTATTTCGAAACCTGCCGGGAGAAGGTGATCAGCAGTCGTGAGCACCTGATCAGTGAGTTGAGTGGCCTGGGCTTCGACATCCTGCCCTCGGCCGCCAATTTCATCTTCGCTCGCCATCCGCTCAAGGATGCCGGTGAACTGGCCGCTGGCCTGCGCGAGCAGGGGGTGATCGTGCGGCACTTCAAGCAGGCGCGCATCGAGCAGTTCCTGCGCATCTCCATTGGGACGCCGGAGCAGAATCAGGCGCTGGTGGACGCGCTCCGCGAGCTGTAACGCAGTGCACCCGACCGGTACCGCAAGGTTGTGGGTTGCGGTACCGGTCGGGGCTGGCTAGTTGTTGCTGGAGGTCGACACCGGTGGACGCATACCGATCTCGGCCGTCATCTTCATTGGCTGACCATTGCGTAGTACGTCGATGTGCAGCTTTTGGCCCGGCTTGGCGCGAGCCACCTGGTTCATGGCGCTGCGCCCATCACTGGCGGGTTGGCCGTCAATACTGAGAATCAGATCGCCCGGCTGCAGGCCGGCGCGTTGCGCCGGTCCACCCCGATACAGGCCGGCGACCACCACGCCAGGACGGCCTTCCAGGCCAAAGGATTCGGCTAACTCAGGCGTCAGCGGCTGGACTTCGATGCCCAGCCAGCCACGGATGACCTGGCCGTTTTCGATAATGGCCTGCATCACTTCCAGCGCGAGCTTGACCGGGATGGCGAAGCCAATCCCCTGGGAGCCGCCGGACTTGGAAAAAATCGCGGTGTTGATGCCGATCAGATTGCCGTGCGCGTTGACCAGGGCGCCGCCGGAGTTGCCGGGGTTGATCGCCGCGTCGGTCTGGATGAAATCCTCGTAGGTGTTCAGGCCCAACTGGTTGCGACCCGTGGCGCTGATGATGCCCATGGTCACGGTCTGGCCGACGCCGAAGGGGTTGCCGATGGCCAGGGTCACGTCGCCGATGCGGATGTCGTCGGAGCGACCCAGCGTGATGGCCGGCAGGTTGGGCAAGTCGATCTTGAGCACCGCAAGATCGGTCTCCGGATCGCTGCCGATCACCCGGGCCACCGTTTCACGTCCGTCCTTGAGAGCCACCACGACCTGGTCGGCGCCCGCGCTGACATGGTTGTTGGTCAGCAGGTAGCCTTCCGTACTCATGATGACCGCCGAACCCAGACTGGACTCCAGGCGACGCTGACGCGGCAGGTTGTCGCCGAAGAAATGGCGAAACATCGGGTCTTGGATCAGGGGATGATCGGGTTTGTTAACCAGTTTGGTGGTGTACAGGTTGGCCACCGCCGGAGCCGCGCGATCCACAGCGACAGCGTAGGAAACCGGCCCTTCTTGGGGGCGCGTCGACATAGGCGCCTGGTTGAGACGAACGTCCTGGGTCGGCAGGCCCACCCATTCCGGGTTGCGTTCGATCAGCAGCAAAGCCAACAGAATGCCCGCCAGCAGGGGCCAGCCGATATAACCCAAGGTTTTTGGCATTGCTGCGGAATCTGGGCGTCGCAAGATTGAAGGAACTTTCAGCGCGACATTACGCCAAGAGGTGGGCATCCACCGTCTGGGATCGAGGGTTGCTTGAAGCCAGATGAAGGGTTTCAAGGCAACTAAATGCAGCGGCGGTAAACTTCGCTTTCTCAATACACGCGACCTTGTTGTTCGAGCAGGGTAAAGGGTAAGCATTATACGGAGGCGCCTGCAAAGAAGGAGCCGCCCGTCTACTAAAAGGAACTACACATGGCGATAGAACTCAGCGCCCTGATCAAACGGGCCGACCACTATCTCAATGCGGCGAAGATAGCTGATTACTGCCCTAATGGACTGCAGGTCGAAGGCCGCGGTCACGTGCGGAAGATTGTCAGTGGCGTAACTGCCAGCCAGGAACTGATCGATGCTGCGGTGGCCGCTGAGGCCGATCTGATCCTCGTCCATCATGGCTATTTCTGGAAGGGTGAAAACCCCTGCGTAGTGGGCATGAAGCAGCGCCGGCTGAAAACCCTGCTGCGTCATGATATCAGCCTGCTGGCTTATCACCTGCCGCTGGATGTTCATCCCCTAATCGGCAATAACGTGCAGTTGGCCGAGCGCCTGGGCATTGTCGTTGAAGGTCCGCTGGAGCCGGAGAATCCCCGTAATGTGGCGCTGGTGGGGAGTTTGCCTGAGGCGCTCGACCCGGTGGAGTTTGCCGCCCGCGTAGGGGTGGTGCTGGGACGCGAGCCGTTGCTGGTGGATGGCCAGAAACCGATTCGCCGGGTGGGCTGGTGCACGGGGGGTGGTCAGGGCTATATCGATCAAGCCATCGCAGCTGGGGTGGACCTGTATCTGACGGGCGAGGCGTCGGAGCAGACCTTCCATAGCGCCCGGGAGAACGGCATCAGCTTCATCGCTGCCGGTCACCATGCCACTGAGCGTTATGGTGTGCAGGCATTGGGCGATTACCTGGCTCGGGAGTTTGGCATCGAACACCTGTTCATCGACTGCCCCAACCCCATATGAGCGATATATAGCTATATCGTTTTGTTCTAGTTGCTCTTTTAGTTAGAAGAGTTGCCTGTGATATTGTGCGGCCTCGTCCACGGCCCGCTGGCCGTAACTGCAATTCGTGAGTAGCCATGGTCGATAAACTGACGCACCTCAAACAGCTGGAAGCGGAAAGCATCCATATCATTCGTGAAGTGGCCGCCGAATTCGATAACCCGGTAATGCTGTACTCCATCGGCAAGGATTCCGCGGTCATGCTTCATTTGGCGCGCAAGGCGTTCTTCCCCGGAAAGCTGCCATTCCCGGTGATGCATGTCGACACCCGGTGGAAGTTCCAGGAGATGTACCGTTTCCGCGACAAGATGGTTGCCGAAATGGGTCTGGACTTGATTACCCACGTCAATCCGGACGGCATCGCCCAGGACATCAACCCCTTCACCCATGGCAGTGCCAAGCACACCGACGTGATGAAGACCGATGGCCTCAAGCAGGCGCTGGACAAGTACGGCTTCGACGCCGCGTTCGGCGGCGCGCGCCGCGACGA
>CAYPFO010000034.1:0-30602 GCA_964410065.1 uncultured Pseudomonas sp.
AAGCACCATGCCGCAACAACTGTTTGCCGAGATCCGCAAGGACAGCAAGTACGCCTACCAGATCCGCCATCAGATCAAATACCCCTTCCCGGTCCGCATCGAGCCCGAAGAGGAAGGCTACGTGGTCAAGGGCGGATGGGGTGGCCAATACCGCCTCACCGACGTGCACCTGGTGGTGGTGCATGAAGACGGCAGCAAGACACGCATCAGCTGATTTAAACACCAGACGAGGCGCGGCAACGCCTAGTCCACAACTCAAGGAGAAGCACCATGCACCGCAAAATTCAAACCCTGTTCAGTCGGTTCACCGGTTGGATTTATCAGGGCCTCGGCCTGGGCGCACTGGTGGCGGCTGCCAACCAGCTGCCTGACCTGCTGATGCTACTGGCTCGCTGAGGAGAAGCACCCATGCATTCCCATCCCATCAGTGTGCCCACGGCTCGGTTGTTGACCGTGCTGGCTGTTGCGCTGTGCAGCGTGACGGCCGTATCGGTCGGGTTGGCCATGTTCGCGCTGATCGAAGATCGCTTGCTGGCCGGGCTGTTCGCCGGCGCGGCCATAGTCCTGGACGTGGTCAAGTACCTGGCCTGGCCACTGGCTCTGGCCCTGCTGATCATGGGTCGGCGGATCAGCGCCGTCCTGATGATGATCTGCGCGTTGATCCTGGGCGGTGTATCGGGCTGGGCGACTTATGACCGGCTGATGTCCTCGATCCTCACAGGCCGAGCCCAGCACACCGCCATCCAGGAGCAGCGCATCACCGACCTCGAGGCCGCTCGCCGGCTGGATATCGAGCGCTTGTCATCCTTGGATACCGAAGCCCGCTCAAGCCTGGAACAGGCGGCGGATATGCGCGAACGCGGGATGGTCAGCAAGGCGCTGCTGCTGGAAACCAGCGCCTTGCGCCGGCTGGATGTTCAGCGGGAACAGGTGCGGGAACGCCTAGACAGCAGCTCTCGCGAACTGACCGCATTGCGCGCAGAACCTGCCAGGGCGGCGAGCCTGTCAGAGCGGCTGGCCACCCTTCTCTGCCTGGGCTTTGCGGCCGCACTGGAAGTTGTACCGGCGCTGATCCTCGCGGCTGTACGCCGCCCGGCCACAGCGGAAACAGCGCTGGGAACAGTTGAAAGCGAGGCGGAAACCGAGGCGACACGCACTGACGAAACACTGCTGCAGGCGCTGCTGGCATCGGCCTACCAGCTCGGCCAGGGCGAGCGAATCGGCTTGCGGGAGTTTGCGCGGGATGCGCGGATCGGCAACACCAGGGCCACGCGGATCTTCGGGCTGGCCGAAGAACTGGGCGCGTTGCGCAAAACAAAAACGCCTGCCGGCTACGTGGTCGCGTAATCGGCAGGCGTTTGTAAGAAGTGGCGCGGGGGGCGGCAACCCCCCGACGCCGAACCAACCCAAGGAGAAGCACCATGCAAGTGAATCAACCCAAGGTAAGCGGGGCCAAGGCTAGCACTAGCGCAGGCCCAGTGGAAATCGTTGCACGTCTCACCACAGGCACCTATGTGGCACGGGCCAAGGGGCACAAGGTGACGGCAAGCTGCGCCGAGGGACCGCGTGCGGCCGCCAGGGCGGTAGCCCGCAAGCTGGGCCTCGATCCGGAATCGCTCCAGGAGCAAACAGATCTGTTTGCCGCTGGGCTCACTGTATTCATCCATCCGGGTGTGGTGGCATGAAAATGCGCACCCGCCCTCCGATGGCCAGCAAGCACCTGGATCTGCCGTGGCTCTGCGACATGTGCGGCAACGCCCGATCCACCGGCAAGCACACCCGCTGCAGTAAGCTGCGGCAGCAGCGCAAGGACGCCGCCTGGGCCGCCATCATGGCCGAACAGGAAGCGGTACGCCGCCTGAACAAGGAGGCTCGCCGTGGTTAATCAACAGGCTGCAACTCCGGCGGCGGCACGCGCTACCGCTCTGCTAGGCGCCGCGCTGTGCCAGCACCGCATCCAACGTACCCCTGAACAGCGCGCCCGCGTACACGCCCTGGCCGAGATGGCCCGCGTCCTTGGCGTGATCACCGAGGCCGACTGGCAACTGGTGACGGGGGACGTGCAATGACAGCCCCCACCGACAAACAGGCCGAGCTGCTGCAGCTCACCGCCGAAGAGGAAGACTTACTTCGCCAGGCCGAACAGGCCTGGGCGAAAAACAAGGAACGCGACAGCAGCTCCACCTGGGAGCGCGTCGATGACGAATTTGCCAACGGCCCCGCGCCGATGTGTATGTGAGGTTGGGATGAGCCAGCTTTTTTATCTGCAAGACAGCCGCGGTTATGTGGGCAATGACATGCTCTTCTGGGCCAAAGGCGGAAACGGTTACACCACCGATCTGAGAAAGGCGGAAATTTACAGCCGCGAAGAGGCCTATCAGCAACACGTTTGCCGGGAAACCGACATCCCCTGGCCAAAGGAATACATCGACGAACGCACCCGGCCTGCAGTGGACTTTCAGTACTGCAAACGTGACGAAGCGCTGGCGGGAACCGGGCTCACCTTGATCAAACCCAAAATGCCCCGTCGCGCGACTTATCGCTGCGATCACTGCGGCTCTTTCATGAGCGAACGGCAACGCTGGAATGAATGCCCCAAGTGCGGTGGAGACAATCGGCCATGACTAACCAAGCAATCATGACCACCCGCCGCAGCGGCAAATCCATTGCCCCGCTCTGTGGCTATGCCCACACCAACGGCTGGCAGATCCGCCTCACCAAGGGCGGTCATTTGCGCTTCGCCAAGCCTGGCCGGCCGTGCATCTTTACCAGCAGCACACCGAGCGATCACCGCGCCTACCTGAACGCCCTAAGCATGCTGCGCCGGGCTGACCGCCAAGCGGAGCAGCTGGAGGCAAGCCATGCCTGAGCCTTCCACCTAGAAACCACGCTTCAAAGCACTAGGCCCGACGTCGGGCCTTTTGCGTGAGCATTAATTTTTACCAGGGGGACATATGGCAGAAGGTGTTGAGGTGCGCGGCAATCGCGTGCGTGTGTATTTTCGATACGAGGGTGAATTGTGCCGGGAACCCTTCCCAGGCAGTGCCACTCCCGAAAATATTGCCCAAGCCGCGCGACTGGCGGGCATGATCAATTACGAGATCAAGGCAGGGACGTTCAGCTATGCCCGGCACTTTCCGGATTCGCCCAGGGTGAAGACCAACACCCTCGGCCACTACATCGACCTCTGGCTCGACATCAAGCGCAACGAGATGGCACCGTCCGGATTCCGCACTTACAAGAGCAAGGCCGAAACCCACATTCGGCCAGTATGGGGTGATATACAGGCTGATCAGATTGACCACCTTGACCTGCAGGCGTGGGTGCAGAAGGTGCTGATGCCGAAGCTGCACAACAAGACTGTGCGCGATGTGGTGAGCCACCTGCGGCAGATCTTCACCATCTACCGCACCAGGAACAGGACGGCCCACGATCCGACCGAGGGCATCACCATCCGCCTGCCTGATGCCGATGAGGCTGATCCGTTCGACCGCAAGGAGATCGAGCGGATCCTGGCTGACGATCCGGAGCGCCGGCAGGAGCTGAACCTTGCGCAGTTCATGCTCTGGGCTGGCCCGCGCGTGTCGGAATCCATCGCCCTGGCGTGGGAGGACGTCGACCTCAAGGCCGGGACAGTGAAGTTCCGCCGCTCCCAGGTGCGCAGCCACTACAAGGTGACTAAGACGCGGCGCTCTACCCGCGAAGTTAGGCTACTCAAGCCCGCGCTGGAGGCGCTGGAGGCGCAGCGCCGATACACCGAGAAGCTGCAACCTGTGGAGATCGATGTCACCGACCGCGACAACAAGACTGTGAAACGGCAGAAGGTGCGCTTCGTCTTCCACAAGACTACAACCGGTGCGGCGTGGACTAGCTCTGAAGTGCTGCTCAAGACTTGGTGGCGGAAGCACCTGGCCAATTCAGGTGTGCGGTACCGGGGGCCGAACAACTGCCGGCACACCTATGCCAGCCAGATGCTGAGCACCGGCGTGGTGCCGCTGGACTGGATCGCCGATCAGATGGGCCACACCTCCACGGCGATGATCTGGCGCCACTATGGAAAGTGGATCAACCAGGACGGACCGGACATGATCGGTCTGCTGGAGCACGCATTAAAGCTGTGATTCCAGGGCCCAGAAACGAAAAAAAGGCAGCTCCGAACGGACTGCCTTTTTTATTGCCGATTCCCAAAGTGTTCCCAGATCGCTCCCTTTTTCGGTCGCCCCCAGAAAAAACCCTTTAGAAACAGCAACTTAGATGGTGCGGACAGAGAGACTCGAACTCTCACACCTTGCGGCGCCAGAACCTAAATCTGGTGTGTCTACCAATTTCACCACGTCCGCGTGGTTGAAACGAAAACGCCAGACCTTGAGTCTGGCGTTTTCTCGAATATGGGGTGGACGATGGGAATCGAACCCACGACACCAGGAGCCACAATCCTGTGCTCTACCAACTGAGCTACGCCCACCATATTGCGTTGTTGCGTTTGCTTGTGCCAAAGCTGCCTTTATGGCGCACCCGGCAGGACTCGAACCTGCGACCATCCGCTTAGAAGGCGGATGCTCTATCCAGCTGAGCTACGGGCGCTTAATCATCTGCAATCTCAGACTGAGCGCGGACTTTTAAAGCTTCGACTGCAGTAGAAATCCTAACCTCTATCCCTACTGCCATCTTACCCAGCGACTAGCTGTGCTCGACAAGTTGGGGCGCATCTTAGCGATGCTCTTGCACCTCGTCAACACTCAAATGAAAAAAAAATTCCTGTGAGATAAATGAGTTACGTCAAAGCACCGAGCGCGCATCTTTGCCCGTGGGCCTCCGCGTGAGAGAATGCCCGCCCCTTTCTTTCCCTTACGATGGTTAACCAAGCGTAATGACCGCACAACTGATCGATGGCAAAACGATCGCCGCCACTCTCCGCCAACAGATCGCCCAACGCGTGACCGATCGCTTGCAGCAAGGCCTGCGGGCGCCTGGTTTGGCCGTGATTCTGGTTGGCCACGACCCGGCATCCCAGGTATACGTCGCCCACAAGCGCAAGGACTGCCAGGAGGTGGGGTTTCTGTCCCGCGCCTACGATCTGCCGGAAACCACCAGTCAGGATGAATTGCTCGGCCTGATCGACCAGCTCAACGACGACCCGGCCATTGACGGCATTCTGGTTCAGCTACCGCTGCCCAAGCATCTTGACGCCTCGCAATTGCTCGAGCGTATTCGCCCGGACAAGGACGTGGATGGCTTCCATCCCTATAACGTCGGTCGCCTGGCCCAGCGCATGCCGCTGCTGCGTCCGTGCACCCCGAAAGGCGTGATGACCCTGCTGGAAAGTACCGGTGTGGATCTGCATGGTTTGAATGCTCTCGTCGTCGGAGCGTCTAATATCGTAGGCCGGCCGATGGCACTGGAGCTGCTACTTGCAGGCTGCACCATCACCGTGGCCCACCGCTTTACCCACGATCTGGAAGAACACGTCAGGCGTTCCGATCTGCTGGTAGTTGCCACCGGCATCACCGACCTGGTGAAGGGCGAGTGGATCAAACCGGGCGCCATCGTCATCGACGTCGGCATCAACCGCCAGGCAGACGGCAAGCTGCGTGGTGACGTTGAGTTCGGTCCCGCTTCCGAGCGCGCCGGCTGGATCACGCCGGTACCGGGTGGCGTCGGCCCGATGACCCGCGCCTGCCTGCTGGAAAACACCCTGTACGCCGCTGAAGAACTGCACCCGTAAGCGCTGGCAGGCAGTAAAACGGCACCTTCGGGTGCCGTTTTTGTTGGGACGCCTGCAGCTTACCGCGCCTGCTCCCAGGACTTGATCAGTTCCTCGTAACTCACCGTTTGCCCCTGCGGCTTTTCATTGGCCAGCTTCGACTTCGGTGCGCCCGGCTGGTTCAGCCAGTATTCGGGATCGCGCGGCTTGTTGAGTTTTGGTCCGCAGTTGGGCTGTACGCCGGAGCGCTCGATGCGCGCCATCATGATGTCCTGGGCTTCGGCCAGGCCATCCAGGGCCTGCTGCGGCGTCTTGTCACCGCTGGCCGCTTCTGCGATGAACTGCCACCACAGCTGCGCCAGACGCGGATAGTCCGGGACGTTGGTGCCGGTCGGTGTCCACTGTACCCGCGCCGGGCTGCGGTAGAACTCCACCAGGCCGCCAAGCTTGGGCGCCGCCTCGGTCATGGCCGCGGACTCGATATCGGATTTGCGAATCGGCGTCAGGCCCACCAGGGTTTTCTTCAGCGATACCGTTTTCGCGGTGACGAACTGCGCATACAGCCAGGCAGCCAGCCGACGCTTCTCGGGAGTGGATTTGAGGAAGGTCCAGGAACCGGCATCCTGATAGCCGAGCTTCATGCCCTCTTCCCAGTACGCGCCCTTCGGTGACGGCGCCATGCGCCACTTGGGCGTACCATCCGGGTTGACCACCGGCAAACCGGGCTTGGTCATGTCCGCGGTGAAGGCGGTGTACCAGAAGATCTGCTGGGCGATGTTGCCCTGCGCCGGAACCGGCCCGGACTCCGAAAACGTCATGCCCTGCGCCTCACGTGGTGCGTACTCACGCATCCAATCGACGTACTTCTGCGTCGCGTAGACCGCTGCCGGGCCATTGGTGTCGCCGCCACGGCTGACACTGGAGCCGACCGGATGACAGTTCTCGACGCGAATCCCCCACTCGTCCACCGGCAAGCCGTTGGGCAGGCCCTTGTCGCCGGCGCCAGCCATGGAGAACCAGGCATCGGTGAAGCGCCAGCCCAGCGACGGGTCCTTCTTGCCGTAGTCCATGTGCCCGTAAACGCGCTTGCCGTCGATTTCCTTGACGTGCTTGCTGAAGAATTCGGCAATGTCCTCGTAGGCCGACCAGTTCACCGGCACGCCCAACTCGTAGCCGTAGCGCTCCTTGAATTGCTGTTTCAGTTCCGGACGCTCGAACCAGTCGGCGCGGAACCAGTAGAGGTTGGCGAACTGCTGGTCGGGTAGCTGATAGATCTTGCCGTCCGGCGCGGTGGTGAAGGAAATGCCGATGAAGTCGTCGAGATCGAGGGTCGGCGAGGTCACGTCCTTGCCTTCGTTCTTGATCATGTCGCTGATCGCCACCGCCTTGCCGTAGCGAAAATGCGTGCCGATCAGGTCCGAATCGTTGACCCAGCCGTCATAGATGTTCTTGTCGGACTGCATCTGCGTCTGCAGCTTCTCCACCACGTCGCCTTCCTGAATCAGGTCGTGGCGCAGGCGGATGCCGGTTATTTCGGTAAAGGCACGCGCCAGGGTCTTGGCCTCGTATTCGTGGGTGGTGATGGTTTCCGAGACGACGTTGATCTCCATGCCGCGAAACGGCTCGGCGGCCTTGATGAACCACTTCATCTCCTCCATCTGCTGCTCTTTGCTCAGGCTCGAGGGCTGGAATTCGGCATCGATCCACTTCTTCGCCGCGTCCTCATAGGCGTCGGCCCAGGCCAGGCCGCCGGTTCCGGACAACGTCAGCAGGGCCACCAGTGCCGTGCTATGTCGGGTCTTGTTGTTGTCGAACATAGACACCTCCAGGTATTCAACGTCTGCTGCGCGAGCTCGCTAAACGTTGGCTTTAAGAAGGAACCGACCCGTTCGGTCAGCCCCAGCGCATCACCGCACATAACCAGACGACGGACAGCGCCGAGGCTATCCACAGATTCCAGTCGGTCACGCCGATCACCAGCAGATGCAGATAGGCGCTACCCAGCAAACCGATGAACAGCCGATCGCCCCGTGTGGTGCTGATCGGCAAAAATCCTTTGCGCTCGAGGCTCGGAGAGCGCAGCTGCCAGATGCTCATGCCCAGCAGCAGCAGGCCGATGCCAGCGAAGAACAACGCGGTGGGTGATGTCCAGGCCATCCATGCCATGTCACACCCGCCCCAGGGCGAAGCCCTTGGCCACGTGGTTGCGCACGAACCAGATAACCAGCATGCCGGGCAGTATGGTCAGCACACCGGCGGCGGCCAGTACGCCCCAGTCGATGCCGGCGGCGGACACCGTGCGGGTCATCACCGCAGCAATCGGCTTGGCGTTCACCGAGGTCAAGGTGCGCGCCAGCAGCAATTCGACCCAGGAGAACATGAAGCAGAAAAACGCCGTGACGCCGATGCCCGAGCGAATCAGCGGCACAAAGATCTTCACGAAGAATTTGGGAAAGCTGTAACCGTCCAGATAGGCCGTTTCGTCGATTTCCTTGGGCACCCCGGACATGAAGCCTTCGAGAATCCACACCGCCAGCGGCACGTTGAACAGGCAGTGGGCCAGTGCGACGGCGATATGGGTGTCGAACAACCCGATCGATGAATACAGCTGGAAAAACGGCAATAAAAACACCGCTGGCGGCGCCATGCGGTTGGTCAGCAGCCAGAAGAACAGGTGCTTGTCGCCCAGAAAGCGGTAGCGCGAGAAGGCATAGGCCGCTGGCAGTGCCACGCCCAGGGAAATCAGCGTGTTGAGGGACACGTAGTACAAGGAATTGATATAGCCGCTGTACCAGCTGGGATCGGTGAAGATCACCCGGTAGTTATCCAGGGTGAACTCCCGCGGCCAGAAGGTCAGGCTGCCAAGAATCTCGCTGTTGCTCTTGAACGACATGTTCAGCAGCCAATAGATCGGCACCAGCAGAAATAGCAGGTAGATCAGCAGCACGAGAGCTTTGCGAATATTCATCAGCCAGTCCTCATCGCGCCTGGTCGCCGTGGGTCATGGCCGTGTAGAACAGCCAGGACAGCAGCAGAATGATCAGGAAATAGATCAGCGAGAACGCCGCTGCGGGTCCCAGGTCGAACTGCCCCACGGCCATCTTGGTCAGCGTCTGGCTGAGGAAGGTGGTGGCGTTGCCCGGCCCGCCGCCCGTGAGCACGAACGGCTCGGTGTAGATCATGAAGCTGTCCATGAAACGCAGCATCACCGCAATCAGCAACACGCTCTTCAGCTTGGGCAGTTGGATATGGCGGAACACCGCCCAGGCCGAGGCGCGGTCGATACGCGCCGCCTGGTAATAGGCATCCGGAATCGCCCGCAAGCCGGAGAAGCACAGCAGCGCCACCAGCGAGGTCCAGTGCCAGACGTCCATGACCAACACCGTGACCCAGGCATCCAGCGTGTTGGAGGCATAGTTGTAGCTGATGCCCAGGCGAGTCAGCACCCAGCCCAGCAGGCCGATGTCGGCGCGGCCGAAGATCTGCCAGATGGTGCCCACCACGTTCCAGGGAATCAGTAGCGGAATGGCCATGAGGATCAGACACAGTGACGCCCAGCGTCCGTGCGCGGGCATGTTCAGGGCGATGGCGATGCCCAGGGGAATCTGGATCAACAGCACGCAGGCGGAAAACACGAACTGGCGCAGCAGCGAATCGTGCAGCCGTGGGTCTTGCAGAACCTGGCGGTACCAGTCGGCGCCGACGAAATAGCGCGTCGATGGATCGAAGATGTCCTGCACCGAGTAGTTCACTACCGTCATCATCGGCAACACGGCGCTGAAGGCGACCAGCAGGAACACCGGCAGCACCAGCCACCAGGCGCGGTTGTTGTGGATCCGGTTCATTCCTCGCCCTCCACCAGCAGGTCATCGGCATACAGCATCAGCCACTGGCCGGGGAAGCTGATCCACACCCGCCCGGCCGGCGCGGGTTCTTCTTCGGCCAGGCGTGCCTTGAGGCGCTGGCCGGCGAGGCGAAAGGTGAGGATCTTGTAGGTGCCGAGGTCTTCGAGGTGCTCCACCTCGGCAATTAGCATTCCCTCACGCGGCTCTGCGGCGACTTGCACGAACTCCGGACGAATACCCACGTGCAGGCGTTTGCCGCTCAGTGCCGGCAAGCGCCGCAGCACGCCTGGCGCCAACGGCAGATACACATCGCCAAAGGCCACCCCACCCGCCTCGGCGCGCACCTCGATCAGGTTCATCCCCGGACTGCCGATGAAAAAACCCACGAAGGTGTGCCGAGGCCGCTCGAACAACTCGCGCGGCGTACCGAATTGAACGATCTGCCCGGCGTGCATCACTGCGATCTTGTCGGCGAAGGTCGAGGCCTCCAACTGATCGTGGGTGACGTAAATCATGGTCATGTTGAATTGCTCGTGGATCTGCTTGAGCTTGCGGCGCAGTTTCCATTTCAGGTGCGGGTCGATGACGGTGAGCGGCTCGTCGAAGAGGATCGCCGACACGTCGTCGCGCACCAGACCACGGCCCATGGAGACTTTCTGCTTCTCGTCGGCGGTCAGGTTGCGCGCCTTGCGCTGCAGCAGCGCCTGTAGGTCAAGCACCTCGGCAATTTCCCGCACTCGGCTATCGACCCGGCTGGCCGGCTGCCCCTGGTTGCGCAGCGGAAAGGCCAGGTTGTCGTACACCGTCATGGTGTCGTAGACCACCGGGAACTGAAACACCTGGGCAATGTTGCGCCGCTCCGGCGGCAAGGCGTTGACCACCTTGGCGTCGAACAGCACCTCGCCCTGGGACGGCGTGAGCAACCCGGAGATGATGTTGAGCAGTGTGGTCTTGCCACAGCCCGAGGGACCGAGCAGCGCATAGGCACCGCCCTGCTCCCAGACATGGTTCATCTCCAGGATGGCGTAATCCTCCGCGCCGCCGGGGCGACGGCTGTAGCTGTGAGCCAGGTTGCGCAGGCGGATCTCGGCCATCGCTCGCTCCTCAGACCCGCAGGCCCGGCGCCCGGACCAGCCGGTCGCTGGCGTCGAACACGAACAACTTGTGGGTGGGGATGTACACATGGATCGGTGCGTCCACGTCGTAGTCGTGCACGCCCTGCAAGTGCAGCACCAGGCCGAACTGTTCGTTGCGCAGGTGCAGGAAGGTCTCCGATCCACTGATTTCGGCCAGCTCGACCACACCGGACACTTCCAGATCGTCGTCGTGGGCCGGCACCAGGCCGATATGGCTGGGCCGCACACCGAAGCGGTAATCGCCTTCCGCCAGGCCGCGCAGATCGGCATTCAGCGGAAAGTGCAAAGAATCCTGAACGCTCACCTCGTTGGCGGCGATTCGCCCGGAGAGCAGATTGATCGGCGGCTCGGAAAATAGCTCAGCAGCCAGCACCTGGCTGGGGCGGCGGTAGACCTCTGCCGTCGGGCCGCTCTGTATCACCCGACCCTGGTGCAGGATGGTCACCGTGCCGCCGAGGGCCAGCGCCTCAGTGGGCTCGGTGGTGGCGTACACGGCGATGCTACGGCGCGCCCTGAACAGCTCGCGCATTTCCTGGCGCAGCTCCTCGCGCAGCTTGTAATCGAGGTTGACCAGCGGTTCGTCGAACAGCACCAGTTCGGCATCCTTGACTAGCGCCCGCGCCATCGCCGTACGCTGCTGCTGGCCGCCAGACAATTCCAACGGATAACGCTGTAGCAGCCCTTCGATGCGCAACATTTGAGCGGTCTCGCGCACCCGACGCTCGATCTCTTCCCGCCCCGTGCCGTTCTGGCGCAGCGGCGAAGCAATATTTTCGAACACGCTGAGGGTGGGGTAATTGATGAACTGCTGATAAACCATCGAGACGTTGCGCTTGCGTACCGGTACGCCGGTGACATCGCGGCCGTGCATCAGGATGCGCCCGCCAGTGGGCTGATCGAGGCCGGCCATCAAGCGCATCAACGAGGTCTTGCCGGACAGCGTGCGACCCACCAGCACGTTGAAGGAGCCCGGCTCGAAGGTCAGGTTCACCGCGTCGATATGCGTCTGTCCATCGACAACTTTCGAGACTCGATCCAGCGTCAGCGACATGGCGGACCCTGCAACGTTATTGATTGCCTCTGCTTAGCGACAAGCGTGCCAACGCACTGGCAGGGCTCTACAGCGGCTTCTCACGCCGATCAGGCCTCTGCGGGTAGCGCGCTTTGAACAACTTTGAACATTGACACTGCACAGGTACGAACAACACTGTTCACACACATCCGGGTTTCGGCGACGCTGAAAAAGCCACGCAGTCTTTTCGGGATCGGGCGCAGCCCAATTACCAGGCGGTTGAAAAACGTAGGCGAGGCAGGCAACCGAGGCAAAAACAGCCGAAGAAGCGCAGTTTAGTGGTTCTAAATGAGCATTCTGAGGCTGTTTTTAACGACGTATTGCCAACGCAGGTAGTTTTTCAACGGTCTGTTACGCCGAGAGGCCGCCATGACCGCTGCTACCCATGAAGCCTTGATCCGAGCCTCCTGGACACGCTGCGAAAGCTACGGCCTTACCCACCGCTGCCCGCCCCGCTTCGGCGCCGAGGACGGGTTGGATATCGCCACACTGCTGAATACTCGGCACACCCTGCTGCACACCACCCAGCGCGAGGTGCTGCCCTATTACGAAAACATCCTGGCCAACTCCCGCTGCCTGGTATTGCTTGCCGATGCCCAGGGGTTATTGCTGCACGCCTGGGGCGACCGGCGCAGTATCGAGCCTGCCCTGCAGCCGGGTTTCAGCCCCGGCGCCAGCTGGCTGGAGCGCCATTGCGGCACCAATGCCATTGGCACCGCTCTGGCTTCTGAGCAGGCCTTGCATATACAGCGCGACGAGCACTTTCTCGAAGCCACCCGCTGCCTGAGCGGCGCGGCCGCGCCGATCTGCGATGCCCAGCGCCAGCTGATCGGCGTGCTCGACGTTTCCAGCGACAGCTACCTGCCGCCCTCGCACACCCTGGGCCTGGTGAAAATGCTCAGCCAGTCAGTGGAAAATCGCCTGCTCATCGAGCAGTTTCACGGTGAGCACCATCAGTTGGTGTTCAATACCGGCCAGGACAATCTGGACAGCCCCTGGGCCGGCTTGCTGCTGTTTGATGACAGCGGCTGGATCGTCGCCGCCAACCGACGCGCCGACAGCCTGCTGGGCGCGCCGGCGACTCAAACGCATCTGGAGCGGTTGTTCGATGCCCCTCTGCGACTGTTGCTGGATTCGCCCGAAAAGCAGCCCATGTTGTTGCGCAGCACCAGCCACGTGCATTTTCATGGTCAGGTGCGCAGACCGCAGCGGCCGAAACTGGCAGCTTCACCGTCGCGGCGAACGCCACAACCGCTCAAGCTCAGCGATATTGACCTGGGCGATGCGCGGGTTCACAAGGCCGTTGTCCAAGCGCTGCGCCTGCTGGAACGAGACATTCCCCTACTGATCCACGGCGAAACCGGCGTCGGCAAGGATGTCCTGGTCAAGGCACTGCACCAGGCCAGCTCGCGGGCCGGCCAGCCGCTGGTGGCGGTCAACTGCGCAGCGCTGCCTACCGAACTGGTGGAGTCGGAACTGTTCGGCTACGAAAAAGGCGCGTTCACTGGCGCCCATCACAAAGGCAGCCTTGGGCTGATCCGTAAGGCTGACAAGGGCCTGCTGTTCCTGGATGAAATCGGTGATATGCCCCTCAACGTCCAGGCCCGCCTGCTGCGGGTCTTGCAAGAGCGCTGCGTGCAGCCACTGGGCGGCGGCGATGCGGTTGCCGTGGACTTCCGATTGATCTCCGCCACCAACCGTCCCCTGCGCGAGGACGTCGCCGCCGGACGCTTCCGGGCCGATGTGTATTACCGCATCAGCGGCCTGGGCCTGGAAATCCCCCCGCTGCGCCAGCGCAGCGACAAGATCGCCCTGATTCACCGGGTCTGGGAACAGCACCGCGCGCCCGAGCAGACCGCCGGCCTCAGTCCCGAGGTGATGGCACTGTTCCTGCGCCACCCCTGGCCAGGCAACCTGCGCCAACTGAGTAGCGTGCTACAGATCGCTTTGGCCCTGGCCGATGATCAGCCGATCCGCGAGGAACACTTACCAGAGGAGTTTTTTGACGACCTGCAACCCGCGCCGACCCCGCAGCCCCATGCTCACTCAGTGCCGGCGGGTAACGCCAACGACACTTTGATCAACCAACTGCAGGCCTGCGGCGGAAATGTCTCCCGCCTGGCACGCACCCTGGGAATCAGCCGCACGACGCTGTACAAACGGTTGCGAGAATCGCATGGAGATTAGCGCCCGATTGAATTTCCGAGGGGCTGGCCAACGTGAGCCGGGCCTATATAGCCGACCGCGCGGGCACATATCCGGCCGGGTTGAACCGCTACGAAAAAACTGCCGGTCACGCCTGTAGGGGCGAATTCATTCGCATCATCCGCAAGCCATACAGTCGTTGCGACGAACACTATGGCATCCATCCAGTGGGTCGTATCCACGTCGTTGCCGGACAGCTCAGTGCCAGGCGAATGAATTCGCCCCTACACAGCGCGGCACAGCATTTCGGAATGATCAACGGACCCGCAGGGCGGCCTCGCCCGCTGCGCGGTATGGAGCTCTGGCTCGGTGTAGATCGGGCAGCCCGCCGTTTGCCTGTCACACCGCTGGCGGGCTGCCCGGGAGGCCGTGTGCATCCAGCCAAACGACCTGTTGCGGGCGAGGCCTCCCTACAATTCCCAGGCCCGTAGCAGGGGTAACTCCCAAACGGCGGGCTTTCTTTTGTAGGGGCGAATTCATTCGCCTGGCGCATCATCCCCAAGCCATACAGTCGTTGCGACGAACACTATGGCATCCATCCAGTGGGTCATATCCACGTCGTTGCCGGACAGCTCAGTGCCAGGCGAATGAATTCGCCCCTACACAGCGCGGCACAGCATTTCGGAATGATCAACGGACCCGCAGGGCGGCCTCGCCCGCTGCGCGGTATGGAGCTCTGGCTCGGTGTAGATCGGGCAGCCCGCCGTTTGCCTGTCACACCGCTGGCGGGCTGCCCGGGAGGCCGTGTGCATCCAGCCAAACGACCTGTTGCGGGCGAGGCCTCCCTACAATTCCCAGGCCCGTAGCAGGGGTAACTCCCAAACGGCGGGCTTTCTTTTGTAGGGGCGAATTCATTCGCCTGGCGCATCATCCCCAAGCCATACAGTCGTTGCGACGAACACTATGGCATCCATCCAGTGGGTCATATCCAGTCGTTGCCGGACAGCTCAGTGCCAGGCGAATGAATTCGCCCCTACCCGAATGGCGTTCATCCTGCCGGCCGCGAATCGCGGACAAGTCCGCTTTTACAAAATCGCAACCCCCGCAAAGCCCCGGGCAGATGTACCTTGTAGGGCGAATTTATTTCGCCATTGCACGGCCCATCCGGCAGCGCATACGCTGCGACGAACGCCTGCTTAATACCTATTCAGCGCAAAGGCCATGGCACGGTATCAAGGGCGCGGTGTTAATCGGGCAGCCCGCCGTTTGCCTGTCACACCGCTGACGGGCTGCCCGGGAGGCTGTGTGCATCCAGCCAAGCAACCTGCGGCGGGCGAGGCCATCCAATTACGCGGCTTGGTGAATGCGCTCGCCTGTCACCACATCAGATCGTCCGGCACCTTGTAGGCGGCGTAGGGATCGTCGGCGTCGGCTTCTTCGGTGGGGGTGTTGAGCAGGATGATGCGGCGCGGGTCGCGTTCCTGGATTTTCAGGGCAGCGTCACGGGGAATGACTTCATAGCCTGGACCGTGGCGGACGATGGCCAGTGAGCCACGGGACAGCTTGTCGCGCATCAGGCTGTTCACCGACAGGCGCTTGACCTTCTTGTCGTCGACGAAGTTGTAGTAATCCTCGGTGGTCAGCTTGGGCAGACGGCTGCTTTCGATCAGTTGCTTGACTTGTGCGGCGCGCGCCTTCTGCTCGGCCTTTTCCTGCTGCTGACGATTCAGTTCCTGGTCACGGGCGAGCTTTTCGGCCTGGGCCTGCAAGGCGGCCTGGCGCTGCGAATCGTCCAGTTCGGCCTGGCCTTTATGCACCAGACGCTGCTGTTTCTGCTTCTGCTTGGCGGCCTGCTTGGCCTGCTTCTCATTGACCAGGCCGGCTTTTAGCAGCTGATCACGAAGGGAAAGACTCATGGTTCGACTCGTCGTTGATTCAAATAAGACGTGGCATGAGGGCTGTATCAGCATCCCCACCCCGCTTGGTGGATGTGAAAACGACATCCACCCTACACACATTACTCAGCCTCAGACCAGCGATTACCCGCAGGAAAGCGACCGCTCGGCCTTCTTGGCTTCGCCCCACAGGGCATCCAGCTCTTCCAGGTCGCAATTCTCGATGGGTCGACCGGCATCCCGCAAGGCCTGTTCGATAAACCGGAAGCGTCGTTCGAACTTGGCGTTGGCCGCGCGCAAGGCCGTTTCCGGGTCGGTGTTCAAGTGGCGGGTCAGGTTGACCACCGCAAACAGCAAGTCGCCCAATTCCTCGACAATCGCTGGCCCATCGTTTTCGCTCATGGCTTCCAGCACTTCATCCAGCTCTTCGCGGACCTTGTCGAGCACCGGCAAGGCCTCGGGCCAGTCGAACCCCACCTGGGCGGCGCGCTTTTGCAACTTGGCCGCGCGGCTCAGTGCCGGCAGGGTGGACGGTACGTCGTCGAGCAGCGACAACTGCTCGGGCGCGGCAGCTTTTTCGGCACGCTCCTCGGCCTTGATGTCCTCCCAACGCTCCTTGATTGCCGCCTCGTCCAGACGCGGCGTGTCCAGCGCGCCGTACAGGTCGCCATCGGGAAATACATGGGGATGGCGGCGCACCAGCTTGCGGGTGATGGCATCGACGACCTGGGCGAAATCAAAACGTCCTTCTTCGCGCGCCAGCTGGCTGTAATAGACCACCTGAAACAACAGGTCACCCAGCTCGCCGGGCAGGTGCTCGAAATCACCGCGCTCGATGGCGTCGGCAACTTCATAGGCTTCTTCCAAGGTGTACGGAACGATGCTGCGAAAGTCCTGTTTCAGGTCCCACGGGCAACCGTGCTGCGGATCGCGCAGGCGGGCCATCAGGTGCAGGAGATCGGGGAGTTCATACATGGCTAGTCCTGGCTGGAAGCTGGAAGCTGGAAGCTGGAAGCTGGAAGCTGGAAAGCGTCACGCTTTATCGTCCAGCTTTCAAGCCTCCAGCGCTTTCATTGTCTTCCCTACGGCGCTCGCTGCCGCTTGGCCTCAATGATGTTGGGCAGCTGGGCAATGCGCCCCAGCAGCCGGCCCAGGGAATCGAGACCGGGGATTTCGATGGTCAGGGACATCAGCGCGGTGTTGTCTTCCTTGTTGGAATGGGTGTTCACCGCCAGCACGTTGATCTTCTCGTTGAGCAGCATCTGCGACACATCGCGCAGCAGCCCGGATCGGTCATAGGCACGGATGATGATGTCCACGGGATAGGTCTGCACCGGCACCGGGCCCCAGCTGACCTGGATGATGCGCTCAGGCTCGCGGCTGGCCAGCTGCAGCACCGCGGCGCAATCCTGACGGTGAATGCTCACCCCGCGCCCCACCGTGATGTAGCCAACAATCGGGTCGCCTGGCAGCGGCTGGCAGCAGCCGGCCATTTGAGTCAGCAGGTTGCCCACGCCCTGGATCTGGATATCGCCGCGCTTGCCGGGTTTTGGCGTGCCGGTGACCCGGCGGGGAATCAGTTCCAGCTGGCCATAGTCACGGTCCGGCTCGACCAGTTGCTGCGCCAGATTGACCAGATGCGCCAGACGCAGGTCGCCAGCCCCCAGGGCGGCATACATGTCTTCGGCCGTTTTCAGGTTGGCCTTTTCCGCCAACCGTTGGTAATCCACCTGCCCCAGCGCCAGCCGCGCCAACTCGCGCTCAAGCATGGTCTTGCCGGCCGCGACGTTCTGGTCACGGGCCTGCAGCTTGAACCAATGAATGATCTTGGCCCGCGAGCGCGAGGTGGTCACGTACCCCAGGTTGGGGTTGAGCCAGTCGCGGCTCGGCGCCCCGCCCTGCTTGCTGGCAATGATCTCGACCTGCTCGCCGGTCTGCAGGGTGTAGGTGAGCGGCACGATCCGGCCGTTGACCTTGGCGCCCCGGCAGTTGTGACCGATCTCAGTGTGAACGCGGTAGGCAAAATCCAGCGGCGTGGCGCCCTTGGGCAAGTCGATGGCGTGACCGTCGGGGGTAAACACATACACCCGGTCCGGCTCGATATCCACACGCAACTGCTCGGCCAGGCCACCGATATCGCCAAGCTCCTCATGCCACTCGAGCACCTGACGCAGCCAGGCGATCTTCTCTTCATAGTGGCTGGAGCTGGCATTGGTGTCGGTACCCTTGTAACGCCAGTGCGCGCAGACACCCAGCTCGGCCTCTTCGTGCATGGCGTGGCTGCGAATCTGCACTTCCAGTACCTTGCCGTCCGGGCCGATGACCGCCGTGTGCAGCGAGCGGTAGCCATTTTCCTTGGGGTTGGCGATGTAGTCGTCGAACTCCTTGGGAATGTGCCGCCACAAAGTGTGCACGATGCCCAGCGCCGTGTAGCAGTCGTGGATCTCCGGCACCAGCACGCGCACCGCGCGCACGTCGTAGATCTGGCTGAACTGCAGGCCTTTCTTCTGCATCTTTCGCCAGATGGAATAAATATGCTTGGCGCGCCCACTGAGATCGGCCTTGATGCCGGTGGCGGCCAGTTTTTCGCGCAGTTGGTCCATCACGCTGGTGATGTACTGTTCGCGGTCCAGACGCCGCTCATGCAGCAACGTGGCGATCTTCTTGTACTGTTCGGGCTCCAGGTAGCGGAAGGAGAGGTCTTCCAGCTCCCACTTGATATGGCCAATCCCCAGGCGGTGTGCCAGCGGCGCGTAAATATCGAAGACTTCGCGGGCAACGCGGTGGCGCTTTTCATCGTCGGCATTCTTGACCGCACGGATCGCGCAGGTGCGCTCGGCCAGCTTGATCAGCGCCACGCGCACGTCATCGACCATGGCCACGAGCATCTTGCGCAGGTTTTCAACCTGGGCCTGGGTGCCGAGCACCAGCGAATCGCGCGGGTTCACACTGGCGCTGATCGCCGCCATGCGCAGCACGCCTTCGATCAGCTTGGCGACTACCGGACCGAAGTGCTTGGTCACGTCCTCAAGGCTGATCTTGTCTTCGCGCACGCCTCGATAAATGATCGCCGCCTCCAGCGAATCCTGGTCGATGCGCAGGTCGGCGAGAATCTCGGCGATTTCCAGGCCGGTGCGAAAACTGGATGTGCCCTCAGCCCATAGGTTCTTCGCCGCGTTGTCCTGCTGCTCGGCCGCATGGGCGAACTCGCAGGCGCGCTGCAAGCCGGCTCGGTCCAGCGCAGGATCGAGCTCGAGGATGTGATCCAGCCACGCTTCCAGATTGATGCTGCCATCGGTGTTGATGGGCTGCTGCGCTCTGACCTGTACCATTCTTACCTTCCCCTACGGCATGCGGACATACCCAAATAAAACGCCGGTCTTCGATACCCTACGGACGCTGGGAGCGCCACCGTGTTTGTCTCTGTCGAAGCGGTCTGCGCCACCTGTGATCGACGGAGTGGGCGACCCTCTCTACTTCTCGAACAATGCCATGGCCTCGACATGGGCGGTCTGCGGAAACATGTCGAGAATTCCGGCCCGCTGCAAGCGATAACCTTGCGTAACCAGCTCCACTGTATCCCGCGCAAGCGTGGCCGGATTACAGGACACATACAGCACCCGCTCGGCGCCCAACGCCTTTATATGCCGCACCAGTTCACCGGCACCTTCGCGCGGCGGATCGAGCAGCACGGCGGGAAAACCGCCCTTTGCCCACGGCGCCTCGGCAAGCGGGCTCGACAGATCGGCCTGGTAAACATGCACGTTTTCCAGACCGTTGTCGCGGGCATTCGCAGCCGCGCGATCAACCATGCCTTGCACCCCTTCCACGCCGACCACGTCGCAGCCCAGGCGGGCCAAAGGCAAGGAAAAATTGCCCAGCCCGCTGAACAGATCAAGCACTCGCTCGCCAGGTTGCGGAGCCAGCCAAGCCAGAGCCTGGGCAATCATCGCCTCGTTCACCGGCGCGTTGACCTGGACAAAATCGCCCGGCCGATACGCCAGCTCTAGATCCCAATCGGCGAGACGATAGCCCAAACGTTCGGTGGCATCGACCGGCTGCGGCTCGCCCGTGCCGTGCAGCCAAAGTTGCGCGGCGTGACCTGTGCAAAAATTCTGCAAGCGCTGCAGGTCGTCGCCGCTCAAGGGCGCGGTATGGCGCACCAGAACAGCTTCGCTGGTGCCGCTAAAGAGCTCGACATGCCCTATATGCTGCGGCTTGCTCAACCCCTGCAAGACCGCCGGCAGCTCTCGCACAATCGGTTGCAAGGCCTGTACCAGCACAGGGCAGTCGCTGATGGCCACGATGTCCTGGCTGGCGGCGGCGCGAAAGCCCACCGTCAGCTGTCGCGTCTTCACATCCCAACGCACGGCAATGCGTGCGCGGCGGCGATAACCAAGCTCTGGACCCACCAGCGGTGCCGCCCACTCCTCGGGCTGCAGATGGGCGAACTTGTCCAACTGCTCCGCCAGCGTGCGCTGTTTGAGGGCAATCTGCTCGCCATGGGGCAAGTGTTGCAAGGTGCAGCCACCGCAGCGCCCGACATGGGGGCACGGCGCTTCACGGCGTTGGGGCGCAGCGGTTTGAATACGTTCGGCGCGCGCCTCCACCACCTGGGCATGGGCGCTCAGCACACGGGCTGCCACCTGCTCGCCGGGCAAGGCGCCGGACACGAACCAGGTACGCCCTTCGACAAAACCGATGCCGCGACCGTCGTGGGCCAGGCGCTCGATCTGCACGAGCTGTTTCTTGCCCACGGGAACCTGCGCCGTTCGTGTGCCGCCGCTGGGCTGGAAACGCAGGCTGGAGGTGCGCTTGGGCATTATTGAAATCCGTTGAAAATCATTAAGAGGAAAAGCTCACTGTTCGGTACTGTTTTTGCTGCGATATTTTCAGCGCCTGAACTCGTAGGGTGGATGTCGTTGTTGACATCCGCCACGGCCCCGCTCGGTGGATGCCATCCAATGGAGCGCCACCCGGTGGATCGCCACCCGGTGGATCGATGAAGCGTGATCCACCCTACATTCTTTTGGCTGCGACACTTTCAAGGCCTGAACCCGAGCATCGTCAGCAAGCTGGCTCCTGCAGGGGCGTGGGCGCTCCGTTATCCGTAGGGTGGATGTCGTTGTTTACATCCACCACGGCCCCGCTCGGTGGATGCCACCAGTGGATCGCCACCCGGTGGATCGCCACCCGGTGGATCGCCACCCGGTGGATCGCCACCCGGTGGACCGCCACCCGGTGGATCGATAAAGCGTGATCCACCCTACGTCTGCCCTGAGGCCGAAGCGTTAAACGTATTACTTCGGCTCGTCGTAAATGCCGGTCGACAGGTAACGATCACCCCGGTCACAAATGATCGCCACGATCACTGCGTTTTCCACTTCATGCGACAGACGCAGCGCTGCAGCCACCGCGCCGCCGGAGGAAACCCCGCAAAAGATGCCTTCCTCCCGAGCCAGACGACGCATCACGTCCTCTGCCTCGCGTTGCGCCATATCGACGATACGGTCGACGCGGCTGGGCTCGAACACCTCGGGCAGGTATTCCTGTGGCCAGCGGCGAATGCCGGGAATCGCCGAGCCTTCCATCGGTTGCAAACCGACAATCTGCACCGCAGGGTTCTGTTCCTTGAGGTAGCGCGACACGCCCATGATGGTGCCGGTGGTGCCCATGGAGCTGATGAAGTGCGTGATGGTGCCCTGGGTCTGCTGCCAGATTTCCGGGCCAGTGCTCAGGTAATGAGCCTCCGGGTTATCGCCGTTGGCGAACTGGTCGAGCACCTTGCCCTTGCCGGCCGCCTGCATCGACAGCGCGAGATCGCGCGCGCCTTCCATGCCTTCTTCCTTAGTGACCAGGATCAACTGGGCGCCATAGGCGGACATTGCCGACTTGCGTTCAGCTGTGGAGTTGTCGGGCATGATCAGGATCATCTTGTAACCCTTGATCGCCGCCGCCATGGCCAGAGCGATGCCGGTATTGCCGGAGGTCGCCTCGATCAGCGTATCGCCGGGCTGGATATCACCGCGCAACTCGGCGCGGGTGATCATCGACAACGCCGGGCGGTCCTTCACGGAACCCGCCGGGTTATTGCCTTCCAGTTTGACCAGGATCGTGTTGGACGTCTCGCCGGGCAGGCGCTGCAGGCGAACCAGCGGGGTATTGCCGATGCATTCGGCGATGGTGGGGTACAACTGAGTCATTTAGGTGCTCGCAATCCAGACCCGGAAAAAAGGCGCCTATGATACCCGGCAAATCGGGGCGAGCTATATTGCAGAACACTTAGAGGTTATAGCTTGGCGGTATAAGCACAGAAAGATGATCAGGCTTAATCGGTAAAGGCCAATTTGATTCGCCTGAGCAATCACCCGCAAGCCAGACTCGCCGTTGCGACGTTCGCCGCAGCTTCCAGCACACTGTGGGTCACATCCTCGCTATTGCTGGAAGACTCGGAGCCAGGCGAATGAATTCGCCCCTACAACAGCAGCCCGCAGGCCACGGCTAAGGTGGTCACGGCAGGCGATCATTCTGGCCGAGCAAGAATCCTGGGCGCGGCTTCGACGATCTGGCGCGAAAGGTTTTCCATGCGCGGCGACTGGACCTTCCATGTGTGCCAATACAAAGCCACGTCCCGTGGTGCATCGGGTGCCAGATCGATGATGTCGCCGCTGGCCAAATCATTTTTCAGCAGCAGTTCCGGCACCATGCCGTAGCCGAGGCCGTAGCGGATGGCGTAATAGTGAGGCTCGGCACCGGGCACGAAATGGGTTGGATAGGAGCCCTCGGGCAGGCCGAAGCGCTGTAACAGGAATGCAGACTGCAAGCGGTCCTTGCGGGTGTAGGCCACCACCGGCGCCCGTCGGGCTGCGGCGCGGGTCAGGCCCTGGGGGAAAAATTGCTGACGAAACCTGTCGTTGGCGACCAGCCGGTACCGCATGCTGCCAAGCGCCTCGGCGGTACATCCACGCATCGGCTTCGGCTCGGTGCTGATGCAGCCGATGGCCAAGCCGGTTTCCAGCAAGCTGTAGGTATGGTCCTGATCCTCTATAGCAAGGTCGAGCAACACCCGCTCGCGTATCAGCACCTCGGCCAGCGCCGGGAAAAACCAGGTGCCGAGGCTGTCGGCATTCAATGCGGCAACGACGATCAACGGCGCATCGCTTTGTTCAGCCAAGTCAGCAAGCAGGTCAGCCTCAAGCAGAGTGGCCCGGCGAAGGTACTGCAGCACCCGCTGCCCCACTTCCGTAGGCCGACAGGGCCGGCTTCGTACCACTAGAGCGTTGCCGAGGGTACTTTCAAGCGCCCGCACCCGCTGTGAAATCGCCGGCGGCGTCAGATGCAGACGCAACGCCGCCCGCTCGAAACTGCCGGTCTCGATCACACAGCGAAATGCTTCAGTCTGTTTTGGGTCCAGATTCATAACGGTCCTATTTATGTTCACACCCACATGCCATGACCGTGATTGATTCAAAAAACACCGCGTGGCCTGGCCACACAAGTAAGGGCGAATTCATTCGCCATGGCACGGCCCATCCAGAACCGCATACGCTGCGACGAACACCACAGGTTTGGCCGAATCTGCACCACCGCGCTTGTCGCGGCATCGGAATGGTCTGCAGGCACGGCGCCAGGCGAATGAATTCGCCCCTACCGGCAGATCCCGCGCTCGCCGCAAGCGATCTGTGCACCGTGCCGTGACTGCGATCAGGCCCCAACCAACAGCGCCGCCTGCATCGCGGGCAAGTCGGCTCCTACAAAACCCGCATCCAAAACCTGGCCTCGCCCCTACCGGCAGATCCCGCGCTCGCCGCAAGCGATCTGTGCACCGTGCCGTGACCGCGATCAGGCCCCAACCAACAGCGCCGCCTGCATCGCGGATAAGTCCGCTTCTACAAACCCGCAAACCCTGGCCAGACACCTGTAGGGGCGAGTTCATTCGCCATGGCACGGCCCATCCAGAACCGCATACGCTGCGACGAACACCACAGGTTTGGCCGAATCTGCACCACCGCGCTTGTCGCGGCATCGGAATGGTCTGCAGGCACGGCGCCAGGCGAATGAATTCGCCCCTACCGGCAGATCCCGCGCTCGCCGCAAGCGATCTGTGCACCGTGCCGTGACTGCGATCAGGCCCCAACCAACAGCGCCGCCTGCATTGCGGACAAGTCCGCTCCTACAAAACCCGCATCCAAAACCTGTCGTCCTGCTGCCTAGAGTCGCGGGCAGGTTCGTTTCTACATCCACAACCGCAGCCACAGCGCCAGCGAATGAATTCGCCTCTACGTTACCCGCTGCCCCCGAATCGCTTAAAACTCCACTCCTAAAACCTCCAACTGTGCGGGCGGTCGCCCACCCCTCCATTAAAAAATATTTGTATACCCTAAAAAACCTTAGCTATGTTCATTATCCCGCCGCATCCCCGATAATCGCGCCCTTTCTTGCGCATGGCTTCTCTGCATTCCGCGCAACTGGAGTTGTCATGACCCCCTTGTTGTATGTCATTTATCTAATCGCCATCACTGCCGAAGCCATGTCGGGTGCCATCATGGGCATGCGACGGGGCATGGATTTGTTCGGCATCTGCCTGCTGGGCACGGTAACGGCCCTGGGCGGCGGCACCGCGCGCGACATTTTGCTCGGCCATTACCCGGTGGGATGGATCGCCCACCCCGAATACCTGACGTTCACCATCGGGGCGGCGATCGTCACGGCGTTCATCGCCCGTCAACTGCATCACTTGCGCGGATTGTTTCTGGTGGTCGACGGCCTCGGCCTGGTGGCTTTCACCGTGATCGGCTGCGATGTCGGCATGAGCATGGATGCGCACCCAACTATCGTGGTCCTGGCCGGGGTGATCACCGGGATTTTCGGCGGTTTGCTGCGCGACATCCTGTGCACCCAGGTGCCCATGGTATTGCAGCGCGAGCTGTACGCCACCGTCGCCCTGTTCACCGGCGTGCTTTATATCAGCCTGCTGTGGCTGGGCCTGGATAACCTGCAAGCATCGGTGATTGCCCTATGCGCCGGCTTCACCTTGCGCATGCTCGCCATCGTGTTCAGCTGGAGACTGCCGAACTTCAATACCGAAGGCATCCGTGGGCTTGACTGAGTTGACCTTGACCCCGTTTCAGGGGCAGCAATATTCACTGATCACAACGCGATGAAGTTAGCAGGTCTCTTGGAAAACCTGCTTCAGGCCGGCCTCCACACCTCTAGACTATGAACAGTCGACCGTTGGTCGCTACACTGCTGGCAACCATTTCAAGGGTATGACTGTGTTCAAAGACCTCGGCATCAAGGGCCGCGTCCTGCTGCTCACTCTACTGCCCACCAGCCTGCTGGCGTTGGTACTGGGTGGGTACTTTACCTCCATGCAACTGGCCGACTTGCATACCCAGTTGCTGCAGCGTGGTCAGATGCTGACCGAGCACCTGGCCCCCCTTTCGGCTCCGGCACTTCTGCGCCAAAACACGGCCCTGCTGCAACGCATCGCCACGGATATTCTCGATCAACCGGATGTGCGTGCCGTTACCTTCCGCAATGCCCTGGGCAAGCCACTGGCCCATGCAGGCCCTACGATGAGCCGCCGCCATACCATACATGACGTCCATCTGGTAACTCAGAGCGGCGATGACAGCACGCACTTCAGCCTGCCGGTCTATCAGGCCGACCTGAGCCTGTCTGGCGAAGCGATGGAACAGGAAGATGTACCACTCGGCTGGGTGGAGCTGGAAATCTCCCACCAGGGCACCCTGCTGCGCGGCTACCGCAGCCTGTTGGCCAGCCTGGTCCTGATTCTTGCCGGTCTGCTGGTGACCGCCCTGCTTGCGGTGCGCATGAGCCGCACCATCAACCGGCCCCTGTCGCGCATCAAACAAGGCGTTGTGCAACTCAAGGAAGGCCGTCTGGAAACCCGGCTACCGGCCTTGGGCAGCCATGAAATGGACGAGTTGGCCTCTGGTATCAACCGCATGGCCGAGGCCTTGCAAGATGCCCAGGAAGAACTGCAGCACAGCGTCGATCAGGCCACTGAGGATGTGCGCCAGAACCTGGAAACCATCGAGATCCAGAACATCGAACTGGATTTGGCGCGCAAGGAAGCCCTGGAAGCCAGCCGCATCAAGTCCGAGTTTCTGGCCAACATGAGCCACGAAATTCGCACCCCACTCAACGGCATCCTCGGCTTCACCAAGCTGCTACTGAAAAGCGACTTGAACCCGCGTCAGCAGGATTATCTGCACACCATCGAGAAATCCGCCGACAACCTGCTGGGCATCATCAACGAGATCCTCGACTTCTCGAAGATCGAAGCCGGCAAACTGATCCTGGAAAGCGTGCCCTTCAACCTGCGCGACCTGATCCAGGACACCCTGACCATTCTGGCTCCCGAAGCCCACAGCAAACAGCTGGAACTGCTCAGCCTGATCTACCGCGACACGCCAAAGTCCCTGGTCGGCGACCCGCTACGCCTCAAACAGATTCTCACCAACCTCGTCAGTAACGCGATCAAGTTCACCCACCAGGGCACCATTGCAGTGCGCACCATGCTGGAGGATGAAGACGAGGAACGTGCACAACTGCGCATCAGCGTGCGCGATACGGGTATTGGCCTGTCCGACGAAGACTTGCGGCTGCTGTTCCAGGCGTTCAGCCAGGCCGACAATTCGCTGAGCCGCCAAGCCGGCGGTACCGGCCTGGGCCTGGTAATTTCCAAGCGCCTGATCGAGCAGATGGGCGGTGAAATCGGCGTTGATAGCACTCCTGGTGAAGGCTCGGAATTCTGGATCAGTCTCAACCTGCCCAAATCCCGCGCCGATCTCCACAGCCTGCCCGACAGCCCACTCGAAGGTCGCCGTGTGGCGATGCTGGAGCCCCATGAACTGGCACGCCAGGCGCTGCACCACCAACTCGAAGACTGCGGCCTGGAAGTGCTTGAGTTCACCCGGCTGGACGATCTCCTGCAAGCCGTTGCCAACGCGCCTGACGGCCAACCCATTGCCCTTGCGGTGTTTGGCGTCAACCTCAAGCAGCTCCCGCCGGAACGCCTACGCCAGCATGTCCGCGAGCTGGAAGCGCACGGCTGCAAAACCCTCGCCCTATGTCCAACCATTGAGCAGGCCCAGTACCACGAATCACTGCCCGACGTACTCGGCCAGCTGCATGCCAAACCGGTCTGCACCCGCCAGCTGCAGCAGTTGCTCTGCCAACTGCTCGGCTCACACCCGAAACGTTACAGTGAGCCCTCGCCACCCGTGGCCAACGGCCGCGCGGTGCGTCTGCTGTGCGTCGATGACAACCCCGCCAACCTGCTCCTGGTGCAGACCCTGCTCAACGACATGGGCGCCGACGTGGTCGCGGTAGAGAGCGGATACGCCGCGCTTGAGCGGGTCAAGAGCGAACATTTCGACCTGGTGTTCATGGATGTGCAAATGCCTGGCATGAACGGCCTGCAAACCACTGAAGCGATCCGCGCCTGGGAAGCGGAACAACAAAGCAGCCAGTTGCCCATCATCGCCCTGACCGCCCATGCACTGGCCAACGAAAAACGCGGATTGCTACAGGGCGGCATGGACGATTACCTGACCAAGCCGATCAGCGAGCATCAACTGGCCCAAGTGGTGCTGAAATGGACCGGCTTCAGCCTGCAGAACCAGCAGAACATACGCCCCAGCGCTACTCCGTTGCCTAGCAGCACCCTGCCAATTCTCGATCCCGAAGAAGGCTTGCGCCTGGCCGCCGGCAAGGCCGACTTGGCCGCTGACATGCTTGCCATGCTGCTCGCCTCACTGCAGGCCGACCGCCAGACCATTCGCCAGGCGCAGGAAAATTGGGACCGCCGCGCACTGATCGAACGCGTCCACCGCCTGCACGGCGCCACTCGCTACTGCGGCGTGCCGCAACTGCGCGCCGCCTGCCAACGCGCGGAAACCCTGCTCAAACAAGACGACCCCGAAGCCCGCAACGCCCTGGCACAACTCGACCAGGCCATCGAGCGCCTGGCCCAGGAAACCCGGATCGGCGTGTGACGAAGTCTGGCCTTAAAGCTTCGGCCCGAGGTCAGGCCTCCCACAATTGACTTGCCGGGCACGGTTTTCTGTGGGAGCTGCGACCCCTCAGCGAAGACGGCAGGCCGTAGGATGGAATCGCCGCAGGCGCTTCCGTCGTTTACCGCGCACCCACCCCAGGCCCAGACGCCAACCCCAAAAACCGCAACCGTCGGATTACGCCTTCGGCTAATCCAACCTACCAACGTGGGGCAACAGAACGCGGATCGGGCCCGGGTGGTTGGCGTTTATCCAAGCCTCGGACGGTTGCCCGGGTCACTGCGCCAGGCACATATCTGCTGGGTGGGCCTGACGACGGGCTGGCCACACCTAACGCAGACACAGCCAAAATCCCGTACCCGAACTCAATTCCGTGCCACGGGCGAGGCCGCCTGCCCCTGGGCGATGTGTGATATCCGTAAAACTGCGGTCTCGCGAAGCACCAGGAGGAACCAGGCAACTATTACCCGGCGGTCCACGCCCGCCGCGACCCTTCACAGCGTTGAAGGACATGTTTGCCGCCCACTGTATCAACTTCGCCCTAGCCATCCGTGTGTGCGGTGTGTATTTTTACGCAGACAGCAAAGGAGACGCTGATGCGAAGCAGGGAGGTGATCGAATTGCTTGAGACGGATGGCTGGTATGAAGTGGCAGTGAAAGGTAGCCATCGCCAGTTCAAACATCCAGCAAAGCCAGGCAGGGTGACGGTCCCACACCCAAAGTCAGAAATGGCCAAGGGAACGCTCAACAGCATATTGAAACAAGCCGGCCTCAAGTGAGGCGGGTCAACCCTGGAGGGTCATAGCATGAAATTCCCTGTCGTTTTGCATAAAGATCCAGGCAGCGATTACAGCGTGACCGTGCCGGATGTACCAGGCTGCTTCACCGCTGGTGAGACCATGGCAGAGGCGCTGGACAATGTGCGTGAGGCTTTGGAGCTTCACTACGAGGGCCTGATGGCCGATGGCGATCCATTGCCTCAGGCGCAGGAGATCGACGTGCACGTTGCAAATCCGGATTATGCCGGCGGCATCTGGGTGTTGGTGGACTTCGACGTGACGCCGTACCTAGGCAAGGCCGTACGCTTCAACGCGACCCTGCCGGAGCACTTGCTGGCGCGCATCGATGCCTATGTGAAAAACCATCCGGAGCAGAAGAGCCGCTCAGGATTCCTCGCGGATGCGGCGATGCGAGTTCTGCAACATGGCTGATTGGCATATTGATCGTCCGCATAAACACCCATCCCATTTGTAGGACGGCCTCGCCCGCCAGCGGTGCATCAGGCAAACTGCGGGCTGCCCGAAACCCCCGTACCAGAACTCGATTCCGTGCCACGGGGCGAGGCCGCCCTACGCCGCGCGTGGCAAATACTGCATCGCCAACGCCTGAGGCCAGAACCCCACAACCTGCTAGAATCGCGATCTCTTCACCGATGACCGACACCATGGCCGAACACGACTTTCGCTACAACCTGCTCAACCCCGCCCACACCCTGACGGAATGCCGTGCCCTCGCACCGGGCCGCTATCAAGTCACCGGCAATGGCGGTTCGATCCAGTCTGGCGACGTGCTGCTGGTCACCCTCAAGGGCAGCCGCGATCTGTCCATGCGCCTGAGCGTTGATAAAGTCCGCCATTTGATCAACCCGCCTGGCCAATGGGTCGCTACCGCCAGCGGCCCCGCGTTCCGCGAGCTGGCCATTCACAACTGGCAGGTGAACTGTGACGGTTGCGGCAAGCAGCTGGATTTCGAATTTGCCGTCGATGCCAGCCAAGGCAAAGGCGCGGACAAAATCGCCGCCGAAGCACGCATCAGTGAACTCGGCTGGTACAAACAGCAGCAACAACACCTGTGCCCCGCTTGCCACGCCAAGGCGAACCCATGAAAAAGCTACTCTCCCCCATTGCCCTGGCTCTGCTGATCGGCGGCTGCGCCAGCCCGAGCGCGCCACTGGATACCAGCAAAACCTACCAGGTCGAATGGATCGGCGAACGTCCGTTGATCGACCGCAGCCACCTGACCGTCACCTTTGACAAAGACGGCCGCGCCCACGGCCACGCCGGCTGCAACCGCTGGTTCGCCAGCTACCAGCTCGAAGGGCAAAAGCTCAACTTCAGCCAGGCCGGCGCCACCCGTATGGCGTGCGCCCCGGCGTTGATGGAACAGGAAAACCGCTTCCTCCAAGCCCTCGACGCCGTGCAACGTTGGGACAGGGGCGAACATGGCGAACTGCGACTGTGGCCGGAAGAAGGCCAGCCGATCACGTTGTTTGTGGAAGGCTGAAGGCACACCTGACCGCGATAAGGTCCCAATCACCGGTGCCGCCAATATCGCGGACAAGCCCGCCCTTACAGATCCGCACGCATCAGGCCAGTCACCTGTAGGGGCGAATTCATTCGCCATTGCACGGTCCATCTGCCACCGAATACGCTGCGACGAATGCCGTGGGTTCGGCGGAATGCTCACCATCGCGCCTGTCGCCGCACCGGGGTAGTCTGCAGGCGCAGCGCCAGGCGAATAAATTCGCCCCTACCGGCAGATCCCCAGTCCGCCGCACGCGATCTATACACCGTGCCGTAGAAGCGGTCTTGACCGCGATAAGGCCCAACCACCGGTGACAAGGACGCGAACAAGTCCGCCCCCTAAAGATCCGAACGCATCAGGCCAGTCTCCTGTAGGGGCGAATTCATTCGCCATTGCACGCCTCATCCGACACCGAATACGCTGCGACGAATGCCGACGGTTCGGCTGAATGCGCACC
>CAYPFO010000034.1:30702-32667 GCA_964410065.1 uncultured Pseudomonas sp.
GCACCGGCGTAGCCTACAGCCACAGTGCCAGGCGAATGAATTCGCCCCTACCGGAATCGCGTTTAACCTGCCGGCCTCGTAGATCACGAACAAGCTGCTCCTATAGCCAAAACCCGCAAACCCGCCACCGCCCCCCCCCAGACGCAACCTGTAGGGGCGAATTCATTCGCCAGTGAACAAACCATTCAACGCCGTATGGGCTGCGACGAATCCGAGGCCCCGGCTAAATGTCCCCTAAAAACCAACCTCAACCCTATGCATTCAACCAGCGCTCGTACCCTCGCTACCCGGCTTACCCAACGCCTTGCCCGCTTCGTCATCAACCCGGCGTTGGTGCAGCCAATCGACAATCTCGCCACTGGGCACATACCCATCCACGGTCTCGCGCAAGAGAGTACGCACGCGCTGGAAGTCAGCCTCCTGTACCGCTGCCATCAACTCCTCTAGCACCTGACACAACTCGTTCCAGGGCAAATTCTCCTCGTTGGCACGCATGATCATCGGGTGTTCAGTGGGGGTCACGTTGTCGCCGATCAACAGCTCTTCGTAGAGCTTCTCGCCCGGGCGTAAGCCGCTGAACTGCAGGGCAATGTCTCCCTTGGGGTTCTTCTCGTTACGCACCGTGAGGCCGGAGAGAAGAATCATCTTCTCCGCCAGGTCGACGATGCGCACCGGCTCGCCCATGTCCAACACGAACACGTCGCCGCCCTGCCCCATGGAACCGGCCTGGATCACCAACTGCGCCGCCTCGGGGATGGTCATGAAATAACGGGTGATATTGGGATGAGTCACCGTCACCGGGCCGCCGCGCTTGATCTGCTCGCGGAACAGCGGAATCACCGAGCCTGAAGAACCCAGCACATTGCCAAAGCGCACCATGGTGAAGCGGGTCTTGTTGACCTGATGAATACCGCTCGCGTCCTCAAACAACTTCGGCGCCGGCTCTGCGCTCAACGCTTGCAGCACCATTTCGGCCAAACGCTTGGTGCTGCCCATCACATTGGTGGGGCGCACCGCCTTGTCGGTGGAAATCAGCACGAAGTTCTTCACTCCCGCCTGAATCGCCGCCTGGGCTGTGTGCAGAGTACCCATTACATTGTTCAGCAGCCCCTCGGCGGTGTTGTGCTCGACCATGGGCACATGCTTGTAGGCGGCCGCGTGATACACGGTGTCCACCTTCCAGCTACGCAGCACATCAAGCAAACGAGTAGGGTTACGGATCGAACCGAGAATCGGCAATAACGTGACACAAGAGCCTTCGCGTTTAATGCGCAGCTCCAGCTCACGATGGATGCTGTAAAGATTGAACTCACTATGCTCGAACAGAATCAACGTGGTCGGCTTTTGCGTAAGAATCTGCCGACACAGCTCCGAGCCGATGGAACCGCCCGCGCCGGTGACCATCACCACCTGCCCCTGAATACAGCGCTGAAACAGCTCCTCCTGCGGCTTCACGGCATCACGACCCAGCAGATCTGCAATATCCACTTCCTGGATGTCTTCGACCTTCACATGGCCACTGACCAGATCCATGATCCCCGGTACCGAGCGCACATGCAGCGGATAACCTTCCAGCTCGGCTAACACATCCCGGCGCCGCGCGCGGCTGGCCGACGGGATGGCCAGCAACACTTCACTGGCCCCGGTTTCATCGATCATCTGCTGGATATGCTTGGGCTTGTACACCTTCAAGCCAGCGATCACGCGCCGGGCCAGATTCGGGTCATCGTCGATAAAGGCGACCGGGCGATACAAGCGCCCCATGCGCAGCGCATTGAGCAACTGATTACCCGCAGCTCCCGCACCATAAATGGCCACCCGTGGCAGACCTCTATCCTGCCCAACAAACGGAATACCCAAGCCAATGCCGTACCAGTCACCCATAAAGTACTGACGCATCACCAGGCGCAGCCCACCAATCATCACCAGGCTCAGCCACCAATAGTTGAACACCAGCGAACGCGG
>CAYPFO010000035.1:0-32588 GCA_964410065.1 uncultured Pseudomonas sp.
CACGCCGGCGGTGTCGTGGGAGTGCACCACCACGTCCAGTTGCGGCAGGGCGTCCTTGAGGGCCTTGACCAGCGTGCCGGTGGCATAGGGAGTGAGCAGGCCGGCCATGTCCTTGATGGCAATCGAATCGACGCCCATCGCCGCCATCTGCCGCGCCTGTTCGACGAAGGCTTCGTTGGTGTGCACCGGGCTGGTGGTGTAGCAGATGGTGCCCTGAGCATGCTTGCCGGCGGCCTTCACCGCCTCGATGGCCACGCGCAGGTTACGCACATCGTTCATGGCATCGAAGATGCGAAACACGTCGATGCCGTTGTCCGCCGCCTTGGCGACGAAGGCCCGTACCACGTCGTCGCTGTAGTGCCGGTAACCGACCAGGTTCTGCCCGCGCAGGAGCATTTGCAGGCGCGTGTTGGGCAGTGCGGCGCGTAGCTGGCGCAGGCGCCCCCATGGGTCTTCCTTGAGGAAGCGCACACAGGCGTCGAAGGTGGCGCCGCCCCAAACCTCCAGCGACCAGTAACCGACCTGGTCAAGCTTGGGGCAAATCGGCAGCATGTCTTCGGTGCGCATGCGCGTGGCCAGCAGGGACTGGTGGGCATCGCGCAGGACGGTATCCGTTACGGTGATCTTTTTGTTGCTCATGAGTTGTTTCTCCTTATGAGCGGCAAGCTTCAAACGGCAAGTAACAGCGGTTCGCTCTTCTTTGCAGCTACCAGCTTGCGGCTCGCAGCTGCTTAAAGCCCTGCGTGAGCGGCGATGGCGGCGGCGATGGCCAGGGCCAATTCGCCCGGCTTGCGTTTGATCGAGTAGTTCAGCAATTCAGGATGTTCGTCGACGAAGCTGGTGTTGAAATGCCCGCTACGAAAATCCTCGTTGGCGAGAATCTGCTGGTAATAGGTGGCCGTGGTTTTCACCCCCTGCACGCGCATGTCATCCAGCGCCCGCGAGCCTCGCGCCACGGCTTCTTCCCAGGTCAGCGCCCACACCACCAGCTTCAGGCACATCGAATCGTAGAACGGCGGGATGGTGTAGCCGGTGTAGATCGCCGTGTCGGTGCGCACACCGGGGCCGCCGGGGGCGTAGTAGCGGGTGATCTTGCCGAAACTGGGCAGGAAGTTGTTGCGCGGATCTTCAGCGTTGATGCGGAACTGCATGGCGAAGCCGCGGTACTGGATGTCTTCCTGCTGCACCGACAACGGCAGGCCCGACGCGATGCAAATCTGCTCGCGCACAATGTCGATGCCGGTGATTTCTTCGGTGATGGTGTGTTCCACCTGCACGCGGGTATTCATTTCCATGAAATACACCTCGCCATCGGCGAGCAGGAATTCCACGGTGCCTGCGTTCTCGTAGCCCACCGCTTGGGCGGCGCGCACCGCCAGGTCGCCGATATAGGCGCGCTGCTCGGGCGTCAGTTGCGGGCTGGGGGCGATTTCGATGAGCTTCTGGTTGCGCCGCTGGATCGAACAGTCGCGCTCGAACAGGTGCACGGTATTGCCAAAGCTGTCGGCGAGGATCTGCGACTCGATATGCTTGGGGTTGACGATGCATTTTTCCAGGAACACCTCGGCATTGCCAAAAGCCTTGGTCGCCTCGGAAATTACCCGCGGGTAGGCATGCTCCAGCTCCTCACGGCTGTTGCAGCGGCGAATGCCGCGTCCACCGCCGCCGGAGGTGGCTTTGAGCATGACCGGGTAACCAAGACGCTCGGCTTCCTGCAGCGCTTGAGCCAGGTCGACGACGTTGCCTTCGGTACCGGGCGTGACCGGCACACCTGCCTTGATCATGCTGCGTCGCGCTTCGGTCTTGTCGCCCATGCGGCGGATCACTTCGGCGCTAGGACCGATGAACTTGATGCCGCGCTCCACGCAGATTTCTGCCAATTCGGGATTTTCAGCCAGAAAGCCGTAGCCCGGATGCAGCGCGTCGCAACCCGTGTCCACCGCCAGGTTGACCAGCTTGCGCGGGCTCAGGTAGCCGCTCAGCGGGTCCTCGCCGATGTTGTACGACTCATCGGCACGCTTGACGTGCAACGCATGGCGGTCGGCCTCGGAGTAGACCGCCACGGAGCGAATGCCCATCTCGGCACAAGCCCGCACAATGCGGACGGCAATTTCGCCGCGGTTGGCAATCAGGATTTTTTTGATCACGTGCGTTGTCCTCGACCCGTGAACTGGCGCCCCCTGGCGGGGCGGTGATGGGTTTCACCCTACGCCTGTGCACCCGATTAATGAAAATCAATATTTGTTTGAACTAGGATAAGGAAAAGCTTATAGGTCTAGCTACAACTCACGCGCCGCGCCGCCCTGCGCGGCACGCAAGCCCCGACGACCGCGCGTACAGCGCACCAGAAGCAGAAGAAATATATGCGTAAATCGCTGTTGCGGATGACGTTGCGGCAAATGACGGTGTTTCGCGCGGTCTGCGACAACCGCTCATACAGCCGAGCCGCCGAGGAAATGGCGCTGACCCAACCGGCGGTGAGCCTGCAGATCCGCCAGCTCGAAGAGCTGATTGGCCAACCCTTGTTCGAATATGTGGGCAAGAAGCTGTACATGACGGATGCCGCCGAGGCACTTCAGGGCGCGTGCCTGGATATTTTTGGCCGTCTGGAAAACCTCGACATGCAGCTGTCCGAGCTGCAGGGCTCGCTGCAGGGGCAGTTGCGCCTGGCAGTGGAATCCAGCGCCAAATACTTCATCCCGCACGTGTTTGCCGCCTTTCGCCAGAACCACCCGGAGGTGAGCCTGCAACTGACCGTGGTCAATCACGCCCAGGCGATCAAACGCCTGAGCACCAACCGCGACGACTTGCTGATCATGGCCATGGTGCCGACCGACATGGAACTGGAATTCTTCCCGTTTCTGGACAACGCGATCATCGCTGTGGCGCGCCCCGACCACCCATTGCTGCGCCGCGGTCCCCTGCAATTGCAGGACCTGACCGCCTACCCGCTGCTGCTGCGCGAGGCCGGCTCCGGCACTCGTCAGGCCACCCAGGAGTACTGTCACCAGAAACGCGCGCATTTCCCGCAGACGCTGGAAATCGGCTCCCTGGAAGGCCAGCGCGAAGGGGTGATCGCCGGCCTTGGCCTGGCCCTGCTGCCGCGCCACGCGGTGCGCCGTGAACTGGACAGCGGCGCACTGGTGGAGCTGCCGGTAGCCGAACTGCCGCTGATGCGCAGCTGGTGCGTGGTGCATCCACGCGGCAAGCACCTGTCGCCGGTCGCACAGACCTTCTTCGAGTTCGTCCGCCAGCAGCGCAGCCGGATTGGCGCGCTGGTCGGTCGTTTTCAGACGCTGCAGCCCGGGCCGACGGATTAACGAGGATAGGGAAAGTCGGCCAATCCCGCGCTCAGCCGGCGCTGCTCCCAATACTCTTCAATGGCCCGCCGGTAACGCATGCGGCGCTGGTCTTCGAGCCGGCGGCGAGCCTTGGTGTCCAGCGGGTGCGGATAGTGGAGAGATTGACAGAGCATGGCGGCACTCCCAGCACGATGTGGAAGCTGCACCATGACAAGCCGGCATGACGTTTTGAGGGCAGAAGGGTGACGATGCGGTGACGCCCGCTCAGTCTTCCTGGGTCTTCACCGATTTGGGCGACAGACGCAGGGTACGCAAGCTGCGCTTGACGCTCTTCAGGTGGTTGACCAGGTCCGGGCCCCGGGCCATCGCAACGCCCATGGCCAGCACGTCGATCACCACCAGGTGGGCGATACGCGAGGTCAGCGGTGTATAGATCTCGGTGTCTTCCTGCACGTCGATGGCCAGGTTGACGTCGGCCAGCTCCGCCAGCGGCGTCTGCCCCGGGCACAGCGTGATCAACGTGGCGCCACTCTCGCGCACCAGATGGGCAGTGGTCAGCAGGTCCTTGGAGCGTCCGGACTGGGAGATGCAAATCGCCACATCACCCGGCTGCAAGGTCACCGCCGACATCGCCTGCATGTGCGGGTCGGAATACGCCGCGGCGGTGAGCAGCAGGCGGAAAAACTTGTGCTGGGCATCGGCAGCCACCGCGCCGGAGGCGCCAAAACCGTAGAACTCCACACGCCGCGCCTGGGCACAGGCCGCGATGGCGCGCTCCAATGCCTGGGTATCGAGCCGTTCGCGCACTTCCATCAGGGTGTGCAGGGTGGTGTCGAAGATCTTCAGGCTGAAGTCGGCAATCGAGTCGTTCTCGGTAATGGCGAACTGGCCGAAACTGGCGCCGGCGGCCAGGCTCTGGGCCAGCTTGAGCTTCAGGTCCTGAAAGCCGTTGCAGCCAATGGCCCGGCAGAAGCGCACAATGGTCGGCTCGCTGACGCCCACGGTATGGGCCAGGTCGGCCATCGAGCTGTGCATGACCACTGCAGGATCGACCAGAACGTGTTCGGCGACCTTGAGTTCGGATTTACGCAGCAGGTGACGGGATTGAGCGATGTGTTGCAACAGATTCACGGGCAAGACTCGGTTATGATCGGCACCAGCCGGGTTGTAGTGGTTTTGTAGTTATACTACAAGAGCGCATCGCCCGCCCAGTAAACCGACTGTTTGGGAGCGCATGTGGTGATCCCTCCTTGCGATATGCTGGTATTTGGCGGCACGGGTGATCTGGCCTTGCACAAGTTGCTGCCGGCGCTCTATCACTTGCACCGCGATGGCCGCTTGCCCGCGGACATGCGCATTATTGCCCTGGCGCGCAAATCCCTGAGCCGTGCCGGCTACCAAGCCTTGGCCGAGCGCCATTGCCGCGCCCAGGTGGCGCGCGTCAACTTCGATGCCGAGACCTGGCAGCGCTTCGCCGAGCGGCTCGACTACCTGGCCATGGACGCTGCACAAAGCGCTGACTACGGCCGCCTGGCGCGCCACCTGGGCCAGTCCTGTCAGCGTGGGCGTATCTACTACATGGCCACCGCCCCGGATCTGTTCGAGGATATCGCCGCCTCGCTGGCCACCGCCGGGCTGGTGACCGAGAACAGCCGGATCGTGCTGGAAAAACCCATCGGCCATTCGCTGGCGTCAGCCCAGACCATCAATGCGGCCATCGGCGCCGCCTTTGCCGAAACGCAGATCTTTCGCATCGACCATTACCTGGGCAAGGAAACCGTGCAGAATCTCATGGCGTTGCGCTTTGCCAACGCTCTGTTCGAGCCGGTGTGGCGGGCCGGACACATCGACCATGTGCAGATCAGTGTGTGCGAAACCCTCGGTGTGGAAAATCGCGGCGCCTATTACGACCGCGCCGGCGCAATGCGCGACATGGTGCAGAACCACTTGCTGCAGCTGCTGTGCCTGGTGGCCATGGAAGCCCCGGTGCGCTTTGACGCCGAAGCGGTGCGCAACGAAAAGGTGAAGGTCCTCGAAGCGCTCAAGCCGATCCAAGGCCTCGACGTACGGGACAAGACGGTCCGTGGGCAATACGGTGCCGGGCAGATCGGCGGCCACGACGTGCCTGCTTACTACTTCGAACGCAATGTAGACAACGACAGCGACACCGAGACCTTCGTCGCGCTGCAGGCGGAGATCGACAACTGGCGATGGGCCGGCGTGCCCTTCTATCTGCGCACCGGCAAGCGCCTGGCGAAAAAGACGTCGGAAATCGTCATCCAATTCAGACCGGTGCCCCATCACCTGTTCCAGGATGGCGAAGCCAACCGCCTGCTGATTCGCCTGCAGCCCGAGGAACGCATCAGCCTGCAACTGATGGCCAAGGCGCCGGGCAAGGGCATGCACCTGGAGCCGGTGGAGCTGGATCTCAACCTGGCCCAGGCCTTCCAGCAACGGCGCTGGGATGCCTATGAGCGGTTGCTACTTGACGTGATCGAAGGCGACTCAACCTTGTTCATGCGCCGCGACGAAGTGGAAGCCGCCTGGCAGTGGATTGATCCGATCCTGCAGGGCTGGCAACAGCACTACCAGAGCCCGCGCAACTACCCGGCCGGCAGCAGCGGTCCGGAACAGGCCCACAGCCTGCTGGAGCTGAGCGGGCGGGTGTGGCATGAATGATCCGCTGATTTGCGGATCTCGCTACTCGGGGCGCAGTTCTCTTCCGTGCGAAACGAAGTAGCCGATCACCCCGATCAGGCCCAGTAGCCCCAGCATTCCCGCGCCGGCAAAGAGCGCGGAATAGCCCAGCGACTTGGCCAACACGCCGCTAAGCGCCCCCACCAGCCCGGCCAGCACCAACTGCACGCAGGCCTGCAGGGTGAAGTCGGCGCCTTCGTGTTCGCGACGGCACTGGCGCATCATCGCCGCGAACAACACGACGGTGGACAGGCCGTCAGCCGCCTGCTCGAACAGAGCCACGGCATACACCCGTGAGGGCTCGGCATCGCCGACCAGGCAGGCCATGCCGGCGATGCCCAGCGCCTGCAACAGGCCACCCAGCAACAAGGCGCGAAAGGCACCGAGGCGCGCATACAACAAACCACCGAGCAGCGCACCGCCGATACCGGCCAGGCTGCTGATCAGGGTCAACTGACCCAGCGCCGCGCTGCCCCAGCCCTGGTCCACCAGCATCGGTTTGATCATCGGCGAGCCCAGCGCATCGCCCAGCTTGAACGTCAGCAACACCAACAGCCAAAGTCCCATGCCCGGCTGCGCCAGCAGGCCACGGTAATGGCGCCACAGCAGGCCCGCTCCGGCCGGCTCGGCCGAATCGGGCTGAAATGGCAGTTGACGGCGCTCCGGAAAGCGCCAGATCGGCACCAGCAGCAGCGCCAGCAGCCCGGCCAGCAGCGCCACGGACAGGTTCCAGCCCAGCGGATCGATGACCAGCAGCAGGCCGCTGCCGCTGAGCAGCATGCCGACCTTGTAACCGCCGACCTGCAAGCTGTTGCCCAGCCCGCGCCAACGCTCGGGCAGCAAGCGCACGGTGAGGCCATCGGTGGCCACGTCCTGGGTCGCCGCGGCGAGGTTGATCAGCAGCAACAGGCCAAGCAACAGGGGCATCTGTTGGCCAAACAGCTCCTGCGGCGCGAGCAGCGCCAAACCCAGCAGGATCAGGGTGAAACTACTCTGCAACGGCAGGATCCAACCGCGGTGATGGCCGAGACGCGCCGAAGCCAGGCGATCGACCCAGGGCGCCCAGAGCACCTTGAATAGCCAGGGCAGGGCGAGCAGTTTGAGCAGGCCGATCAGTGCCAGGTCCACGCCATGCTGGCGCAGCAAGACCGGCAGCGCGTGCGCCATCAACCCGGAAGGCAAGCCCTGTGCGCAATACAGTGAAGCCAGCAAAACCCAGGTACCGGCCTGGGGCAGTGGATTGGCGGGACGGACAGGTAGCATGGGCTTCTCGCGGTGGACAAAGGCGCGACACTAGCCGGACAGACGACAGATCGACAAGCACGGATGCCAGCGTCGTGACGCTCCGCGCACCCTGCGCCAGCGCGTGCTTTGCCGTAGAATCCCCACGTTTTGTCCGCCATCCGGGTTCTTTGCCATGTCCAGCGTCTTTCGCCCCGAACTGCTCTCTCCCGCCGGGACCCTCAAGTCCATGCGCTACGCCTTCGCCTATGGCGCCGACGCCGTGTATGCCGGGCAGCCGCGCTACAGCCTGCGGGTGCGCAACAATGAGTTCGACCACGCCAACCTGGCGCTGGGCATCAACGAAGCGCATGCCCAGGGCAAGCAGTTTTACGTGGTGGTCAACATCGCGCCGCACAACGCCAAGCTGAAGACCTTTATCAAGGACCTGGAGCCGGTGGTCGCCATGGGCCCGGACGCGCTGATCATGTCCGATCCGGGCTTGATCATGCTGGTGCGCGAGCATTTTCCGCACATGAACGTGCACCTGTCGGTGCAGGCCAACGCGGTGAACTGGGCCAGCGTCGAGTTCTGGCGCCAGCAGGGGCTGACCCGGGCGATCCTGTCCCGCGAGCTGTCCCTGGAGGAAATCGGCGAGATCCGTGAAAAAGTGCCCGGCATGGAGCTGGAAGTCTTTGTCCATGGCGCGCTGTGCATGGCCTATTCCGGGCGTTGCCTGCTATCCGGCTACATCAATAAACGCGACCCCAACCAGGGCAGCTGCACCAACGCCTGCCGCTGGGAATACAAGGCCCACGAGGCCAAGGAAAACGAGCTGGGCCAGGTGGTGCACCAATACGAGCCAATTGCCGTGCAGGCGGTCGAGGCCGACCGCGTCGAGGCAGACCGCGTCGAGCCGACCCTCGGCGCCGGCGCGCCCACCGACGAGCTGTTCCTGCTGGAAGACGTCAGCCGCCCCGGCGAATTCATGGAGGTCAGCGAGGACGAGCACGGCACCTACATCATGAACTCCAAGGACCTGCGCGCGGTGCAGCACGTCGAGCGCCTGGTAAAGATGGGCGTGCATTCGCTGAAGCTGGAAGGGCGCACCAAGAGCCATTACTACGTGGCGCGCACCGCCCAGGTGTACCGCAAGGCCATCGATGACGCGGTGGCCGGCCGGCCGTTCGACAAGTCGCTGATGGATACCCTGGAATCCCTGGCCCATCGCGGCTACACCGAGGGCTTCCTGCGCCGTCATGTGCACGACGAATACCAGAACTACGAGCGCGGTTTCTCACTGTCCGAGCGCCAACAGTTCGTCGGTGAGCTGACCGGCGAGCGCAAGAATGGCCTGGCCGAGGTCAAGGTGAAAAACCGCTTCGCCGTCGGCGACCGCCTGGAACTGATGACGCCGCAGGGCAACCTGAATTTCCAGCTCGAATCCCTGGCCAACCAGCATGGCGAACGGCGTGACGTGGCACCGGGCGACGGCCATACCCTTTACATTCCGATACCCGAGAGCGTGGACCTGCAATACGCCCTGCTGATGCGCGAATTGCAGAGCGGCACAACCCGCGACTAACCCCAACCGCCCCACAGTGACTTGTAGGGCCGATTTCACATCGGCTGCTCGCGGGCGGGCGGTTATCTGTGCGCAGCCGATCAGCTCGGTACAACGGGCTGCGCGCGGATCGAATCGAGTACCAACAGTTTTGCCCGCAGCCGCTCCGGCAAATGCTCGCGCAACGCGTCATCGCTTTTCTCCATCAGCATGGGCAGCAGCCCAACCAGCGTCTCCAGCGTCAAACCACTGCAGACATTCGCCTGACGGGCCAACGGCAAGCCGCTGAGCACCTCGGCGGCCAGGGCGAAATTGCCGGTGTCAGCCGCGGCTTCGGTGAGGGTGCGCAAATAGCCGGCCGACAAACCGCGCAGACTCTGCATGATCAGCTGCATACTGGTCATGTGCCGGGCGATGAGCAGGATGGCCTTGGGGTCGTTGAGACCCAGAATCATCAACTTGAGCTGATGCGCCGACAGGCATTCGGCATAGCGCGCGGCGGTAACGAATTGTTGGTCGGCGCACAGCTGGCGGGCAACCCGCAGGTGCAACGTATCGGGCAGGCTGCGATAGGTGTCGAGGATCGCGCGGGGATCGAGATGCTGAGTCACCTGCGCGGCGAAACCGCTGGGCAGTGCGAGGATCAGCGTGCGCAATTGACGAGCCGGCATATGCGGAGCCAGCCAAGCGGTGCGCTGCGGGCCAAGCCGGCGCAGCAACTGGATCTTGAGTTCCAGCGGAGCCAGGCCTTGCCAGGCCAGCAATGTCCGCCACCCGAAACCAAGCTTGGCACGCGTATCCATGCGTGAGTCCCTGTGTCGACGAGTCCAATCTGGAGAATGGCACAGAGCCAGCACTTATGCCGCCCATCTTTGAGTGGGCGGCCTGGTTGCGCAGGTCAAGTGATGGTCGGGGCCATGGCGTGCTTGCGCAGCACCTGGACAAAATCCAGTGCCTCGATTGGCCGGCTGATCAGGTATCCCTGAATTTCGTCGCAACCCTGCAGCCTGAGGAAATCCAGCTGATCCTGGGTTTCGACCCCCTCGGCCACCACTTTAAGTTCCAGGTTATGGGCCAGTGCGATGATCGCCCGCGTGATCGCCGCATCCTCGCCACCCTGGGACAGGTCGCGGATGAAGGTCTGGTCGATTTTCACGTAATCCACCGGGAAGCGTTTGAGGTAGCTGAGCGATGAATAGCCGGTGCCGAAATCGTCGATGGCCAGCTTGATGCCCAAGGCATTCAACTGATGCAAGGTGGCGATGACGCTTTCGACATTGTCGAGCAACTGGCTTTCGGTCAGCTCCAGCTCAAGCAGCCGGGCCGGCAAGCGAGTTTCTTCCAGTACCTGGCGGACAATGCTGGTCAGATTGCCCTGACGCACCTGATGGACGGAAACGTTCACCGACACGCGCACCTCCATTCCCAGCTGATGCCAGGCATAGGCCTGACTGGCCGCTTGGCGCAGCACGAATTCGCCAATGGCGCCGATCAGCCCGGTTTCTTCCGCCAAGGAAATGAACTCGCCGGGCCCCACCAGTCCGCGTTGCGGGTGTCGCCAGCGCACCAGTGCCTCGGCGGCCCCCATGCTGTCATCGGCCAGGTTGAGCTTGGGCTGGTAGAACACCTCCAGTTCGCCGTTCTCGATACCCTTGCGCAGCTGGGTTTCCAGTTGCAAACGTTCAAGAGTCGTAGCCTGCAAGTTGTCGGTGTAGAACTGGAAGCAGTTGCCGCCCAGGTGCTTGGCATGCTGCATGGCCATGTTCGCCTGACTGATCAGCGGGGACAATTCACGGCCGTTATCGGGAAAGAGGCTGATGCCGATGGAAGCGCTAACCACCAGTTCGTGGCCATCGATGGTCAGCGGTTTGCGCACTGCGGCCAGCAGGTTGCTGGCCAGCCGAGCCAGGCTCGCCAGGCTGGGATAGCCATCGACAATGATCGCGTATTCATCACTGCTCAAGCGCGACACCGTGTCCGCTTCCGGAACCGCCTGGTTCAGACGCTGAGCCATCCCGCGCAGCAGCTGGTCGGCAATGTCATGGCCCAGGCTGTCGTTGAGGACCTTGAAACGGTCCAGATCGACATGCAGCAGAGCCAGGCGACTCACAGAAGACCGCGAACGCTGAATCGCGTCGTGCAGACGCTCGCGGAACAGGGTGCGGTTGGCCAATCCGGTAAGGTTGTCGTAGTGCGCAAGGTAACGCAGGCGCTCTTCCGTCTGGTGGCGCATGGTGAGATCGGCGAAGAAGCCCACTACCTGGGCAATACGCCCCTGGCGGTCGCGCACCGTATTGAGCTGCAGCCATTGTGGATACAGTTCACCGTTCTTGCGGGTTTCCATCAGCTCGCCCTGCCAGCGGCCATGCTGTATCAGTTGCTCATGGATTTGCTGGTACTGAAGACGCGCCTCATGGGTGCTGATCAGGCGAATCACACTCTGACCGAGGACTTCTTCGCGGCGATATCCGGTCATCTCGCTAAAGGCCTGATTGACCGCCAGCACATGGTATTGGGCATCCAGAATCACGATGCCCTCGCTGGCCGCCTCAAATACCGTACCCGCCAGGCGCTGCTCTTCCTCGCGGTGCTTGCGGGCGCTGATGTTGCGCCGGGTGCCGAGCATGCGCTGTACCCGACCGCGCTCATCACGCTCCATGGCCCGGCCACGGTCTTCGACCCACACCCAGTGACCGTCGGCGTGTCGCACACGGTATTCGACCGCATAGCCGTCGGTGCGTCCACGCAAGTGCGCGGTCAGGGCGCGCAGCAACAAGGGGCGATCCTTGGGATGCAGAAGCGGACGCAGATCCCTGCGCATGTTCAACGTGCCGCTTTGCGGCAGGCCGAACAGTTCCTGCAATTTTGAATGGTGCACGGCGTCGGTACGCAGGTCCCAGTCCCACAGACCCAGCTCGCTGGCCTCCAGCGCCATGGCCAGGCGCGCCTGGCTCTTGCCCAGCGCATAAGTGGCTTCGTCCAGCTCTCGGGTACGCTCGCTGACATGCGCTTCCAGCTGGTCATGGGCACTGCGCAGGCTGCGCTCGGCCAGACGGCGCTGTTCGACTTCACGGGAAAGTTTGCGATTGAGGGCTTCGGCTTGCCGTTTGGCCTCTTCCTGATGTTCCAATAAGGCCTGGTTATGAAAACGCTGGATCAGGCTGCGCTGCACCAGTCGATTGACCTGCCAGGCCACCACCAGCATCGACACCAGCAGAATCAGGCACAACCTGCCCCAGCCCTGCAGCATTTCATGTTCGCTGAGCAGCAAATAGGCCAGTGACGGCAGCAAGCAGGGCAGCACAAAACTGAGCAGCGCCGCGAAGCTGACGGCATAAGCCGCTGAGGCGCAGGCCACCGCTGCGGCAATCAGGCCGTACACCGGCACCTGTTGATAAAAACTGTCGGCAGGCACGAGAAAAATGACGGCGAAACTCAGGGTTAAGCCGGAGGCGCCGGCGCCGAGTACGAACATGCGATGCCAGTAGGCTTCGGCCTGGCGTGCCGATGGCGCGTGATCGAAGGCGCGCATCTGCAGCAGACGCAATACCGCCAAGGCGCTGAGCCAGACCAGCCAGCCAATCAGGAGCGGCTTGTTTTCCTGATTCCACAGCAGGAATGCGCAGGCAATGCCGCACAGCAACATGAAGAGCGTCGGCAGGCGAGACCCCGCATACAACAGACGCGTTTTCTCGATACCGATGGGGGTCGCATAATGCTGCTCGATGGCCTGGCCCGAAAGCGATGCCGAGAGCGGTAGAACCGTGGTGATAGGGGCGGTCATAGGCGCTTTTCGAATAATTGGTTGCCTAGGCTTCGCCGAGCATACCCGAGCCCACGACATTGCCCAATACTACAAACAGTCTATTAGTCCTGAATCCTGCCAATGGGTGTTATACCGGCATTGGGGCGACTATTTTGCGCAAATACCCCATCCGGTCAGCGCGACGGTTTGCCCCGTTACGCACACACCCCTAGAATGCCGCGATGCACGATGACCTCTCCTTATTGCTGAACTCCCTCAACGATGCTCAACGCCAGGCCGTAGCGGCTCCGCGTGGGCGTCAACTGGTGTTGGCCGGTGCCGGCTCGGGCAAGACCCGTGTGCTGGTGCACCGGATTGCCTGGCTGATCCAGGTCGAGCACGCCTCGCCGCATTCGATCCTGTCGGTGACCTTTACCAACAAGGCCGCCGCCGAGATGCGCCAGCGCATCGAACAGCTGCTCGGCCTGAACCCGGCGGGCATGTGGGTCGGCACCTTTCACGGCCTGGCGCACCGCTTGTTGCGCGCCCATTGGCAGGAAGCCGGCCTGGCGCAGAATTTCCAGATCCTCGATTCCGATGACCAGCAGCGGCTGGTCAAGCGCGTGATCCGCGAACTGGGTCTGGACGACAACAAGTGGCCGGCCCGCCAAGCGCAGTGGTTCATCAATGGCCAGAAAGACGAGGGCCTGCGCCCCCAACACATACAAGCCAGCGGCGATCTGTTTCTGGCCACCATGCGCACCATTTATGAAGCCTACGAAGCGGCGTGCGCGCGCGCCGGGGTAATCGACTTTTCCGAATTGCTGTTGCGCGCGCTGGACCTGTGGCGCGACCAGCCCAGCCTGCTCGCCCATTATCAGAAGCGCTTCCGACACATCCTGGTCGACGAGTTCCAGGACACCAACGCCGTCCAATACGCCTGGCTGCGCCTGCTCGCCCAAGGCGGCGACAGCCTGATGGTGGTCGGCGATGACGACCAGTCGATCTACGGCTGGCGTGGCGCGAAAATCGAGAACCTGCACCAGTACAGCCAGGATTTCCCCGACGTCGACACCGTGCGCCTGGAGCAGAACTACCGCTCCACCGCCACCATTCTCAAGGCCGCCAACGCGCTGATCGCCAACAACCAGGGGCGCTTGGGCAAGGAGCTGTGGACCGACGGTGAGGAGGGCGAACCGTTGGCACTGTACGCCGCCTACAACGAGCACGACGAAGCGCGTTACGTGGTTGAAGGTATCGAGCGCGCCATCAAGGACGGCATGGCGCGCAGCGACATCGCCATTCTCTACCGCTCCAATGCCCAGTCGCGGGTGCTTGAAGAAGCGCTGCTGCGCGAGCGCATTCCTTACCGCATCTATGGCGGTCAGCGCTTCTTCGAGCGAGCCGAAATCAAGAACGCCATGGCCTACCTGCGCCTGCTGCAGACCCGCCACAACGACGCGGCGCTGGAGCGGGTGATCAACCTGCCGGCGCGCGGCATCGGCGAAAAGACTGTGGAAGCCCTGCGCGACTTCGCCCGTCAGCAGGATTTGTCGCTGTGGGCGGCGATTCACGAAGCGACTGGCCTCAAGGCCATCACTGGGCGCGCCGCCAGCGCACTGAATGCCTTCGTCGAGCTGATCGATGAGTTGGCATTGAAGGTCGAAGGCTTGCCTTTGCACAGCATGGCTCAGCGGGTCATCGAAGAGTCCGGTCTGCTGGCTTATCACCGCGACGAAAAAGGCGAGAAAGGCCAAACACGCGTGGAAAACCTGGAGGAGCTGGTCTCCGCCGCACGGGCTTTCGATCACTACGAAGGCGAGGAAGGTGACGAGGCGCAAACGCCGCTGGCCGCCTTCCTCGACCACGCCTCGCTGGAGGCCGGCGAGCAGCAGGCCGCCGAACATGAGGACAGCGTGCAGCTAATGACCTTGCACAGCGCCAAGGGCCTGGAGTTTCCGCTGGTCTTCCTGGTCGGCCTGGAAGAAGGCCTGTTCCCGCACAAGATGAGCCTGGAAGAGCCTGGTCGCCTGGAAGAAGAGCGCCGCCTGGCCTATGTCGGCATCACTCGCGCCATGCAGCGGCTGGTCGTGTCCTACGCAGAAACGCGGCGCCTGTATGGCAGCGAAACCTACAACAAGGTGTCGCGCTTCGTGCGTGAGATTCCCCCCGGATTGATTCAGGAAGTGCGCCTGTCCAACAGCGTCAGCCGCCCTTACGGCCAGACGACGCAGCAGTCGGGGTCGATGTTCGCCGGCGCCGCCGTACCGGACACCGGCTTCAACCTCGGCCAGCCCGTGCGCCATGCGCTGTTTGGCGAGGGCGTGATTCTTAACTTCGAAGGCTCCGGCGCCCAGGCGCGGGTCCAGGTGAATTTCGCGCAAGAAGGCAGCAAGTGGCTGATGCTTGGCTACGCCAAACTGGAGGCGCTGTAAAAAAAGCCGCACCGGCGCCGATATGGTAAAAACCAGCACGCGCCTGGCGTAAGGCGCGCCGCCTATTAAAAAAACACCCGACAACGGGTTTGACCACTAGGGAGACACCATGAATCGTCGCCATCTGTTCGGCGCCGCCGCTGCCTTGCTCGCCACGTTGGGCCTGGCTGGCTGCAAAGACGACAGCAGCCCGGCCGCCCAGCAAGCCGCTGCTCAACCTGACCAGACCTTCCACTGGAAAATGGTCACCTCCTGGCCGAAGAACTACCCGGGCCTGGGTACCGCCGCCGACCGCCTGGCCGAGCGCATCAACACCATGAGCAACGGTCGCCTGACCATCAAGGTGTACGCCGCAGGCGAACTGGTCCCGGCACTGGAAGTGTTCGACGCCGTCTCCCGCGGCACCTCGGAAATGGGCCACGGCACTCCCTACTACTGGAAGGGCAAGGTACCGGCTGCACAGTTCTTCAGCTCAATTCCGTTCGGTTTCTCGACGGGCGAGATGAATGCCTGGATTCACAAGGGCGACGGCCAGGCCCTGTGGGACGAAGCCTATGGCGCACACGGCGTAAAACCATTCGCGGCCGGCAACACCACCATGCAGATGGGCGGCTGGTTCAACAAGGAAATCAACTCGGTTGACGACCTCAAGGGCCTGAAGATCCGTATGCCGGGCCTGGGCGGTGAAGTGCTGGCCAAGCTGGGCGCTACCACCATCAACCTGCCGGGCGGTGAAATTTTCACCTCGCTGCAGACCGGTGCCATTGATGCCACCGACTGGGTCAGTCCGTACAACGACCTGGCCTTCGGCCTGAACAAAGCCGCCAAGTACTACTATTTCCCGGCCTGGCAAGAGCCGCAGGCACTGGTCGAACTGCTGGTCAACAAAGCCGCCTACGAAAGCTTGCCAGCCGATCTGAAGGCGATCGTTGCCGAGGCCTCGCGCGCTGCGACCCTGGACATGATGGACGATTACACCTTCAACAATGCCAAGGCGCTGCCAGCACTGACCGAGCAGGGCACTATCCTCAAGCGCTTCCCTGATGACGTCCTGACGGCGCTGCGCGAAACCTCCACCCAAGTGATCACGGATGTCGCCGCGCAGTCCGAACTGGCCACGCGTATCCACGCCTCGCAGCAGGACTTCCTGAAGAAAGCCACGCAGATGCACCAGATGACCGACAAGGAAATCTATCAGTGGCGCTAAGCGCTACTGCCTAGCGTAACGCCTGCAACGGAGCCCCTAGGGGCTCCGTTTTCGTTTGCGCCATCCGTCGCGGTACGCTGCGGCGCGGGCCCTGCCGACCATACTTTGCGGCGAGGTGATCACCATGCACCAACCCAGCGCCGAGCAGATTCTCGACACCGCCCTGATCCTCGCCGAAGACTGTGGCTGGGAACGCTTGCGCCTGTTTGCCATTGCCGAGCAGTTGGGCGTCGGCCTCGATGCCATTGCTCGTCATTACACCGACAAGGATCAACTGGTGGAAGCCTGGTTCGACCGTGCCGATCAGGCGATGCTGATCCGCAGCCGTGACGAAGCACTGAGTCTGCTGTCCCCCGCCCAACGGCTGGAGGAACTGTTGCTGGCCTGGTTTGCGCCGCTGGATGCGCATCGTCGGCTGACCCGACAGATGTTGCTCTACAAATTTGAACCGGCCCATCTACACCTTCAACTGCAGGGCCTGTTGCGCATCAGCCATACCGTGCAGTGGTGGCGAGAAGCGGCGCAGCGCGGCACCAGCCATGTGCAGCGCGTGGCAGAAGAATGCGCACTCAGCGCGGTCTATCTGAGCACCGTCTATCAGTGGCTGAGCGCCCCTTACGGCAATCTTGGCGAAACCCGCGCCCATTTACGCACCCGGCTGCGCCGTGGCCCCTTACGCATGCCGTTGCGCGATCAGCCCCCGTGATCATCCGCCAGGCAAAAGCCGGAAACATTCTGCGCTGGCATTCAGCGCTGTGGCTGTGCAAGATGACGCGCGTGGATCAACCAATGGGACTACCTTAATGCAGCGTTTTCTCAGCATCGCCCTGGCCTTGTGCCTGGGCCTGACTCTCAGCTTCGACGCCGATGCCAGGCGCATGGGCGGTGGCAAAAGCTTCGGCAAGGCACCCAGTCACCAGACTCGCCAAGCCGCTCCGGCGCAGCAAGCGCCCACCGCCGGCGCCGCAGCCGCCGCGCGCCCAGCCAGTGGCGCCTCCAAATGGCTCGGCCCGCTGGCCGGCCTGGCCGCCGGTGGGCTGCTGGCCTCGATGTTCATGGGCGATGGCTTCGAAGGCCTGCAGTTCATGGACATTCTCTTGTTCGGCCTGATTGCCTTCGTCATCTACAAGCTGATCGCCTCGCGCCGTCGCAAGGCCCTGGCCACCATGCCGCAGGCGCAGCAGTACGCCGCCGCGGGTGCAGGTGGTCCGGCGCCCATGACGCGTGATGTCCAGCAGCCGGCAGCCGGCAGCAACATCTTCGGCCAGAGCCTCGGTGGCGCCGCCAGCGCCGCACCGGTCATCAATGCTCCGGCCTGGTTCAACGAACAACGCTTCGTTGAGCAGGCTCGCGAACACTTCCTGTCCCTGCAGCAGCATTGGGACGCCAACGAAATGGACCAGATCGGCGAATTTGTGACTCCGGAACTGCTGGACTTTCTCAAGCGCGAGCGCGCCGAGTTGGGCGATGGCTTCCAGTCCACCTACATCGACAACCTGCACGTGCAGCTTGATGGCGTGGATGACGATGCCGAGAAGACCGTGGCCACGCTGACGTTCAGCGCCGTGAGCAAGACGTCGCGCTTCGACCAGGGTGAAGCGTTCAGCGAAAGCTGGCGCATGGAGCGCGAGCAGGGCGAAAACCAGCCGTGGCTGGTCGCCGGTATTCGCCAAAACGCCTGATCCGCACACGCGAAACCCCAAAACCCGGAGCTTGCTCCGGGTTTTCTTTTGTCTGCCTGCCGCTTGCGCTATAAAGCGAGCATTCCCCACACAGAGAGCCCCCACCGTGGAAGATGTCATCGACCAACTGCGTGAAGTCAACGAAACCGTTCCGGTGCCGCTGGAGTTGCCCGAAGAGGAAACCCTGGTGGAGATCCAGGAGCAAATCCTGATCCATTTGCCCTATGAACTGCGTGAATTTCTCCTCAAGGTCAGCGACGTGGTGTACGGCCGCCTGGAGCCGGTGACGGCCAGCGATCCGCACTCCCATACCTACCTGCCGGAAGTTGCCGCCACGGCTTGGGATATTGGCGTACCACGCGAGCTGGTGCCGCTGTGCCAGGACGGCCGTGACTATTACGTGGTGGATGCCGAAGGCGAGGTCTTTCTGTGGCTCGAGGAAACCGGCGAGCTCGACGACGAAACCTGGGAGTCGGTCTGGCACTGGGTCCGCGACGTCTGGCTGGAAAGCTGATTCTGACCCGCTAAGCGCCGCTCACCCGCGGCGCAGCTCGGCAAGACTGAGGCGCCGCAGCAGGCGGCCTGGCTCGCGCTCCACCTCAACAACCCCGGCCTGGGCGTCAATGCGATAGGTGAGGTCATACAGCTGCACCGGCTGCGACAGCGGCGAGGCGCGAAATGCCGCCAGGCATTCGCCGCCTGGCCAGCGTGCCGAGGGGTATAGCAAGCCAGGCAGCCCCTCATGGGCCACGCGTTTGCCCACCGCTTGGGGCCAGGCGTAATCATCGCCAATCAATGCTGGAAAGGCCGCAGCCTTGGTGCGCAGATCAATAAACAATCCCGCGGCCTGCACGCGCCAGACCTGGCGATAGCGGGTCACCACCCGATCGATGCCCTCGATGTCACGCAGCATCATGATCTGGTGATAGCAGGTTTCGGCCAGAGCGGTATCGCTGTCCAGCGCTCCGTACCAGACGCGTATGCTGCCATCACCGAAGCGGCTCGCCACGCAGACATCGGACTCGAAGGGGTAATTGATCGCTTCGCTGTAGGCCAGGCCGCGGTCGATGATGCCTTGCGGAGCCTGACGTACGCGCCTCTCGGCGGCAGTTGCCACGTTTTGTGCAGCTGTATCTGGCAGCAGGTCATCGAACAGATTCACGGAGTGGCGCAGCGAGACAATGTTGCGAAACACCGGCGCTGAAAAATCGCAACAGGTATCGAACAACGCCATTCAGCGGCCTCGCTGAAAATCGATCAGCCGCGCGATCCGCGCAATGCCGATCAAGCCGTCGCGCACCATCACTTCCAGCGGCGTAGCGCCGTCCAGCGCCTGGTTGCGCCGACGCACCCAGCTGAAGCGCAGCTCCTCGTCTTCGGGAAACAGCACGCGCAGCCCCTTGTGGATACCCAGCAGGTAACCGGCGCGATCCAAGGTGTCACGGCTGTTGGGCAGCGCGCTTTCACCGGCACGGTATTTAGGCAGCTGCTTGCGACTATTTGGGCTCATGCCCAGCAGTTGCATTTGCACCTCGGTGTCCAGCGCCCAGCGTTCGAACAAGGCGGCAATGATGCGCGCCAGATCGCGGCGGTTTTCTTCCGTACCCAACGCCTGAGCAGGGTGCGGCGAATGCAGGGTCGTGGCTTTCATAAAAATGCACCGTGTAATTTTTGGAGATTTATCTCCGATATTAGTCGACGAAGCCTCCCATCATCCAAATACCCGATAAAACAATTAACCCAATAGCCACTAGCCACGGGACAAAATGCCGCACCTCAGCTATCGTGGCGCCTCGTTTTTCTGCTGGTGAAAGTGTGATGGAAGTCGGAAACCACCAATTGTCGATGTCGGTACTGATGACCCCCGACAAGGCCAATTTTTCCGGCAACGTGCACGGCGGCACGTTGCTCAAGTACCTGGATGAAGTGGCTTATGCTTGCGCCAGCCGCTACGCCGGCCGCTATGTAGTGACCCTGTCGGTGGATCAGGTCATGTTCCGCCAGCCGGTGCATGTCGGCGAGCTGGTAACCTTCCTCGCCTCGGTCAACTACACCGGACGCACCTCGATGGAAATCGGTATCAAGGTGATCACCGAGGATATTCGCGAGCGTTCGGTGCGCCACACCAACAGCTGCTTTTTCACCATGGTGGCCTTGGACGAGAGCGGCAAACCCGCCGAAGTGCCACCCTTGCAGCCAGAAACCGCCGAAGAGCGCCGGCGCTTCTTTCAGGCCGAGCAGCGTCGCAAGATTCGCGCGGAACTTGAGCAGCGCTACCAGGATTTGCGCGCTCCGCAAAGCTGATCGACGGCCCCTGGCAGGCCTGCCTGGCCCTCAGGGTGCCAGGCAGGCCGTCACTTCGCCGTCTACCACGAGCCGGTTGCGGCCCTCATGCTTGGCCCGGTACAAGGCCTGGTCAGCACGCTGGAAGACTTCTTCACCGGTTTCTGCAGGGCGAAAGTTCGCCAGGCCGGCAGACAGGGTAATTGGCAAGCGCTCACCCTTGAAATGAAACGGACAGGCCTCGATGCTGGCCAGCAGACGGCGCAGCAAATCCCGCCCTGACTCCAGGCTCCGATCAGGCAGCAGCAGAACGAATTCCTCGCCGCCAAAGCGAGCAATGAATTCCTTCTCGCCCAACTCGCGAACCAGAGCATCGGCGATCAGCTTAAGTACCTTGTCACCGGCCAGATGACCGTAGCTGTCATTGACCTGCTTGAAATGGTCGACGTCCAGGATCGCGAGCAGCAGCTCGCCGCCCCGCGACTGCCATTGTTCCATCGCTGTGCGCAGCCGAGCATCCCAGGCTGCGCGATTGGGCAGGCCGGTCAAGGGATCGAGCAGGGTCTGCCGCTGTTGCGTGTCGATATGCGCACGATAGTGTTGGGCTTCGCTCTCCAGCTCTGCCACCCGCCCGGCTAGAACCTGCAGGCGCTCAAGCAGCGCCTGATCGCGGCGCTTACGTTGCTCGCGCTGCTGGGCAAGACTGGTCAGCAGGCTGTCCAGGCGCTCGGTGAGGCTGGCCTTTAGTTGCTCCAGATCCTGGGCTTCGCGCACGCTGTGCTGCAAGTGATCCACATGGGCACGCAATTGCTGATCGAGATCGCGTGCCAGCGCCACTTCGTCGGCCTGGGCGGCATCCAGATCCACCAGACTGGCCTGGAACTCGACCAGACGCTCGATCAATTGCTGGAGATAGTCGCCCAGGCTCCGCTGGTCGGACGCAGCGTCACGCACGAGACGAGCCAGGCTTTCCACTACGGTCACCAGCTCGTAGCCGTGCAGGCCCCGATTGATCTTTTGCTTGAGCCGTCGTGCCTGAAGCTGATAGTTCGCCGGCAGATCGTCGTCTTTGAACAGCTCGTAGAGGATGCTTTCGATCCGCCCGACGATAAGGGCGTAGCCCAGCATGGAGGGTGGGTCGTCCAGCGCAGCGCTCTGCTCACTGGACGGAGTGGCGCCCATGCCCCACTCATTCGGCACGGCAGCCTCATCCATGGACAAGGCAGTCGCAGGCATACCCAAGCCCTGCAGCAAACCGGACGCCGTCGACTTGTGGGTGACGAACTGCGCCAGCGCCTGCCACTGAAACTGGTTGAATTCGCTCAGCGCCGCGGACACATCCAGCTGCAGCGGATCGATTTCATCCAGCGTCTGGGAGAACTGCGTAATTGCGCGATGCAACTCCTGAGGCAGGCTCAAGGTTTGCAATTTGGTCGCCTGCCCGATCAGGGCCTGGCGCTGCTCATGCAGGCTCGCGCCGCGCCTGCTCGCCACGTCCACCAGGACGATGTCCAGTTGCGCCAGCACCGCTTCCAGCTCCGCGCCATCCTCACCCCGCAGCATTTGGCGCAACTCACGCAGGCAGCGGTCAACCGCAGTGTCATGGCCCACAACAGCGAAACTGCTGCGCACCATGGCCTGGCGCAGCAGCTGATTTTCGGCCTGCAGTCGCTGCAGCTTGGGGCAGGTATCGTCACGTCCAAAGCTGTCGGGACAACTCATGGCGCGGACTCACTGATTTTTTGAGGCAGGGCATCGCCCCTCAGCTGATGAGGCAAACGGATTTCAACGGCCACCGGCAAATGGTCGGAAATCGCCTGGTCGAGCACATGTACGCGCTCCAGACTCAAACTTGGGCTCAGCAGGATATGGTCCAGGCAGCGCTGCGGCTTCCAGCTAGGGAACGTGGCCGCAATCTGCGGCGCCACCAGGCTGAGATCGCGCAGGGGCGAGTGCTCGAGCAATTCTACCGACTGGGTATTCATGTCGCCCATCAGCACCATGTGCCGGTAATCGCCGAGCAGCTCGCGGATATAGGCCAATTGCCGGGTACGTGCGCGCGCACCTAGCGCCAGGTGCATCATAACTACCGCCAGGGCGTCTTTGCCGTCGCCGAAACGCATCAGGATGGCGCCACGACCAGCCGGGCCCGGCAACGGATGATCTTCCAGGCCCTGGGGCTGCAAACGACTAAGCAGGCCGTTGCTGTGCTGGGCGAAATGCCCGAGGTTGCGATTGAGTTGCTGATACCAATAGGGAAAGGCGCCCAACTGGGCAAGGCGCTCGACCTGGTTGACATAGCCGGAGCGCAGGCTGCCGCCGTCGACTTCCTGCAGCGCCACCAAGTCGTAATCGCCGAGCAGTTCGCCAATGCGCTGCAAATTATTGGCACGCCCGGCATGGGGCAGCAGATGCTGCCAGCTCCGGGTGAGGTAATGGTGGTAGCGCTGCGTGCTGATGCCGACCTGGATATTGAAGCTCAACAGGCGCAGCAACCCGTCGGCCGGCAGGCCACGGCAATCCTGGCCCTGCGCGTTGACCTGCGGCCTGCAGGCCGCAGGCGTGCGAGACATCCGGCGGCGCAGCATCAACAGGCTCGGTAATCTGGCCAGGCTGAGCGCATCGGCAGCGGCGCGGACTTCACTGGGCTGTGCGCTCCTTGGCGATCAGGAAATCAGCGACTGCGACCGCTTGTTGCGGACCGCCCGCCGAACCGAGGTCAAGACGATATTTGCCATTGACCACCAGGACCGGAACGCCGGTAATCTGATAAGCCATGGCCAGCTTCTTGGCCTTTTCCATCTGACCCTTCACTGCAAACGACTTGTACGACTTGAGAAAGGCTTCGCTGTCCACGCCCTGGCTGGCCAGAAGTTCGGCCATGGCTTCCGGGGTGGCGAGTTTCTTGCCATCGCGGTGGATGGCGGCGAACACGGCCTCATGCACCTGCTGATCGACCTTCATGGCCTCCAGGGCAAGGAACATCTGGCCATGGGTATTCCACACGCCGCCGAACATGGCCGGGACGCGAACAAAGTTCACATCATCGGGCAGGGTATCCACCCAGGCATTCAGGGTCGGTTCGAACTGATAGCAATGCGGGCAGCCGTACCAGAACAGTTCAACCACTTCGATTTTGCCAGGCTGGGACACCGGCACCGGGCTGCTCAGCTCGACATACTGCTTGCCCGCCTGATAATCGGCCGCCTGCACAGCCATACCGAAAAGACTGGTGGCCGCCAGAACGGCGCTGAGTAACAGGTTACGCATGGTTGACTCCTTGACTGAGATTTCGGGCCGCTGTCGGCCGCATTTCGACCGAATCCATCTTGCGGGGGTTCCTTGATTGTAACGAGGCCGGAAATAAAAAAGGGCGGCCATCGCCACCCTTTTTTTAAACGCAGACCCTGCGATCAATGCAGGCCCTGGATGTAGCTGGACAGCGCGGCGATGTCCTTGTTGCTCAGTTTGGCGGCGACAGAACGCATGATCATCGCGTCGCCATCGTTGGTGCGGACGCCTTCGCGGAAATCAGTCAGCTGCTTGGCGGTGTACGTCGCGTGCTGCCCACCCAGTGCCGGGTAGGATGCTGGGGCGTTGCCCTTGCCGTTCGGGGCGTGGCAGCCGATGCACGAAGGCAGGCCTTCAGCCAGCTTGCCACCGCGGTACAGGGCCTCACCACGCTCGACCAGAGCCGGATCGGCGGCGCCGACACTGATCTTCTGGCTGGAGTAATACGCGGCGATATCAGCCAGGTCCTGGTCGCTGAACGAGTCCAGCATGGCGGTCATTTCCAGCACCTTGCGGCCTACGCCTTCAGGCGCGCCGGGGGTGGAACCGGCCTTGATGTCTTGCATCTGCTTGAGCAGGTAACGCTCACCCTGGCCCGCCAGCTTCGGAAAGTTCGGCGCAGCGCTGTTACCGTCCGCGTTGTGGCAGGCGCCACAGAGTGCAATTTTGGTCTGGCCGGCTGCAGCATCGCCAGCAGCTTGTGCCATACCAGTGATTCCCAGGGTCAACAGCAGACTCACGAGTACTTTGTTCATCAGCTAATCCAATAACGGCTAAGGGTGAGAGGGGCTTTTGGAGTTACTTGCTCATCCACTCGATGACGGCCTTGTAGTCCTCGACAGAGCAATCCATCCACATGCCGCTCGGCGGCATGGCATTGATGGCATGGTAAACCGAAGTGTCCATGCCTGATCCACAGAAGTTTCCAGGCAGCATCGCTCTGTATAACGCCTTGGGCAACTGTCTTTTTGTGGCAGACGCCGCAGCTGCGCTCAAGGACCGCTTGAGGATCTTGTGCGGCCTGAGCGTGAATTGCCAGCCCATTGCCACACAACTACGGAACAAAGCGCACACAAAATCTGCGGCATTATATACTTGCGTTGCTGAAACGGAAACGAAACCGCCGCCTGCGACGCCGAGTCGCACCCCTGGAAAGCCCATGTCAACCAAGAATCCGATCCTCGGCCTGTGCCAACAGGCCGCCTTTCTCATCAGTGCCGCCAAGGTTGATCAGTGCCCTCCAGACGAAGGTCTGGAAGTGGCATTCGCCGGGCGCTCCAATGCCGGCAAGTCCAGCGCGCTGAATACCCTGACCCATGCCAGCCTGGCGCGCACCTCGAAAACCCCGGGCCGCACGCAGTTGCTCAACTTCTTCGCCCTGGATGAACAGCGCCGTCTGGTCGACCTGCCCGGTTATGGCTACGCCAAGGTGCCGATTCCGCTCAAGCTGCACTGGCAAAAGCATCTGGAAGCCTATCTGGGCAGCCGCAACAGCCTCGCCGGGCTGATCCTGCTGATGGACATCCGCCATCCGCTCACCGAGTTCGACCGCCTGATGCTCGACTGGTCGCAGGCCAGCGGGATGCCCCTGCACATTTTGCTGACCAAGGCCGACAAGCTGGCCTTCGGCGCGGCCAAGAACGCGCTGCTCAAAGTTCAGAAAGACGTGCGCGACGGCTGGGGCGATGGGGTCAGCGTTCAGCTGTTCTCAGCCCCCAAGCGCCAGGGCATCGATGAAGCGCTGGCGGTACTGGCCACCTGGCTGGAGCTCGACCAGGACAAGGTCGAGGATGAGAACGACGCCGAACAGGACGTGCAGCAGGGCTGAGCAACAGCCGAGTTGCTCCCGGCACGCACTTTTTACCGGCGAAAAAAAACCTCGAACTTCGTATGGGGAGGGGAAGTTCGAGGTTCAAATCCGAACCGCTATGGCGAGGCCCGGATATCTGCCAACACTAAACACAACAAGGAGCAATGAACGGCTTCACCCATTCAAGCAGTCTGACCAAGGGCGCTTCGCAATAGTTCAATCGCCTTATAAAAAAACGCCGAAGCAGCAGAACTGTTCGGCGTTTTTTTGTTTAAAGGCCCAAAGTGGGCGGTTGCGCGGCTGGACGAATCCGCTCAAATCAGTGTGCTTCGTCCCAGTTATCACCCACGCCTGCTTCCACCAATAGCGGTACGGCCAGCTCGGCGGCATGGCTCATCAGCGCAATGACCTGCCCACGCACCTCATCCAGCACGTCTTCGCGCACCTCAAGCACCAGTTCGTCGTGCACCTGCAAAATGACGCGTGCTTCCAGGCTACTGTTCTGCAGCCAGCTGTCCACGGCGACCATGGCGCGCTTCATGATGTCCGCTGCCGTCCCCTGCATGGGTGCGTTGATGGCGGTACGCTCGGCCGCCTTGCGCATCGCGCCGTTCTTCGCGTTGATCTCCGGCAGGTACAGGCGACGGCCGAACAGCGTTTCGACGTAGCCTTGTGCCGCGGCCTGCTCGCGGGTGCGCTCCATATAGGCGAGCACACCGGGATAGCGGGCAAAGTAACGGTCGATGTACGCCTGGGCCTCCTTGCGGTCAACACCGATCTGCTTGGCCAGGCCAAAGGCGCTCATGCCATAGATCAGGCCAAAGTTGATCGCCTTGGAGCTGCGCCGCTGATCCTGGCTGACCTGCTCCAGCGGGACGCCGAACACCTCGGCGGCGGTGGCACGGTGCACGTCCAGGTTGTTCTGGAAGGCGTGCAACAGGCCGGCATCCTGGGCCAGGTGGGCCATGATGCGCAGTTCGATCTGCGAATAGTCGGCGGCCAACAGTTTGTAGCCCGTCGGCGCGACGAAGGCCTGGCGGATGCGTCGCCCTTCAGCGGTGCGAATCGGAATGTTCTGCAGGTTCGGGTCCGAGGAAGAGAGGCGTCCCGTGGCCGTGACGGCCTGTTGATAACTGGTGTGAATACGCCCGGTCTGCGGGTTGATCTGCTCGGGCAGGCGGTCGGTATAGGTACTCTTCAGCTTGCTCAGGCTGCGGTACTGCATCAGTACCTTGGGCAGCTCGTACTCCTGCTCGGCCAGCTCGGCGAGCACGCTTTCCGCAGTGGAGGCTTGCCCCTTGGCGGTCTTGCTCAGCACGGGCAAGCCGAGCTTTTCGTAGAGAATCACGCCCAGCTGCTTGGGCGAGCCAAGGTTGAATTCCTCGCCGGCGATGGCGAAGGCCTCACGCTCCAGCTGCACCAGGCGCTCGCCCAGTTCGCGGCTGTGTTCGCCGAGCAACTTGGCATCCACCAGCGCACCCTGGCGTTCGATGCGTGCCAGTACCGGCACCAGCGGCATCTCGATGTCAGTGAGCACACTGGCCAAGCTCGGTACCGCCTGCAGCTTGGGCCACAGGCTGTGGTGCAGGCGCAAGGTGAGATCGGCATCCTCGGCCGCGTAGGGACCTGCCTGTTCCAGGGCAATCTGGTCGAAAGCCAGCTGTTTGGCGCCCTTGCCAGCGATGTCCTCGAAGCGGATGGTGCCGTGATTCAGGTACTTCAGCGCCAGAGCGTCCATGTTGTGGCGCGTGGCAACCGAGTCCAGCACATAGGACTCAAGCATGGTGTCGAACGCCAGGCCGCGCACCTCAATGCCGTAGCGCGCCAGCACATTCATGTCGAATTTGCCGTGCTGGGTAACCTTGGCCTTGGCCGGGTCTTCCAGCAAGGGCTTGAGTGCGGCCAGAACCGTCTCGCGATCCAGTTGCTGTGGCACGCCCATATAGCTGTGGGTCAACGGCACATAGGCCGCCTCATGGCTGTCGACCGCGAAGGACAAGCCGACCAGCAACGCCTGCTGGGCGTCCTCGCCGGAGGCTCTGGTGTCGAAGGCGAACAGGGGGGCGGCGCGCAGCTTATCCAGCCAGGCGTTGAACCGGGCCGGATCGAGCAGGGTTTCGTAGTGGCTCTCGGTGGCGGCGGGCGGCACGTCGGCTTCGGCTTCGGCTTGCGCTGCCGGAGGCCCGGCGAATAAATCACCGCTGGCGCCGGACTGGCTTGGCACAGGAGCCGGCGCCGGCGCCTTGCGCAGCAGTTCATTGAGCCAGGTCTTGAACTCCAGCTCACGGTACAACTCGATCAGCGCCGCGTCGTCGGTGGCGCCCGGGTGCAACTGCTCGATCTCGATATCCAGCGGCACGTCCAGCTTGATGGTCGCCAACTGATAGGACAGGTACGCCATCTCGCGATGCTCGGCCAGCTTGGCGCCGAGGGTTTTAGCCCCGCGAATCGGCAGCTCGGCGACCTTGTCGAGATTGGCGTACAGCCCGTCCATACCACCGGGAATCCCGGTCAGCAGGCCCAGCGCGGTTTTCTCGCCGACCCCCGGCACGCCGGGAATGTTGTCTACCTTGTCGCCCATCAGCGCCAGGAAATCGATGATCAGTTCGGGACCGACGCCAAACTTGGTCTTCACGCCTTCGACGTCATAGACGCTGCCGGTCATGGTGTTGACGAGGCTGACATGGGGGCAGACCAGCTGCGCCATGTCCTTATCGCCGGTGGAAATCACCACATCGCGGCTCAGGGCGGCGCACTGACGGGCCAGCGTGCCGATCACGTCATCGGCCTCGACCCCCTCGACGCACAGCAGCGGCAGGCCGAGGGCCCGCACGCTGGCATGCAGTGGTTCGATCTGCAGGCGCAGTTCATCGGGCATCGACGGCCGGTTGGCCTTGTAGTCGGCAAACAGCTCGTCGCGGAAGGTGCCGCCCTTGGCATCGAACACTACGGCAAAGGGGCTGTCCGGGTACTGCTTGCGCAGGCTGAGCAGCATGTTCAACACGCCTTTGACCGCACCCGTCGGCAGGCCTTTGGAGGTGGTCAGCGGCGGCAGGGCGTGGAAGGCGCGATACAGGTAGGAGGAACCGTCCACCAGGACGAGGGGCACTTGACTCATGTGCAGGGCAACCTTTTGCACGGGCACGGCGCTAGAATGACCGAACCAACGAATTGATAACTGAGGGACAAGGTTACCATGCGCGTTCTCAAACCTTTGCTGCTGGCGAGTTTGCTGGCGTTGCCACTGAGCGGCTTCGCCCAAGACCCGGTGGATGCCGATCCCGACGTGACCATTCGCCAGCAGGGCGACAGGACCGTCGAGGAATACCGGGTGAACGGCTTCCTCTATGCGATCAAGATCACCCCGAAAAACGGCAAGCCCTATTTCTTGGTGCGCGCCGATGGCAATGACGGCAATTTCGTGCGTGCCGACCAGCCGGACCTGCTGATCCCGTCCTGGAAAATCTTCAGCTGGTAGGTGCCCCATGTCAGTCTTTACGCCGCTCGAACAACACGAACTGGAAACCTTCCTGGCGCCTTACGGGCTGGGACGCTTGCATGAATTCCAGGGCATCGCCGCCGGTACCGAAAACAGTAACTTCTTCGTCAGCCTGGAGGGCGGCGAATTCGTGCTGACCCTGGTCGAGCGCGGCCCGGTGGGCGATCTGCCGTTCTTCATCGAGTTGCTTGATGTGCTGCACCAAGCCGGTCTGGCGGTGCCCTATGCACTGCGCGACTGCAACGGCGTGGCGTTGCGCTTTTTGGCGGAAAAGCCGGCGCTGCTGCAGCCGCGCCTGCCGGGCAGCCATGTCAGCGAACCCAACCCGCACCATTGCGCGGAAGTCGGTGACTGGCTGGCGCGTCTGCACCTGGCCACACGCGCGCAGGTTCTGGAGCGCCCCAGCGACCGCGGTCTGGAGTGGATGCTGGAGCAAGGGCCAAGCCTGGCCCTGGGCCTGCCTGACGAACAGCTGCCGCTGCTGCGCGAGGCCCTGTTAGAAATTCAGACCCTGCTGCCGCGACTTAAACATTTACCTCGCGCCAATCTGCACGCCGACCTGTTCCGCGACAACGTGCTGTTCGAAGGCACACACCTGACCGGCGTGATCGACTTTTACAACGCCTGCTCCGGCCCCATGCTCTACGACCTGGCGATCACCGTGAACGACTGGTGTTCAACGCTGGACGGCACGCTTGACCCGGCGCGCACCCAGGCCCTGTTGGCCGCCTATTCGACGCAGCGGCACTTCACGCCGGCCGAGGCCGAGCTCTGGCCGGCCATGTTGCGCATTGCCTGTGTGCGCTTCTGGCTGTCGCGGCTGATCGCGGCGCAAGAAAACGCCGGCCGCACCGTGTTGATCAAAAATCCCGACGAGTTCCGCTGCCTGCTGGAGGCCCGCCAACAGGTCGACAGCGCACTGCCTTTCGCACTTTAGCGCGCAGCCTCAAGTGCGGCGCGTGAACAAGCGTGAATGACCAGTTCGATGATTAACACAGGCTATCGCTCCGTTCAGAGGACCTCATCTTTCTCGCTGCGCCTGCGGGTTACACTGGCGCCTCGTTTTCAGTCCGGGCTCGCTCATGGCTAATCTCCCCACCTTCGCCGCCGAACTGCGCAGCGCCTGGGCCGCCCAGGCGCGCGCCAATCCGCTGATCGCCCTGGGCCTGGCCGGAACCAGCCTGGCGTTGCTGTGCCTGGTGGCCGCCAGCATCTACAGCGCCGTCAGCAACGGCAACCAGACCAACCTCGGCTACGCCTTCGTTGGCGGCACTGCCGGGTTTGTTACCACCTCCCTGGGCGCGTTGCTGGCCGTTTTCCTCACCAGCGTCTCGACCCGCACCCAGGACAGCATGCTCGGCTTCGCCGCCGGCATGATGCTTGCCGCCAGTGCCTTTTCCTTGATTCTGCCCGGACTGGCTGCCGCCGAAACGATCTTCGGCAATGCGCCCGCCGCTGCGCTGACCGTGGTGATCGGCCTGGGCCTCGGCGTGCTGCTGATGCTCGGTCTCGACTACTTCACGCCCCACGAACATGAAAGCACCGGTCCGTGCGGCCCGGACTGCGTGCGTTTGAACCGGGTCTGGCTGTTCGTGCTGGCCATCGCCCTGCACAACATCCCGGAAGGCATGGCCATCGGCGTGAGCTTCGCCCACGGCGATATGACCGTCGGTCTGCCGCTGACCAGTGCCATCGCCATTCAGGACATTCCCGAAGGCCTGGCCGTCGCCCTGGCCCTGCGCACCATTGGCCAGTCGATGCTGCGTTCGGTGCTGATAGCCGCGGCGTCCGGGCTGATGGAGCCGATCGGTGCGTTGCTCGGCATCGGTATTTCCAGCGGTTTTGCCATCGCCTACCCGGTCAGCCTGGGCTTGGCTGCCGGCGCGATGATCTTCGTGGTCTCCCACGAGGTGATTCCGGAAACTCACCGCAACGGGCACCAGACGCCGGCCACCATCGGTTTGATGGTGGGGTTTGCGGTGATGATGTTTTTGGATACGGCGTTGGGCTAACAGGCCTTTGAAAAACTACCTGCGTTGGCAATACTGCGTTAAAAACAGGCTCGGAATGCTCATTTAGAACGCCTAAACTCCGCTGCCTCGCCTGTTTTTGCCTTGTCTTGCCTGCCTCGCCTACGTTTTTCAACGGCCTGCTAAAAGGCAGGGTTCGTTTGGTGGACAAATAAAGCGTTGTCCACCCTACCCGATGCCTTTGCGACATGCCTGATCACGGCATCGAGCTTTCCGGCTTGCGCCACACGCTGGCTAACCAGTGCTGGTGTTCACGGGGCAGCCCGGCGGGGCGATAATAGTGTTCCAGCTCTTCGAATCCGGCGGCGAGCACCACGTCGCGCCAGCGCGGCCAGTCATACCACACGCCGTAGCGCTCGCCTTGCCAGCCTTCATCGTTGCGCCCACGCGGGTTGGAGCTAAACAGCACGCCGCCGGGTTTCAGGCAGGCATGCAGCTGGCCGAGCACGCGCGGCAGGTCGGCGGCGGGGATGTGAAACAACGAGGCATTGGCGAACACGCCGTCAAAGCGCTCGCCGGGCAAATCGAGTTGCAGGAAATCCTGCTGCCACACCTCGCAGCCAGTGTCTTGGCGCGCCATGGCGACGAAATCGGCGCAGCCGTCCAGACCCACCGGCGCGTGGCCCAGCACCTTGAAGGTGGCCAGGTCGCGCCCTGGGCCGCAACCGAAATCCAAAATGGCCAGCGGCGCCGGCGCCTGCATATGGCGCAGCAGCGCCTCGATGTTTTGTCGCACATCATGATCACGGGTGCCTTCGCGGAAGGCTTCGGCGGTGCGCTGATAATGGGCGAGGGTAATGCGGCTGGTGTCTTTCATCGTTTCAGCATGGCACGCATGTTGGCCAGCGCATCATTGCCGCGTGCGGCCTTGATCTCCTGCGGGGCTTCTTCCTGGCCTTCCCAGACCAGGTCTTCGCTGGGCAGCTCATCGAGGAAGCGGCTCGGCAGGCAGTCGATGATCTCGCCGTATTGCTTGCGCTTGGCGGCGAAGGTCATGGTCAGGTTGCGCTTGGCGCGGGTGATGCCAACATAGGCCAGACGGCGCTCTTCCTCGATGGTGTCGGCCTCGATGCTGGAGCGGTGCGGGAGAATTTCCTCCTCCACGCCGAGGATGAATACCGAGGGAAACTCCAGGCCCTTGGAGGCATGCAGGGTCATCATTTGCACGCCTTCGGCGCCGTCTTCCTCCTCCTGCTGACGTTCGAGCATGTCGCGCAGCACCAGCTTGCCAATGGCGTCTTCAATGGTCATGTCACCCTCTTCGTCCTTCTCCAGGGTGTTCTTCAACGCCTCGATGAGGAACCACACGTTGCCCATGCGGTACTCGGCGACCTTGTCACTGGAGGCGTTCTGGCGCAGCCAGGTCTCGTAGTCGATGTCCATGACCATGCTGCGCAGGGCGCCGATCGGGTCATCCTCAGCGCACTGCTGGCGTAGCTTGTCCATGTAGCGCTTGAAGCGCGCCAGGCGCTCGGTGTAACGGCAGTCGAGGTGCTCGGAAAGTCCGAGTTCGTCGCTGGCGGCGTACATGGAGATCTTGCGCTCGGTGGCGTAGTTGCCGAGCTTTTCCAGGGTGGTCGAGCCGATCTCCCGGCGCGGCACGTTGATCACCCGCAGGAAGGCGTTGTCGTCATCCGGATTGACCAGCAGGCGAAAGTAGCTCATCAGGTCTTTCACTTCCTGGCGGGCGAAGAAACTGGTGCCGCCGGACAGGCGATAGGGAATCTGGTGGTGCTGCAGTTTGAGCTCCATCAGCTTGGCCTGGTAGTTGCCGCGATAGAGGATGGCGAAATCGCTGTACGGGCGCTGGGTGCGCAGGTGC
>CAYPFO010000036.1:0-27721 GCA_964410065.1 uncultured Pseudomonas sp.
AGGCTGTCGATCAGCGCCTGCAGGTTGCTGCCGCTGCCGGAAATCAGCACCACGACATTGCAGGGTGCGCCCATCAGTGTTGCTTCAGATTGTTCAGCACGACACGTTCGGCTGCGCCGGCGGCCGCATTGATCTGGCCGATCACCCAGGGCTGTTCGCCGCTGGCACGCAGGTGAGCGAGAACGGTTTCGACCTGATCCTGAGCCACGCAGATGACCATGCCGACGCCGCAGTTGAGGACGCGGTGCATTTCGTGTTCATCCACGTTGCCCTGCTCCTGCAGCCAGTCGAATACCGCCGGGCGGTTCCAGCTGGCGGCGTCGACCACCGCTTGGGCGCCTTCGGGCAGTACGCGGGGAATGTTGTCCAGCAGGCCGCCGCCGGTGATGTGCGCCATGGCCTTCACCGCGCCGGTGTCCTTGATCAGCGCGAGCAGCGGCTTGACGTAGATGCGCGTCGGCGCCATCAGCAGGTCGCTCAGCGGGGTACCGTTTAATTGGACGGTTTCGATGTCGGCGCCGGAGACGTCGATGATCTTGCGGATCAGCGAGTAGCCATTGGAGTGCGGGCCGGAAGAGGGCAGTGCGATCAGCGCATCGCCATCGGCGACTTTCGAGCCGTCGATGATTTCGCTCTTTTCCACCACTCCGACGCAGAAGCCGGCCAGATCGTAGTCTTCGCCTTCATACATGCCGGGCATTTCGGCGGTTTCGCCGCCCACCAGCGAGCAGCCGGCCAGTTCGCAGCCGACGCCGATGCCGGTCACCACGGTGGCCGCCACATCGACGTTGAGCTTGCCGGTGGCGTAGTAATCCAGGAAGAACAGCGGTTCGGCGCCGCACACCACCAGGTCGTTGACGCACATGGCGACCAGATCTTGGCCGATGCTGTCGTGCTTGTTCAGATTCAGTGCCAGACGCAGCTTGGTGCCGACGCCGTCAGTGCCGGAGACCAGAACCGGCTGCTTGTAGCCGGCAGGGATTTCACACAGGGCGCCGAAGCCGCCCAGACCGCCCATCACCTCAGGACGTGCGGTGCGTTTGGCCACGCCCTTGATGCGTTCGACCAGCGCTTCGCCTGCGTCGATGTCGACACCGGCGTCCTTGTAGCTAATGGAGGGTTGCTTGCTCATAAAAAATCCGGCCTTTTGGGGAGAGTGCGTGGGGGCGAGCGGGCCTGTGGCCTGTTTGGCTGGTTCAGTTGGTCAAATTCGGCGCCCGAGGCCCCGATGCTGCGTTAACCAACCAACCGCACAGGCCACTGGGGGCGCATCGCGAAGGCGCGCGATTTTATCAGGCTTGTCGGTTAGCGGCCATTCCCACGCGGTTTGCAGTTGCCGACGAGGAAGTGGCTGTTTAAGGTATGGCACTTTCATATCGCGGTAGAGACCGCTCACCCCGGGAATTTTTATGAGCCTGATAGCCCGCCTGTTTGTCATGTGTTGTATGTCGCTGCTGTCCCTGGCCAGCCTTGCCGCGCCAGTGGACGGTTTGTATCAGGTGCGTGAGGCGGTACTCGGCCAGCAGGCCGTGGAGCGGGAGCAGGTGCTGCGTCAGGCCCTGGATACATTGGTGTTGCGTCTGTCGGGTGATCCCGCTGCGCTGGAGAACCCTGCTGTCATTGCCTTGCGTGAGAAGCCGCAGCGCTTGATCAGCCAATATGCTTATGAGGGCAACGTGCTTGTGGTGGATTTTGATCCGGCCACCAGCATGCAGGCCTTGAGTGAGGCTGGATTGCCCCTGTGGGGCGCCGACCGACCCGCCGTGTTGGTGTGGTGGCTGAACGAGTCTTCCAGGGGCAGCCACTTGGTGGGTGACGCCCAGGAAAGCTCGGTGTTGTTACGCCGCGCTGCGCAGCACCGCGGACTTCCCCTGCAATTGCCGCTGGCGGATCTGTCCGAGCAGTGGGTCGGTACCCCGTCAGCCTTGAGTGGCAAGAACCTTTCGGCCTTGCGTGACGTTTCTGCGCGCTACACCGCGGATACGCTGGTGACGGTCTATGCCCGTCAGGCCAGGGGTTCGCAGTGGCAAGCGCATTGGCGTTTGTGGCATGGCGAACAGCTGTTACAGGGGCAAGTGGCAGGGGCCAACCCGGCTGTCTTGAGCGATGCCGTGCTGTTGGCGGTACAGCAAGCCCTGGCCCCCTTGTTCGTCGTGCGCCCCGGTGGAGAGCAAACGCTCACGTTGGTGGTGGGCAATGCTGATCTGCCGCGCTATGCCGAACTGGAGCGTTTGCTCCAGCCGTTCACGCCGCGCTTGTTGCGCGCCGAGGGAAAACTGCTGACTTATCAGCTCAGGGCCAGCCCCGAGCAGTTGCGCGCTCAACTGGCGCTGGCTCGCCTGCAAGAGCTTCCCGCCGCGACGGTGAAGGGCGAGGGCGTAATAATGGAGGCCCACGCTTCGGTACTGCGTTTCCAGTAACACATTTTTAGGGGTCGGTTCAGTAGTAGCGAGCCAGCTTGCTGGCGATCCGTTTGCAACAACGCCGCCTATCGTCAACAAGCACGCCCTACAACCCATGTGCTTTTGTATCACTTGTTGGATGGCAGAGTCAGTCTAAAAGAACTTTATTTGCTGCCACATCCAGCCAATGAGCGCGCTTGGCCTGTTTTAAGGTGCACTTTCGCAAGTCTTTGATTTTATTTGAGTAGACTGGCGTTGTATGGCTCTGGGGTGGGGTATACACTTTTTGCACTTCCCACTGGAGCGCCCTCGCGGCTTCAAGGAGCCTTCAGGCCCGGCATGAAACCAGTCCAGCTTCCCCTTGGCGTGCGTCTACGTGACGACGCCACCTTTGCCAATTACTACCCCGGCGCCAATGCGGCCGCTGTGGGGTACGTCGAACGTCTCTGCGAAGCCGAAGCTGGCTGGGCTGAAAGTCTCATCTATTTGTGGGGGAGCGCGGGGGTCGGGCGCAGCCATTTGTTGCAGGCGGCCTGCCTGCGTCTCGAACAGAACGGTGAACCTGCGCTGTATCTGCCGCTGGGTGAAGTCGTCGAGCTGGGGCCGGAGATTCTCGACAATCTGGAAAGCTATGAGCTGGTTTGTCTGGATGATCTGGATGCGATCGCCGGGCGTGCGGACTGGGAAGAAGCCCTGTTCCACCTGTTCAATCGTCTGCGTGATTCCGGGCGGCGATTACTGCTCTCGGCATCCGCATCGCCGCGTGAGTTGGCGGTAAAGCTGCCGGATTTGCAGTCGCGATTGTCTCTGTCGCTGGTCTTTCAGCTCCAGGAGCTCTCCGACGAGGATAAGCTCCGAGCCCTGCAGCTACGCGCCTCGCGCCGTGGCTTGCATCTGACCGACGACGTCGGCCGCTTCATCCTCACCCGCGGCGCACGCAGCATGAGTGCCTTGTTCGAATTGCTCGAACAACTTGACCAAGCCTCCTTGCAGGCCCAGCGTAAGCTGACTATTCCCTTCTTGAAAGAAACCCTGGGTTGGTAAGCCCTGGTGACTCGTAGGGTGGACAACCGTTTTTAGTTGTCCACCAAGCAGCGAGGGGTGAATGCAAAACGACATCCACCCATTGGCACTCTTTCCTTATTCCCCCGCCATCTTGCGGTCGTACTGGAATTTCCAGCGGGTGTAGTACATCGCGCTGCAAAACAGCAGCAGGCTGAGCAGTGCTTCGCTCCAACCGTACAGGCTGCGGGCCGGGTCGGTGGCGGCCAGCACGCCCTGGATGAAGTAGATGTTCACCACGAAGCACGCCCAGGCGTGGGCGCGTGCGTTGCCCATGAATACGCCGGGGGCGAGCAGGAGCAGTGGCAGCAGCACAATACTCAGCACCACCCAGGGGCGAGCGCCATGCAGATCGGCAAAGACGCCATTCCAGATGCCAACCAACAGCGCCAGGGCTAGAAAGCTGAGCAGGCTGATGGCGCGGGTGACGGCCAGGCGTGGCTTCAGCCATTCGAGGGACGGCAAGGGCTTGGGCGTTTTAGCCACGGGTAATCTCCAGGCAGCGGGCGGTTTTCGCCAGACGCTGGCCGAGGGCTCGGCACAGGGCGATTTCATGTTCATCCAGCGCGCGTTTGGCGTCTGCGCCGGCATGGTGGCTGGGGCCGTAGGGCGTGCCGCCGCCGCGGGTCTCGATCAGCGCGGATTCGCTGTAGGGCAGGCCGCAGATCAACATCCCGTGGTGCAGCAGCGGCATCATCATCGACAGCAGGGTGGTTTCCTGGCCGCCGTGCAGACTGGCGGTGGAGGTGAACACACCGGCCGGCTTGCCGACCAGGCCGCCGGTCAGCCACAGGCTGTTGGTGCCGTCGAGAAAGTATTTCAGCGGCGCGGCCATGTTGCCGAAACGGGTCGGGCTGCCCAAGGCCAGCCCTGCACAGTTCTTCAGGTCATCGAGGGTGGCGTAGAGCGCGCCGTCTTCAGGAATGCTGGGCGCGACCGCTTCGCATTCGGTGGAGACCGCCGGTACGGTGCGCAGACGCGCTTCCAGACCGGCCTGTTCCACACCGCGAGCGATATGCCGGGCCATATCGGCAGTGGCGCCGTGGCGGCTGTAATACAGCACCAGAATGTAAGGCGTGTTCATGCCAGGATCTCCAGGACTTTCTCTGGCGGACGCCCAACCACGGCCTTGTCGCCTGCGGTCAGAATGGGGCGTTCGATCAGTTTTGGATGGGCTGCCATCGCCTCGATCAATTGGTCTTCCGTGAGCGTGGCATCGGCCAGGTTGAGCGTCTTGTACTCATCTTCACCGGTGCGCAGCAATTGCCGGGCATTGAGGCCGAGCTTGGCCAGCAGCGCTTGCAGTTCGGCGGCACTGGGTGGGGTTTCCAGGTAGCGTACGACGGTGGGCGTCAGGCCGCGGGCTTCGAGCAGTTCCAGGGCGCTGCGTGATTTCGAGCAGCGCGGGTTGTGATACAGCGTCAATTCGGTCATGGCGGGTCGCTCCGTCGTAAAGTGGCAGGTATTCTACCTGTCTGGACGCGGGGCTGAAGGCTCTGGCGCGCCCTTCGAACCGCGACGCAGGCAAGCGCTCGCGGGATCGCCAGGAATCATACAGGCGAGGTATCCCATTTCAAGGAGACGGCATGCGTCAACGGTTGGTGGATATCTGGGAATTCTGGGGCTTTCTCTGGCAGCGCTTCCTGGCCGATCGCGGCCCGAACAGCGCGGCGGCGCTGACCTATACCACGCTATTCGCCGTGGTGCCGATGATGACGGTGACCTTCGCCATGCTCTCGGTGGTGCCGGCATTTCGGGAAGTGGGGGAGAGTCTGCAGGCCTTTGTTTTTCGCAATTTCGTGCCTTCCACCGGGGCCACCCTGCTCGCCTACCTGCAGGGCTTCAGTATTCAGGCTCGCCAGCTCACCTGGCTGGGCGTGGCCTTTCTGATGGTCACCGCGCTGTTGATGATGCTGACCATCGAAAAAGCCTTCAATACCATCTGGCGGGTGCGTCAGCCGCGCCGGGGCGTGAGCAGCTTCCTGATCTATTGGGCAATTCTGAGTCTGGGCCCGTTGCTGCTGGGGGCCGGCTTCGCCATCAGTACCTACATTGCCTCGCTGTCGCTGCTCTCCGGGCCGGATGCCTTGTTCGGCGTAAGCGAGCTGTTTCGCCTCGCGCCCTTGCTGCTTGGCGTGGCCGCCTTCACCCTGTTGTATGCAGTAGTGCCCAATACCCGTGTGCCGCTGCGCCATGCGCTGCTCGGCGGGCTGTTCTGTGCGCTGCTGTTTGAGGCGGCGAAAAAGCTGTTCAGCCTGTATGTCAGCCTGTTCCCAGCTTACCAACTGATATACGGTGCCTTCGCCACGGTGCCGCTGTTTTTGCTGTGGATTTATGTGTCTTGGCTGATCGTGCTGTTCGGCGCCGAACTGACCTGCAACCTGTCGTCGACCAAGGCCTGGCGGGCGCGCCCCTTGCCACGCGTACTGGCGGCGCTGGGCATACTGCGGGTGCTGCAGGATCGCCAGCGGTCGGGTACCACGCTGCGCTATATGGATATGCGCAAAGAGGGCTGGCCGCTGCCGGAAGAAGAATGGCATGAGGTGCTGGCTTTCCTGCACAGTGAAAAGCTCGTCAGCCGCACGGGCGGCAATGCCTGGGTGTTGAGCCGCGATCTGCATCATTACCAACTGCATACTCTGATCAGTCGCAGTCCCTGGCCACTGCCAGCGCCGGAACGACTGCCGGAGCAGTTGCCCGAGCCCTGGTATCCGGCGTTGCGCCAAGCGCTGGAGGCGTTACAGATAGAGCGCACACGAATTTTCAGCGGCAACCTGGCCGAGTGGTTGCGTGGCCCCCTGACTGGAGAAGAATAAATGAGCGGACTGGCAAGAATGCTTCTGACGGCGGTGCTCGGCGTGAGCCTGGCCAGTTGTGCTGACAGTGACTTGGGCTTGGATCAGCATGGCCAGGTGGTGAGCGCGGACAGCCTTGCGGGGCAGTGGTTGATTGTCAATTACTGGGCGGAATGGTGCGCGCCGTGCCGCAAGGAAATTCCTGAACTCAATGCCCTCGAGCAGCAGCTGAACGGGCAGGGCGTGCGTATCTTGGGCGTCAACTTTGATGCCTTGCAAAACGACTCGCTGCAACAGGCGGCCGATAAGATGGGGATTGCCTTCACTGTACTGGCCAATGATCCGGCCCCGCGCTACGACCTGCCACCGAGCAAGGTGCTGCCGGTGACGTATATCATCGACGACCAGGGGCAGGTGCGTGAGCAGTTGCTCGGCGAGCAGACGGCAGAGGGCCTGACCGCGCGACTTCTGGCGTTACGAGCACAATAGAGGGGGCCGCTATGCAAATCTGTCGGCACGTGAAGGTAAGCGGCAAAGTGCAAGGCGTGTATTACCGCCAGAGTGCTGCCGACCAGGCAATGGCTTTGCAGGTGCGGGGCTGGGTGCGCAATCGGGATGACGGGCGTGTCGAGGCGTTACTGGAAGGTGATGAGTCCGCTGTACAGGCGTTGATCGGCTGGATGAAGCAAGGACCGTCCGCAGCTCGGGTGGATGAGGTGGAGGTTTTCGAATGCTCTGTGCAGGACATGGAGGGCTTTGAGGTGTTGCGCTGACCGCTAGGATTGGATGATTGCGATCGCATCGCAATCGTAGGGCGGCATCGCTCGCTGCAGGTGGGTTGGCTGAATATCAATAGCCGAGCGAGCATCCCGGCAACGGAGTTTCATTCAGATATATGCGGGTTCCCCACGCGCAAAACCAACGCGCCCGCGGCTGTTACCAGGCGCGGGCGCGTTTGAGGGCGACGATCTGTCAGCGAATCAGGCTGAGGAACTCGGTGCGAGTCGCAGGGTTGCTGCGGAACTGGCCCAGCATCACCGAGGTGACCATGGTGGAGTTCTGCTTCTCCACGCCGCGCATCATCATGCACATGTGCTGTGCCTCGATGACCACCGCCACGCCGGCGGCATCGGTGATCGACTCGATGGCTTCGGCGATTTCTCGCGTCAGGTTTTCCTGAATCTGCAGGCGGCGAGCAAACATGTCGACGATGCGGGCAACTTTGGACAGCCCCAGCACCTTGCCATTGGGCATGTAGGCGACATGGGCCTTGCCAATGAACGGCAGGATGTGGTGCTCGCACAGCGAATACAGCTCGATATTCTTGACCAGCACCATTTCGCTGTTGTCGGAGCTGAACAGCGCGCCGTTGGTGACCTCTTCAAGGGTCTGTTGATAGCCCTTGCAGAGAAACTGCATGGCTTTGGCGGCACGTTTGGGCGTATCGACCAGGCCTTCGCGGGTCACGTCCTCGCCGAGCTGGCCGAGGATCGCGGTGTAGCTTTGTTCCAGGGACATTTAACTACCTGTCAGAATTCATGGGGCGCGAGGGGCGAAGGGTAGGGTGTGTGGCTGCAAGCTGCAAGCAACAGTCCTCACCTTCAAGCGGAAAAGCCTTACGCAAGCCGGTTCGCACATGGGGCCGGAGACCTATTCATCCCGGCCTTCGAGCATGGTGCGCTTGAGAATGACATACAGCGCACCGCAGCCCCCGTGCCTTGGCAGGCAGGAAGTGAAACCCAGTATCTGCGGATGCTGGCGCAGCCAGGTATTCACATGGCTCTTGATCAACGGGCGCTTGCCATCCAGCCGGGCGGCTTTGCCGTGGGTCACACGCACACAGCGGATTTCCAGCCGGGCGGCTTCGGTGAGGAAGTCCCAAAGAATCTCGCGGGCCTTTTCAACCGTCATGCCATGCAGGTCCAGGCTACCTTCGAAGGGAATCTGTCCTGCCTTGAGCTTGCGCATCTGGCCTTCCTGGACGCCGTCGCGCGCCCAGTAGAGTTCATCCTCGGCGCCGACATCGATGACGAACTGATCGGACAGGCCGTCCACTTTGACGGCGTCGGTGCGTTGGGTAGCATTCTCTCGGCGATGAACGATCTGCTGGCGATCGGTCTTGGGTTTGCCGGTTTCGGCCTGGTCCACCTGAATGCGGCGGACACCGCGCATCTGCGTTTGGAACAGGGAAAAATCGTCGTCTTGCATGTGACCTCCTGAGGGAGGCTAGTGTACCGGAGGCGATGCCAAGTTCAGTCGCGCTTTTTCATCAGATGAGGCGAGAGGCTCAAGCCTTCCTTGAAACGCAACCGTTGGCGGCAGCGTCGCCAGATAGCGACGCCCAGCGCCAGCAGCAACAGGCCGACGATCAGCAGGCCCCATGCATCGCCGTTGCTGTCGTTGAGGGCGCCAAGCGCGGGAGGCCGGCCCAGTAACGTCGCAGCACCGGCCATGGCGAGCAAGATGCCGAAGGCCGCAAACAGACCGCCGAACAGGCCGCCGAGACGCCAGCTCCAGAGGCGAGGACGGCGCGGGCGAACACTTTTGGCGGTGAACCTCTCGGAAAATTTCATCCGGTTTTGCTCCTGAAAATCGACGAGGCTATGGCCCGCATGCTCTCTGAAGGTTCCCGGCGACGCTCTGTTGCGCCCAGCTGCGGCGGTTACATCACCGCTTGGGCGTTCGGAACCACCATGGCGAAATTGTCGGCCAGGGCCGCCATCTCTACGCGATGCAGTTGATCCGCGCTCAGCGTGCCACCCTCATTGAGTGGGATGTCGCGAGTAGCGCAGGCCGCGTCCACCAATGTGCAACGATAACCATAGTCCTTGGCCGCTCGCACGGTGGTGCTCACGCTGGAATGGGTCATGAAGCCGCAGACGATCAGCTCGAGATGACCCAGGGCGATCAGCGTGTCATTCAGTTCGGTGCCGGCGAAGGCGTTGGGCAGCCGCTTTTCCACGACCAGTTCGTTAGGCAGTGGGGCCAGTTCGGGAAGAAAGTGGCCGCGCCGGGTTTGCGGATCAAGGAAGCTGCCCGGGGCACCAAGGTGACGCACGAAGACGATGGGCCTGTTCTGGGCGCGGGCCGCGCTCAGCAATTGAGCAATCTCCGCCATAGCCGGTGCCAGCCCCGGCAGAGCCAGGACACCGCTGCGGTACTCTTCCTGGGCATCGATAATCAGTAGCGTAGCGTTGCCCAGCATGGCGGGGGCATAGCCACGGCCGCTGAGTTGAAGCATGGTTTGCAGCTGGGACATGACGAAATTCCTGAACGCGATGTGGCGCATTGTCGCCGCTTGAGGCGCTGTTGTGAAATGCGGTTAACGGCGCAGTGTGCCGTGATGTCATTTTGGCGTCAAAAAGATCAACGATAGTGGGGCGGTGGAGTCAGGCTTCGGCTAAACTACCGCGCCCATTTTAGTCGGAGAAATTGCCGTGTCTGCTCTACCCACTCGCCTACGCAGTCTGCGCGATTATATCCGCTGGGCGGTTAGTCGTTTCCAGGCCGAGAATCTGTTTTACGGCCATGGTGCTGACAATGCCTGGGATGAGGCGCGGCAGCTGGTGCTTGGCGCTCTGCATCTGCCTTATGAAATTGCCGACAGCTACCTGGATTGCCGTCTGGAAGAGGAAGAGGGCCAGTTGCTGCATGCCCTGATCCAGCGCCGCGTGGTTGAGCGCGTTCCGACGGCTTATCTGCTGGGGGAGGCCTGGTTTTACGGCTTGCCGTTCGTGGTCGATGAGCGGGTGCTGATCCCGCGTTCGCCCATCGCCGAACTGATTGCTCAAGAGTTCGAGCCCTGGCTGCCGGCCGTTCCGGCGCGCATTTTGGATTTGTGCACCGGTTCCGGGTGCATTGGCATCGCCTGCGCCACGGCCTTTCCCCAGGCTGAGGTAGTGCTCAGCGATCTGTCTTTCGCGGCCCTTGAAGTGGCCAACCTGAACATCGAGCGACATGGTCTGGAAGAGCGGGTCTACACCGTTCAGGGCGATGGTTTCGAGGGGCTGCCCAAGCAGCGTTTCGATCTGATCGTGTCTAACCCGCCGTATGTGGACGCCGAAGACTTCGCCGACATGCCCGCCGAATATCATCATGAGCCGGCCCTGGGCCTGGCCTGCGGCGATGATGGCCTGGACCTGGTGCGGCGCATGCTCGCCGAAGCGGCAGATCACTTGACCGAGCAGGGAATTCTGGTGGTCGAGGTAGGTAACAGCCAGGTGCACGTCGAGGCGTTGTATCCCGAAGTGGACTTCACCTGGATGGAGTTCGAGTACGGCGGTCATGGCGTCTTCCTGCTCGCCGCCGCGCAATGCCGCGAACACCAGGAATTGTTCCGCCGTCGCTTGCGCGGGTGATCCAGGATCGGACCCGGTACGCATTTTGGGGGGTGGACAACCGCTGTGTGCTGTCCACCGAGCGGCGCATGGTGGATGTAAAAAGCGACATCCACCCTACAATATGGCAATCAGCCTGGCGCACCGCTGGCGGGCTGGCCGGGATACGTAGTCGATCCAGTGCGTAGGGTGGACAACCGCTGTGTGTTGTCCACCGAAGGGCGCCTTGGGTGGATGTAAACGCGACATCTACCCGCAACAACTTGAAGCGCAGGCGCGTCTCAGCGCGTCGCGATCCAGATCAGCAGGCCGGCTTGAAACAGGGCGAAGGCCACCAGGCAGGTGACGGTGAAGCGCAGACCGCTGTCCTCGCGCTTCAGCCAGGTGATGCGTTCTTCCTGCTTGCGCAGGATGGCGTCCTGGTCACGCATCTGCTGGTCGGCTTGTTCCAGCATGCTGGCCGCATCGAGGGTGTCGATGACCTGCACCTTCTCGGGGTTCCACTCAGTGCGTAGGGTGGACAACCGCTGTGTGTTGTCCACCGAAGGGCGCCTTGGGTGGATGTAAACGCGACATCTACCCGCAACAACTTGAAGCGCAGGCGCGTCTCAGCGCGTCGCGATCCAGATCAGCAGGCCGGCTTGAAACAGGGCGAAGGCCACCAGGCAGGTGACGGTGAAGCGCAGACCGCTGTCCTCGCGCTTCAGCCAGGTGATGCGTTCTTCCTGCTTGCGCAGGATGGCGTCCTGGTCACGCATCTGCTGGTCGGCTTGTTCCAGCATGCTGGCCGCATCGAGGGTGTCGATGACCTGCACCTTCTCGGGGTTCCACTCAGTCAACAGGTTGCTCACCCGCGGCGCGCCGAAATGGGCCTTGAGATGGCCCTCGTCCGGGTACGCCACCTCGAAGCCCTGTCCGCGCAGGGCATGATCGCGGCGTAGCCGGGCATCCTCGCTGAGCAGGTTCTTGTTGGGCAGGTCGCCGCCCTGAACCTGATAATGCGACCATTTCCCCTGTGCCCAGTCGATGCCCTGGGCCAACAGAAAGCGACCCAGGCCACGATTGGGCGGGTCGATCTGTAGGCCGGCGTCCGGCGCGAAGCGGACCTCCTTCTGCTCATGGTCGACCCAGACATCCAGCTGGTTGTGGCCGTTGCGCACCGAATGCCCGGGTAGGTCGACGCGCAAGCGCAACAGACTTTCCTTGGGGCTGTTGCGCTCCAGGCGGGAATATTGGGCAAAGCGCAGCGGGCGCACACCGGTGGCGCGATCGACAGGCTGCGGAAACAGGCGCAGCAGACGATAGGGTGCCGGAGCCAGGTTGGCCCAGGGGTGTGCTTGCGGCTGTGCCTCTTGCTCAGGGGCTTGGGATTCGGGAGGTGTTTCGGTCATCAGGGGGTCCACGGACTGTCTGCCAAGGAGTTATCGGCTGCAATTCCGGTCTCTGCAGTCTGTTATTGCGGATAACTGATGAGTCGCTCACGTTTTCATCGGTCCGCGCCGGCTTGCCGGCGGGTGCACAGCCTACCGTAAACGGCGAATCTCGATCACCGCTCAGGTATACTGCCGGCCTTTTTCAAGGCTGATCGCGGAGCTTCCTGCATGTCCGGCAATACCTACGGCAAGCTGTTCACCGTCACCACCGCCGGCGAAAGCCACGGCCCGGCGCTGGTCGCCATCGTCGATGGCTGCCCACCGGGGCTGGAGCTGAGTCTGGATGACCTGCAGCGTGATCTGGATCGCCGCAAGCCGGGCACCAGTCGGCACACTACCCAGCGCCAGGAAGCCGACGAGGTGGAAATCCTCTCTGGCGTATTCGAGGGCAAGACCACCGGCTGCCCGATTGGTCTGCTGATTCGCAACACCGATCAGAAATCCAAGGACTACTCGGCGATCAAGGATCTGTTCCGCCCGGCCCACGCGGATTACACCTACCACCACAAGTATGGTGTGCGCGACTACCGGGGCGGCGGTCGCAGCTCGGCACGTGAAACCGCCATGCGCGTGGCAGCAGGCGCGATTGCCAAGAAGTATTTGGCGACTTTGGGCATCCAGGTGCGCGGCTATATGAGCCAACTGGGGCCCATCGAAATCCCCTTCAAGACCTGGGACAGTGTCGAGCACAACGCTTTCTTCAGTCCGGACCCGGCCAAAGTGGCGGAGTTGGAGGCGTATATGGATCAGCTGCGCCGCGACCAGGATTCGGTCGGCGCGAAGATCACCGTGGTCGCCGAGGGCGTGCCGCCGGGCCTGGGCGAGCCGATCTTCGACCGACTGGACGCCGAGCTGGCCCATGCGCTGATGAGCATCAACGCGGTCAAGGGTGTGGAAATTGGCGCGGGGTTTGCCAGCGTCGCCCAGCGCGGCACCGAGCACCGTGACGAGCTGACGCCCGAAGGCTTCCTGAGCAATAACGCCGGCGGCATTCTGGGTGGCATTTCCTCGGGCCAGGCGATCATTGCGCACCTGGCGCTCAAGCCCACGTCGAGCATCACCACGCCAGGGCGTTCCATTGATGTGGACGGCAACCCGGTGGATGTGGTGACCAAGGGCCGCCACGATCCTTGCGTCGGCATTCGCGCCACGCCCATCGCCGAGGCGATGATGGCCATCGTGCTGATGGATCACCTGCTGCGTCATCGCGGCCAGAACGCCGACGTGCAGGTGAATACGCCGGTGTTGCCGCAGCTATAAGGTTCCGTACGTAGGCTGGGTTGAGCGCAGCGATACCCAGCAGCGCCTGTCGGCTTTCGCTGCGCTCAACCCACCTACGATGTGAACCATGTCTCCTGCCTTGCCTTACTGGCGCCTTTCCTCGTTCTATTTCTGCTATTTCGCCCTGCTGGGCGGCACGGCGCCCTTTTTTGCGCTGTATTTCGACCATCTGGGATTTTCCCCGGCGCGTATCGGTGAGCTGATCGCCATTCCCATGCTGATGCGCTTCGTGGCGCCCAACCTGTGGGGCTGGCTGGGCGATGTCACCGGACGGCGTCTGCTCATCGTGCGTCTCGGTGCGTTCTGCACGCTGTTGTCCTTCGCGTTGATTTTCGTGGCCCAGAGTTACGCCTGGCTGGCGCTGGTGATGGCGCTGCATGCGTTCTTCTGGCATGCGGTATTGCCGCAGTTCGAGGTCATCACCCTGGCGCATTTGCGCGAGCGATCGGCGCGTTACAGCCAGATTCGCCTGTGGGGCAGCATTGGCTTCATTGTTACCGTGGTGGGTTTGGGCCGGCTGTTCGAAGAGGTCAGCCTGGCGGCATATCCGGTGGCACTGCTGGTGATCATGGGCGGCATCGTGGTCGCCAGCCTGTGGGTGCCCAACGCTCAGCCCGAGCAGCCAGCCGATGTGGTCGGGCAGGGCGGCTTTCTACGTCAATTGCGCCGACCGGGCGTGCTGGCGTTCTTCGGTTGCGTGGCGCTGATGCAGCTGTCCCACGGCCCTTATTACACCTTTCTGAGCATTCACCTCGAAGCGCTCGGCTATGCGCGCGGCATCATCGGCCTGCTCTGGGCCTTGGGCGTGGTGGCGGAGATTCTGCTGTTTCTCGGCATGGCGCGGATTCTCGAGCGTTTCTCGCTGCGCCGCGTGCTGATCGCCAGCTTTTTGCTGGCCGCGCTGCGCTGGCTGCTGCTCGGTTACTTGGCCGAGCAATGGGCGGTACTGCTGTTCGCGCAGGTGCTGCACGCGGCAACCTTCGGCAGTTTTCATGCTGCCGCGATTCATTTCGTGCAGCGCAGCTTCGGCGCGCGCCAACAAGGGCAGGGGCAGGCGTTGTATGCCACCTTGTCCGGGGTTGGCGGGGCCTTCGGTGCGCTGTATGCCGGCTACAGCTGGAACAGCTTGGGCGCGGGGATGACCTTCACTCTGGCCAGTCTGGCCGCACTGCTCGCAGCGGGTATCATGACCGTCCGCTTGCAGGAAACCGCGACGCACAATTAGCGCGGCCGCGCGGATCATTACTGCGGTCGGTTTTTTTACCGGCCCGTAGCATTAAAAAGAGAGTTCCAATGAGCATTCTGAGCGTTTACGACCAATCCCGCCCCGAGCAGCCCAACAAGGTGCTGACCTATCTTGAGGACATCGTTTCCACTCTCGCAACGGTCGGGGTGCGGGTTGAGCGCTGGGCCGCCAGTGCGCCGCTGCAAGCGGACGCCGGGCAGGACGAGGTGATGGCTGCCTACCGCGCCGATCTCGATCGGCTGATTGCGCAAGGCGGCTATGGCAAAGCCGAGTTGTTCGCTGTCGACCGGGATACCCCCGAAATAGACGCCCTGCGTGCCCGCTTACTGCAAGAGCACCGCTACGCGGAAGACAAGGCGTTTTTCTTTGTGGCCGGTAGCGGCTTGTTCAACCTGCATGTCGGCGACACGGTGTATGCGCTGCTGTGCGAGAAGAACGATCTGCTGGTGATGCCGGCGGGCACAGCGCACTGGTTCGACATGGGCGAGAATCCGTATTTCATGACGCTGCGGATGTTCAGCAATGCCGAAGACGGCACGCCAACCGGCAACGACATTGCCAGCCGTTTTCCAGGTTTAGAGGACTAGCAGAGCGGGCCACTTATAGTGCCAACGCTGCCTGCCGCATCCCTTGCCAGCCTTCCAGGTTCAGCAATAACGTCTTGCGTTCCAGCCCACCGGAAAAACCGGTGAGGCTGCCGTTGCTGCCGATCACCCGATGGCAGGGCTGGATTACCGCGATGGGGTTGGCGCCGTTGGCGGCGCCGACCGCGCGCATCGCCTGCGGGTTGCCGATATGCTGGGCCAGTTGGCCGTAGCTCCAGGTCTGGCCGAAGGGAATTTCCAGCAGCGCGTGCCAGACGGACCGCTGGAACGCAGTTCCCAGCGGTGCCAGGCGCAGTTCGAAACGCTGGCGACGACCGGCGAAATATTCGTCCAACTGCCGGCAGACATTATCCAATTGCGTTTCCGCCGGCACCCATTGTTCACCGATCACCCAAGGCTCGGTGGGCACATCCATGAGCAACTGGCGCAATCCGGCCTCGTCGCCCACCAGCAGCAAGCGGCCGATGGGGCTTTCCTGATAGCGATAGAACATGTTCAACCTCCTGCGTAACTGTGCCAGAGATGAATCGCAGCATAGGCTCGCCAGGGACGCCAGGCCTCAGCGCGAATTTTCAGTTCCCGCGCGCCGATACCGCCTTGCCCCCAGACCGGCGCCTTGAGCAGGCCAAGGTCGGCGGCGGGGAAGGCATCCGCCGCGCCGAAGCCCCGCAGGGCGATGTATTCGGCGGTCCAGGGGCCAATGCCGGGCAGGGCGCAGAGGCGTTCGACCAGCGATTCGGCGCCGTCCTCGACGTGCAGCTCGAGGCTGCCATCGGCTACGGCGGCCGACAGGCGTTGCAAAGCCAGGACCCGCTTGGCGGGCATGCCGATGGCGGAAAGGTCAGCGCTGGCAATCTGTTGCGGCGTCGGAAACAGACGCTGCGGCCCCTGAGTGGGCGCGCCCGGCAACGGTTCGCCGAGCCGCTTCACCAGCCGTCCGGTGATGGTCACCGCCGCCTTTACCGTGACCTGCTGACCAACAATCGCGCGCACGGCTTGCTCGAACGGGTCGAACGCCGTGGGCAGACGCAGACCCGGATAACCGGCTACCAGCGGCCCGAGCAACGCATCGGCGGAAAAATGCGCGGCAATGGCCTGCGGGTCGGCATCCAGATCGAACATGCGCCGCACCCGCGATACCAGTGTCGAGCTGATGGCCTGGGCCGAAGGGCTGATGCGCAACTCCAAAAGGTTTTGCCCGGCCAACGGACGCACCGCCAACCAGCCCGTTACCGCGCCGATGCGCAGGCTGCGGCAATAACCGTCGTCGTCTAGGGTTTCCACACCGGGCAACAGGCGCAGGGCGAAATGGCGCTGGAACTGCTGCCAGTCCCAAGGGGCGAGGTAGGGAAGGTGAAGGATGGTTGCCGCGCTGTTCATGGTTTGAGCATAGAGCGTGCAGGTTAGGTCGGTCGAGACGGGTACTTGTTGAGCGATGATAGAGGGTGGGGAAAAGTCCTGTTCTGATCGGAACAAAACCATGCATTTCTGTTCGTATGTGTACTAAGGTTGCAGCAGACAGTTAACGGAGTGTGCCTATGGAAGCCGTCCTCGACCGTGCCACGCAGGCCAATGCCCATTCAGCGGAAGCAGGGCGCGTGGCGCTGACGTTTTTTTTCAACCTCGCGGACAAGTGGAAGTGCAGCGCCGAAGAGCAGCGAATCCTGCTGGGGGGCATCGGTCGCACCACGTTCCATAAGTACCGCAACCTTCCCGAGGTGCGTCTGCCGCGCGACACCTTGGAGCGCATTTCCTACCTGATGGGCATCCATAAATCCTTGCGCATTCTGTTCGGTCATGGCGATACCACCTATGAATGGGTGCGCAAGCCGAACCGGGCGGCGCCATTCAACGGTCACTCCGCCCTTAGCTACATGCTGGCCGGTCGGGTGGTTGACCTGGCTGACGTGCGCCGCTACCTCGATGCCCAGCGGGGTTGATGAAAGGGGGCTGAATACCCCCGTCGAGCAGGTAGCTTTGCTGCAACCCGCGTGGCGAGCCTATCGGCTGGTCAGCAGCGCTTTTCCGCCCATTGCGGTATTTGAGGATGTGCTCGACCCAGCCGATCTGGCGCTGGCGCTGGCCATTGAAAGTCTGACCAACGAGCGACTGCTGGACGAGGCGGGTGTGCTGCAACGCGTACCGCCCGAGGATCGTATCAGTGGCCCCGGCTCCACACCGGTCATGGCCGCCTTCACCCACATTGGCGCCGCGAACCGCTTCAGCAATGGCAGTTTCGGCGTCTACTACTGTGCCAGCAGCCTCAAGGCCGCCATCGCCGAAACCGCCTTTCACCGCGCCCGCTTTCTGCAGGCCACCGGCGAAGGGCCGCTGGAGCTGACGATGCGGGCTTATATCAATTCGATCGTCAAGCCGCTGCATGACGTGCGGACCATCGACGTGCTGCACGCTCCGTCGGTGGACAGCTATCCCAGCAGCCAGCGTTTCGCCGTGCGCTTTCGCGAGGCGGCCAGTTGGGGATTGCTCTACCGCAGTGTTCGAGCGCCGGGGGCCGAATGTGCTGCGATCTTCCGGCCGCCAGCGGTGTCCATCCCGGTGCAGGGGCCGCACCTGCGCTATGTCTGGGACGGCACGGCCATTAGTGAGGTCTTCAAGATTTCCCGCGTGTAGGCCGGAAGCCCGACACACTGTCGCCTGCAGCGGCGACAGTGTGGCTGATTCAGCTGAAGCTTCTTTCTGCCGAGGTGCGTGCCGGTGCGTTACCCGCCACGTAGTAGGCCGCATTGCTGCGTGGCAGCGGTTGGCGGCCGCGGATTTTGTCGGCAATTTTCTCGGCCATCATGATGGTGGTGGCGTTGAGGTTGCCGGTGATGATCAGCGGCATGATCGAGGCGTCGATTACGCGCAGCCCTTCAAGACCGTGCACGCGGCCCTGGCCATCGACCACCGCCATGTCGTCGTCGCCCATCTTGCAGGAGCCGCAGGGGTGGAAGGCGGTTTCGGCGTGATCACGCACAAAGGCGTCCAGTTCGGCATCGCTCTGGCACTGCGCGCCGGGGCTGAGCTCACGACCGCGATAGGGGTCGAGCGCCGGCTGGTTGATGATCTCGCGCGTGATACGGATGGCGTCGCGAAATTCCTGCCAGTCCTGCTCGGTGCTCATGTAGTTGAACAGGATGCTCGGGTGCTGGCGAGGGTCTTTCGAGGTGAGCCGTACGCGGCCGCGGCTGGGCGAGCGCATGGAGCCGACGTGGGCTTGAAAACCGTGTTCCTTCACCGCGTTGCTGCCGTTGTAATTGATCGCCACCGGCAAGAAGTGAAACTGAATGTTCGGCCATTCGAAGTCGGCACGGGTGCGGATGAAGCCGCCGGCCTCGAAGTGGTTGCTGGCGCCGACGCCGCTGCCGGCGAACAGCCACTGGGCGCCGATGGCCGGCTGGTTCCACCACTGGAGGGACGGGTAGAGAGACACCGGTTCCTTGCAGGCGTACTGCAGGTACATCTCCAAGTGATCCTGCAGGTTCTCTCCAACACCGGGAAGTTTATGCACCACGGGAATGTCCAGATCACGCAATAGATCGGCCGGGCCGACGCCGGAGCGTTGCAGAATTTGCGGCGAGGCGATGGCGCCGCCACACAGCAGCACTTCGCGCCGCGCCCGCGCGCTGACCGGCTGGCTGGCATTGCCGCGCAGGTAACTGACGCCGCTGGCACGCTTGCCGTCGAACAGAATGCGCTCGGTCAGGGCATGGGTGACGATGGTCAGGTTTTTACGGTCGCGCGCCTGGTCCAGATAGCCGCGCGCGGTGCTGGAACGTCGGCCGTGGAGCGTCACGGTGCGGTCCATCGGGCCGAAGCCTTCCTGCTGGTAGCCGTTGAGGTCCTCGGTGCGCGGGTAACCGGCCTGCACGCCGGCCTCGACCATGGCGTGGAACAGGGGATTGTTGCCGTTTTTCGGCGTGGTCACGCTGACCGGGCCGTCGCCGCCGTGGTAGGCATTGGCGCCGATGTCCCGGGTTTCCGCCTTGCGAAAATACGGTAGGCAATCCAGGTAGCTCCAATCCTCCAGCCCCGGCTCCTTGGCCCAGTGATCAAAGTCCAGGGCGTTGCCGCGGATGTAGCACATGCCGTTGATCAGCGAGGAACCACCCAGGCCCTTGCCGCGCCCGCACTCCATGCGGCGGTTGTTCATGTGCGGCTCAGGGTCGGTTTCGTAGGCCCAGTTGTAGCGCCTGCCCTGCAAGGGGTAGGCAAGGGCGGCGGGCATTTGCGTGCGAAAGTCCAGGCGATGGTCCGGGCCGCCGGCTTCCAGCAGCAACACGCTGACGTCGGCATCCTCGGTCAGCCGGGTAGCCAGCACGTTGCCGGCGGAACCGGCGCCGATGATGATGTAGTCGAATTCCATGAAAGCAGCATCCTTCGAGGGAAGCCACAAGCAGCAAGCTGCAAGCTGCAAGTCAAAGCGAACGGCTCTGGCTTGAAGCTTGAGGCTTGCGGCTTGCGGCTTTTTTAAAACACCGAGGCAAATTCGCCCAGTTCCACCTGCACCGATTTGATCTGCGTGTAATGAGCCAAGGTGGCCAGGCCGTTCTCACGGCCGACGCCGGAGTGCTTGTAGCCGCCCACCGGCATCTCGGCGGGGGATTCGCCCCAGGTGTTGATCCAGCAAATCCCGGCCTGCAGGCGGTGGATCAGGCGGTGTGCGCGAGCCAAATCGGGCGTCACCACGCCGGCGGCGAGGCCGTAGTCGGTGGCGTTGGCGCGGTGAATGGCTTCGTCTTCGTCGTCGTAGGCGAGCAGACTGAGCACCGGGCCGAAGATTTCCTCGCGCACGATGCGCATGTCGTCGCGGCAATCGGTAAAGATCGTCGGCGCCACATAGGCACCCTGGGCGCAGGCACCGTCGGTGACGCGCTGGCCGCCGGTCAGCAGGCGCGCGCCTTCCTTGATGCCGCTGTCGATGTAGCCGAGCACCCGCTGCATGTGAGCGAAGCTGGCCAGCGGGCCGAAGTTGGTGGCTTCGTCCTGGGGGTCGCCCAAGCGAATACGTTGCACGCGCTCCAGCAGTTTCTGCTCGAACTCGGCCAGCAGCGGGCGCGGCACGAACACGCGGGTGCCGTTGGTGCACACCTGGCCTGAACTGTAAAAGTTGGCCATGACGGCGATGTCGGCGGCGCGGTCGAGGTCGGCGTCTGCGCAGACGATCAAGGGCGACTTGCCGCCCAGCTCCAGGGTCACTTCCTTGAGGGAGGAGCGGGTGGCGCTGGCGATCACCTGCTTGCCGGTGACGGTGCCGCCGGTGAAGGAAATCTTGGCGATGCCGGGATGCTCGGTCAGCCACTGACCGACCTCCGCGCCAGGGCCGGTGAGCACGTTGAACACACCGTCCGGCAGGCCGGCCTCGGTAAATATTTCGGCCAGCTTGAGCGCGCTCAGCGGGGTGACCTCGCTGGGCTTGAAGATCATCGCGTTGCCGGCGGCCAGGGCCGGGGCAGACTTCCACAAGGCGATCTGGATCGGGTAATTCCAGGCGCCGATGCCGGCCACCACGCCCAGCGGCTCGCGGCGGGTGTAGACGAAGGAGGTGTCGCGCAGCGGTATTTGCTCGCCTTCGATGGCCGGGATCAGGCCGGCGTAATACTCCAGCACGTCGGCGCCGGTGACGATGTCGACGTAGCGGGTCTCCGACAGTGGTTTGCCGGTGTCCAGGGTTTCCAGCAGGGCCAGTTCATCGTTGCGCTCGCGCAGGATGTCCACGGCGCGCCGCAGGATGCGCGAGCGCTGCATGGCGGTCATGGCGGCCCAGACCTGTTGGCCTTCGTGGGCGGCGGCCACGGTGCGCTCGACGTCCTCGCGGCTGGCGCTCTGTACCTGGGCCAGCACTTCGCCGTTGGCGGGATTGATGGATTCAAAACGCTGGGCGGAGGACGCCGCGACATAGCGACCGCCGATATAAAGCTGTTGTTCGCCGAAGCGGGGCATTGGGGTTCCTCGTGATTGGGCGTGAGGGGGGAGCCTGGGTAGGGTGGAGCCTGTCCACTAAACGGCGGTGTTGCCTGCTTGGTGGACAGAAAAAGCGCTGTCCACCCTACGGATACTCACCGGCTGGAAGCGAAACTGAAGCGTTAGTTCAGCCACTCGGCGACGCGTTCGGGGTTTTCGGCAACCCAGGCGCTGGCGGCGTTTTTCGGCGTCTCGCCATTGTCGATGGCGAGCATCACGGCGCCGATTTCCTTGTCGGTCCAGGCGAAGTTCTTCAGAAAACCGGCGGCTTCGGCAGCCTTGGTTTCCAGGCCAAGGTTGGCCACGGTGTAGACGGTTTCGGCTTCACCGAACACCTGCTGAGGATCCTCGAGGAAGCGCAGGTCCCACTTGGCGAACATCCAGTGCGGAATCCAGCCGGTAACGACGATGGGCTTCTGCTGCTTTTCGGCGCGGGCCAGGGCGATGGTCATGGCCGGGCCGGAACTGGCCATCAGGTTGTAATCCAGGTCGTAGGCCTTAATGGCCTCCTCGGTGCGGATCATGATGCCGGCACCGGCATCGATGCCGGTGATCTGGCCCTTGAAGGCCTTCTTGTGCTGGTTGAGGTCGGCGATGCTCTGGACATCGACGTAGTCCGGCACGATCAGGCCGATCTTCGCGCCGGTGTAGTTGGTGCCGATCAGGTTGACCTTGTCCTTGAGCTTCTCGTAGTACTCGCCGTGGGTGGCCGGCAGCCAGGCGGAGAGGGCAGCGTCCAGATCGCCACGGGCCACGCCCTGCCACATGATGGCGGCTTCTACCGGCTTGAGCTTGACATCATAACCGAGCTGGCTTTGCAGCACTTCGGCGGCCACGTGGGTGGTGGCGACGCTGTCGGCCCAGCCGTTGACATAGCCGAGGGTCAGGGTGGGTTTGTCGGCGGCCATGGCGGTGGACAGGCCCAGGGCCAGGGTTGCAGTGGCAAGGCTTTTGCCAAACAGATTTTTGAAGGTACGCATGGTGTGCTCCTTAATTTTGTAGGGACGCCTTGATTGCGGAGTCATCCCGTAGCCGTATCGATGCGGCTTCCATATGGGATTTATGCTGGGGCCGTAGGGTGGATGTCGTTTTTTACATCCACCATGGGTACGCGCGTGGTGGACAACAGACAGCGGTTGTCCACCCTACGCAGGGGTTAGAGTCCGAGGTGTTTCTGCACGGCGGCGAGGCCGTTTTGGCCGTCGAAGGTGTTCACGCCGTCGAGCCACTGATCGAGAATCGCCGGGTTGGCCTTGATCCAGTTTTTGGCGACCACCACCGGGTCTTTCTTCTGCAGCACCTCGTCCATCAGCTGGCTTTCGATGTCCACGCTGAATTGCAGGTTGTTGAGCAGCGCCCCCATGTTGGGGCACCGCGCCTCGTAGTCGGTCGGTACGGCGGTGAACACCTTGGCCGCGCCGTGATCCGGGCCGAACACCGCGTCGCCGCCGTCCAGGTAGGTGATGTCGAATTGGGTATTCATCGGGTGCGGCGCCCAGCCGAGGAAAACCACCGGCTTGTTCTGGCGAACGGCGCGCTGGATCTGCACCAGCATGCCGGCCTCGCTGGACTCGACCATGCGGAAGTCGCCGAGGCCGTACTGGTCGCCCTTGATCATCTGTTCGATCAGCAGGTTGCCGTCATTGCCCGGCTCGATGCCGTAGATGCGCCCGTTCAACTGATCCTTGAAGCGGGCGATGTCCTGAAAGCTTTTCAGACCGGCCTCGGCAGCGTAGGTCGGTACGGCCAGGGTGTACTTGGCACCGTCCAGGTTGGGCGTGGGCAGGATCTTGATGCCGTCATTCTTGCGGAACGGTTCGACGATAGCGTCCATCGACGGCGACCAGTAACCGAGGAAGGCATCGATCTGGCCTTTTTGCACCCCGGTGAAGGCGATGGGCACCGAGGCCATGATTTTCTTCGGCTGGTAGCCCAGGCCTTCGGTGAGGGCCATGGCCACGCCAGTGGTGGCGGCAATGTCCGCCCAGCCGATTTCGGCAAAGCGCACCTGTTGGCAACTGGCCGGTTCCTGGGCCCAGGCGGCGGGCAGCAGCAGACTGCTCAGCAGGGCGGCGCCTGCGAGGGTTTTTATACGGTTCATTTGTTCGTCCCTGAGGTGGGTGAGGTTTTCGCGCTGCTCAGCAGAGCGCACAGTCGGGCATATAGGCTGTCGCTGCGCGCCGGGCGCGGCGTGCCGAAGCTTTCGGTGATGCGGTCGAGAATGATCGCCAGCAACACCACGGCCATGCCGCTTTCGAAACCCAGGCCGATGTCCAGGCGCTGGATGCTGGCCAGCACGTCATTGCCCAGGCCGCCGGCGCCGACCATCGAGGCGATGATCACCATCGACAGGGCCATCATGATGGTCTGGTTGACCCCGGCCATGATCGACGGCATGGCATTGGGCAGTTGCACCTTGAACAGCAACTGGCGCCGGTTGCAGCCGAAGGCCTGGCCGGCTTCGACCAGTTCCTTGTTGACCTGGCGAATGCCCAGGTTGGTCAGGCGCACCGCCGGCGGCATGGCAAAGATCACCGTGGCGAAGATGCCCGGCACTCGACCGAGGCCGAACAGCATGGCGGCCGGAATCAGGTAGACGAAGGCCGGCATGGTCTGCATGAAGTCGAGGATCGGTCGGGTCACGGTGGAGACGCGCTCGCTGCTGGCAGCCCAGATGCCCAGTGGAATGCCGACCAGCAGGCTGATCAGCGTGGCGGAGAGGGTCAGGCCGAGGGTGACCAGGGTTTGCTCCCAGAAGCCGGTGAGCACGATCAGCGTGAAGGCCACTGCGGTGAACAGAGCGAAGCGTGCGCCGATGCGCCACAGACCCAGGGCCACGAACAGCGCTATCAGCAGCCAGGTCGGGGGGAACATCAGCAACGCTTCGATGCCTTCGGAAAAACCGCTGACCCACTGCCCGGTTTTGTCGAAGGCATCGCCGTAGTTCTCGAGCAGGTGCTCGACGCCGTCGTTGATCCAGCTGCCCAGATCCAGGTACTTGTCGCTCATGCCATGCCTCCCTGCAGACGGCTCAGCAGGCGGCCCTTACTGATCGCGCCGCAGTACTGCCCGGTTTTGTCGACCACCGGGATCGGTCCCTCGTTGATCACCAACTGTTCGATTACCTGCTCCAGCGGCAGGTCTTCAGGCACGGGTTCGATCTGCTTGAGCACCTCGCCGTGCAGGCGCAGGTGCTTGTCGTCTTCCACCAGCAGGGCGATTTTTTCCAGGCTGATGGAGCCTTGGAAAGTGTTGTCTTCATCGATGATAAAGGCGTAGTGCTTGTCCTGCTCTTGCAGCTGATCGCGCACGTGAATGGCGTTCGGCGCCTTGCCGTTGTGCACGAACAGCGGAACGCTGTCGGCTTTGAGCTGCCCGGCCGTGAGGTAGCGGTTGGTGTCGATGGTGTCGAAGAAGTTGCGTACATAGTCGTTGGCCGGATTGTCGATCAACTCCTGGGGCGTGCCGACCTGCACCAGCTTGCCGCCTTCCATGATGCCGATGCGCGTACCGATGCGCAGGGCTTCCTCGATGTCATGGGAGACGAAGATGATGGTGCGGCGCTGGGTTTCCTGCAGCTCCAGCAGCACGTCCTGCATTTCGCGACGCTTGAGCGGGTCGAGGGCCGAGAACGCCTCGTCCATGAAGATGACCGAGGGATTCACCGCCAGGGCGCGGGCCAGGCCGACACGCTGTTGCATGCCGCCGGACAATTCTTCGGGAAGCTTGTCGGCGAAGCTGGCCAGGCCGACTTGTTCGAGCACTTCCATGGCGCGCGCTTCGCGTTCCGCGCGGCCGACCTTGGCGATTTCCAGGCCGAACGCGGCATTGTCCAGCACAGTGCGCGAGGGCATCAGGGCGAAGGATTGAAAGACCATGCTCAGGTCGCGGCGACGCAGGTCGATCAGTTGTGCGCGGGGCATCTGCGCGACATTCTGGCCATCGATGTAGACGTTGCCGGCGGTGGGCTCGATCAGTCGGTTGATCAGCCGGATCAGGGTGGACTTGCCCGAGCCGGACAGACCCATGAGCACGAAGATTTCGCCTTCCTCGACACTGAACGACACATCGTTCACGCCGACGACCGCGCCGGTTTCGGCGAGGATGCGGTCTTTGCTCCAGCCTTTGCCGAGTTGCTCGATGGCTTGTTGGGGATGGTCGCCGAAGACCTTGGTGAGGTTTTCAACGACGATTTTTCCAGTCCGCATGGAATGGTTTCCTTTCTAGCGACAGTTAGCCGTCATCCGCAGCCCGGCGCGTGCCCATGGGCATTCGCCAGGCGAGGTCGACAGGCCTTGCCTATGGAGGGGTGAGACGTAGGGGAATCGGAGAGAGGACCGTTAGACGGTCGTGCGCCGAGGCGGGGTGCCAGCGTGGCGCGGTGCATCGCGTTGAGCGAGGACGTAACTGGCGAGTATGCGAATGTGCCGTACCGCACAATGACTCCGAAACCTTTGACAGTGTGTTGAGATTCACTGCGTGGCGGTCAGGCTTCCCGGTACGAGAGGTCGGCGGATTCTTCAGGGCTGCAATTCCGTTATATAGCGAAAGCAGCAATGGTTTGATTCCGCACCAGTGCAGTGAATCATTTAACTGCCGGGGTCAAAGGGGCAAATTTAATAGAACTTCTTTGCCCGTGAATTGCCCGAAATATCAACTGGATAATCCGGCTGGGCTACACCCGGCAGGATGAAACCTTTTAAACCATAGCAGACTTCCATGTCCCGGGGTCAAGGCTGAAAGTGGCGCCGGCCGTGGTTTTGCGCCTGCTGAATCGGCCTTGTGCGCCGTATGGCGGGGGCTGTGGCGTAATCGAAAAAGTGTAAATTTTTTTCGTCCGGGCGAATATCGCGCGGTCCATCCCTGCCGAGGCTTTCGGTGTATAGCTGAAGAATAGCGTGATGTTGTTGGCTATTGAGTGCGCGGAAAGTGGGTTTTTACAAAACAAGCGTTTCTTGATTTCGAATAGCTACGAGGTGAACGAAATTAAATGAACTGGGCACTGTTCAATTAATTTGAATTGGTTGCAATAAGCATATTTAAAACAGTGGGATAGGGGTTCGAGTTCTGACACGGAACACCCTGTTCGCCGCTGTTTTAAAGGACGTGAAACCTGGCCGGTTCCTGCCTCGTCCCCGACAAAGTACCCGGCGTTGCGGTTGCTCTGTCGGCTACGGTTGTGGCACTTTGATATCTGCTGCTGGCCTTCGGCGCCAGGGTTGCAAGAGCGGCAGGCAAGCCGCGTCTTTCACTGGATCAAGAATCAGGATGAACGTCATGCAACAGCATTCCGGCTCGGCGATCACCGGGCTGGTTCTTTCTGGCGGCGGCGCGCGTGCGGCGTATCAGGCCGGGGTGCTGGCAGCGATTGCCGACCTGTTGCCCGATACCGCGCACAATCCATTTCCGGTCATCGTCGGCACGTCGGCCGGCGCCATCAATGCGGCGGGCCTGGCCAGTGGCGCCCTGCATTTTGGCGAGGCGACCCGGCGGATCACCGACGTCTGGCGCAGCTTCCATTGCGAGCACATCTACCGCACCGACTGGCCTGGCTTGTTGCGCCAGGCATCGCGCTTTATCGGCTGCAACCTGCTCGGGCTGGGGCCGGACGTGCCGGTGGCGTTGCTTGACAGTTCGCCGCTGCGCGCCCTGCTGGAGCGAGAACTGGACTGCAACGGGATTGCCGCCGCGATCCGCAAGCGTCGGCTGCGGGCCGTGGCGGTCACGGCGTTCAGCTATGACTCGGGGCAAGCGGTGACGTTTTATCAGGGGCAGGCGGCGATCGATCCCTGGTTGCGCCATCGTCGCATCGGGATACCGACCCGGCTGGGGGTGGACCATCTGCTGGCCAGTTCGGCGATTCCACTGGTGTTCCCGCCGGTCTGGCTGAACCGCGAATATTATGGCGATGGCGCGGTGCGCCAGGCCGCTCCAATCAGTCCTGCGCTGCACCTCGGGGCAACGCGAGCGCTGGTTATCGGTGTCAGCGACCCTGCGCATGACGACCTGCCGGCGGTTCGCGGGCGCAACAACCCGCCGAGTCTGGCGCGAATTGGCGCTCACCTGCTTAACAGCACCTTCGTCGACAACCTGGAAACCGATCTCGAACTGCTTGAGCGGCTCAACCTGATCGGAAGGTCCCTGCCTGAAACGCGGCACACACGCCAGCTCGGCCTGCAGCCGGTAGAAGTGCTGGTGATCAACCCCAGCGAGTCGCTGGACCGAATCGCCACGCGCCATCGCCACTCACTGCCGCGCTCGCTGCGGACATTCCTGCGCGGCCCCGGCGCCACCAAAGTGAGTGGCGCCGGTGTGTTGAGCTATTTGTTGTTCGAGCCGGCGTACTGCAGTGAGCTGATCGAACTGGGCTACAAGGACGCCATGGCCCGCCGCGAGGCGCTGGTGGACTTTCTCGGCTTGCGCACGCCGCAGCCAGCCGAGGCGTTGGCGTAAGGTCGCTGCACGCCCCAGACAACAGGGCGCGGGGCACTTTTTGTAGGGGCGAATTCATTCGCCGGGCGCGGTATTTCAGGCCATGAATCCGCGGTGACAGCCATCAACGCCGCCGGCCGCTCGGTTCGTCGCAACCTCGACGC
>CAYPFO010000036.1:27821-32584 GCA_964410065.1 uncultured Pseudomonas sp.
CCGCGGTGACAGCCATCAACGCCGCCGGCCGCTCGGTTCGTCGCAACCTCGACGCGGTTGGAAGGCTCAGTGCTTGGCGAATGAATTCGCCCCTACAGGTTTCGTGCCGGGTGGGCTTGCGCCTGCCGGCCGACGTTGGTGTAAATGTCGTGCACATTGATATCGACAGGGCGCAGGGCACTTTTCGTAGGAGCGAATTCATTCGCCTGGCGCGGTGTTTCAGGCCATGAATCCGCTGTGACAGCCATCAACGCCACCGGCCTCGGTTCGTCGCAACCTCGACGCTGTTGGAAGGCTCAGTGCTTGGCGAATGAATTCGCCCCTACAGGTTTCGTGCCGGGTGGGCTTGCGCCGCAGCCGGCCGACGTTGGTGTAAATGTCGTGCACGTTGATATCGACAGGGCGCGTGGCGCTTTCGTAGGGGCGAATTCATTCGCCTGGCGCGGTATTTCAGGCCATGAATCCGCGGTGACAGCCATCAACGCCGCCGGCCGCTCGGTTCGTCGCAACCTCGACGCTGTTGGAAGGCTCAGTGCTTGGCGAATGAATTCGCCCCTACAGGTTTCGTGCCGGGTGGGCTTGCGCCGCAGCCGGCCGACGTTGGTGTAAATGTCGTGCACGTTGATATCGACAGGGCGCGTGGCGCTTTCGTAGGGGCGAATTCATTCGCCTGGCGCGGTATTTCAGGCCATGAATCCGCTGTGACAGCCATCAACGCCACCGGCTGCTCGGCTCGTCACAACCTCGACGCTGTTGGAAGGCTCAGTGCTTGGCGAATGAATTCGCCCCTACTGGTTCCATGCCGGGTGGGCTTGCGCCGCAGCCGGCCGACGTTGGTGTAAATGCCGTGCCCGTTGATATCGACAGGGCGCAGCGAGCGCGTTCGCCTTACTGCGTTTTCTCGGCGATCCAGATGGTGTGCCGGGTACCCCGATTGCCGTGGGCGTAGACTTGCACTTCCTCGGCCTTGAAGCCGGCTTTTTTCAGGCGTTCGGCGAAGGGCCGGTCGGCGCTGACCGACCACACGGCGAGGATGCCCTTGGGGCGTAGCGCGCGGGCGCAGGCCTGCAAGCCGGCCATGGAATACAGCCAGGTGTTGGCGCGCTGGGTCAGGCCTTCGGGGCCATTGTCGACATCCAGCAGGATGGCATCGAAGCCCTGGGGCTCGTCCTTGAGGACCTTGGCGACATCTTCATTGAGCACGCTGGCCCGTGGATCGCGCATCGGGTAGCCGGATTTTTCGCCCAGCGCGCCGCGGTTCCACTCGATGACTCCAGGCACCAGTTCCGCCACCACCACTTCACCGTTCTTGCCCAGGTGCTTGAGCGCGGAGGCGAGGGTGAAGCCCATGCCCAGCCCGCCGATGAGCACCCGTGGCGCCAGGCGCGCGGCGATTTTCTTGCAGGGAATCTCGGCCAATGCGTCTTCCGAGCCGTGCATGCGCGTGTTCATCAACTGACCGCCACTGCCGCCCTGAATCTTGATGACGAAATCCTCGCCGTACTCGAACAGGCACAGGGCGCCACCGTTGTCGGGAATCGGAGCGGTGTCGAGCAGGACAAAACGTTTCATGAGTATCTCGGAGCAGGGCCGGCCGGGGCGGGCGGAGGCGGGGAGTTTACCGGCCCTGGTCCAGAATGCTAATTGCGTTCGCGAAGTGCGTATGTCTCTGCAAACCACGTTGCCGACTCACTGACCTAAGCTTCAGGCAGGCATCGCCATGGCTGCTCAACGCGAGCAGCTCAGGAGCTCCCTCATGATCAATGTGCAGGTTTACCGTTATAACGCCGAACGCGACGCTGCGCCCTATATGCAGTCGTTGCAGGTGCCGGACGAGTTCCGGCCGCGCATGGTGTTGGATGTGCTGGAGTACCTGCACGAACAGGATGTCTCGCTGGCGTACCGACGCTCCTGTCGGGAGGGGGTCTGTGGCTCGGACGGCATGAACATCAATGGCAAGAACCGTCTGGCCTGCATCAGTCCGGTGGCGGACGTGCTGGAAGCGGGCGACAGCCTGGTGATCCGGCCGCTGCCGGGAATGCCGGTAATCCGCGATCTGGTGGTCGACCTGAGTTTGTTCTTCAAGCAATACGAGCGTGTCCGCCCCTGGCTGATCAATCACGATCCGGCCCCTGCCATCGAGCGTCTGCAATCACCTGCCGACCGGGCCAAGCTCGACGGCCTGTATGAATGCATCCTCTGCGCCTGCTGCACCTCGCAATGCCCGTCCTGGTGGTGGAACCCGGAGGACTACATTGGCCCTGCCGGGTTGCTGCAGGCCTGGCGTTTCATTGTTGACAGCCGCGACCAGGCCACGGCTGAACGGCTGCAACGGCTGGACGACCCGTTCAGCCTGTTCCGCTGCCGCAGCATCGGCAACTGCAGCTGGGTCTGCCCCAAGGGGCTGAATCCCATGGGTGCCATCGGCCATATTCGCCGCGAGTTGTTCCGTTCGGGTACCTGACCCGCCTTTACCGCACCTGAAGCAGTTCGCTGTGGCCTGACAGGCCACTGGCGGGGCTCGTTTGGCCTTTATTCCTCCCGACTACGTGCAGCGAACGACGCCACCCGATGTGCGCGTGCGCCGTGGAGTCGTCTGTCGTGGCGGGTGGAGTGCGTGTCAGCGTGGCTGCATTCATTACTGCTTTAGCTCTATCTCGGGGGGGGGGTGCGGCATGCGGTCGCTGTAGGTGAAATGCGCGGGGCAGCTTGATTAAGGTCAAGGAGTGCAGGAGGGCAGGCTCACTACCATGCAGGCGTAAATCCCGTACTAGAAGTCTGATAATCCCATGAGCAGTGAGCATTTTTCGGTAACAGGCAGGTTGTTCTTCAACGCCTGCTGGCTGGTCTTCCTGGCGGTTCTGAGCATGGCAATGATGCCGAGCGTGCAGGCCAAGGATTACGGCGGGCTGGAACGACAGCGCATGGAACTGGTGTTTCCCGGGTTGACCGGCATGTCCGAGCCAGCGGGCGATTATCAGGTGCAGACCCTCACTCAGGGCGACGACATTCTGGGTTACGCCTTCCAGAGCATCAACGTCGTCAATATCCCTGCTTATTCAGGCAAACCGATCAACCTGCAGGTCATCCTCGATACCCAGGGGGTGATTCGCGATGCCTACATGCTCGAACATCACGAGCCCATCGTTCTGATCGGCATTCCCGAAAAAAAGATTCACGACTTCAACGCCACCTACACCGACATCAATGTCCAGCAGCGGGTCGTTGTTGGTCGCTCCAGCGACAAGAGTGCAGTCACCGTCGATGCCGTGACCGGCGCCACCGTGACGGTGATGGTGATCAACGAAGCCGTGATGCGCTCCGCCCATGCGGTGGCCGTTTCCCTGGGCCTGGTCGAGGACGTTGCCGGCGCGGCGCAGAAACCGGCACTCGTGCGCGAGGATGTCTACCAGGCGGCCAACTGGAGCGAGCTCACGGGCAACGGTGCGATCCGCCGCATGCTGCTGACCCGTGGCGACATCGACGAAGCCTTCAAAGGCAGCCAAGCCGAGGGCGTCGACGAGGCCAGTGCGGAGCAGGTTGGCGACACCTTCGTCGACCTCTATGTCACCCACCTGAATCCGCCCACCATCGGCCGCAACCTGCTGGGCGACAACCAGTACCGTTTCCTGATGGAAGACCTCAAGCCTGGCGAGCATGCCATTGCCGTGCTGGGCAACGGTGAGTACTCCTTCAAGGGCTCGGGCTACGTACGTGGCGGGATCTTCGATCGCATCCAGTTGCGTCAATTCGGCGACATCATCAGCTTCCGCGACCTGGATTTCATCCGCCTCTCCGACGTGTATGCCGCTGGCATACCGGACTTCTACGAGATGGCGATCTTCATCATCCGCGACCAGTACCGCTTCGATCCGGGCTCGGCCTGGAACCTGGAGCTGCTGGTGCGCCGTCAGATCGGTCCGGTGGAGAGCATCTTCACCAGCTTCGAGCTGCCCTACCAGATGCCCGAGCAATACATTGAGCGGCCGCAACCGACCGCCGAAGAGTTGGCCGCCATCGAGGAAGCCAACCGGCCGCTGTGGGTCAACATCTGGTACCAGAAAAGCTTCCAGGTCGGCGTGCTGCTGGCCGCGCTGGGCCTGCTGACCGTCATTCTGTTCCTGCAGGACAGCCTCACCAAGAAACCACAGTTCCTGCACTGGCTGCGCCGTGGCTACCTGCTGTTCACCGTGCTGTTCATCGGCTGGTACTGCCTGGGGCAGCTGTCGGTGGTCAACGTGCTGACCTTCGTCCACGCGCTGTTCCAGGACTTCCGCTGGGAGCTGTTCCTCACCGACCCGATCATTTTCATTCTCTGGGTGTTCACCGCCGCCAGCATCCTGCTCTGGGGCCGGGGCGTGTTCTGCGGCTGGCTGTGCCCGTTCGGAGCACTGCAGGAGCTGCTCAACGAGCTGGCGCGCAAGATCAAGATTCCTCAGTACGAACTGCCCTTTGCCCTGCATGAGCGGCTATGGGCGATCAAGTACATCGTGTTGCTGGTGCTGTTCGGCATCTCCCTGGAATCCATGATGCTGGCCGAAAAGGCTGCTGAGGTGGAACCGTTCAAGACGGCGATCACGCTGAAGTTCGACCGCCAGTGGTGGTTCGTGCTCTACGTGGTGGTCTTGCTGGTGGTCAACCTGTTCACCCGCAAAGTCTACTGCCGCTACATCTGCCCGCTGGGCGCGGCGCTATCGATCAGCAGCAAGGTGCGCCTGTTCGACTGGCTCAAGCGCCGCAAGGAATGCGGCAACCCCTGCCAG
>CAYPFO010000037.1:0-32463 GCA_964410065.1 uncultured Pseudomonas sp.
CCCCATGTGAGAGTAGGTCATCGTCAAGCGCCTAACACCAAAACCCCAATCCGCACACGCGGGTTGGGGTTTTGTCTGTGCGCGCGAAAATGTGTAGAGGCGCAAGCAAAGATCCCGCTACCCAAAATCTGTGCAAAATGGTGTTACGGCCAGCGTGAGCCCGGTAACAGGTGGGAACTCGAAGGCTAATCAAGTCAGTGTGCGCACGACTATGGGTTGGCCTGTTTTGAGGGTGCAGCTGCCTATAGTGAATAGCCGTAAGAGTCTGCTGGCTATCACAAGGAAGATCCATGCGCCCCCACACCTCCCCCGCCAAACGCCTTTTGGCCCTGCTTTGCGGTTGTGTTTTCAGCGCTGCCAGTCTGGCTGCTATGAAGCCGATGGACGACCGAGAGCTATCGGATGTTTCTGGCCAGGCGCTGATCACCATGGATGCGCTGACTTACAGTGGATTCCAGTTCACCCGGATCAATCTGGGGGCCGAAATCGATGTGCTGACCAATATGGAAGAGCTGCGCATGGGGGACTTCGACCGCACAGGTCTTCCAGGGTTGGCTTCCAACCAGTCGGCAGACATCCTGATCAACAACTTTGCCTTGGGCCGGGTGCGCAACGCCAACACGCCTAATGCCACCATCGAAGCATTCAAGGTGCTCGACCCTTATATCGAATTCGCCTTCAAATCGAATGCTCAAGGCGTACGCGAAGTGGCAGGTTTGCGTTTGGGCTTTGGCCGCTCCATGGGTTACCTGTCGGGTGACATCTTGTCATTGACTGGAAAAATGGAGGGCAAGATTTACGGACCTGCGTCCATCGCTTATGAGTTTTATAAAAGTACCGCCGGTTGCGGCCTTGCCAACCTGATCAACTGTACAGCCCTGCTGCTGGCTGGGGATACAGAGGTGTATGCCGGCGTGGAGCTGCTGCAGAATGGTACAGGCTACACTACCATTGATGGGGTGAAGCTCAACCGAGCTACCCACATTGGTGTTCCGGCTGGCAATTCCTTGCTGACCGATGAAAGTGGCTTGATTGCGGCACTTATCCCGACCTTGACAAAGGCAAGTGATTGTACTGCCTTGGGCCTGGTGACTTGTTTTCCGATCGCCAACTACAAAACCATCTACGTGGGTGACCCGACGAAAAGTAATATTCAGGAAGGTGGGGCAGCTGGGATTTTCTTTTCCTTGCAAAATCAAAACGTGCCTTGGCAGGATTTGGCCAATGCGGGCAAATTTGTCGAGACGCAGCGTGGTGCGTTTGCCAACTTTGCCAAAACGGGGGAAGGTGCCAATGCGGTCTATCCGTTCTTGCTCAATCTCTATGACGCATTGCGGGGAACGGCGCGTGAGCCGACCTGTATAGGTGCGCAAGGCACAGGGTGCTGATATGAGAGGGCACACGCTGTGCTTGGCAATGTTGCTCTTTTCAAGCGGCTCGGGGTGGGCGATGCAGCCGCTCGATGATGAGCAAATGGGCGAAGTCAGTGGGGCGGGTATTGGTTTTTTCCTGGACGATTTTCTCTATGATCAGTCCACGGCCAATGCGCGACTCATTGGCATCAAGGATTCACAAAATTATCCTGTGACCATCGAGCTGGAAACGCTTTACGTCAAAGGTGCCAACAGCCAGCGTGGTGCTCTGGATATCCCGGCTGCGGTTGGCACCCCTCTGCATCCTTTCACGCTGAAAATTGTCGATTTTTCTCTTGCGGGCTCCTTGCCACCAGGCATTCATGCTCTTCAGTTACGCACTCCCACTTGGACTGATCCGCTGAACGATACCCGTCAGTACGGTTTGTGGGCTTATTACCAAGGCTGTCTTTATGGTGAAGCCGGCTGCACGAACCCTGAACTTGCCGTCACCAAAATTGACGGGCAGTTGAGCGTGATGAATAACCAGAGCGAGCATCTGCATTTGCGGTATCTGAGTGGCGGGGGCTGGCTTGCATTAAAGCAGGGCATCGATGCAGATATGCAGCTCGTTCAAACCCGACAGAATATTGTAGATGTAAAAACGAATGAATATGCCGCTGCCCGGACGGACATGACTAATAAGCATGCCGCTGCTCGAAACACTGGGACGTATCCAAAGCCTGCGTTAGGAGAGAAGTACTGGTGTGGTGATGTCTGTTCAAGCTTGCTGGTCCCTGACGTTCGTGCCTACAACGCATCAGTAGATGCGTTCAACAATAAAGGTGGGGAATTAATTGTTGCCCAGCAGGCCGTTGGTCAAGCCTGGGAGACGCTTCGCAATGGTTGGAGCCTGGCTCAGCGTATTGGTGATTACAACGAATACAGCGCATTGTGCGGAGTGCCCACTTCAACTGCTTATACCTGTACCGGTGGGCGGATCGGCAAGGCTCAGGGCGACCGCACCAGCCTGGTCATAGTTTCAACTGCGCTTAAAAATGGGCAGTCACGTGTCAAGGGCATGGATGTCGGTTTCAGGTCGACATTCAATGTGGCCTCTACTGCATGGAGCGGCAGCAGCAGTGCCGGCATAAGGGGGGCTACGACGACGCGCAGCGATTATTTCGCTCTTGATATCGAAGGCTTCACTTTGCACGGCTCGTACCTGAATATCTGGGGCGATGCAGAGGGGTTGGCAGGAGAAATTAGCCTTCAGCTCCATGCAGACAAAGTAATTGCCAGTGCGTGCCGCAACTGCACCGACCTTAATCGCCTGGTGGCGAAGAACGTCTATTTGGATATCAATATCGGGCACGGCAAGTTGCAACCGTTGCATTTCAGTGTTTTTTCCGATGGTGAGTTACGCTTTAAATTGCCGGCGGTGACGTGGGCCAACCACCAGGAGTTTTATGCGCAGGTCCCTAAAAGCAACATCAGCGTCGGTAATGTGACTCTGAGCGGCGTTAATGTGGGCGCGCAGGCGATTCGGGGTTTGCGTCTCGACTATCTGGAAATGCGTACGGTTAACCTGCCGCGCTGAGGATCCATCAATGCATCGATTACTAGCCAGCATCGTGCTGGGCTGCTCTTCCTTATTGGCTTGGGCGGACCTGCGTCCTTTAGCGGAGGACGAGCTGGGTGCGGTCAGTGGGCAGGATGGCATAAGCCTCAGTGCTTCGGTGACCTTCAATGCCAATCCAGGCCTGACTCGCTGTGCTGGAGGGTGTGGGGCGCGTATTGCCATTAATCCAGGACGGAGCGCCGGCTTTATTATCATCGACAACATCAAAGGCACGTTCAGTTTTGATGGCGTCACGCTGGATATCGTCAAGATTGACAGTGGTTTCAATGGTGAAGGGGCCCAGTTCAATGGCGAGGCACTCAGAATTGGGCTCCGAGAGGCACGTTTTACCAATGCGCAGTACTCCCTGTCAGGTGCCAACCAGGCGAGTCAGGGGGCTGGTCTGCAGCAGCATGATCTCTTTACCTATCAGGTGGATGGTGCGGTTCGCCTACAAGGCAACCTGTATGTCTTTCCCGCCCCCTGATTCGCTCGCTTGCCGTACCCTCTGACGGCGCGCGACTCCTGCCGCTTTCCCCACGCGGCATTTCCGGCCACAATTCATGTATTGAATGCGCTGTGGTATCAGCGTTGACGCATTCGCTTGAGTTCAGGGCCAAGGAGTCGACATGAGCAACAATGACCGCGTGATTATTTTCGACACCACGTTGCGTGATGGCGAACAGAGTCCTGGCGCCTCGATGACCGGGGAAGAAAAGCTGCGCATCGCCAAGGCCTTGGAGCGGTTGCGTGTTGATGTTATTGAAGCGGGCTTCGCGATTGCCAGCCCTGGTGACTTCGCAGCGGTCAAGACGATTGCCGACACTATTCAGGACAGTACCGTGTGCAGCCTGGCCCGTGCCGTCGACGCGGATATCGAGCGTGCTGCACAAGCGCTCAAGGGCGCCAACTCCGGCCGGATTCACACCTTTATCGCCACCAGCCCCATTCATATGCAATACAAGCTGCGTATGCAGCCTGACCAGGTTGTCGAGCAGGCCGTACGAGCGGTGAAAAAGGCTCGCAGCCTGTGTGCCGATGTAGAGTTTTCCTGTGAAGATGCTGGCCGGTCCGACATCGATTTTCTTTGCCGCATCGTTGAGGCCGCCATTGATGCCGGTGCGCGAACGATCAATATCCCCGATACCGTCGGCTACGCCATCCCCCATCAGTATGGCGAGCTGATCACGCAACTGCTGACGCGTATTCCCAATGCCGACAAGGCGGTGTTCTCGGTGCATTGCCATAATGACCTCGGCCTGGCGGTAGCCAACTCGCTGGCCGCCGTGGTGGCGGGTGCCCGTCAGGTGGAGTGCACCATTAACGGCTTAGGCGAACGGGCCGGCAACGCCGCGCTGGAAGAAATCGTCATGGCGATCAAGACTCGCCAGGATCTGCTAGGCGTACACACCCGCATCGAGACTGAACATATTCTCAGCGCTTCACGGCTGGTTTCTGGTATTACCGGCTTTCCGGTCCAGCCGAACAAGGCCATTGTGGGCGCCAATGCGTTTGCTCACGAGTCCGGTATTCACCAGGATGGCGTGCTCAAGCATCGCGAGACCTATGAAATCATGTCGGCGCAATCGGTCGGCTGGAATGCCAACAAGATGGTCATGGGCAAGCACTCCGGACGTGCTGCTTTCCGCTCCCGTCTGGATGAACTCGGCATCGCGCTGGCGGAGGATGAGCTGAACGCCGCGTTTGCGCGATTCAAGGATCTGGCTGACAAGAAACATGAAATCTTCGATGAAGATTTGCAGGCGCTGGTGACCGACACGCTGACTGAGGAAACTCCCGAACACTTCAGGCTGGTCAGCCTGGAGGTGGCCAGCAAGACCGGCGAAGTGCCGCACGCCCGTCTGATCCTTGCTGTCGACGGACACAAGCAGGCTGCGGATGCCCAGGGTTCGGGCCCGGTTGATGCGACGTTCAAGGCCATCGAAAGCATTGCGGGTTCGCAGGCCACCCTGCAACTGTATTCGGTCAATGCGATCACCCAGGGTACGGACTCCCAAGGCGAGGTCACGGTGCGTCTTGAAAAAGGCGGGCGTATCGTCAATGGCAATGGTGCCGATACCGATATCGTGGTGGCGTCTGCCAAGGCTTATCTGAATGCCTTGAACCTGATGCAGGCCCGTGTACTCCGCGCTCATCCGCAGGTGGAAGGAATTTGATCAGCGAAACAGGGCGCCGCGCCTACCTCAACGCGATGCAGATCGACACCTGGCTTCCGCGTGTGGTGTTGCCTCATGCGGCTCCCTCGAATCCGACTGTGTTGGCAGTGCTTCCGGTCGCCAGGGTTGAAGTGCGTGCTGCGCCTGTGCCATCGCCTGGGCGTGATGAGCGAGTTGCCGCCCCTGTGCAAGAAGTGGCACGCCTTCCCAATACAGGCCCGCAGTCTGTGCAGCAGTTGCGCGAGAGCATTCGGCCAGCGGCTGGCCAGGCGGTAGTGGAGAACGCGGTTTCGACCGAAATACGCGTCGAGCCCGCGCCTGTTGCGGTTGCACCTCCTCGATTCTCGTTGCAATTGTTGCGTGCCGGCACTTGTCTTGTGCTGGTCGAGTTGCCAACCGGCGAAAGTTTCCAAAGTCGAGACCCCGGCTATTTGCTGCTGCGTGATTTGCTGCGCGCCGCTGGCCTTCCTGACAGCCCACAGATGGTGGGCGAGCCGGTGCGCTGGCCCTTGCTGATGCGTGGCCAGTTGGAGCAAGGCCCCGACGAAGCGCGCGATTTCGTGCAGAGCTTCATCGCGACCCAAATGGCTGAAGATGAGCAGCCCTGTGCGTGCCTGTGGCTGATCGGCGCCCCGGCTATACGCTTTGCTGGCGAAGTCGACGAGCAGGCATTCCATCGCGAGTTGCAAATCGAAGGATTGGGTGCTGCCTGGACACTGCCCGGGCTCGAGCTGCTGATGGACGAACCTGTGCGCAAGCGAGAGCTTTGGCACTCGATGCGCCGGGTAATGCGTCGTTGGCACGTTATGCATTGAACCCACTTTCTTCAGGCTCTTGAGTAGTGTGCCCATCATGAGTAACACCCTGCATTTCCGCCCCATGACCGAGGCGGACGTTGACGCTGTGCTGGCCATCGAACAAGCCGCCTTTAGCCATCCCTGGACGCGAGGCCTGTATGTCGATGCGGTGAAATCCTATGACTGCTGGGTGATGTTCCAGGGAGAGCAGCAGGTCGGCCATGGCGTGATCGACCTGATACTCGATGAAGCGCACTTGCTGAATATCACCATTGACCCGGCGTATCAGGGACGAGGCCTGGGGTTGGCGTTGCTCGAACACTTGATGAGCCGCGCCCAGCAGCGTGGCGGCCAGGAGTGTTTTCTGGAGGTGCGGGCCTCGAACCAGTCGGCTTACCGATTGTATGAGCGCTTCGGCTTCAATGAGATTGGCCGGCGCCGCAACTATTATCCGGCGCCGGGGGGGGGGGAAGATGCCTTGGTGATGGCCTGTACGTTGCTCGATTGAGCTATTTGCTGCCCTTGCGAGGCGGGTTATGGTCTGCTGGATCATCCCCCTTGGGGATAGGCTCCTCACCCGGAGGGGTTTCCGGCTCGCCATCCAGGGGTAATACCTGTGCCAGTTCGGCTTCGTCCAGCCCGTAGCCGCCGCCTATTTCGCTGCCTTGGACCACACTCAACGACTCATCCGCGGCACGTCCGTGTCCACGCTCGTTGGGTGAACGCGCCCCGCTTTCGTCATACAAGGTTTCGGGGCTGAGGTCATCCTGAGTGATGCCATCCTCGTGGACATCCGGGCCGAGCGCCTCGCCACCGGTCATGCCCGCTTCACGGACGCGCTTGGGGGGAAATCTGTCGCGCAGCTCTTCGTCTGACAAGCGCTCGCCGGTACGCCCCAGCCGCTCATCGCCTGTATTGAAATCCAGCTGCTCAATGGATCCCATGCGGTCCTCCATGTCGTCGATTTCCTGAGGAACATAGGGTTTGTCTTTATCGTTCATGACCGGCTCCCGCCAAGGGGTTTGTTGGTGTGGACCGGTTGAAGGTGGGATGATTCCGACCGAGTGTCGGCAGTTGGCCAGCCGATCACGAATCTCAGCAGTTGTTTACAAGGATTTTCATGCCCGCCTTTCGCTTCCTGCTTGCCGTTTTTCTGCTGGCGATGGCCAGTCATACGCTGGCAGCCGACCGCAGCTTTACGCTTTTGCATACCAACGACTGGCAGTCCCGCCTGCTGGGGTTTGGCCCCAATAATGAATACACGCCTGACACTATTGGCGATGACGATACCGTTGGCGGCGTGGCGCGGCTGGCCACGCTTATCGAACAACGGCGTGCGGCGGCGTCAGAGCAGCCGGTGCTGCTGCTCGATGGTGGCGATTTCAGTATGGGGGCACTGTTTCATACCGTGACCCGTGAGCTGGGCAGTGAACTGCGTCTGCTCAGCGAATTGGGGTATGACGCGACCACTCTGGGTAACCATGAGTTCGATTTTCGCCCGGCTGGGCTGGCCAAAATGATCGAAGCCGCCGCTCGGGCCGAAGGCGCGGGCCTGGTACCTATCCTGTCGAGCAATATCCGCTTTTCAGCACAGCAGGATGATGACAGCCTGCAGGCCCAGCAGAGCGCGGGGCGCATCCTGCCTTACCGGGTGCTGGAAAAGGGTGGCCTGCGGTTTGGCCTGTTCGGCCTGATGGGGTACGACGCTGTAGAGGTCAGCCCGCTGATGGTCCCGGTGACCTTCGCCGATCCCGTCGATGTGGCGACTGAAATGGTGCGCACGCTGCGCGACAAGGAGCAGGTCGATGTGGTGATCCTGCTGTCGCACATGGGCGTCAGCCAGCAGGCCGACGGGAGCTGGCGCGGTGAGGACATCGAGCTGGTCGAGCGCGTGCCCGGTATCGATATCGTGGTTGGTGGCCATTCGCATACAGTGTTGACCCAGCCTGTGCTGGTCAATGGCCGCACGCTGGTGCTGCAGGCCGGCTCGGAAATCCAGTACCTGGGCGAACTGCACATGCGCCTGGACGAGGCGGGCGTTCCCCGACTGGTGAATTATCAGCTGCACCCACTTGATGACGCCTTGGCGGGTGATGAGGCAATCAGCGCCCAGGTCGCGGGTTACCAGAATCAGGTCAGCCAGCGAGTTCTGCAGCCGTTGGGCTACCGCTTCGATCAACCTCTGGCCAAGGTCGACAAAACGCTGACCCGCGCCTGGGATGATCCGGTGCTGGCCAACCTGGTGACCGATGCATTGCGCCTCGCCACGCAGAGCGATATTGCATTCACCGGTAACGGCACTATCCGTGACGACCTGTTTTTGGGCCGCACTGGCGTGCAGAACGTATCCGACCTGTTCAGGATCGCGCCGCTGGGGATCGGCGAGTTCGACGATGAGCCCGGCTATCCGCTGGTCCAAGTGTATTTCACGCCCCGCGAGATCAAAAATATCCTCGAAGTGCTGTTGCTGGCCTATCAGCTGCGCGAGAGTGACAGTTATTACCCGCGGGTCTCGGGCCTCAGGTTCAGCTACAACCCGTACCGCGTGCCGTTCGATCGCGTCAGTCGGATCTGGCTGGGTTCTGCCGAGCAGGAATATCAGGAGCTGGATCTGGCCAGACCGGGGTTGCTCAGCGTCGGGGCGACCAGTTATGTCGGCAGCTTCACCTGGCTGATTCCCGAGCTCAGCAAGGGATTGCTCGATGTGGTGCCCAAGGATGCCGATGGTAGACCTCTGGCGGTGATTCGCGATGCGGTGTTCGACCGCGAACCGCAGAAAGAGGGAATTCAGGAATACAAGGAATGGCAGGCATTGCTTGATCATATTGCGCGCTTGCCGGATCTGGACGGTGACGGCCTGGCGGAGATTCCCAGCAGCGGCGCAGCCGCCGAGCAGCGCTTGCTGCGTGTGGCCAGCCTAGCGCCAGATGAACTGTTCAGGTATGCCGGGCTGTTGCAATGGAGCGCAGCCGCGTTGATTGGCCTCTTGATAGTGCTGATTGTCTGGCTGGGTTTCAGGCTGCGGCGTCGCTGGGCTTCAGCCTGACCTCAACCGGGTTTGGCGGGCTCGGTGCGGCCGTATCGGGACTGGATGGGAATGTCGAGGCAGTGGAATGGCTTTTTGCCCTTGTCAAACTTTGGCCCGCTTCGTAAGGTGGCGCGCGCCTTTCGGGGCGTAAGCTCCACATCCGATCGGCTGCCCTGGTAGTCGACAGCCGTTGGGAATACGTAATGAACTCTCGCTCCGCCTGGGCCGCCGCCGGCCTGTTGTTGTCCAGTCTGCTGTGGGCAGGCAATGCCTTGGTGGCCCGCGCCACCTCGGAGGAAATCCACCCGTTCGCCTTGTCGTTCTGGCGCTGGGCTTTGGCCCTGGCCGTGCTGCTGCCGTTCGTGATCAAGCCGCTCTGGCAGCAGCGCGCCGTGTTGCGCAAGGCGGGCTGGCGGCTGGTATTGACCGCCGCGCTGGGTATCGGTGGCTATAACTCGTTACTGTACAGCGCTGCGCAGAGCACAACGGCCTTCAACATCACCCTGCTCAACACCTGTATACCGCTGGCGACCTTCATCAGTGCCGGCTTCCTGCTCAAAGAGTGGCCCTCGCCGCGGGCCTGGTTCGGCATGGGAATCGCGGTCTGTGGCCTGCTGGTGCTGATCAGCCAGGCGAGCCTGGGAAACCTGCTGGGCCTGTCGTTCAACCCCGGTGATCTGGTGATGCTGCTCGCCGTGCTGTCATGGGCGTTGTATACCGTGCTGCTGCGTCGCTGGGGTAACTACTTTGCGTTGCCACCGCTGGTGCTACTGGCAGCATTCGTTTCGGTCGGGCTTGTTGTCATTCTGCCGTTCTACCTGATGGAGCTTCGCCAAGTGGGTGGCTTCGAGGTGACGGGGCGCACACTCGGCGCAATTAGCTATACCGCGCTGATGGCCTCCCTGGTGGCCTACGTGACCTGGAACCAGGGGGTCAAAATCGTCGGAGCGGCTCGAGCCTCGCTGGCTCTGTATTCGATGCCGGTGTTCGCTGCCGTGCTGGCGTACCTGCTCCTAGGAGAAATCCTGCAGGGCTTCCACTGGATGGGAGGCGCACTGATTTTCGGTGGGCTACTGCTGGCGACCCTGCCCAAGCGCCGCTGAGCGGCGCAGTGCTGAACCCTGACCTGTGCCTTTAGTTGACAGGTCACGGCTCTATCTCGTCAGTTGTACAGCCAGGCTTGCAGCTCATCGAGGTTGGCCACCACGATCTGCTGCGCCGCGGCTTTGGTCTGAATCTTCGTGGAATCGATCTGGTAGCGCTGCAGTACATACTGCACCAGCGCTCCACGGCTGGGGATGCGCAGCTGGCCCTCGCGCATGCCGAAATCCGTCTCGATGATGCTTTTTTGCACCTCGCTCAAGCGCGGATCAGGCTCCAGGACCACGTCCAGCCAGGTCATCCAGCCGGCATCCGCGTCACGCCCGTTGTCGCTGGCATCCATCAAGTCCGGCTCACCACGAAACCGGCTGAGCACAAAGTCGCGGTAATCCTGATTTTTTTCACAATACGCCCGCACATGCCAGCGCATGCCGGTGTAAACGAGCGTGTGCGGGGCAATCACCCGGTGTTCCGCGACCGGGTTGGTCAGCGATACGTACTCACTCTCCAGGCGCAGCCCCTCACGGCAGGCTTTGAGGAGCGGCCGGAGAATCTGCGGACAGATGCTCCGGTCTGGCACATTAAGCACTTCGGTATGGGCGTATGCGAGGGCCAGTCCGTCTATGTGCGGTGCGCGTTCATGGTTTTGGTTGAGCAAGTGCAGATAAGCACTGGCGCTGTCGTCGATAAACAACGGTTTGAAGTGCCGACCTGGTACATAGCCCTTCAGGTGTTTGTCGTAGAGGAGGTTTTTCGGGGCATGCTCGGTCAGGTAGGTGTTGATGTCCTTGGAAGCCTGCTGCCGGCTGATCCCGAAACTTTGCATCAGATGCCCGGTGGTCAGTCGGCCTTCCCACCATGCCACTGTTTCTATCAGGCGATAGCGTAGGGCCAGATCCCAGCGAACCTGATCGATCGATTGCTCGCGCTTCATGTGCTCTCCATGTGCTTGAAAACTTTACCTGTACACATCCACATTATAGACCTGTCGTCTGAATATACATATCGTTTGGCCATCACTTGGCAAGAAGACGTAGGGAAAGGATGAATACCATGAGCCTGAGCTGGGCTGTGCTGGGTGGATCCATGCTGTTGAGCCTGCTGTTGGTGCTGACCCTGGTATGGCAAAGCCTGAGATTGAGCGGCAGGCAGGAAGAGATACGGCGTCTGCAGGCCGTAAAGGCATTCGGTCAGCAGACCCTTGCCCAGCAAGAGCTGGAATTCAATGCGCTGCGCGCAGAGCTGCGCTCGGCACAGACAGAAATCCGTACGCTGGAAAAACACTTGGCTGACACCCGCGCACTGTCGTGTGCGCAGCTCAATGCCCTGCAGGCTTTGGAAGAAACTCTGGAGGCCCGCAATCAACAGATCAATCAGCACCAGGGTCGCTATATCCGTCTTTTTTTACAGCATGAGGAGCTGCGCGATGCGCTGCAGAAGGGAACTGCGCCTGCGGGAGGGATCGACCGCTAGGCTGGGTACGAGAAGGGCTCGCGCTTGGCGATCTGGCGTGCAGGCCTTGTGTTTTGTTGCAACGAACAGCGGCTCTCGGCGGTCAGTTGTTCAGCGCCCAACTCGGAATTCCGACAGAAGTGCAAAAAAACGCTTAACTGTTGATGACAAAGATTTGCCTGAGTAGAGGTGCCCAGCAGTTTCTGGCAAAACGGTAATCAAGGACTGATCACTACAAAGAATGCGCACTTTTTCTAACACATTCAAAGACCTGAGCCAGCGGCCCTTTGTGCGCAATGTGTTGGCCGTAGCCACAGGAGCCGCCGCGGCCCAGGCGATTACCATCGCCTTTGCGCCGGTGATCACCCGGATGTATGGGCCGGAGTCATTTGGGCAGCTAGGTGCGTTCATGGCCGTATTGGGGGTTTTGACGCCTATTGCCGCGCTCACCTATCCCATCGCCATTGTTCTTCCCAAGGAGGATCAAGAGGCGCTTGCCATAGCAAAGCTGTCCGTATTGCTGGCTTTGGTAATCACCGTTTTAGCCGCGGTGGCATTGTATTTTTTGGCAGATCAACTGGTCGGATCACTGGGCTTGCAGGCTATTTCCAGTTTCATGATGTTGATTCCCGTGGCGATGTTTTTTGCGGCCTGCATGCAGGTGGCAGAGCAATGGCTTACTCGTAAGGGGAAGTTTTCTGTCACGGCGCGCGTCGCAGTCATCCAATCGTTCCTGCTGAACATAAGCAAGACCGGGATAGGCATTTTCTACCCCGTTGCCAGTGTCTTGATTGTCTTGGCGGTGGCAGGGCGTGCGCTGCATGCCGCGATGCTGGCAGCGGGGGCGGGGCTGTTTTCCGGCCCGTCGAGTACGCGCACAACAATAACGGAGCTGAAAGAACGAGCCAGGATCCATGCGGATTTTCCATTGTTCAGAGCACCGCAAATCTTGCTCAATGCCCTGTCGCAAAGCCTGCCCATCATGATGCTTGCCAGCCTGTTTGGACCCGCTTCGGCGGGTTTTTACACCTTGGCCCGAACCGTCATGGCAGTGCCTTCCATGTTGATTGGGAAATCCGTCAGTGACGTTTTTTATCCAAAATTCACCGAGGCCGCACATGCAGGAAAGCAGCTTTCCGGACTGATCATAAAGGCAACGGCAGCGCTTGCCGTGGTGGGTTTTGTCCCCTATTTGCTCGTTGTGCTGTTGGGCCCCTGGTTATTTCAATGGGTCTTCGGCAATGAGTGGCGTATTGCGGGGGGCTATGCCCAATGGTTGGCGTGCTGGCTGTTCTTTGGCTTTATAAATAGGCCCAGTGTTGCGGCGATAGCGGCACTCTCGTTGCAAAAGTTTTTTTTGGTGTATGAGGTGGCAAGCGTCTTCACACGAGTGGTGGCCATCTATGTAGGCTTTTTTGTGTTCAAGAGCGACATGGTGGCAGTGGCTGCATTTAGCCTCGCCGGGGCGCTTTTGAACCTGTTGTTGATTGCCACCACCATAATGGCCTGCTCCAGGCCGAGTATCGCCAGCCGGAACCTCAAGCAAGGAGTGCTGGAATGAGCGTGTTAAGGCTAGGGCAGCGCTTAAATACGCTAATAACGTGCTCGCCGGATTTCATTTATTATCAGGTTCGTTATTGGCAGCACCACGGGCGTTTTTGTGATTTTCAGAAGCCGCGTTTTTTTTCTGAAAAAATATTTCACAGGATGCGTTATCCGCACCCTGTCTTTTCGCGCCTTGCGGATAAGGTCGAAGTCAGACGCTACTTGGCCGCGACAGTAGGTGAGCAATATCTAGTGCCCGCTTACTTCAGTTGTGAAGAGGTTACGCCTGAAATCTTTGATAGACTGCCGACTACCTTTGTGATGAAAGCTAATCACAGCGCCGGTCAGGTGAAAATTATCCTCTGCAAGGAAAAAGAAAATCTGGAGGCTTTGGCCCGACTTGCCAAGAGCTGGCTGGAGTCGGACTTCTCGGTACGGTATCGAGAAAAGCATTATAAATTTATCAAGCCCAAGATTCTCTTTGAGAAGACATTGTTGACTGATGGCCGACCGCCGGATGATTACAAGTTCAATGTCTTCAATGCGGGCGATAATAACGAGCCGTATGTCTTTATACAGCATATGCACGGGCGGCTGGTAAACCCGACACAAGACATCTATCTAGAGGACTGGAGCCTCGCGCCTTTTCAGCGCAGGGGAAAAAACTCTAGTGCTGTAGCGGCCCACAAACCCTCTTTGCTTGGCGAGATGCTGCGTATAGCCAAACAGCTCGCGGTCCCTTTTGGCTATCTGCGGGTCGATTTTTATTTACATCAAGGGCAACTGTATATCGGCGAACTTACGCTGACCCCGGCTGCGGGCTCCTATACATTCGACCCTGCTGAATGGGATGAACTGCTAGGCAGTAAATTTGGTTGGCCAGAACCCATCGCGCTTTCCAATAGCTTGGTCGCTGAGTGCTCCGGAAAAATCTCGAATAATGGCTTGCCATGTGAAAGAAGCTTATGAAAAGCCCCTTGGTATCCATTTTAATCCCGGCCTTCAATTCTGAACGTTTTATCGGTCAGTGCGTGGAAAGCGTCCTTGGGCAAGGCTATGGGCGTCTTGAGGTTATCGTTGTCGATGATGGGTCGAGCGATGGAACCCGTGAAATGCTTGAGTGCTATAAAGAGGTTAAGGTCATCTCGCAAACCAATCAGGGAGCCTGCGTTGCCCGCAACAAGGCCCTGGTTGCGGCAAAGGGAGACTATGTAAAGTTTCTGGATGCTGATGATTTCTTGCTTGCCGGAGCTATTTCATCCCAAGTTGAAGCGATGAAAAGACTTGATGGAAGCTCCCTTGTATATGGCGATTACAGCATATTAAGAGAGGGCGCAGTAAAGGCGGTCAATAACGTAGTTATCCAGCCGGGGTGCGAGCAGTTAGCCCAGTTAATTATGGCCAACATACTGACCTCTACGCCGATGCATAGAAAAGATCTGCTGGACAAGGTCGGCGGCTTTGACGCCAGGTTCAAAAGCGGCCAGGAATGGAATCTGCATGTGCGTTTGGCTGCCAAAGGCGCGCGATTTTTTTATCAACCTGCGAAGGTCTATACGCATCGCATACATTTTTCAGCGGATCGCATCAGTATCAAACGGAAGAACTCACCGAGCCGACTGGAAGGAGAATTGGAGAAGATACTGATGACGCTCGAATCGGTGGGCGGCACTGTGTCTGAGACTAGCCTCGCCGCGTTTTCGGCGTGTGTGTGGGAGATAGGGAGGGCGGCGCTCAGGGAAGGCAATCAGGACCTGGCGCGATCCTGTTTTGATCTGGCGAAAACCGTTTCGCGAAAGAACATGAAACTTTTTTGGCCAACTTTTTACAAGTTAAATCACGATCTGTTCGGTGTCAGAGCTGCTGAAAAGATAAGCCAGCTTACGATGCACTTCAAAAAAAGCTTATTTTATTAAGAGCATGAACGCAGGGTTGGCTGCAGGAGCTGTCGCGTGTTTTATCGCTATGCATGACCCGGTGCAGGTGGCTTTCATGATGGCCTGTTTCGTCGAGTTGATACACGTGTGGGCCTCATGATCCTGGTAAGGATGGACCGGCGGCGAAGGACCGCCGGCAAACCGCCGGAAGAGACTGCTGGATCAATCGCGTCTTACGGGCTGCGGGTTTTTCAGAAGGGAGCTGGCTATGTCCCTGCTTACTGCAGCCAGGGCCCGGTCATGGGCGGCGACCAGAGCTTCGGTATCGCTCGTTGCGATTGCCTCTCTGACGACGGAGCGGCCTGTCCTCAGCAACTGGCCCTCGGTGTTGCGGATCGTCCATAGCACCTCCTGGCTCACCGCAATGCCGGGCGCCGACTCGAAGCGCAGGACATCTACCCCCACCTGATAATCGGCAGTCGTGGGATTTTGCGGATAGGCGGTCACCCGCGCGCCACTCAACAAGTGCGAGAGATTGGCGGCAATGACCTGGCCGATGCTGCTTTGTAGCGGCGCTGCCCAGCGCGTCTGGTCGAGGATGTCCACCCGGTTGGCATCGCGCCGCAGAACCAACTGCGGGCGATCCAGCAGATCGGGAACGGAAACCGCCCCCACGGCAACGCTGTAGTTCATGGCTGAGGGTGCCGGTTTGGCCTCGGCGACCGGGCTGAGGGTATAGAAATTTGTGGGTGGCGTGCCGCAGCCACCGGCCAGCGCCAGGCTGGCCACCAGAGGCAGAATCAGATGGTTCACCGCTTGTCTCCCTTTTTGCCCCAGATCAGCGCCTCGGGATTGCTTTCGAGATAGTCGGTCAACGCCCGCAAGGACTTGGCGGTGCGCCCCAGTTCACGGATGGTTTCAAGTGTGTCCCGCTGCAGGGGCTTGTCTGCGGCCATCATGGTATTGGCCGTGTCCACCGCCTCGCGGGCTTCACTCAGGGCTGCGATCACTTCGGGTGTCACCTGAGTATCCAGCCGGTGCAGCAAGGAGCTGGCAGCCTGCAGGGTCTTGCGCAGGTCGGTGCTGATCGCTTCGAGGGGAAGTTTTTCTACCCGAGCGGCGAGGCCCTGCAGCGTCGCCTGCAATTCCTGCAGGCTACCCGGCGTGGTCGGGAGTTGGGGCGGGTTACTGTCCCAGCTGATCGAGGCCTCGGCTACATTGGGGAAGAAGTCGAGGGCGACGTAAAGCTGGCCGGTCAGCAGGTTGCCGCTGCGCATCTGGGCACGCAAGCCGTGGGCCACCATCTCCTCCAGGAACCGCTTGCGCTCCTCGTCGGTCAGTTTGACGTTGCCTTGTTCGTGGGAGCGCAGCCGTAGCCGCTCAGGGTAGAGGTTCACTTCTACCGGCATAACGATGCGCTGGTTCACGCCGTCCAGTTCCACCCCAATATTTGACACCTCGCCGATGGAGATGCCACGAAAGTCCACGAGGGCGCCCGGTGACAGTCCTCGCAGGGATTCATCGAAGTACATGACCATCTTGATGACATCGCGCTCGGGATTGCGCAGGGCCTGCGCTCGGTCAGTGAACAGCTTGAAGTGGGTGTCGCCAGCGGCGACCGGGCGTTCGACAGCACCCTGCGGCGTCTCGAAGGCCACGCCGCCGAGGAGGATCGAGGTGAGGGATTGGGTGTTGATCTCGACGCCACTGGCGCCCAGCTTGACGTCCACCCCGCTGGCGTTCCAGAACCGCGTATTGTCGGTCACGAACTGGTCGTAGGGGGCGCTGACGAAAATGCGCAGGCTCATTCCCTGACCATTTTCGTCAAGCTGATAAGCCACCACCTGGCCGACCTGCAGACGGCGAAAGAAGATCGGCGAGCCCATGGCCAGGGAGCCCAAGTCGTCACTGCGCAGGATGAATTCCTTGCCCGGCGTATCCACTTGAATAACCGGAGGTGTCTCCAGCGCAGTGAAGGCCTTTTGTTCCTGGGTAGATTTGCCCACACCGACGCCGATAAAGGCGCCGGACAGAACGGTGCCGAGCCCCGATACACTACCTCCGGTAATGCGCGGTTTGACCAGCCAGAACGTGGTGTCCTCCACCAGGTGAGGCTCGAAGTCCTTGACCAGTTCCGCCGTGACCACCACCTCCTTGAGATCATCGGACAGCGCCACGGTCATGACTCGGCCGATTTCCACATCTTTGTATTTAATCGCGGTTTTGCCGGCCTCCAGGCCTTCGGCATTCTGGAAAACGATGCTGATGACAGGACCTTGTTCGAGAATGGACTTTACCGCCAGCCAGCCGCCAATGAGCGCGGCCACCAAGGGGACCAGCCAGACCAGTTGCGGCTTCCAGCGCGACCTGGGGGTTGTCTCGGCCTCCGGTAGGGCGGACAGGTCGGGCGGGGAGTCAGGCATTGTCGTTCTCCATGGAGTCCCAGATCAGGCGGGGATCAAAGCTCAGTGCCGCGAACAGCGTCAGCACCACCACGCCCCCGAAGGCCACAATTCCGAGGCCGGGGCGGATGGTTGCGAGGGCGTCGAGTTGCACCAGAGCCACGAGCAGGGTGACCACATACACATCGAGCATTGACCAGCGCCCCACCAGTTCCACCAGGCGATAAAGCCGGGTGCGCTGCACGGGCTGCCGGCGGGATCGCCGCTGCACCGAGAGTAGGAGCAGAACCAGAGCGAGAAGTTTGGCCAGTGGCACAAGAATGCTGGCGATGAACACCACCAGGGCCAGGTCCCACGAGCCGGAGCGCCACAGATAGACCACGCCACTGAGGATGGTGTCGTTCTGTGCGCCGAACAGTGAGCTGGTTTCCATGATGGGGAGTAAGTTGGCAGGGATATAAAGAATCGTCGCAGCGATCACGAAGGCCCAGGTGCGAGAGATGCTGTTCGGCTTGCGCCCATGCAAGAGGCTGCCGCAGCGAGGGCAGTGCGTGCCCCGGCCCAGGCGGGCAAGCAGGCCGCAACCATGACAGGTGGTCAGCCCCCACTGCGCAGCGCTCACAACTTTGCTCGCCTTCATGGTGATGACTCCAGGCGTACCCAGAGGGCGCGGGAATCAAAGCTGGAGGCGGCCGCAGCCATGAGCAGCATGACCGCGCCGAAAGACCACAGGGCTATGCCCGGCAGCATTTGCGCCAGGTGAGCGAGCTTGACCAGTGACACCAGAATGCCAAGCACGAAGACCTCCAGCATGCCCCAGGGCTGAGCCAGGCGCAGGCTGCGAAAGATCAAGCGGGCATAGGGCGGTCGACGTTTGAAGAACGCAGGCAGCAGCAAGTAGATCATGGCCAGCATTTGCGTCAGAGGCGCCAGAAAGGTGGTGATCAGCACAAGCCCGGCCACCATGGTCATATCGTGGCGATACATGGCCTGCGCAGCGCCCAGTAAGGTGGTCTGGATAAAGTCGCCACTGATTTTGAGGCTGACGATGGGGAAGACATTGGCCAGCACAAAGAGGATCAATGCGCCGAGGATGCAGGCCAGTGCGCGCTCATTGCCGTATGGATGATGGCGCAAGAGGGTGGCGCCACAGCGTTGGCAACGCGCCGTTCCCCCTCGGGGCAGCCGGGGTTCGCGTTGCAGGAGGTCACATTCGTGACAGGCGACCAGGACTCCCCCGGCGATGCTCATAGCCGTTCTTCTCCTGGATCGCTCCGAATGGTCGCGTCGGCTGCCATCAACGTGCGGCCCTGGAAAACAGGTTCTGACCTCAGTCTAGCGGAGCTTGAAGCAAGCCTAGTCGCTTGACGTTGCGCGATATTGCCGATGGTCGGTTGAGTGGGCGGGCAACGGAGGATGTTGGCGCTTTTGTTGGTTATCGATCAGGGAACCGCGACCTATGCCTACCAGTCGTCGCTAGTCGCCATTGCCGCATACAACTCGTGATGGTCTTGCGGGTCAAAACCGACAGTCGAGCTACGCGTCAACCTCCAAGGGTATGCAGGGATGCCTTGCCTATGTGGCCTTTTATAAAGCTGGTTCGCCCTCATCAATACCTCAAAAACGGCTTCGTTCTATTGGGGCCGTTATTCGCCCATCAATGGGATCTACTCACCCTTTCTCATGCGGTTCTGGCTTTTCTGGCGTTCTGTTGTATGGCCAGTGCGGTCTACGCCCTCAATGACCTCATGGATATCGAGGCAGACCGGGCTCATCCGGTGAAGTGCTTTCGCCCTCTGCCCAGCGGGGACATGACGCTGGTGGCGGCCAAGCAGCTGCTGGTTGGGCTGGTCGTCGCCTCAGTGGTTTTTTCGCTCCTGGCCAGTAGCAAGGTGACGCTGTTCGTGACGACCTACTTCGTCATCAATATCTTCTATTCCCGCCACCTCAAGCACATTGTGATCCTCGACGTATTCCTGATTTCCTCCGGCTTCATGCTGCGCATCCTGGCCGGCACCGTGGGCTTGGGTATCACTCCATCGGCCTGGTTGCTGCTATGCGGACTCATGGTGACGCTGTTTCTGGGGTTCGCCAAACGGCGTGCAGAGCTGCTGATGCTGGAGGCCAGCGACGGTGTCAACAACGGCCACACGCGTCGTGTGCTTGATGACTACAGTTCCGGGATGCTGGAGCAGTTCATCGCGGTGACTGCTGCGTGCTCGATTCTCTCGTATGGGCTTTATACGGTCTCCCCGCAAACCGTGGCCATTCACGGCAGTGACGAGCTGATCTACACGCTACCCTTCGTGGTCTACGGCATCTTCCGTTACCTGTATCTGCTCCATCGCCGGGCCAAGGGCAACGATACGGCCAGGGATCTGGTGCAGGATCGCCACCTGCTGATGACGCTGGTCGCTTGGATAGCGACCACGCTGTGGGTGCTCAAATGATCCCGGTAGTGAACTACCTGGACGGCTGGCGACTGCGAGCGCTGGTTCTTTCCATCGTGGCGGCAGCTGCCGGCTACCTGGCATTTTCCCTATGGGGAGGGTGGCGGGATGTGGTCGCCGCATTCGTGCAAATCGGTCTGCTCGGCACGTTGGTAACCCTGAGCCTGTCATTGGTGAACTATGGGCTGCGTTTTGTCCGCTGGCAGCTTTACCTCACGGAGCTGGGCCATACCGTAGCCTGGCCGCTGAGCCTGCGGATCTATCTGAGTGGCTTTGCTCTGACCACCACACCCGGCAAGGCGGGGGAAGTCTTCCGTGGAGTGCTCCTCAAACAGCGCGGTGTGCCGTTCCCGGTGACATTCGCCGCCTTCATCAGCGAGCGGCTTTCCGATCTCGTCGCCATCGTGCTGCTCACCCTGCCAGGGCTCGCCGAGTTTCCCCAGGCGCGAGGCATCGTGCTCGCTGGCGCGCTCGGCATCGTCGTGGTGCTGGCCTGCCTGTCGAGTACCTCATTGCTGGAGCGACTGCACCGCTGGGCTTCAGCCCATCAGGGCAAACTGCGTGCCCTCGTGGCGCATGCCAGCGAGATGCTGGTGCGTGCGCGTTGTTGCCATCGTCCAGGTCTGCTGGGTGTGACCATCGTTATCAGCGTGGTCGCCTGGGGCGCTGAGGCGCTAGCCTTCTACTGGATCTTGGGTTGGCTGGGTGCCGACATCTCACTGTCGTTCGCAATTTTCGTCTATGCGCTGTCGATGCTGGCCGGAGCCCTGAGTTTTATGCCGGGTGGCCTGGGCGGTGCCGAAGCGGTGATGGTTTCGCTGCTGGTCCTCAAGGGGATGACCCTGCCCGCGGCTATCGCAGCAACCGTGTCTATCCGCCTGGCGACGCTCTGGTTTGCTGTGCTGATCGGTCTGCTGGCCCTGATCCGCAGCCGCCATGGTGAAGGCATGTCGGAAGAAATCGCATGACCGCCCCTCGCTCCTGGAACCGGCTGCCGTGTGTGACGCCCAGCGCGGTGCATACGCTTACCCAGCGCACAGCCAGCGTGCCGGATAACCTGCCAAGACCGCTGCTGGCCTACGGCAACGGGCGCAGCTACGGCGATGTATGCCTGACCGAGCATGGCACGCTGCTGTTGACCCGCGGTCTCGATCGTTTCATCGAATTCGACCCGCAGCATGGGGTGCTGCGCTGTGAGGCCGGCGTCACCCTGGCCGAGATTCTCGCCTTGGTGGTACCTCAAGGCTGGTTCCTGGCCAGTACGCCAGGCACGCGCCTGGCCACGGTTGGCGGCGCCGCGGCCAACGACGTACATGGCAAGAACCATCATGCCGTGGGCAGCTTCGGGCATCACGTTCGCGCCCTCGAGCTGTGGCGAAGCGATGGCAGCGTCATCGAGTGTCGGCCCGAGGATAATCAGGGCTGGTTCCGGGCGACCATCGGTGGGCTGGGCCTGACGGGGCTGATTCGCTGGGTTGAGCTTCAACTGATGCCGATCCGCAATCCCTGGATGTGGGTCGAGTCGCAGCGCTTCGCTAACCTCGACGAGTTCTGGCCGCTCAATCGTTGTGCCGAGACCCGCTGGCCCTACACCGTGGCTTGGATTGACTGCCTGGCCAAGGGCAGGGCCAGGGGCCGGGGTATCTTGATCGTCGGCCAGCACGCTGCTGCACAGCCGCACTTGCAGGCGTTCAAGGAAGGGGGCAAGCGGGTTCCCTTCGAGTTGCCATTCTCCCTGGTCAATGGCGTGAGCCTGCGCGCCTTCAACGCCCTCTATTACCGTCAGCAGGTAAAGCCTGAGGGCGCACTGAGCCACTATGTGCCGCACTTCTACCCCCTCGATACCATTCAGAACTGGAACCGTATCTATGGCCGGCGTGGCTTCTATCAATATCAGTGCGTGATCCCGCCCCACGAAGCAGAAGATGTTATCGCTGCGCTGTTGGAAACCATCGCCAGGCGTGGGGAAGGCTCGTTTCTCGCCGTGCTAAAAACCTTCGGGCACACGCCTTCGCTGGGCATGCTGTCGTTCCCCCGTCCTGGCACAACGCTCGCTCTGGACTTTCCCAATCGGGGCGATAAGACCCTGCGCCTGCTGGAGGAGCTGGACGCCATTGTGCGTGAGGCGGATGGTGCCCTTTATCCCGGCAAGGATGCACGCATGCCGGCGAGCCTGTTCCAGTCCGGTTATCCCCAGTGGGAAACCTTCAGCGATTACGTCGATCCGGGCTTTTCTTCCCGATTCTGGCAGCGAGTGACCGCATGAACTCACTTAACCGGGTGATTATCTTCGGTGCGACCTCCGCTATTGCTGAGCAGACCGCTCGCCAACTGGTCGCCCAGGGCGCCTCCCTCTACTGCGTGGGGCGCAACAGTGAAAGACTCGAAGCGCTCCTGGATGACCTGCGTGTGCGGGCCGGTGATCATCAGCGCATCGACGGGGCTGTCGCCGACTTGACCGATTACGGTCAGCATGCTCAATTAATTGATGCCGCCGAACACCTACTGGGTGGCCTGGACGGCGTGCTGATTGCACACGGCACTCTGCCCGACCAACAGGCCTGTCAGGCGAATGCCACCAGGACTCGTCAAGAGATCGAGACCAACGCGCTGAGCGTGATCAGCCTGCTGACACTGCTCGCTAACCGGTTCGAGCAGCAACAGCGCGGCGTGATTGCGGTGATCAGCTCAGTAGCCGGCGACCGGGGGCGGCAAAGCAATTACGTCTACGGCGCCGCGAAGGGCATGGTCACGCTGTTCCTACAGGGGCTCCGCAACCGCCTTGCCAAGGCCAATGTGGACGTGGTGACGATCAAGCCCGGCTTTGTCGATACTCCGATGACTGCCGACGTGGACAAGTCCGGTCCGCTGTGGGCCAAACCAGAGCAGATCGCCAAAGGCATCATCGAGGCCATGCAGAACGGCAAGGGTGAGGTGTACCTGCCGTGGTTCTGGTGGGGAATCATGCTGATCATCAGGCGTATCCCCGAAACGCTCTTCAAGCGAATGTCGCTATGAGCCAGCGTCCCGGTTCCGATGCCCGGCCCGTGGCGTTCTTCGACTTCGACGGCACGTTGACGACCGGCGATACGCTGATGCCGTTTCTTAAGTATGTAGTCGGCAGGCGCCTCTATTACACCAAGCTGGCCCTGGTCAGTCCCGTGCTGGCAGCCTACTTCGCCAAGCTGCTACCCAACGACATCGCCAAGCAGATAGTGCTCAAGCATTACCTGGCGGGTTACCACATCGATGAACTTTACGCATTGGGGCAGCGGTTCAGTGAGGAGGTGATTCCTGCCATGTTGCAGCCAGAAGGGATGGAGCGCCTGCGATGGCATCAGGAGCAAGGCCATGACTGTGTACTGGTCAGTGCTTCGATGGACGTTTATTTGAATGCCTGGGCCAGGCGTGAGCATTTCTCGGAAGTTATAAGCACTGCGCTAGAGACGGACGCGGATGGCCATGTGACCGGAAGAATCCAAGGTGAGAATTGCCACGGCCGGGAAAAGCTGAGAAGGGTCCTTGTATGGCGTGATTGCAGGAACCCCTTGGAGACCTTCGCCTACGGCGATACCTCGGGAGATCTCCCCTTGGTTGCTTTCGTAGACAAGGGTTATATGTGGGAAAAATCCCGAAAGATTTTTTTGTTACTTAAAGACTGAGAAATGCAAATGTCTCAGAAGAATCATTATCGCGGAGTGCCGGCCCTGATCGCCGCTTTGGCCTTGTGCTACATGGCAGCGTTTGCTCATTGGATGGGCTTTGTCACCACTGATTCCTGGAATTATCTCCGGCTCGCTGAATCGCTTGCCAATGGTGATGGGTGCAGTGTTGAAGGTGAGTATTTTGCAATGTTCCCCTGCGGTTATCCTGCCCTTATTTCTTTCACGTCATGGTTTACCGGTCTGAATCTTTTTGCAGCCAGTAAACTGTTCAACCTATTAGCGCTGGCTCTTTCTGCGTTGCTCATATTTCTTGCGACAAGAAGTGTGCTCCTGAGTTTCTTTTTATTAATAAATCCAGTTGTGTTGGAAATTGGGCATTACACATGGTCTGAAAATGCATTCTTTTTGTCATTTGCATTGATCTTTTATTCGGCTACGAGAGCGTTTCAGGGGACAGGCCATCTTGGGTTTTTTTTTCCGCTCGTTACAGGGTTGCTGATTGGAGTGACATCGCGTTACTTTTTCGCCCCCTATGCGTTCTTGATTTTCCTTTCCGTATGGCTTGTGTATGGACGGGGTACGGCAAAAAAGATATTTCCTTATTTTGCGTTTGCTGGGATTTTGTTTGTTGCTTATTACCTGTTTAATAGTGTCTCTACAGGTCACGGTAGTGGCATGCCCCGTATCGACTCGCCGGAGTCTATTGTTTATCTTGCTTATTACTTTGTAAGGTATTGTCTGAGCCAGCTTGTAGTTTACTTCGCTGCATTGTTGCCCATCCTAATGCTTGTGGTATACGTCGCTCTCTCAAAAGGGTTGGTAATTTTCAAAGCCTTGAATTCGTTAGGTTTGGCAAGTGATCCCCAATACAAACCATTAGCATTGATGGCTCTCCTCGGGCTGGCGTACCTGGGACTTGCCTTTGCTTTGCGGATTCACACCCAGTATGACCTGTACGGGAGCAGGACCGTCGGCTATGGCTTTGTTTTCTTGATCAGCGCAGTAGCGGCATGGTTTTTAGGAAGGTTTGAATTTGGCTGGTGTGGCATATTTTCCCTGTTGGGGATAGCCATCCTGTCTGTTTTGCTCTCGCAAAGGGATACGTATTGGGAGCTGTATTCGGGCTCTTTGAGTTTTAGTTACGGAGCCTCATTTAAAAAGGCTATGGATGCATACGATTCAAAAGTTGACGCGGAAGGCATTATTGTTCCATTTGCTGTGCCTTCGCCACGGTGGAGTGTGTCGAGTAATGCAGGGTTATTTTACAAGAAGGAGATAAAGGCGGCGAAATCACCTTATACAGCGCCCTACAGGGAAAAGGAAACCTATGAGGAGTTTCGTGACCGTTTGCGTGGCTACGGCGAGCATTGTCATTACGACTTTACAAGGATTACGGATGTTTCTGGCTTGCATAAGATAATCAACGCTAAGCATCCGGTAGGCTTTGACTTCGGCGGGTCTGTGTTGCGGCCTGAACTGATAGAGAAGGAAAGATATCATCCCTCCATCTCAAAGCACCTCTTGGAAATTTTCTCGCCAGGCAAGCTGGTGGACTGCGGGCTTTGACGTGTAAGCAAGACGTCTGGGCGAGCCGCTTCGGCCTGCGTCGTTGTGATGTCGCCACGCTTCAAAAGCATCCGCCAGTTCTAGAGCAGGGCTAGAGATGAGCTCATGAGCGCAACGTGCCAGAGCGTCTGTTGCGGCAGCCAGAAACAAGAAAGCCCGCACGAGGCGGGCTTTCTTGAATTTGGTGGCTACACCGGGACTTGAACCTGGGACATCAGCATTATGAATGCTGCGCTCTAACCAACTGAGCTATGTAGCCGAATTGGCGCGCATTATTCTCGGGTCGGGCGGGGCTGTCAACCCTCTCCTTCGATTTTTTGCGTTGCTTTCAATTGGTTAGCAGGCCGCCCCGGGCTCCTCGACCCGAGCAGGGTGGCGAAAATCAGGGTGTAGACGATGGCGAACAGCACGTAGGCGATGCGCGTAAAGGCATGCCCCGCGCTATCCGCCACTGGCAATGGAAGCGGCATGTCGCATCGACAGAGGGGTGACACAGGCGGAAGATTGTCGCTGCATTTTGGGCTATGTTGCAGCCCGGCTACCCAAGACCCTAGCCAGCACTGAAGGTTTTTTCAGCCAGGCCGATAGCCTGATAAGGCATGTTGAAACGCAGAGTTCTTTCTCCGCTCGCCTCGTAAGGGGGCTCAATCCATTACGAGGAAGATACCCCCAAGGGGTATGGCTAAGTAGTGGCCTTGTCGTGTTAAAATGCCGCTAAGTATTCTAGGCAGGCCATTTCATGGATTTACTCGAAGTACGTCATCTGGTGCGCCCTCTTCACAACCCGCTGATGAAGGCCCAGATGGAAGGCCAATTGTTCACTGTCGATAACGGCGTAGTGAGTTTGCAGACCGAACGCGGATTGTGGGTTATTCCCTCCGGCCATGTCGGCTGGGTTCCTTCCCTGCATGTTCATGGCATGGTCAGCCATGGCAAGGTACGCGGCTTGCAGCTGAGCTTTTCCCAGGAGTGGAGTCGGGGGCTGATGCCGCCCGAGCCCAAGGTCGTGTCGCTGACGCCTTTGCTACAAGGGCTGCTGACCGAAATGCCGTTGGGCGAAAACGAACTTTATCTGCGAGTATTCGCCGATGCCTTCGCTCGCAAACCGCTGCCTGCGTTGTTTTTGCCGATGCCGAGCGACCCGCGTCTGCTGGCGATGACCACGCAGTTGGTGCAGAACCCCGCCAACGATGCGGACCTGGATGCTTGGGCAAGTGACACCGGCATTCCTCGCCGTACCCTGACCCGCCGTTTCCTCAAGGAAACCGGCCTGAGTTTCGCCCAATGGCGACAACAAATGCGTCTATTGCTGGCGCTGGAACAGCTGGCCGATGGTGAGACCTTGGCTGTGGTCGCACAAAAAGTGGGCTACCAGAGCGTCAGTGCATTCATTCAGGTGTTTCGTCGTGCGCTGGGGATCACGCCCAAGGCGCTGTTCTCCTAGTGCTAAGGCAAAATTTCAGTGAGTGACCAATTGCCGTAGCCAGTCCAGCAGGACGGCGGGTAGCCGTTCCGGGCTGGCCAGCAGCGCGTAATGACGAGCTCCGAAGACTGCCGGCAGATACGTGGCAGCCTGGCGGTCGATGGTCAAGCAGAACGGATGAATGCCCTGTAGCCGGGCTTCGTTGACGGCCTGGCGCATGTCCTCCACGCCGTAGCGGCCCTCGTACTCATCGACATCATTGGGTTTACCATCGGAGAGCAGCAGCAACAGCCGGTGGCTGGCCGGCTGGCGCATCAATGAGGCGCTGGCGTGGCGAATGGCGGCGCCGGCCCGGGTGTAGCGCTCCGGCTCGAGCGCGGCGATTCGCTGGCCGACGGCCTCGTCGTAGTGTTCATCGAACGCCTTGAGCTCGCGCATCGTCACCTGCTGCGGGCCTTCGCCGGAAAAACTCTGCACGCTGTATGGCTGGCCCAAGCCTTCCAGTGCCAGGCATACCAGAAGCAGCGCCTCGCGCTCCACATCGATGATCCGCCGCTGGCGAGACAACCAGCCATCGGTAGAGCCGCTGGCATCCACCAGCAGCATGATTGCCATGTCGCGGCGGGCAGTGCGCTGCGTCTGATACAACGCCTGGGGCATGGGTAAGCCGGCATGGGCATCGGCCAGGCCGTCCAGGTAGGCGTCAAGGTCCGGCTCGTCGCCTTCCAGTTGGCGGCGCAGCCGCTGGCGCTGGGCGCGGAGCATTTCGAACTGCCGGCCAATGGCGGTCAGTAGGCTGCGGTGGTTTTCCAATGTCTGCGTCACCCACTGCACCGGCCCCGATGCTGTGGGCAATAGATGCACGAAAGCACCGGGCTGTCGGTAGGACTGGCTGCGGTAATCCCATTCCGGATACGCCAGATACGGCGCCGGGGATTCGAGTGTCGGGCGCTCGCGCAGGGCGCGTGCGTGCGAATCCTCGGAAACCAACACTTCCCTGGGCGTGCCGGGAGCCACGACCAGCCGCGCTTCTTCAAGCTCCGACAAGGCATCGGCAAACTCCTCGGCGGGTGTGACGTCGTCGCGGTCGGTGGGTCGCTGCAAACCCTGAGCGTCTTCAGCTTGCTCCAGCGGTGGCGAAGGCTGAATCATCCAGGCGCCAGGTTGGCGGTCGTCCTCGTCGTCGCGACTTTCGCGTACCCGTGGACTGCGAGGCAGATGGGCGCTGCGGGGCGGAGCCAGGTCCGGGCTCTCATCAGGTTGATGTGCGACGTTCATGGGCGGCGGGGCGGGGCGGAATTCGCCGGTCCAGCAATCCAGCAGCAGGGGTTGCGGCCCACGGTAAGCGGCAGTTTCGCGCATTAATCGCGTCGCCAGGCGTCGGGCTTCAGCGACTGACGCAGCGGGGTGCGGGAGGGGTGGCAATAGCGTGTCGCTGTCTTGTAGCAGGGTGCGCAGAAAGCGCTCCACGGGCTGGCGTGCGGTGGGAAATTGCTGAAGCGTTGGCCGAGCGCGCAAGGCGCGCTGGCGCAGGGCAACCAGCGCCGGTGCCAGACCCGGCAGCAGATCGAGTAATTCACAGTCTGCGGCCCGGGCTTCGCAGAGTTGATAAAGCGCACGTTGCAGGGGTGTTTCCAATTGCTCGGCATGGGTGGCGCTGCCGCGTCGCGCACGCATGGCCTGTTGCAGGGCCAGGGTGCGGTACTGATGCGCGGTATCCTCCGCATTGGCCGTGCTCAGGTAAGCCGGTAGCCAGATATGTCGATCGTCGGTGGCTGGAATGGCCGCGTGCCGGCGCGGACGTTCGCCGCGCTGCCAGAGCTGTTGCAGCACGGTGGGCGGCGCCGGTGGTTGGGCGATACGCAGTGGAAAGCGGCAGCCGAGGGCCGCCTGTATCAGCAGGTCGAGGCGCTCGCTGAGGTCTTCCAATCCGACAGGCTTTAGTGTTGCCTTGCCGCTGCGCGTGCGCCACAGACGTTGGATATAGACGGTGGCATGGCGTGCAACATCGCTGAGGACGTCTTCGGCTTCGGCCATCAGATAAAGGTGAGGTCGACCAGATCACGCATCGCACCCATCAGCGCGGCGTCGTCCGACAGCGGAGCGATCAAGGCGGCATTGCAGGCGCTGCGCACGCCAATGCCGCTGGCGATCAGGCGGGCGGTGGCAATCAACAGACGCGTGCTGGGTACTTCGGCCAGGCCATGATCCTGTAGGCCTCGTAATTTCTGGCCGAGCGAGACCAGCGCGTGGGCAGTAGCGTGCTCGGTATTGCTTTCGTGCATGACAATGCGTACCTCCTGCTCGGTTGGCGGAAAGCCGAAATCCAGCGCGACGAACCGCTGCCGCGTACTGGGTTTCAGGTCCTTGAGCATGCGCTGGTAGCCAGGGTTATAGGACACCACCAGTTGGAAGCCGGGCGCGGCGTCGAGGGTTTCGCCGGTCTTGTCCAGCGGCAGGATGCGTCGATGGTCGGTCAGTGGATGCAGCACGACGATGGTGTCCTGACGTGCTTCGACCACTTCATCGAGATAGCAGAGGGCGCCTTCGCGTACGGCACGGGTCAGTGGGCCATCGCTCCAGCGGGTACCGTTATGGTCGATGAGAAAACGGCCGAGCAGGTCGCTGGCGGTCATGTCGTCGTGACAGGACACGGTGATCAGCGGTCGGCCCAGCCGCCAGGCCATGTGCTCGACGAAGCGCGTCTTGCCGCAACCGGTCGGCCCCTTGAGCATCACTGCCAGTTGCCGCGCATGACATTGCTCGAAGATTGTCACTTCGTCGCCACTGGGCGCGTACCAGGGCTCGGCTGCGCGAGGCGCGGAGTGCCCATCCACCGGTACGATGGGCGCGGCTGACCCATTCATCACACGTTCGCTCGCACGCCGGGCGTGACGAGCGGCTCTTGGTCATCGACGACGAAGCGAGGCGCATAGCGAAAGAAGTCGTAGATGAACAAACCCACGCCGACCGCAAACATCGAGGCGGTGGCAATGAGCATGACGAAGTGGATCTGGATTTTTAGCTGGGCGTCCAGATAGCCCATGCCCATGACCCGTTCAAGGTAGACTTGGCCGATACCGGCCGTGGCGAACGACAGGGTCATGCCGAACATGCCGCCCAACTGCAGCCAGAAGGCCCAGTAGCCGATGCTGTCGCCGTCCTCACTGTCGCGCCGGGTAATGGCCGGCATGGCGTAGGCGATCATCGCCATGATGATCATCGCGTAGGCGCCATAAAAGGCCGCATGGCCGTGCATGGCGGTGATCAGCGTGCCGTGGGTCCACTTGTTGATGCTCGGAAACGTGTGGGCCAGCCCCAGCAGGCCGGCGCCGAACAGGGTGAACACGGCGCTGCCCAAAGTCCAGTGCAGGGCCAGCTTGTTGGGGTGGGCCAGCCCCGAGCGGCGCATGGCGTAGTAGGCGTACATGGCCATCCCCAGCAACGCCGCGGGTTCCAGGGCACTGAAAAAGCCGCCGATGGGCAGCCAGTAGCCGGGCACGCCGACCCAGTAATAATGGTGCGCGGTGCCAAGAATGCCGGCGATGAACACCAGCCCGACGATCACATACAGCCACTTTTCCATCACCTCGCGGTCGGCGCCGGATAGGCGGATCAGCAGGTAGGCGAGGAAGCCGCCCTGGATCATTTCCCAGACGCCTTCAACCCACAGGTGGATGGTCCACCAGCGGTAATAGATCGACACGGTGTAGTTCTCGTAATGCAGCAGAGCCGGCAGGTAGAGCACCGCGGCGCTGGCCAGGCCGAGCAGTAGCACGCCCTCGGTGGTGGTGAAGCGCCCCGATTTCTTGATGGTCATGCCGATGTTGTAGAGGAAGATCAGCATGCAGATGACAATGACAAGCTTGTGCGGCAAGGGTTGTTCCAGCAGCTTGTTGCCGGTGCCGTAGCGGAACAGGTAGCCAATGATCGCGCTGACGCCCATCACCACCCACAGGCCGAGCTGGATATAGGCGAGCTTGGTGCTGTACAGCTCGGAGCGCGACTCGTCGGGCACCATCCAGTAGGTGGCGCCCATGAAACCGGTGAGTACCCAGACAATCAGCAGGTTGGTGTGAATCACCTTGGTGACGTCGAACGGCAGCAGGTACAGCAGCGGATCTGGCCCCAGATACTTAGCCGCGGAGAGCAGACCGAACACGAGCTGCAAGCCGAACAGCACCATGGCGACGGCGAAATACCAGTAAGCGACTGACTGTGAGTGGTAGCGCATGGTCATCCCCTGTGCATGGAGTGCGGTCCGGGCGTGCGGTTATTTAAACGTCGCCAGATAAGCGACCAACTGGTCGAGCTGTTCGTCGCTCAGCGCGTCGGCGTAGGTAGTGGGCATGAATGAGATGCCGCCGGCTGAATACATGTCGCCGGGGTGCAGGTATTCGCTGGGCGCGATGATCGACTCGCGGATAAAGCCTTCGACGGTGTCGGCCTGGCCCTGGTAGTCCGGCGAGGCGAGGGTTTGCTCGGCGCGAGTGGCCAATCCGGCGAGAGTAGGGCCCGCCAGGTTCACGCCCGGCGCGGTGGAATGGCACGCTGTGCACACGGGGGTGGCGCTACGAAACAGCGCTTCGCCCAAGGCGATGGGGTCTTCGTTGCCGCTGACCGGGCGCGCGCCAGGTGGCAACTGCTGACTAGCCGAGGCGGCGTCCTGCTGGGAAATACTCATGCTGGTGCCTGGAATCGAGGCGCCACTTACCAGGATCGGCCGTGGCGGCCAGCCCTGGTTGTCGACGTTGGCCACCCAGTCGAGAAAGGCGATCAGGGCGGCGATGTCTTCGTCGCTGAGGTTCTGGTTCGGCATCAGTCGACGGTGTCGCTGTTCGTCATAGAAACGCGACGGGTCCTTGAGAAAAGCCGTCAGGTAAGGCGCGCCGCGGTGCTGGGTAATCTTGGTCAGATCCGGTGCGTAGTAGGCACCCTCGCCGAACAGGGTATGACAGTTGATGCAATTGTTTTCATGCCAGACGTCCTTGCCGCGCGTCACCTCTGGCGTGATGTTCTGAGCATTGGTCAGTGTGGGAAATTGCCGGTGGCTGTCCAGGGTCAGGCCCAGGAACACCAGCACCGCGATGCCGGTGGAAATCAGCGCGAACAGACGGGTTTGGCGTTTATTCATGGCGAAGCCCTCGTGGCGGGTTCAAACGCCGATTCCAGTCCAGTGCAACGCGCTGATCGCAGCAGCGTAGACAATGCTCGCCAGCATCAATGTGAGGACGACGAAACTCAGAATACGTAGCGTTTTTTCCATGGCTGCTTTCCTTTCCCGACGTTCAGGTGACGGTTGAGCGAAGCATTCGGCGCGGTGATTCAGGTATCGACTGAGGCGTGAGTTCCAGGCGGGCGAAAGATCGTCACCAGGACAATGGCGTCGCTGAGTGCACGCAGGGCATGCCCGGCGTCGCCATCGAGGTACATCAGATCGTTTGCGCCCATCGGCTGCCAGTCGGCGTCGACCTGCACTTCGAGGTTGCCCTGATGGCAATAGATCGTGATGGGGCCCGGAACGGCATGGCGGGGAACAAGCTTGCCGGCCGGCAGTATCAGACGCATCAGCTCCAGCCTCGGTACGCTGACCAGCGCCTGGGAGATAAGGCCGAGAGAGGGGGAGGTTTGCAGCAGATTGACGACCTCGCCCGAGGTTGCGTGCTTTAGGGCCATGCTGAACCTTTGCCGGTTCGTTGATGCCTGAAGCCTAGTAGCGAGGCGGCGGATGTCCAGTCAATCGCGCGGAGGTGCCGAGCGGCTGTGGAATGTATAAAGCCGCGTACAGGCGCGGCTTTATAGAGATGTTGCGGGTCAGGGTTAAACCTCAAGGGCGGGCTGGAGGCCGCGTTTTAACTGGGATTTCTTAAATGACCTTGGTGCATGTACCCGGTTTCGTACCCGGGTTTCGTACCCGGGTTTTGATTCCCGGTGACGAGAGGCCGCTATCGACCCAGAGTGTGTAAAAACTGCTTTGGCAGCGTTGCCTCCGAGCAACGACGCTGCT
>CAYPFO010000038.1:0-31882 GCA_964410065.1 uncultured Pseudomonas sp.
GATCTGACCGTCGGTGATGGAAATCACGTTGGTCGGAACGAACGCGGAAACGTCGCCAGCCTGGGTTTCGATGATCGGCAGGGCGGTCAGGGAACCGGTCTTGCCCTTCACTTCACCCTTGGTGAACTGCTCGACGTACTCCTCGGAAACGCGGGAAGCGCGCTCCAGCAGACGGCTGTGGAGATAGAACACGTCGCCCGGGTAGGCTTCACGTCCCGGCGGACGACGCAGCAGCAGGGAAATCTGGCGGTAGGCCACAGCCTGCTTGGACAGATCGTCATACACGATCAGCGCGTCTTCACCGCGGTCGCGGAAGTACTCACCCATGGTGCAGCCAGCGTAGGGCGCCAGGTACTGCAGGGCGGCGGATTCGGAAGCGGAGGCCGCAACAATGATGGTGTTGGCCAGTGCACCGTGCTCTTCGAGCTTGCGCACCACGTTGGCAATGGTCGACTGCTTCTGACCGATCGCTACGTACACGCACTTAATGCCGCTGTCTTTCTGGTTGATGATGGCGTCGATGGCCAGAGCGGTCTTACCGATCTGACGGTCACCGATGATCAGCTCACGCTGGCCACGGCCAACCGGAATCATGGCGTCGACTGACTTGTAGCCCGTTTGTACCGGCTGGTCGACCGACTTACGCCAGATCACACCCGGTGCCACTTTTTCCACAGCGTCGGTCAGCTGAGCATTGACCGGGCCTTTGCCATCGATCGGGTTGCCCAGGGCATCAACCACGCGACCCAGCAGTTCCGGACCAACCGGGACTTCCAGGATGCGGCCGGTGCACTTGGCGCTCATGCCTTCTTTCAGGCCCAGGTAGTTGCCCAGCACCACGGCGCCCACGGAGTCCTGCTCCAGGTTCAGCGCCATGCCGAAGATGCCACCGGGGAATTCGATCATTTCGCCGTACATGACGTCGGCCAGACCGAAGATGCGCACGATACCGTCGGAAACGCTGACGACGGTGCCCTCGTTGCGGGCTTGAGCGGCGACATCGGATTTCTCGATGCGCTGCTTGATGATTTCACTAATCTCGGAAGGATTCAGTTGCTGCATGCCATGACCCTCAAATCAGGATTTCAACGATTCGGCCAACTGGCTCAGTTTGCCGCGGACCGAACCGTCGACAACCACGTCGCCGGCGCGAATCACGACGCCGCCGATCAGCGCAGGATTCACCGCCTGCTGGAGGTTGACGGTGCGATCTAGCCGCTTGGACAGGGCGGCAGCCAAGGATTGGAGTTGCTCGTTGCTGAGCTCGTAGGCGGTTTCAACCTGCGCCTCGAGCGTTTTTTCGGCTTCGGCCTTGAGCTCCTCGAACAGCTCGCGCACGGTCGGCAGCACCGCCAGGCGGTCGTTCTCGCCCATGGTGCGCACGAAATTGCGGAACGCCTCGTCGACATCGTTACCGAACAGACGAACCAGAGCCTCGACCTTGCTTTCGCGGGTCAGGCGCGGGTCGTTCAGCAACGCGGCGACTTCGGGAACTTCGACAGCGACGGCGGCCAGGTTCAGCATTGCCGACCAGGCATCCGCGCGTCCGGCCGCGCTGGCGACCTCGAAAGCGGCTTTGGCGTAAGGCCGAGCAAGCGTCTGGGTATTGATCATCGCTCGCCTCGCTTAGAGTTGGGAGGCCAGTTTTTCGACCAGATCGTTGTGTGCCTTGGCGTCCACCTGGGACTCCAGGATTTTCTCCGCACCAGCGACGGCAAGAGCCGCTACCTGATTGCGCAGTTGATCCTTGGCACGATTCACTTCCTGCTCGATTTCGGCGCGCGCGCCGGCAACCAGTCGTTCGCCTTCGGCGCGTGCTTGCTGCTTGGCTTCCTCGATGATCGAGTTGGCGTGCTTGTTCGCCTGCTCGAGAATCTGGACGGCTTGCTCCTTGGTCTCACGCAGGGTGTTGGACACCTTGTCTTGAGCCAGTTTCAGATCTTGCTGCGCACGGCCGGCTGCATCCAGACCTTCGGCGATCTTCTTCTGACGTGCACTCATGGCGGCCGTTACCGGCGGCCAGACGAACTTCATGCAGAACCAGACGAAGAGAGCGAAGGCGAGCGTTTGACCGAACAGCGTCAAGTTAATGTTCACAGCGGTTTACCTCGTGCTATCTCGTTCAACGCGGGAGTCACTTCCACGGCAACGGGGTTCGCCCGGCGAACCCCATCTCAAGCCGGTGAATGCTTAGCCGGCGACAACGAAGATGAGGTACATCGCGATACCAACACCGATCATCGGCACGGCGTCGAGCAGACCGGCCATCAGGAAGGTCTTGGTTTGCAGCTGGGGAGCCAGCTCGGGTTGACGAGCGGTGGATTCCAGCAGCTTGCCACCCAGGATGGCGAAGCCGATGCCGGTGCCCAGAGCACCCAGACCGATCATGATAGCGGCGGCAATGTAGACGAGTTCCATGTAAAGCTCCTGAAGCTAAGGGGGGTTAAGGTTTGCGATAAAGCGTTAAAACACTGTTAGTGGTGTTCTTCGTGGGCCGAGCTGAGATAAACAATCGTCAGAACCATGAAGATGAAGGCCTGCAACGGGATGATCAGAATGTGGAAGATCGCCCAGGGCACGTTCAGGGTCCACTGCACGTAGAACGGCAGCAGCGCGATGAGGATGAACACCACCTCGCCGGCGTACATGTTGCCAAACAGACGCAGCGCCAGGCTGAGCGGCTTGGTCAGCAGACCGAGGACTTCGAGAAACAGGTTGAACGGGATCAGCGACCAGTGGTTGAACGGGCTAAGCGTCAGTTCCTTCGTAAAACCACCAACACCCTTGACCTTGATGCTGTAGAAAATGATCAAGATGAACACACCGAGGGACAGTCCGAAGGTGCCGTTCGGGTCGGCGGTCGGCACGATCTTGAAGGCCGGCAGGCCAATCAGCGTGGCGAGGCCCGGGATGTAATCGACCGGAATCCACTTCAGGCTGTTCATCAACAGCACCCAGACGAAAATCGTCAGGGCCAGCGGGGCGATCAGCGCGTTGCGGCCGTGGAAGGTGTCGCGCACGATGCCTTCCACGAACTCAACGGTCATTTCCACCAGATTCTGCAGCTTGCCCGGCACGCCACTGGTCGCGCTCTTGGCTACCATGCGGAACAGGAAAATGAAGATGAAGCCCATCAGCAGCGACCAGCCCAGGGTGTCCAGGTGCACGGCCATGAAGCCCATGTCGCGAGCTTCCGCGCCAGTCTGGGCAATGGTCCAGGTCGCTTGATCGATGACAGAACCATCCGCGCGAACATAGCCCTCAGGCAACTTACCCAGGGTCAGATTCTGCAGGTGGTGCTGGATATACTCAGCCGGGGTATTTGCCATAAACGCCTCAAATGCTCAATGCTTCGGATTGCTTTTCATCAGCAGCAGTGCACTCGCTCCGGTGCCCAGTGCCAGCACATAGCCAGCGAACAGGGCAAGCGGCTGCAGCGGGTGAACTGCCACGAACACCAGCGCAAACAACGCTGCCGTCAGAATCAGTTTGCCCATTTCTCCCGACCAGAAAGACTGGACGATAGCCTGGGCCGAACGCGCGCCAAAAAAACGAAAGGCCTTATACGCGAAATACAGGTTGGCCACCAAGGCGATCAAGCCGCCCAATAGCGCGGAATACCCGGCTACCACGCCAAACACACCTGCACATGTCGCGGCCATCAGCACTGTGACCAGCGCCTGAGCGCGCAACACCCGGAAAACCGGTAAGCGATGCAGAGGTGTCTTATTGCGGAAGTTCACCGGATGTCCTATTCGCCCCCGGTAGCCCACCGAAAAAATGCGGTGGCGAGTATAGGGCGCTCCCCCTTGGCACTCAACCGCCTTATTGCCTTTTGGCGCCGTTTTAGACGCTCATTTGTATCAACGAATATGTGCCAGCACGCCTTGGAGTTCATCCAGCGAATTGTAGCGGATCACCAGCTGTCCCTTGCCCTTGCTGCCATGTTTGATCTGTACCGGCGAGCCCAGACGCTCTGCCAGCCGTTGTTCCAGGCGACTGATGTCGGGATCGGCCTGCTGGGGTTCCGGCGCGCGGTCGGGCTGATTCAACCACTGGCGCACTAATGCTTCGGTCTGACGAACGGTCAAAGCCCGTGCGACAACATGTCGCGCCCCTTCGACTTGTCGCTCTGCGGGCAAGCCGAGCAATGCACGAGCATGGCCCATTTCCAGATCGCCGTGGGACAGCAGGGTTTTGATTTCTTCCGGCAGGCCGATCAGGCGCAGCAGGTTGCTGATGGTAACCCGCGACTTGCCCACCGCATCGGCCACCTGCTGCTGGGTCAGTTCGAACTCCTGCTGCAGCCGCTGCAGCGCGACAGCCTCTTCGATGGGGTTGAGGTCTTCGCGCTGGATATTTTCGATCAGCGCCATGGCAATGGCGGCTTCGTCGGGCACTTCGCGGACCATGGCCGGGATGGTATCCAGGCCGGCCTGTTGGCTGGCGCGCCAACGGCGCTCGCCGGCAATGATCTCAAAGCGCCCCTCGCCAATCGGACGCACCACGATCGGCTGCATGACCCCCTGGGCCTTGATCGACTGGGCCAGTTCTTCCAGGGCGGTGGCGTCCATGTCGCGGCGCGGCTGGTACTTGCCACGCTGGATCAGGTCCAGCGGCAGGTATTGCAACTCGCGCTGATCGACCTGCGCGGCCTCTTCCTGCATGGCGGTCACGCCACCACCGAGCAAGGCGTCGAGTCCGCGGCCGAGGCCTTTTTTCTTGATCGCCATGAAGTGTCCTTATGCGTTTGCGGGGCGACTCTGCCGGCGCGACAGTTCGCCCGCCAGCGCCAGGTAGGCGAGCGCCCCTCGGGATTGCTTGTCATAGGCCAGTGCCGGCATGCCGTAACTGGGTGCTTCGGCCAGACGTACATTGCGCGGGATCACCGTATCGTAGAGGCGATCGCCGAAGTGTGCCTTGAGCTGTTCGGAAACATCATTGGTCAGCCCGTTGCGCGGGTCATACATGGTGCGCAGCAGGCCTTCGATCTTCAGCCCCGGGTTGAGTGCGGCGGCAATGCGCTGAATGGAGTTGACCAGGTCGCTGAGCCCTTCCAGTGCGTAGTACTCGCATTGCATGGGGATAATCACCCCATCGGCCGCGGCCAGGGCGTTGACGGTGAGCATCGACAAAGTCGGTGGGCAATCGATGAGGATGTAATCGTAGTCGTCCCGTACCGGTGTCAGCGCTTCGCGCAAGCGCAGCTCCTTGTTTGGCACTTTGAGCAGCTCAACTTCTGCAGCGGTCAGATCCCGGTTAGCCGGCAACAGTGGATAACCGCCGTGCTCGGAAAACTGCAGGGCCTGGGCAACATCACTGGTGCCGACCAGAACGTCATAGATCGAAAGCTCCAGGCCGGACTTATCCACACCGCTGCCACTGGTGGCATTGCCCTGTGGATCAAGGTCTATCAGCAGCACCTTGCGCTTGGTCGCCACCAACGACGTGGCGAGGTTGATACAGGTGGTGGTTTTACCCACCCCGCCTTTCTGGTTGGCAATGGCTAATACCTTGGCCATGACTGTCGCGCTCTCCCTTAGATCGTGCGGCGCAGTATCAACAGATGCCGCTGACCTTGGCAACCGGGAACCCTGAGGACTTCACAGCTTTCGAGGCGAAAATCCGTGGGCAGCGCCTGTAATTCGTCATCGGGATGCACGCCTTTCATGGCCAGCCAGCGGGTTTCGGCGTGCCCCAGGTGGCGTGTCCAGGTGGCGAAATCTTCCAGGGAGCTAAAGGCTCGCGAGCAGATACCCGCAAAGGGCTGGTCTGGCAGGAAGGCCTCGACCCGGCTGTGGACAACTTGCAGGTTGGCCAGTTCCAATTCCAGCTTCACCTGGGTGAGGAAGCGGGTTTTCTTGCCGTTGGAATCGAGCAGGGTAAAACGCCGCTCGGGAAACACAATGGCCAGCGGTACGCCGGGCATGCCGCCGCCGGAACCGACATCCAGCCAGTTATCCCCAGCCTTGGCGACCTGCGGCACTACCGACAGGCTATCGAGCAGGTGACGCGACACCATTTCATCGGGATTACGTACAGCCGTGAGGTTATAGGCCTTGTTCCATTTGATCAGCAGGGCCAGGTAGGCCAACAGTTGTGCCTGTTGCTGCTCACTGAGCGTGACGCCCAGTTGGGCAGCGCCCTGCTGCAATTCTTCGGCATGGCGGGGTGTAAGGGAGGACATCAAGCAGTTTGCTCCAAGCTCTGGCCGGCGCCACGTTTTTTCAGGTGTATCAACAGCAATGAAATGGCCGCTGGGGTAACACCCGGAATGCGCGAGGCCTGCCCCAGGGTTTCAGGACGGGCCTGGCTCAACTTGTGGGTAATTTCCTTGGACAGGCCGGAAATCGTTGCATAGTCGATATCGGCAGGCAGTCGGGTGTTCTCGCTGGCCCGCAGACGGGCAATTTCATCCTGTTGACGGTCGATGTAACCGGCATATTTGGTCTGGATTTCCACCTGCTCGGCCACTTGTACATCCTCGCTGCCGCCACCGGTGACGGCGACCAGGCCGGCGTAATCGATTTCCGGGCGGGCCAGCAAGTTGAGCAAGTTGTACTCATGGGTTAGCGGCGTGCCGAAGCGGGCTGCGACGGCATCGCCTTGCGGCGTGCCGGGGCGTACCCAGGTGCTTTTCAGGCGCTGCTCTTCGCGGGCGATGCCCTCGCGCTTGGCCTCAAAGACCGCCCAGCGGGCGTCGTCCACCAGGCCCAGCTCGCGGCCTTTTTCAGTCAGGCGCAGGTCGGCGTTGTCTTCGCGCAGGATCAGCCTGTATTCGGCGCGCGAAGTGAACATGCGGTACGGCTCCTGGGTGCCAAGGGTGATCAGGTCGTCGACCAGCACGCCCAGGTAGGCTTCGTCACGGCGCGGACACCAGGCATCTTTGCCCTGGGCACGCAGCGCCGCATTGGCGCCGGCCAGCAACCCCTGGATACCGGCTTCTTCGTAACCGGTGGTGCCATTGATTTGTCCGGCGAAGAACAAACCGTCGATCACCTTGGTTTCCAAGCTGTATTTCAGATCACGTGGGTCGAGGTAGTCGTACTCGATGGCGTAGCCGGGCCGCACGATATGGCCGTTTTCCAGGCCACGAATGGAGCGCACAAGATCGAGTTGCACATCGAACGGCAACGATGTGGATATCCCGTTGGGGTAGTACTCATTTGTGGATAACCCTTCCGGCTCGAGGAATACCTGGTGGCTGTCCTTGTCGGCGAAACGGTGAATCTTATCCTCGATCGAGGGGCAGTAACGCGGGCCAATGCCTTCGATCACGCCTGAATACATTGGCGAGCGGTCGAGGTTGCCAGCAATGATTTCATGGGTGCGCGTGTTGGTATGGGTAATCCAGCAACTGACCTGCTGCGGATGCTGCTCTGCCTTGCCCAGGAAGGACATCACCGGCGCTGGAGTATCACCGGCCTGCTCGGTCATCTGGCTGAAGTCGATGCTTCGACCGTCCAGGCGCGGCGGGGTGCCGGTCTTCAGGCGACCGATGCGCAGCGGCAATTCGCGCAGGCGCTTGGCCAGCGCGATCGACGGCGGGTCACCCGCGCGGCCACCGGAATAATTCTGCAAACCGATGTGGATAAGTCCACCGAGAAAGGTGCCGGTGGTCAAGACCACACTGTTGGCGAGGAAACGCAGGCCCATTTGGGTGATAACACCGCGGACCTGGTCCTGTTCGACGATCAAATCATCTGCGGACTGCTGAAATATCCACAGGTTGGGTTGGTTTTCCAAAACGCTGCGGATGGCCGCCTTGTACAGGGCGCGATCGGTCTGGGCGCGAGTGGCTCGCACCGCCGGCCCCTTGCGGGCATTGAGCACGCGGAACTGAATGCCGCTTAGGTCGGTGGCGGTCGCCATGGCGCCGCCCAGCGCATCGATCTCTCTGACCAGATGGCTTTTGCCAATGCCGCCAATGGCCGGGTTGCAGCTCATGTGGCCCAGGGTGTCGACGTTGTGGCTGAGCAACAAGGTCTTCACACCCATCCGTGCAGCTGCCAGGGCAGCTTCGGTACCGGCATGACCGCCGCCGATCACGATCACATCAAAACGGGAAGGGAAGTCCACCACGCACCTCGTGCCTGTGTTCAGGGAAATTTGGAGAGCCGGCAAGTATAGGCCCTCTACCCTTGTGAAAGAAGCGCCTGGACAAAAAACGATCAGCCGTTCGGCCAGGTGTTTTATCCAGACGGCTTAGATATAGATAAAGATAAGAATCTTTTTAAAGAGATTATTTTAAATGCTATTAATGGTTAGGCCGTTTTCTGTGGATAAGTCACTGTAGGCCTTGAGTAGCCAGTGTTTCAGCGAATGATAAGCGTGTGGCGAAGATGCGCGGAAGCTCGGCATAGCCGGTAGGCAAGCTGTGGATGAACAGGCTGTTTGTCCACAGGGGTGGTTATGCCCTGGGTTGTACCGCAGTTACAGACCGGGTTCCGGGCCTGTTTTCCACAGGGTTTCAGGCGTACCGATTCGCTGAAAAACGCACTTAAAGATCAAAGGGCGGCCTGTTTTTCCCGGCGGTACCTGCCCAAAAGACCTACGTGTTTGTATCCCTTGACATGAAAAACCCCTCGCAGCCGTTGGCTACAAGGGGTTCATTCCATATCGAACGCATCTATCCAGGGCGACGCTCACCCGATGTGATCAGAACGCAAGCACTTCGCCATCCTGAGGGATCTCAACTCGATCCTGGATGCCCGCTTTCTGAACAAACTCGCTCAGGTCTTCACGGCTTAGGGCCATGTGATTGATGGCATCCAGATGGACCGCAACGACAGTTGCCTGGGGAGCCGCTTGCGCAGCACGCAGTACATCATCCTTGCCCATGATGATGGCACCCTCGAAGCCGCTCAGTTGCGCATAGCCGGCATTCAACAGGACCACGTCCGGATGGTGCTGGGTCAGAGCCTGGTCGACTTCATCACGCCAGATGGTATCGCCTGCCAGGTACAGGGTCTTGTGCTGAGGGGCCTGGAAAACGACGCCCATGGCCTCGCCGAGTGCCTGCGCCACCTGCGGCATGGCATACATCTGGTCGGTGCCATGCTGGCCGCCGGTCTTGGTCAGCTTCACGCCGCCGAATTCGGCGTGATCGTTGAGGATGCGCACATCGCGAAAGCCTTGCTTGCGAATAAGTTCGGCATCGGCTGCGTTCTGCACAAATAGCGGCAGACCTTTGGGCAGCAACTGCTGGGCTGCGTCGTCCCAGTGATCGAGATGGGTATGCGTGACGATTACCGCATCGACCCCGGCCAGGACCTCGTCTGCCGACATGGGCAGATCGACCAGAGGGTTGCGAAGCTCGCTACGGTAGGTGTTTTCGAATCCCGGGTAGCTACCCTTCTTCGCCAACATCGGATCGATCAGAAACGTGGTGTCCGCATAGGTGATCTTTACGGTGGCATTTCGTATCTGTTGCAGTTGCAGCGGCTCGGACGGTGCTGTGGCCGGCTGGGCGAATACACCACTGACGGTAAGGCTCAGGGCGAGAGCCACGGAGCTGGCGAACGTTCTGATCTGCATGAGGAGACTCCTGAGTTGCATGAATCGGATAACAGCTCCCATTTTGGTGAGGCGTACACGACAGTACCAGTGACCCGAACGACAATCTTCGCTACTATCGGGCCAATTTCTACGGTTGGACCCTGAATCATGGCCACGCTTCGTGTCGTTACTCTGGCGTTTGATGGAGTGAGCCTGTTCCATCTCTCCATGCCCGGGATGATGATCGCCGCCGCCAAAGAATTGCCGGACCTGCCGAGTTACGAGGTTCGCTACTGCGCGGTTGCCCCCGGCAAAATCCGTAGCGATCAAGGCCTCATGATCGAGGTGACGGACGGCCTGGACGTCATGAAACATGCTGACATGATCATCGTGCCGGCTTGGAGCGACCCTTGTCAGCCCGCGCCCGCCGAACTCACTGAAGCCTTACGACGTGCCCATGCGCAGGGTGCGGTGATCGTCGGTTTGTGCCTCGGCGCTTTCGTGCTTGGTGATGCCGGCCTGCTCGATGGCCGAGAAGCAACGACTCACTGGGTTGCGCGCGACATCTTTGCCAAACGCTTCCCGCACAGCCACTTCCGACCCGATGTTCTGTATGTCGCAGACAACAACATCGTGACCTCAGCCGGTACGGTGGCCGCCATCGATTGCTGCCTGTACCTGCTGCGTGAGCGCCATGGTGCCGACGCCGCAAACCGAGTGGCCAGGCTGCTGGTCACGCCACCGCACCGGCAAGGCGGGCAGGCACAGTACATCAAGCAACCTGTGCCACAACTGCCTAGCGAGAGCCGGCTGGCCGCGGTGTTGCAATGGGCGCGCGAGCGTTTGGCCGAGCCCTTGACGCTCGACATGCTCGCCGATGTGGCGAGCATGAGCCGCCGCACCTTCACCCGCCGCTTTCGGGAGACCACAGGTACGACCTTCATAAAATGGCTAAATGCCGAACGTGTAGCCAGAGCGCAACAGTTGCTGGAAACCACCGATCTGTCGATCGAGTGCATCGTTTCTGAAGTCGGCTTTGGTACACCCTTATCACTGCGTCAGCATTTCGCGACCCAGCTGGGCATCACACCCTCAGAGTACCGGCGTACTTTTTGTACGGACCTGCAGCAACGCGCCCCCTTTGGCCACTAATGATCATCGCTGACGGTGCAGGAGACCCCTGACTTGAGGCACCTGAATCATTTGCCAATGCAGAAACTGGAAAAAATCCGTCCCAGCAGGTCATCCGACGTGAACGCCCCGGTGATCTCGCCGAGTGCTTGCTGGGCCTGTCGCAGGTCCTCGGCGAGCAGTTCGCCGGCACCCGCCAAGGTCAGCTGAGCGTGGCCATGATCAAGGTGCGCAGCAGCCTGGTGCAGGGCTTGTAGATGGCGGCGGCGGGCGCTGAAGCCGCTTTCTGCGGTTTGCTCGAAACCCATGCAGGCTTTCAGATGGTCACGCAACAGGTCCAGACCATCGCCGTTGCGTGCTGACAGGCTGACCGTCACGTGGCCATCGGCATTGCTGTGCATTTCTATCGTTTCACCGCTGAGGTCGGCCTTGTTGCGGATCAACGTTACTTTGTCCGGCTGCGGTCGTATGCCGAGGAATTCCGGCCAGAGGGCGAACGGATCATCCGCCTCGGCGGCGCTGGCATCGACCACCAGCAATACCCGATCGGCCTCGCCTATGGCGTTGAGTGCGCGCTCTACACCGATGCGTTCCACCTGGTCCTCGGTATCACGCAAGCCGGCGGTATCCACCACGTGCAACGGCATGCCGTCGATGTGGATATGTTCGCGCAGCACGTCGCGGGTGGTACCGGCGATGTCGGTAACGATTGCCGCTTCGCGGCCCGCCAGGGCATTGAGCAGGCTGGACTTGCCGGCATTGGGCCGACCGGCGATCACCACGGTCATGCCGTCGCGCAACAAGGCGCCCTGCCCGGCTTCGCGCAACACTGTGGATAACTGTTCGCGCACGCCTTCCAATTGGTGCAGCACATGACCGTCGGCGAGGAAGTCGATCTCTTCCTCAGGAAAATCGATCGCGGCCTCCACATAAATACGCAGCTGGATCAGCTGCTCGGTGAGCCCATGCACGCGCCGGGAAAACTCGCCTTGCAGCGAGCGCACCGCATTGCGGGCGGCCTGGGCCGAACTGGCTTCGATCAAGTCGGCAATGGCTTCGGCCTGAGCCAGGTCCAGTTTGTCATTGAGGAAGGCACGCTCGCTGAACTCGCCAGGGCGGGCCAGCCGTGCACCCAGTTCGATGCATCGTTGCAGCAGCAGATCAAGGACCACCGGGCCGCCATGGCCCTGCAACTCCAGCACATCTTCGCCCGTGAACGAATGCGGGCCGGGGAAGAACAGCAGCAAGCCTTCATCGAGCACCTCGCCGTGGGCGTCGTGCCAGGCGCCGTAATGGGCATAGCGGGGCTTGGGCTCACCCTCACCCACTTGCAAGGCAATCATACGGGCCGCCGGCCCGGAGACACGCACGATGCCGACGCCGCCCCGCCCCTGGGCGGTGGCGATGGCGGCGATGGTGTCGCGTAGGCTGTTCATGGACATGCTCTCCGAAGTGCGGACGGTAGATAGCAAAACGCCCCATTCAAGGGGCGTTTTGAGTAACGGCTAGGCTCAGGCTTGCTTGGCCGCAGCCTCGATCTGCCGGGTAATGTACCACTGCTGAGCGATGGACAGGAGGTTGTTAACCACCCAGTACAGCACCAGGCCGGCGGGGAACCAGAGGAAGAAGAAGGTGAAGATGATCGGCATCAGCTTCATCACCTTGGCCTGCATGGGATCGGGCGGCGTCGGGTTGAGCATCTGCTGCACGAACATGGTCGCGCCCATGATGATCGGCAGGATGAAGAACGGATCCTTGATCGACAAGTCGGTGATCCAGAACATCCACGGCGCCTGGCGCATTTCGACGCTTTCCAGCAACACCCAGTACAACGCCAGGAACACCGGCATCTGCACCAGGATCGGCAGGCAGCCGCCTAGCGGGTTGATCTTCTCTTTCTTGTACAGCTCCATCATCGCCTGGGAGAGCTTCTGGCGGTCATCGCCATGCTGTTCCTTGAGCGCCTGCATTTTCGGCGATACGGCGCGCATGCGGGCCATGGACCGGTAGCTGGCCGCCGACAACGGGAAGAAGATCAGCTTGATGATGATGGTCAGGACGATGATCGACCAGCCCCAATTTCCAAGCAGCTCATGGATCTGCTCCAGCAGCCAGAAAATCGGCTGGGCGAGGAACCACAGGAAACCGTAGTCGACCGTCAGTTCCAGGCCCGGGGCCAGTTCGGCCAGCTTGTCCTGGCTCTTGGGACCGGCATACAGGGTGGCGCCAGTCTCGGCCTGGGCACCGGCAGGTACGTTCAGTGCCGGTCCGGTAAAGCCGAGAATGTAGTTACCCTGACTATCCTTGCGGCTCTGCACCAGGTTATTGCTGTCTGCCGCCGGAATCCAGGCGGTGACGAAATAGTGCTGCAGCCAGGCGACCCAACCACCCTGCACGTTCAGGCGCAGTGGCTTGTCGTCCATGTCGCCCATTTTGACTTTTCTGTACGGCTCGTCCTGCGTCCAGACCGCACCGCCCAGATAAGTGGCGGACGTGGCGGTGGTGGAGGACGGGTCGCTGCTGGCGTCACGCTTGAGCTGGGCAAACAGATTGCCGGACCAGGACTTGTCGCTCTGGTTGTCGATCAGGTAACGCACGTCCAGGTCATAGGTACCTGGCTTGAAGGTGAAGCGCTTGATGTAGTTGACGCCCGCTTCGCTGAAGCGCAGGTCGACGACCAGTTGCTGCTGATCCTGGCCGAGTACATAGTTGCGTTGCTCGCTGCTGTACAGCGGACGACCATTGGCGCGGGCATCCGGGCCGTTGGCGCCGGTCAGGCCACTTTGCGCCAGGTAGGTGCGCTCGTTGCCGTTGTCGAACAGCTGGAACGGTACATCCGGGCGGTCTTGACGACGCGGGTATTCCGGCAGGGTCAACTGCACGATATCACCACCACGCGGATCGATGGCCAGCTCTAGCACATCGGTCTTGACCCGGATCAGCTGATTGCTGCTTGCCATGCTGGCATTCAGGGTCGGCTCCGGCTGGGCCTGGGTAGCGGTCGGCACATCACCCTGGCTAGCGCCGGCGGTTACCGTGGTGTCCGGCAGATCGGACATGGAGGTGCTGGCGACGGAATTCTGTGTCGGCGGCAAAGCGGCCTGGCCATAATCCTGGTTCCACTGCAGAACCAACAGGTAGGCCACAACCGCCAGGGCGACGAGCAGGATCGAACGTTTGATATCCATGATTACTCGGCCATCGAAGAGGGGCGGGAAGAGGAAACGGGTGGAACCGGGTCATACCCCCCGGGATTCCAGGGATGGCAGCGGCCAAGCCGTCGCAGGCTCAACCAACCACCGCGCAGGACGCCATGCTGTTCAATGGCTTCCAGTGCGTAGCACGAGCAGCTGGGATAGAAACGACAGTGACTGGCCATCAGCGGACTGATGGCATAGCGATAGAACTGGATCGGTGCAAGGACCAGTTTACGCATGCTGGCTGTTTGCCCCTTGTGCATCGGCTTGCGGGCTGGGTCGATTGCGCGCAAGACGTTTCCAGAGTTTGACGAACTGCTCGGCGAGCTCGTCATTGTCCAGATCACCGAGGCCCTTGCGGACCACCACGACAATATCCCAACCAGTCAGGTGATCCTGAGCATGGCGGAAGGTTTCGCGGATCTGGCGTCTCAGGCGGTTGCGCTCGACGGAGAGCTTGACGCTCTTCTTGCCGATGACCATGCCCAAGCGAGGATGGTCCAGGCCATTGGCGCGGGCCAGAAGCAGAACGTGCTTGCCGGGTACCTTGCCGGTAGGTGAGTCGAATACTGCCTTGAATTGTCGAGGAACCAGCAAGCGCTTTTCCCGACTGAAGCTCCGGCTCACCTTCCGTGCCGGGCAATCAGACTGCGAGGCGCTTGCGGCCCTTGGCGCGACGACGCGACAGGACGGCACGACCGTTTTTGGTGGCCATACGGGCGCGGAAACCATGCACGCGAGCGCGCTTGAGGGTGCTGGGTTGGAAAGTGCGTTTCATGATGGATCTACCTGGTGGTCACTACGGGCCGGGAGTGGCCCCCGTTAAAGAGACCGGCGATTGTAGAGAAGGCGTGGGCGCGGGTCAATTTCCAACCAACCTTGAATGCATGAAATAGATAAAAGGATAAGAAGGTTAAAAGAAGATAGATGAAGCTATTGTATATGGTGCCCGCGTTATCTGTGGATAACTCATTGGACGGCGTCTATTTCGGTGCTTGACATCAAGGGCAATTCGGTGGGAAACCGGTGCTCTGCCTGTCGGTTGCCTGGGGAGATGCGGTGGATGAATTTGCGAGATATGCACAGGCCGCTTATCCCGGGGGTTTTCAACGGCTTTTCCGCTGCGTTTAACGGTTGTTATCAACAGGGTTATAGGTTGCAAGTGGCTAGCCAGCCAAGGATTGGTTCAGATGAGTAGCCCGAGTTTGTTGTGGATAACCAAGGGTCGGCTCGCTACAATGCCGGTTGTTTTTGGCGGCTTTTACGCCTAATTGATGTTTGGGGGTAAACCGTGTCTGTGGAACTTTGGCAGCAGTGTGTCGAACTGCTTCGCGATGAGCTGCCGGCCCAGCAATTCAATACCTGGATCCGTCCTCTGCAAGTTGACGGAGACAGCGAAGAGTTGCGCGTCTATGCACCCAACCGCTTCGTTCTGGACTGGGTCAACGAAAAGTACCTTGGGCGACTCATGGAGTTGTTGGCCGAGCGAGGCAACGGTCTGGCACCTGCCCTGGCGTTGCTCATAGGTAGCCGCCGAAGTGCAGTGGCACGACCTGCTCCGACCGCCCCGCGAGCGGCGTCGGTACCCGCACCCGCACAACCGGCGCCTGCATCTTCAGTGCCGAACCCAACGCTGCCCCAGCGATCAGCGCCTTCGCGCAGCAGTTTTGACAGCATGGGGGGCAGCGCGCCTGTGGCCCCGCCGGCGGCCACGATGCGCAATGAGCGCACGGTACAGATTGAAGGGGCGCTCAAGCACACCAGCTACCTGAATCGGACCTTCACGTTCGAAAATTTCGTTGAGGGTAAATCCAACCAGTTGGCCCGTGCGGCAGCCTGGCAGGTGGCGGACAACCCCAAGCACGGTTACAACCCCCTGTTCCTTTATGGAGGGGTCGGGCTGGGCAAGACTCACCTGATGCATGCAGTTGGCAACCAACTGCTGAAAAAAAACCCCAACGCCAAGATTGTCTATCTGCACTCCGAGCGATTTGTGGCGGACATGGTGAAGGCCCTGCAGCTTAATGCCATCAACGAGTTCAAACGCTTCTACCGTTCAGTTGATGCGCTGTTGATCGATGACATCCAGTTCTTTGCCAAAAAAGAGCGCTCCCAGGAAGAGTTCTTCCACACCTTCAATGCTCTGCTGGAAGGTGGGCAGCAGGTCATTCTCACCAGTGATCGCTACCCCAAGGAGATCGAAGGGCTCGAGGAACGCCTTAAATCACGCTTTGGCTGGGGCCTGACGGTTGCGGTCGAGCCGCCCGAACTGGAAACCCGTGTGGCTATTCTCATGAAGAAGGCCGAACAGACCAAGGTGGAACTGTCCCACGAGGCGGCCTTTTTTATCGCTCAGCGTATCCGTTCCAACGTTCGCGAGCTGGAGGGTGCGCTCAAGCGGGTCATTGCCCATTCGCACTTTACCAACCATCCCATCAGCATCGAGCTAATTCGCGAGTCGCTTAAAGACCTGCTGGCCCTGCAGGACAAGCTGGTTAGCATCGACAATATTCAGCGCACCGTTGCCGAGTACTACAAGCTCAAGCTGACGGAGATGCTGTCCAAGCGACGCTCGCGGTCCATCGCCCGCCCTCGTCAGGTGGCCATGGCCTTGTCCAAAGAACTCACCAATCACAGCCTGCCGGAGATCGGCAGCGCGTTTGGCGGCAGGGACCACACCACGGTGTTGCATGCCTGCCGTAAAATTGCCGAACTCAAAGAGTCGGATGCAGACATTCGCGAAGATTACAAGAATCTGCTGCGTACACTTACCACCTGATAATTTTCACCTCGCAAGGGATCGACCATGCATTTCACCATTCAACGCGAAGCCCTGTTGAAACCCCTGCAGTTGGTCGCCGGCGTCGTGGAACGTCGCCAGACCCTGCCGGTTCTCTCCAACGTCCTGCTGGTCGTGCAAGGTCAGCAGTTGTCGCTGACAGGCACCGACCTGGAAGTCGAGCTGGTTGGCCGCGTTGCACTTGAAGAAGCGGCTGAGCCCGGCGAGATCACCGTTCCTGCGCGCAAGCTGATGGATATCTGCAAAAGTCTGTCTGCCGATGCGTTGATCGATATCCGGGTGGATGAGCAGAAGTTGATCATCAAGGCTGGTCGCAGCCGCTTCACCTTGTCGACTCTGCCAGCCAACGACTTCCCCTCGGTGGAAGACAGCCAGGGTTCGTTGAATTTCAGCTTGCCGCAAAGCAAGTTGCGTCGCCTGATCGAGCGCACCAGTTTCGCCATGGCGCAGCAGGATGTTCGCTATTACCTCAACGGTATGCTGCTGGAAGTCAATGCCGGCTATCTGCGTGCGGTGGCCACCGACGGCCACCGTCTGGCGATGTGTTCTCAGTCTGCCGTCATCGATCAAGTCGATCGTCACCAGGTGATTGTGCCGCGCAAGGGCATCCTCGAATTGGCGCGTCTGCTGACTGAGCAGGATGCCGATGTGTCGATCAGCCTGGGCCAGCACCATATTCGCGCTACCACCGGTGAGTTCACCTTTACCTCCAAGCTGGTCGATGGCAAGTTCCCGGACTACGAGCGTGTGCTGCCCCGCGGCGGTGACAAGCTGGTGCTGGGGGATCGTCAATTGCTGCGCGAGGCGTTCAGCCGCACGGCAATTCTTTCCAATGAAAAGTACCGCGGTATTCGACTGCAATTGGAATCTGGCCTCTTGAAGATCCAGGCCAACAACCCTGAGCAGGAAGAAGCCGAAGAAGAAGTGGCCGTCGACTACAGCGGGGCGGAATTGGAAATTGGCTTCAACGTCAGCTATCTGCTCGATGTGCTGTCGGTCATGGGCACTGAACAAGTGCGCCTGATTCTTGCCGATGCCAATAGCAGCGCCCTGCTGCAAGAGTCCGATAACGACGATTCCGCTTACGTCGTCATGCCGATGCGCCTGTAGCCCTCGAAGTGTCCCTGAGCCGCCTCTCCCTCACCGCGGTGCGCAATCTGCACCCGGTGACCCTGTCTCCTTCCCCGCGTATCAATATCCTTCATGGCGCCAACGGTAGCGGCAAGACCAGCGTGCTGGAGGCCATTTACCTGCTAGGCCTGGCGCGCTCGTTTCGCAGTCTGCGTTTGCAACCGATGATCCAGTACGAACAGTCGGCGTGCACGGTTTTTGGGCAGGTGCAATTGCCGCAAGGCGGGTTGTGCAATCTGGGTGTTTCCCGTGGCCGTGACGGTGACTTCCAGATTCGCATCGATGGAGAGAATGCCCGGAGTGCAGCGCAACTGGCCGAAACATTGCCGCTGCAGCTGATCAATCCTGATAGTTTTCGCCTGTTGGAAGGCGCCCCTAAGGTGCGCAGACAGTTCTTGGACTGGGGAGTGTTCCACGTGGAACCTCGCTTTCTCAGCGCCTGGCAGCGCGTCCAGAAGGCGCTCAGGCAGCGGAACTCATGGCTCCGGCATGGTAGACTTGACGTCATTGAACAAGCGGCCTGGGACCGGGAATTAAGCTTGGCTAGCGCTGAAATTGATGGCTACCGACGAGAGTACCTGCAGGCGCTTAAACCGGTCTTTGAGCGGACGCTGTCGGAGCTGCTCGACTTGTCAGGTTTGGTGCTCAGCTACTTCCGGGGCTGGGACAAGGATCGTGAACTTCTGGATGTGCTTTCTACCTCCCTCCCCCGTGATCAAGCCGTTGGGCACACGCAATCCGGACCGCAACGTGCGGATCTGCGCTTGCGCATCGGAGGCCATAACGCAGCGGACATTCTTTCCCGAGGCCAGCAGAAGTTGGTGGTCTGCGCCTTGCGTATTGCCCAAGGCCATCTGGTCAACCAGGCCAAGCATGGCCAGTGCATTTACCTGGTGGATGACCTGCCCTCGGAACTTGATGAGCAGCATCGACAGGCGTTATGCCGCTTGCTGGAAGATTTGCAGTGCCAGGTGTTTATCACCTGTGTTGACCCCCATTTATTGAAGGATGGCTGGCGAACGGATACGCCGGTAGCCATGTTCCACGTGGAACATGGTCGAATCACCCAAGACCATCGGAGTGAAGCATGAGCGAAAATAATTCGTACGATTCGTCCAGTATCAAGGTGCTGAAAGGATTGGATGCCGTGCGCAAACGGCCCGGCATGTACATTGGTGACACCGATGACGGCACAGGTTTGCACCATATGGTGTTTGAGGTGGTGGACAACTCAATCGACGAAGCGCTGGCCGGTCATTGCTCAGAAATCACTATTACCATCCATACCGATGAGTCCATCACGGTACGTGACAACGGGCGCGGCATCCCCGTGGATATCCACAAGGAAGAAGGCGTCTCCGCTGCCGAAGTAATCATGACAGTGCTGCACGCCGGCGGTAAGTTCGACGACAACAGCTACAAGGTCTCTGGTGGTTTGCACGGGGTAGGCGTTTCGGTGGTCAACGCACTGTCCGAAGAACTGGTCATGACCATTCGCCGCGCGGGCAAAGTCTGGGAACAGACCTATCACCATGGTGTGCCCCAGGCCCCCTTGAGTCCGGTGGGTGAAACCGATGGCAGCGGTACGCAGATCCACTTCAAGCCGTCCAACGAGACCTTCCGCAATATCCATTTCAGCTGGGATATTTTGGCCAAACGTCTGCGCGAACTGTCGTTCCTCAACTCCGGGGTCGGTATCGTGCTGCGCGACGAGCGCAGCGGTAAGGAAGAGCTGTTCAAGTATGAAGGCGGCTTGAAAGCCTTCGTCGACTACCTGAACACCAACAAGACGGTCGTCAACCCGGTCTTCCATTTCAGTACCCAGCGTGAGGAAGACGGCGTGGGCGTTGAAGTGGCCATGCAATGGAATGACAGCTTCAACGAAAACCTGCTGTGCTTCACCAACAATATTCCCCAGCGCGACGGTGGTACCCACCTGGCCGGTTTTCGCTCGGCCCTGACGCGCAACCTGAACAACTACATCGAGGCCGAAGGCCTGGCCAAGAAGCACAAGATTGCGACCACCGGCGACGATGCCCGCGAGGGACTGACGGCGATCATTTCGGTCAAGGTGCCGGACCCCAAGTTCAGCTCGCAGACCAAGGAAAAACTGGTCTCCAGCGAAGTGAAAACCGCGGTTGAACAGGAAATGGGCAAGCAGTTCGCCGATTACCTGTTGGAAAACCCCAACGAAGCCAAGGCCGTGGTCGGCAAGATGATCGATGCCGCACGGGCGCGTGAAGCAGCGCGCAAGGCACGAGAAATGACCCGCCGCAAAGGGGCGTTGGACATTGCCGGGCTGCCCGGCAAACTGGCCGACTGCCAGGAAAAGGACCCTGCCCTCTCCGAACTCTACCTGGTGGAGGGTGACTCTGCTGGCGGCTCCGCCAAGCAGGGACGTAACCGCAAGACCCAGGCCATCCTGCCCCTCAAGGGCAAGATCCTCAACGTCGAAAAGGCTCGCTTCGACCGCATGATTTCCTCCCAGGAAGTCGGCACGCTGATCACTGCGTTGGGCTGCGGCATTGGCCGAGATGAATACAACATCGACAAGCTGCGTTACCACAACATCATCATCATGACGGACGCCGACGTCGACGGCTCGCACATCCGCACCCTGCTGCTGACCTTCTTCTTCCGTCAGCTGCCCGAGTTGGTGGAGCGTGGTTACATCTACATTGCCCAGCCGCCGTTGTACAAGGTGAAGAGGGGCAAGCAAGAGCAGTACATCAAGGACGACGAGGCCATGGATGAATACATGACCCAGTCGGCGCTTGAGGATGCCAGCCTGCACGTCAACGACAATGCGCCAGGGATTTCCGGCGAGGCGCTGGAAACCCTGGTACAGCAATACCGTGGCGTGATGAAAACCCTCGCCCGCCTGTCGCGCCTGTATCCCCAGGAACTCACCGAGCATTTCATTTATCTGCCCCGCGTAGGTCTGGAGAAATTCTCCAACCAGGCCGAAATGCAGGAATGGTTGGACGGTCTGCAGGCGCGTTTGAGCGCTGTGGAGAAGTCAGGTGAAACCTACAAGCTGCAACTGCGTGAAGATCGGGAGCGGGGCTTCTGGTTGCCCGAGATTGAAATCAAGGCCCACGGCCTGTCGAATTTCATTACCTTCAATCGGGATTTCTTTGCCAGTAACGACTACAAGACCGTTACGGATCTGGGCGAGAAAATCAACAACCTGCTTGAAGAGGGCTCTTACGTGCAGCGCGGCGAGCGCAAGAAGCCCGTCAGCACTTTCAAGGAAGCACTGGCCTGGCTGATGGCGGAAAGCACCAAGCGTCATAGCATCCAGCGCTATAAGGGCCTGGGTGAAATGAACCCAGAACAGCTCTGGGAAACCACCATGGACCCCAACGCCCGACGGATGCTGCAGGTGACTATCGAGGACGCCATTGCTGCCGATCAGATCTTCAACACCCTGATGGGTGATGCCGTGGAGCCGCGCCGCGAGTTCATTGAAACCAACGCCTTGGCCGTGTCCAACCTGGACTTCTGATTTACTTGTGGATGGGCAGATAAATTGTCGTGATTGTACGAGTTATTGTCATGACAAAATTTGTCACTACCCCGGCCTAGCGCCGGGGTTTTTCCTTTGTAGATCAGACTTTATGGATTGATACTCAGCGCGACTTAGGTGCTGTATGTAGTTGAGCTACAGAAAAACGCCGGAAAACAAATCAGGGAGCTTCGGAGGGCCTGGGGGACACCCCGCGATTATCGGCAATCAAAACAGCATCACCCACCATGGGTAGGATGGTGCGACAAGCTAGCGGGGCTACTCGATTCATGTATTAACAAATACGTTAATAGATTCCCGAGCTGTGGGGTGCGCATAACGGGCGCTATGTTCAATAGTGCCCCGCTGCGGACAGGGTGCTGGCGACCACTTCAGCATTATGTGGCTACCGGGCACCTGGGGTGTGGTGCCGCAGTCAGGAGGCACTTGGTCGGTGTGTTACTGGCGGGGGTGCCAACCCGCTTGCCAAACGACGGCTACCCTGTCACTGTAAATACGAATGTCATTACAGTGAGGGCCGCACCATGGCGTCCATCAATATACGCATCGACGACGAGCTTAAAGCCCGTGCTTACCAGGAGCTGGAAAAGCTTGGCGTCACGCCTTCTGAACTGATGCGCCAGGCTTTGCAGTACGTGGCCGAGCGCGGTCAGCTGCCATTTCGCCCGGTGCTGATGACCGAGGAAGATGAAGCGTTAATCGCCACGGTTCGTGAACGACTGGCAGCTCCTCAGCGCGTGAAGGTTGCGCTGGATGACCTATAGCCTTGAGTTTGATGCGCGGGCACTGAAGGAATGGCAAAAGCTGGGTGATACCGTCCGCCAGCAGCTTAAGAAAAAGCTCGCTGAGGTGTTGCTGAATCCGCGCATTGAAGCCAACCGTCTCCATTCGCTGCCGGATTGCTACAAGATCAAGTTGCGCAGTAGCGGCTACCGCTTGGTGTACCAGGTGATCGACCATGAGGTGGTGGTGTTTGTGGTCGCGGTTGATCGCCGTGAGCGTGACCAGGCCTATCGCAAGGCAGCCGAGCGTCTTAAATAGCGGGCTCAGCTGTTCCCCTATGACTGAAAGGTGGTCTCGGCACGATGAGTGGTGATGATCTGCTTGAGCATCTACGGGCCGAAAATGCACGCTTGATCGCGCTGTTGGAAGCGCATGGTGTTGAGTGGCGCTTGCCTGACGAGCCGCCGCTAGTTGAACCGACTAGCCCGCCTCCACTGATAAGTTCGAGTCTCGACACGGATGCCAAGTTGGCGTTGTTCAGGCGACTGTTTCGGGGGCGAACCGATGTGTTTCCCGTGCGCTGGGAAAGCAAGGCCGGTAAATCGGGCTACTCACCGGCGTGCGCCAATGAATGGCGTCCAGGCGTGTGTGAGAAGCCACGGATCAAGTGCGGAGATTGCTCGTTCCGCCAACTCCTGCCGCTGACTGATCAGGTGCTCTACAAGCATCTGGCCGGAGATATTGTCATCGGCGTTTACCCGTTGCTGCCAGACGACACCTGCTACTTCCTGGCGGTGGATTTTGACGAGGCCGATTGGCGTGAAGATGTCACGGCTTTTGCCCAGTCATGCTGTGAGTTGGACGTGCCGGTGGCACTGGAAATCTCTCGCTCGGGCAACGGGGCGCACGCCTGGATTTTCTTCGAGCGTAATGTCCCTGCTTATGAGGCGCGCCTGCTTGGCACCGCGATCATCAGCCATACCTGCGAGCGTACTCGGCAACTGACGTTGGGTTCGTATGACCGACTGTTTCCAAATCAGGACAGCATGCCCAAAGGCGGCTTTGGCAACTTGATTGCCTTGCCCTTGCAGAAGCGGGCCCGCGCGCTCAACGGCAGTGTTTTTGTCGATGAGACGCTGACGCCCTATCCCGACCAGTGGGCATTTCTGGCCAGCATTCAGCCTATGCCCGTGCAGGATATTGTGCCGAAAACCCTGCTGGCCACTGGAGCTCGCCATCCATTGGATGTCACCGCAGTTGCGGATGACGACGAGCCGAAACCCTGGCAGCGCACAGCGGAAAAGACTCAGAAGTTGGCTTGTCCGTTACCCGAGTCAGTGAACGTTACCCTGGCCAACCAGATCTATTTCGACAAGTCCGAACTGCCCCAGCCATTGGTCAACAAGCTCATCCGCTTGGCGGCCTTTCAGAACCCCGAATTCTACAAGGCACAGGCCATGCGTATGCCTGTGTGGAACAAGCCCCGGATCATTGGGTGCGCGGAAAACTTTCCCCGGCATATTGCCTTGCCCCGTGGCTGCCTGGATGACGTGCGGGCATTGCTACATGACAACGGGATTGAGCTGGTGCTGCACGATGAGCGCTTCGCAGGAGAGCCCATTGATGTCCGCTTTGCGGGCACGCTACGCCCGGATCAAGAGGCTGCTCTCGAAGGCATGTTGGCGCACGACACCGGCGTCCTCTGTGCGCCCACTGCTTTTGGGAAAACCGTCACTGCTGCCGCGCTGATTGCCCAGCGCGGTGTGAACACGCTGGTGCTGGTGCACCGGACGGAGTTGCTCCAGCAGTGGAAGGAGAGGTTGCAGGCGTTTTTGGGCGCAGACAAAACGAAGGTCGGCACCATCGGCGGTGGTAAGGCCAAGCCGACAGGCATCATCGATATTGCCGTGATGCAGTCCTTGTCGCGGCAGGGCGAAGTCAGCGAGCAGGTGAAAAATTACGGACAAATCATCGTGGATGAATGCCATCACCTGTCAGCTTTTTCGTTCGAGGCCCTCCTCAAGGCCGCAAGCGCAAAATATGTCTTGGGACTGACTGCTACACCCATACGTCGTGATGGGCAGCAGCCGATTATCTTCATGCAGTGCGGGCCCATCCGGCATACCGCGAGTAGGCCGGAGAGTGCTCCAGCTGATCTGGCAGTGACACCACTGTGGCTTTCTCGACCGATAGTCATGCCTGAAGGGACAGGCATCCAGGATGTTTTCTTGCAGGTGTGCAACGACACGGAGCGAACAGCCAAGGTTGTTGCCGAGGTCGGAGAGGCTTTTGACCAAGGACGGAAGATCCTGGTGCTGACTGAGCGAACGGATCACCTCAGTGCAATTGAGGAACAGCTGGTTGGCCGGGTCGAGAACCTATTCACGCTGCATGGGCGGATGTCTAAGAAGCAACGCTCCGCACTAATTGGCGAACTGGAAGCACTGCCAGCCGATGCACCACGGGTGATCCTGGCAACCGGGAAACTGGTTGGAGAGGGTTTTGACCACCCGGCACTGGATACCTTGGTACTGGCCATGCCGGTTTCCTGGAAGGGCACTCTCCAGCAGTATGCGGGCCGCCTGCACCGGGAACATGTGAGTAAGGCTGATGTGCGCATCATTGACTTCATTGATGCCGGACATCCTGCTTTGCTCCGTATGTGGAGCAAGCGCCAAGCGGGTTACAAGGCTATGGGCTATCGATTTGCTGATTCGTCCAGCTCAATGGAGCTGCTGGCAAATGGTTAACGAGTCTTCATACAGCCACCAAGCTTCCGTCTGTCGGAGGTGGAAAGTGGCTATTTCCTACTCGGTGGATTCACCGTAATCTGGGTTCCATTGACAGGTTGTCAATCCAGGGCGTGGCTTGAGGCCTTCCTCCAGCACGTCCGCTGTCTTACCGAAATGTAGTGCTGCGAGCGGCTCGTTTCAGGGGCTTACGGAAAATGCCATTTATTGCGGTAATTTCGGCGGAAAATGCCACTTTATGTGGCTCAATCATGCCAATAATGGTGCCCATTGCTTTTCGTAAGTCATTGATTTAATTGAGTTTACCTGTGGTTCTGAATGCCAGGTTTGTCGCCCGTCGACATTACTACTACTTTTCGTGTCATGAAAAACCCTGGCCTAGGCCGGGGTTTTTTCTTTATAGAGCAGGCTTAGCAATGAAGCGTTGAACTCAGCGGGCGGGTGGAGGGCCCTATCGAGTGCACTCTGTGCACTGACCAAACGGAAGATTGGCTGCAACGTGTTACCTCAAGAATCCTCCGGCAAGTCAAAGCGGGTGGGAAGGGAACACTCCCGTGACCGCAGCCTCGATATGAAGTTCCAAGTTTCTCTATCATATTGATTTATAACGGTTTTTTAAAGTTGGTACAGGAAGTGCTCTATAAGCTGTACAACAACAATAAAAACGCAAATCCAATAACAATAAAACGTAGCGACTCTGATCGAACAACAACAAAACGGCAGAGGCGTAGCTAGCAGATTTTTTTGAAATTGATGTAAGGCGCAGGGCTTGTCCCGCAACCGGTTCAAGAACAATAAAACTGTCTACCAAGCAGAACAGTTCCGGTTGAATCACTCAAATGATCGCAGCAACTTCAGTAATCAAAAAAATACGTTCGCTCTTGATTCCGATTGGAATCGACATTGGCAAGCAATTGCCCGGGGAACGATAAAAATAACAAGCGTTCGTCCCGTAGAACAAAAATATGCAGCAACGATAGGGGAGCCCAGAAGGCTCCCTTTTTTATTGCCGCAGAAATCAGGGTTCGCAAGCCCCGCTACCCGCGTGATTCCACAGCGCCGCTTATGGCAGGGTGGGAGCGCAGCTACGCACCCATAAAAAACCCCGCTCGAAGCCTTCGAGCGGGGCATTTTCAGTGCAGTCAGGTTGCGGACGTTACGCCAGACCTTCTACCTTCAAGGCTTGCTGCACAGCAGGACGTACTGCAACGCGCTGCTGGAAGGCGACGACTGCCGGGTAGGGGGCCAGATCGATCTGCATGTGCTGGCACCAGGCGAGAATCACGAACAGGTAGGCATCGGCCACGCTGAACTGTTCACCCGCAAGGAAGGATTGTCCAGACAGTGCCTGTTCTACGTAGCTCAAGCGCTTGGCGATGCTGGCACGTGCAGCGTTTTTCACGTCATCGGAAGAGGACGGATTGAACAGCGGGGAGAAGTTCTTGTGCAGTTCGGTGCCGATAAAGCTCAGCCACTCCTGCACGCGGGCGCGTTCCAGGGTGCCAGCAGCGGGCAGCAAGCCTGCTTCGGTTTTCAGATCGGCCAGGTATTGAACGATGGCCGGACCCTCGGTGAGGATCTGCCCGTTTTCCAGTTGCAGGGCCGGCACGTAGCCTTTGGGGTTGATCGCGTAATAATCGGCCCCGGAGTCCGTGGTGTGGCTGCGCAGGTCGACCTTTTCCAGTTCATGAGCCAGACCCAGTTCGCACAGGACGATGTGCGGGGACAGGGAGCAAGCGCCAGGCGTGTAAAAAAGTTTCATCGATAACTCCATGACAGTGATGGATGGGGACGACTCGGGCAGACCTGTTTGAGCATCTGCCCGCTCTGTAAAACGTCAGATTGTAGATCGCGCGAAGGCCCAGATTAACAGGGCCATTGGCTAACGCAGTATATGCCGTTGGGGTTTTTAACCACCGGCAGCAGAAGCTAAGGCACCCTGTTCTCAGCTTTCCTTGAGCACGCAGCGGTTGCGGCCCTGGCTCTTAGCCAGGTAAAGCGCTTCATCGGCGCGACGCAGCAGGCGTTGGTAATCGGGGTGCCCGTCATGCACCGCAACACCAATGCTCACCGTGACGTTGAGGCTTTGCTGGTTGGAAAGCTTGGCGGGTTCGGCGGCAATGCGGTGACGCAGGTTTTCGGCAACCTGCATGGCTTTGGTGGGGTTGATATCCACCAGCAACACCAGAAATTCCTCGCCACCATGGCGGAAGGCGTAGTCGCCGCCGCGGGTGTTGCTGGTGAGCAACCCGGCGAGGTGTTGCAACACCTGATCGCCGACATCGTGACCGTAGCTGTCGTTGATCTGCTTGAAATGGTCAACGTCCAGGAGCAGTACCGCGAATTTATGTCCTGACTGACGGCTGTAAAGCACTTCTTTGCTCAGCACGACGGGCAGAAACTTGCGGTTGAGCAAACGGGTCAGCGCATCGCGGCCCGCTTCCAGGTCATTGGCCTGTTCGAACAGACTGTCGAGCAGGAACTTGATGGATTTGGTTTGCTCGCGAAGCTTGCGGAGCAGGCCCAGCGTAGTTGTCTGATCAGCCAGATACGCCATGTCACGCAGCTGGTCGTCGATAGCTTCGAGGTAGCTGAGGATCGAGGTGCTTTCAGGCGAACCCTGGAAGGCGTGCGAAGCCTTGTGACGGAACCACAGGCCGAACTCCGAGGTGCTCACCAAGGGCAGCGAATCGTGGCCCTGGCCCGTGGCCAGGGCAAACATCAACTGGTTCTCCCAGTCCAACAACGCGCCCCGCTGCCGTTCCTTCTCAGCCCCCAGGTTATGGGAGACCGAAAACAGCCGGTAGGCCTCTTCCGCCCGTGAATTGCGGTCATGGGACTGCGAATAGGCAAGGCTCATCAATTCCATGGCCAGGTCGATCAGTCGGCTGGACAGTCGGCTGCACGCCAGGCACTGCTCAACGGACAGAGCGGACTGCGCAAAGAGCTGTGCCAGGCTGGTTTTCATTTGCCGCGCACCGCGCAGGACCAGGCTGACGGGAACCTCGATACGGGCGTGAATCTCCCCCACCTGCTTTTGCAGAGCGATCACGTCATCAATCTGGCTGGTTGAACGGGCGGAAAACACCGTAATGATCCAGCGCTCCATCGACGCTGCGAGCCGGGTTTTTACCTGGTCGTGGGAGAGAAAAGGTGAAGACGCCGCATTAGTGAGCATGTGCTCGTAGAACGAACTTGCCATCTCCGCGCGGTGGGTTTCGGCTATCTGTTGCAGCGTATCGCGAGTGTCGCAGGAAAACTCATCCAGCAAGGATTGCCATTCATGGGCGAACTGCTGATTGGCATAGGTAGGCATGGCGGGTTCGCATCAAGCGCCGGACGTATCCGGCAAAGAAAAAGAGATCAGCTCGTAACGGAGCTACGGCCTTCCAGCGCATCCATGCGATCACTGATCCAGCGTTCGGCACGCTGATTAAGCTCAGTGACGGCCCGCGGGCCTTCACCCTCAGCATGCATCAAGGGACCAATGTCCACTTTGATGGTGCCAGGGTATTTCGCCCAACCCTCTTTGGGCCAGAAATGCCCGGCGTTATGGGCGATTGGCAACACCGGCAGATTCGAGTTGACGGCCAGCGCGGCGCCGCCACGGGAAAACCTGCCCATCTGGCCCACCGGTACACGGGTGCCCTCGGGAAAGATCAAGACCCAGGCGCCCTGCTCCAAGCGTTCCTTGCCCTGTTTGGCGATCTGCTTGAGGGCCACCTTTGGGTTTTCACGATCAATGGCAATGGGGCGCATCAGCCACAGCGACCAGCCGAAGAACGGAACGTACATCAGCTCGCGCTTGAGCACCTGGCTGAGAGGCGAGAAGAAGCCGGACAGGAAAAACGTTTCCCACGTGCTCTGGTGCTTGGCGAGGATTACGCAGGGACGCTGGGGAATGTTTTCCAGGCCGCTGACTTCATAGCGCACGCCCACCATGACCTTGGCCAGCCACACGGCGAAGCGGCACCAGCGCTGCACGACGAAACGATAACGGGCACTGAAGGGCAAGAAAGGCGCCACCAGCAGGTTCAAGGTTCCCCAGATAAAGGCACTGGCGGACAGCACCAGGTAGAACAGGACAGTCTTGAGGCGTTGCACAAGGGTCATTGACGGGCGTCCAGTAGATGATCGGCCACGGCGGCGAGATCGGCGAAAACGTGCGTGCCGGGCGGCAGGGGTTTTTCCAAGGTGCGCAGTCCTTTGCCGGTTTTCACCAGGTAGGGATCTGCGTGCAGAGTCAGTCCGGCCTGCAGATCACGCAGGCTGTCGCCCACCACCGGCACGCCAGTCAAGTCAGGCAGTTCGTAGTGCGCAGCGATGCGCCGGAACATGCCAGCAAGCGGTTTACGGCAGTCGCAGGCATCGTCGGGGCCATGGGGGCAATGCTCGATCAGCTCGATGTGCCCGCCCTGCTGGCTCACTAGGCGCTGCAGTTCGGCATGCATGGCTTCCAGGGTTGCCGGGCTGAAATAGCCGCGTGCCAACCCGGACTGGTTGGTGGCCACCGCCACGCTCCAGCCGGCCCTGCACAAGCGGGCAATGGCCTCGATGGCACCGGGGATCGGAATCCACTCGGCCACCGATTTGACGTATGCGTCGGAGTCTTCGTTGATGACCCCGTCGCGGTCGAGAATGATCAGTTTCATAGCGGCAAGCCTCACGTTTCATTCTGCAAGCCACAGCCGCTCGCTTGCAGCGTGTGGCTTGCAGCTTGTCGCTGCTTTAACCCAGTAGCGAAATATCCGCCACACCCAGGAACAGCCCACGCAGCTGCGCCAGCAAGGCATAACGGTTGGCGCGCACGGCTTCATCCTCAGCATTGACCAGCACCGCATCGAAGAAGGCGTCCACCGGATCACGCAACGCAGCCAGGCGTTCGAGCGCTTCGCGGTAGAAGCGTGCGGCGGCCAAGGGATGGACATCCTGCTGGGCGTGCTGGATCGCGGCGTTAAGTGAGAACTCGCTGGCGTTGTCGAAATAGCGGGCCTCGACACCGGCCGGCAGCGTGCCATCCAGCTTGCCCAGCAAGTTGGAGACGCGCTTGTTGGCGGCGGCCAGAGCGGCAGCTTCGGGCAGTTGACGGAAGGCTTGCACGGCCTGCACGCGCTGATCAAAGTCCAGCGCCGAGTGGGGATGCACGGCACGCACGGCGAGGTAGGTGGACACCTCCACGCCTTCGTCTTCGTAGCGCGCGCGCAGGCGGTCGAAGATGAACTCCAGCACCTGGTTGGCCAGGCCATCGGCCTTGACGTTGGCGCCGTACTGGTTGACGGCAAACTCCACCGCTTCCACCAGGTTTAGGTCCAGTTGCTTCTCGATCAGAATGCGCAGCACGCCGAGGGCCGCGCGGCGCAGGGCGTAGGGGTCCTTGGAGCCGGTGGGCAGCATGCCGATGCCGAAGATGCCGACCAGGGTATCCAGCTTATCGGCCACGGCCACGGCGGCGCCGGTCAGGGTGCTGGGCAGTTCACCGCCCGCACCGCGCGGCATGTACTGCTCGTTGAGTGCCAGAGCCACATCCTGCGGCTCGCCATCATTGACGGCGTAGTAATAACCGGCGATGCCCTGCATTTCCGGGAATTCGCCAACCATCTCGGTGGCCAAGTCGCATTTGCTCAGCAAGCCGGCGCGGGACGCCAGCGTGGTATCGCCGCCAATGCGCTCGGCGATGAACGCCGCCAGCTGCGAGACGCGCTGGGCTTTATCCAGCACGGTGCCCAGTTGGGCCTGGAACACGACGTTGGCCAGGCGCTGGTTGAACTGTTCCAGCGGCTGCCTCTGATCCTGCTTGAAGAAGAACTCGGCGTCGGTCAGGCGCGGGCGCACGACCTTCTCGTTGCCGGAGATGATCTGCGTCGGGTCTTTACTCTCGACGTTGGCCACGGTGATGAAGCGCGGCAGCAGCTTGCCGTTGGCATCCAGCAGGCAGAAGTACTTCTGGTTGTCCTGCATGGTGGTAATCAGCGCCTCCTGCGGCACGGCGAGGAAGCGCTCCTCGAAGGAGCACACCAGCGGCACCGGCCATTCGACCAGCGCGGTGACTTCGTCGAGCAGCGCCGGCGGCACAATGGCGCGGCCGTTCTGCGCGGCGGCCAGTTCGGCCACACGCTGATCGATCAGCTCACGGCGTTCCGCGAAATCGGCCAGCACATAGGCGCTGCGCAGGTCTTCGGCGTAGGTGGACGGCGAGGAAATCCGCACCGCTTCGGGGCTGTGGAAACGATGACCGCGGGAAGTACGGCCAGCTTTTTGGGCCAGAATTTCGCAATCAACCACGGTGTCGCCGAACAGCATGACCAGCCATTGAGTGGGACGCACGAACTCATCGCGGCGCGCCGCCCAGCGCATGCGCTTGGGAATCGGCAGGGCGTTCAGCGAGGTTTCGACGATGCCCGGCAGCAGGCTCGCGGCCGGTTGGCCGGCAATGATCTGCGAGAAGCGCAGCTTGGCGCCGCTGCAATCGATGGCGGAGATGTCCACACCGCACTTACGGGCGAAGCCCAGCGCGGCCTGGGTCGGCTGGCCGTCCTTGAACGCTGCCTGCAGCGGCGGGCCGTCCAGGTTGACGCTGCGATCCGGCTGCTGCACGGCAAGTTTTTCGACCAGCACCGCCAGGCGACGGGGCGCGGCATAATAGCGAGCACTGGCGTAGTCCAGGCCGGCGGCCTGCAGGCCTTTTTCGATGCCGCTGAGGAAGGCTTCGGCGAGGCTTTTCAGCGCCTTGGGAGGCAGCTCTTCGGTGCCCAGTTCAACCAGAAAGTCTTGTGCACTCATTCCGCAGCCTCCAGCTTGGCTAGCACTTCATCACGCAGTTCGGGGGTGGCCATGGGGAAGCCAAGGCGCGCACGGGCTTGCAGGTAGCTTTGCGCTACCTCGCGGGCCAGGGCACGCACGCGCAGGATGTAGCGCTGGCGCTCGGTAACCGAGATGGCGCGGCGCGCATCCAGCAGGTTGAAGGTGTGCGAAGCCTTGAGGACCATTTCGTAGGTCGGCAGCGGCAGTTGCACGGCGAGCAGGCGCTGGGCTTCCGATTCGTAGAAATCGAACAGCTCGAAGAGTTTTTCGACGTTGGCGTGCTCGAAGTTGTAGGTGGACTGCTCCACTTCGTTCTGGTGGA
>CAYPFO010000039.1:0-31566 GCA_964410065.1 uncultured Pseudomonas sp.
CCACCCGGCCCTATGCCGAATACCGCACGCAAAACAGGCGGCGGATAATACCAGACGATCGATTCGATGCAAATCTGTCTCGACCATCAGGCCCGAGTAAATTTGCACGCGCTGCAGTGAAGTGCGATAAGGGTACCGGCGACATGACCACACGTCTGCAAAGTATGAACGAAGTTGCCTGACCTTTTTTTTGGTTATATTTTATTCAGTTATTTCATAGCAAGTATTCAATTCGCCAATGAAGCCAACCTCTTTACGCCCGCCGTTGTACCCCAAAAGCCACCTGCTGGCTGCCAGCGGCGTAGCTGCATTGCTCAGCCTGGCTCTGCTGGTGTTTCCTTCCCGAGAAGTCGAAGCCAAGAAAACCTACCTGACCCAGGAATTGGAGTTGAGTTCAGGCGCTTATCTCGAGAAAGAAGACACCTTAGTCAATCCAACCCCCGAACTGACCACCGCGGACACGTTGCCCTTCACGCCCGACGCCGATGCCATCGATCAGGCGAGTCGCGAAGCAGCCATTGATCCGCTGCTCAAACAAGTGACCGTCGGCAGTGGCGATACGCTTTCCACCTTATTCAACAGCCTGGGCCTTTCTGCCGGCACGCTGCATGAAATGCTCAACAGCAGCAAGGAAGCCAAGCAGTTCAGCCGCCTCAGGGCAGGTCAGCAAATCGATTTTCGATTCACGCCTGACGGCCAACTGGAGTCGATGAGCTCACCCCTGAACAGCCTGGAAACCATCCGCCTGTCAAAAATGGACCAGGGGTATCACTTCGAGCGCGAGAGGCTCGAGCCCGAAACTCGCCAGGCCTATGCCCACGCGACGATCAACAGCTCTCTGTTTGGCGCAGCCCAGCAGGTCGGCTTGAGCCACACCGTCATCATGGACCTGGCCAATGTCTTCGGTTACGACATCGATTTCGCCATGGACATCCGTGAAGGCGATGAATTCGACGTGCTTTACGAAGAGAAGGTGCTGGACGACAAACCTGTCGGCACCGGCAATATCCTCGCCGCTCGCTTCGTAAACCGCGGCACCACCTATAGCGCGGTCCGTTATACCGACACCAAGGGCCAGACCAGCTACTACACCGCCGACGGCACCAACGTGCGCAAGGCGTTCATCCGTACCCCGGTGGACTTTGCCCGGATCAGCTCGCGATTCTCCACAGGCCGCAAGCACCCGATCCTTAATAAGATCCGCGCCCACAAGGGTGTCGATTACGCGGCCCCGCGTGGCACGCCAATCAAGGCAGCCGGTGACGGCAAGGTGATCCTGGCTGGCAACAAGGGCGGTTATGGCAAGACGGTGATCATTCAGCACGGCAGTCGCTATCGCACCCTGTACGCCCACATGCAGGGCTTCGCCAAGAACGTGCGCAACGGCAGCACGGTCAAGCAGGGCCAAATCATCGGCTACATCGGCACCACCGGCCTGTCTACTGGGCCGCATCTGCATTATGAGTTCCAGGTCAATGGCACTCACGTCGACCCGCTAAGCCAGAAACAACTGATGGCCGACCCGCTCACCGGCAAGGAAAAACAGCGTTTCCTGCAAATGAGCCAGCCGCTGGTGGCCCACCTGAACCAGCAGCGCACCACTGTATTGGCTGAGAACAAGCAGTAAACCATGCCTCTTTATCTGGGCGTCATGTCCGGCACCAGCCTGGATGGGCTGGACATCGCCCTGATCGAGCAGCAGCAACAGCCTCGGCTGCTCGCCTCCCTGTATCGCCCCATGCCCGACACCCTGCGCCAGGAACTGCTCAGCCTGTGCGCTCCGGGCCATGACGAACTGGCGCGCGCCGCCCTGGCCGAGAACCGCTGGGCCGAATTGGCCGCCGAGGCCATCGCACACCTGCTACAACGCGAAGGCCTGGAAGCCAGCGCTATTCGCGCCATCGGCAGCCATGGCCAAACCGTTCGCCATGAACCGGTTCGCGGCTTTACGGTACAGATTGGCAACCCCGCCTTGCTCGCCGAGCGCACCGGCATCAGCGTGGTTGCGGACTTCCGCCGCCGCGATGTCGCTGCCAATGGACAAGGTGCGCCACTGGTTCCAGCCTTCCATCAGGCCGTGTTCGACGCGGGAGACAAACCGCGCGCGGTTCTGAACATTGGCGGCTTCAGCAATTTCACGCTTCTGCTCCCCGAACAGCCGATTTACGGCTTCGATTGCGGCCCAGGCAACGCGTTACTGGATGCCTGGATCGGGGCTCAGCGCGGCCTGACCTACGATGATCGCGGCGCCTGGGCAGCCAGCGGCAACATGGCTCCCGCCCTGTTGCAGCGCCTGCTGGCCACTCCTTTCTTCCAAACTCAAGGCCCAAAGAGCACGGGTCGCGAGCTGTTCAATCTCCCCTGGCTGCAAGAACACCTGCACGCTCTGCCGCCCATCGCGGCGGAAGACGTACAACGTACGCTGCTGGAATTGACCGCACTCAGCATCGTTCACGCCCTGCAGGCGGCCAAAACCGATTGTCGGGAGGTTCTTGTGTGCGGCGGTGGAGCCCATAACCACACGCTGATGACCCGTCTGGCGGAGCTGCTGCCCGGCGTCAGCGTGACCACCACCGCACATTACGGCATTGATCCCGACTGGGTGGAAGCCATGGCCTTCGCCTGGCTGGCGCATTGCTGCCTGGAACGTATCCCCGCCAACCGCCCGAGCGTTACCGGCGCGAGTGGCCAGAGAATACTGGGCGCCATCTACCCCGCCTGAGCGCAAAGCAAAAAAAAACGCCGTGTCGGAACACGGCGTTTTTTAAGCGGGCAACGCGTATCAGATCGAGAAAGACTGACCACAGCCACAGGTGGTGCTGGCATTCGGGTTGTTGATCACGAAACGTGAACCTTCCAACCCTTCCTGGTAATCCACTTCCGCACCGGCCAGGTACTGGAAGCTCATCGGATCGACCACCAGGCTGACGCCCGCGCGCTCGACGATGGTGTCGTCCTCGGCCACTTCTTCATCGAAGGTGAAACCGTACTGGAAGCCGGAACAACCGCCTCCCGTTACGAAAACCCGCAATTTCAGGCGGGGATTACCCTCTTCGTCGACCAAGTTCTTCACCTTGCTCGCCGCACCCTGGGTGAATTGCAAGGGAGTGGGGGTGAAGGTTTCAACGCTCATGCTGTAGATCTCCCGGCAGCAAGCCAACTACATCGTGATGCGCATTATCCGCTTGTCCGACAAATTCGGTCAACTATTCCTCAACGAGCTCCGCATCCAGCGGCGCCGGCAGCTCCAGAGGAGCCGCGCCGTCGCGCTGCGCAAACAGACGACCCTCGACCTGGGCGCCGTTGGTCATCTCCATAAGGCCGTAGTAGAGATTACCGCGCACACGAGCATCAGCGCCCAGCTCAACCTGCTCGCTGGCATACACATCACCAGTCACTTCGCCGTCCAGGATGACATGCTTGGCATGGATTTCCCCTTCCACCAGACCACCGGTGCTGACACGCACCAGGCCGTCCTCAGCAATCAGGTTGCCCTGCAAGCGGCCATCCAACTGCACTGCGCCTTTGACGCGCAAGTCCCCCGTCAACAAGGCGCCCGCAGCGATAATGCTGGTCTTGCCATTGAACTGCTGCAGGTCCGTGTTCGCTTTTTTCTTACCCCAAGCCATTATTTTTTCTCTTCGATCCAGTTATAGGTGCGTTCCAGAGGTTTGCGCTGTCCGGTGATCTCGGCCTGCACATTGACCTGACTGGGAGTGAAATCCTCCGGCAACTGCAACTCGGCGAATCGCCCCCCCTCGGGGATTGCCTGCATATGCTTGAAGGAAAAAGGTGTAGATCCCTGCCATTCCGGCGAGAGTTGGGCCATATCAAGGGTTACGGTTTTACCGGCTTGCTTGCCGATCACACTGATCCGAACCTTGCCCTTGAGCGGCTTGTCGTCCTCGCCTACCCGGCTGAGGAGCAGCTTGTAACGGAAATTCCGCGGCGACTCAGTGGCCTGCAGCTCAAAAGAGCGAAATCGCAGACCTTCCTTGCGACTGGCCGGAGCCAGCACGCCCTTGTAGAACGCCAAATCCTGCTGGAGCTTGTAGACCTGCTCTTCCAGAGACTTGATGGTTTGTCGGCTTTGCTCATTGGCCTGGCGCACGAGGCGCTCGCCACTGGCCAGCACCACCTGCATCTGCTGCGCCTGCTCCAGTTCGCTGGCGCGCGCCTCGAATTGCTCCTGCATGGCTCGCAGCTCGAGCAACTCGGCACGACTGTTGTGCCCGCCCAGCCAGTACGCGAATGCCCACATGGCTGGAAGAGACACGATCGCAAGCACGATGAACACCCTTACCTGACGTTGCCGGCGCGGGTCGCGCGGCCGTACTTCCCAGTCAGCCATCAGGGCATCATCCCCGCGTGCGCGAGCCCCATCCGCTCATCGAAGCCGAAGAGAATGTTCAAATTCTGCACTGCCTGGCCGGAAGCACCCTTGACCAGGTTGTCGATCACCGACAGCACGACAACCAGATCGCCACCCTGCGGGCGGTGTACGGCCAGGCGGCACACATTGGCGCCCCGCACGCTGCGGGTTTCCGGGTGGCTGCCGGCCGGCATCACATCGACGAAGGGTTCATTGGCATAACGCTGCTCGTACAGCGACTGCAGGTCGACCGATTTGTCTGCCACGGTCGCATACAACGTGGCGTGAATACCGCGAATCATCGGGGTCAGGTGCGGTACAAACGTCAGCCCGATATCGCCGCCCGAGGCACGCCGCAGGCCCTGACTGATTTCCGGGAGGTGTCGATGCCCCTTCACCGCGTAGGCCATCATGCTTTCGCCGGTCTCGCAGAACAGCGAACCGACCTTGGCGCCGCGCCCGGCGCCGCTGACGCCCGACTTGCAGTCGGCAATCAGGCGCGAGGTATCAGCCAACCCAGCCTCCAGCAAGGGCAGCAGCCCCAGCTGAGCCGCTGTTGGATAGCAGCCCGGTACGGCAGTCAAGCGTGCCTCCTTGATTTTTTCCCGATTCACTTCCGGCAAGCCGTACACCGCCTCGCCCAGCAATTCGGGCGCGCCGTGGGGCTGGCCGTACCAGTTGGCCCATTCCTCGGCGTCCTGCAGGCGGAAGTCGGCAGACAGGTCGATCACCTTGGTGCCGGTGGCCAGCAGCTCGCCCGCCAATGCATGGGCAACGCCATGGGGGGTTGCAAAGAACACCGCATCACAAGCACCAAGCGTGGCGGTATCAGGCACGCTGAAGGCCAGATGATCGTAATGCCCCCGCAGGTTGGGATACATGTCGCTGACCTTGATGCCCGCTTCCGAGCGCGACGTAATGACCGCGACCTCGACCTGCGGGTGCTGCGCCAGCAAACGCAACAATTCAACCCCGGTGTACCCCGTACCCCCGACGATTCCAACCTTGATCATGTTGCGTACCTCAAATACGTGTCAGAAAAAACCGCTGATGATAAGACCGCTGCACACACCAGCCAACCGTTGAGGTGACGCCTGACAGCTTTGTCACTACTATCGGCCGCCCCCTGAAAAACCTTAGGACATCCATCATGCTCTACATGTGGCTCAAAGCTCTGCACGTTATCGCTATGGTCTGCTGGTTTGCGGGCCTGTTCTACCTCCCGCGCCTGTTCGTCTACCACGCCATGAGCGACGATCAAATCAGCCGTGATCGTTTTTGTACCATGGAACGCAAGCTGTACCGCGGCATCATGCTGCCGGCCATGCTCGCCACGCTGATTTTCGGCATTGCCATGCTGGCACTCAATCCCACGCTGTTTCTGGGTGGCGGCTGGCTGCATGCCAAGTTGGCCCTGGTGGTGCTGTTGATCGGCTACCACCATGTCTGCGGTGCCCAGGTGAAACGCTTTGCCAAGGGTGAGACGCCACGCAGCCATACGTTCTACCGCTGGTTCAATGAAGTCCCCGTCCTGTTTCTGATCGCCATCGTGATCCTGGTCGTCGTCAAGCCGTTCTAACGCACCCGTCGGCCGCTTGCCTCCCGCAGTAGGGCAGGTCGGCCGCAGCACCATTACACTGAAGGCTCTGCTCGCGATTTGGAGCCTTCCGTGGAATGCCTTTTCTGCAAGATCATTACCGGTGAGATTCCGGCACGCATCTTCTACGAAGACGTCCAAGTGGTCGCCTTCCATGACGTCAATCCACAAGCGCCCGTGCACTTTCTGGTCATTCCGAAAAAGCACATCGCCACCCTTCAAGACCTGGCTGACAGCGACACCGCACTGGCCGGCCATCTCCTCCTGACCGCCCAGCGCCTCGCCGCGCAACTGGGCTGCAGCCAAGGGTTTCGGGTAGTCATGAACTGCAACGAACAGGGCGGGCAAACGGTCAATCATATTCACATGCATGTGCTCGGCCAGCGCCAGATGCACTGGCCTCCTGGCTGACATGCCTGCAAAACGTCACTGACACCGGTCAAATCACCCCCTCGACAATGGGGTAAACTGCCGCGTATCTGTTTACCGGAGGTGCCCATGGCCAGCGACCGCCACTATTCCCCTGCCGACCGTCTGTTACTGCAGGCCGATGCCGCATTGCGCACCCTGCTGCCATTCAGCGGGCCATCCACCCGACCTTCACCCGCCATCCTGAAAACTGAAGCGGCGCTCGACCCCGAAACAGCCCGGCATGTCGCCGGCCTGATGCGCGTCAACCATACCGGTGAAGTCTGCGCCCAGGCGCTCTACCAGGGCCAGGCGCTGACTGCCAAGCTGGCACATATCCGTGACGCCATGGAAGACGCCGCCGATGAAGAAATCGACCACCTGGCCTGGTGCGAACAGCGCATCCGGGAACTGGGCAGCCATACCAGCCTGCTCAACCCTCTGTTTTACGGAATGTCCTTTGCCATCGGCGCGGGAGCCGGCCTGATCAGCGACAAGGTCAGCCTGGGCTTCGTTGCCGCCACTGAGGATCAGGTAGTCAAGCATCTGGATGAACACCTGGCGCAGATCCCCGCCGAGGACGCCAAGAGTCGCGCGGTGCTCGAACAGATGCGCATCGACGAAGAACAGCACTCCAGCAATGCCCTGGCGGCGGGCGGCTACCACTTCCCCGCGCCAGTGAAGTTTGGCATGTCGCTAATGGCCAAGGTCATGACCAAAAGCGCCTACCGGATCTAGGCTCTGCACGCCCCAACGAACAAAGGGCGCCTTAGGCGCCCTTTGGCATTCATGCACCACAGCTGTCGCTTTTAACCCAGCTCGACAATCTCATAGCTGTGGCCCATGTCCACGCCAGCGCGACCGAGCATGATCGACGCCGAGCAATACTTTTCTGCCGACAGCTCCACCGCACGCTTGACCTGAGGCTCTCTCAAGCCACGCCCCTTGATCACAAAACGCAGGTGAATTTTGGTGAATACCTTGGGGTCTTCATCAGCCCGCTCGGCCTCGAGGAAAGCCTCACAACTTTCCACCGCCTGGCGCGACTTCTTGAGGATGCTCACCACATCGAAACTGGCACAGCCACCCAGGCCCAGCAGTAGCATTTCCATCGGCCGCACGCCCAGGTTACGACCACCATTCTCCGGCGGACCATCCATGACCACCACATGGCCGCTACCCGATTCGCCGAGAAACATCGCCTCGCCGGCCCACTGAATGCGCGCTTTCATCGCTACCACTCACTCTCGCCTGTTGAAAGCCGCGCAGCTTATCACAGCTGTTTGAGCGCCTCTGACTCGAGACATTTGCCGAAACCAGGCGCAGGATGAGAGGCTGGTCACGAAATGCCGATACCAAAGCAGGGGTGACTGTTAAGTTGCCAGCTGTTAAATGGCACACTCCGCCTATAACTAGAACAAAGGGCTGTTCGCCAGAACGCACCTTACAATTTTGGGAACTTGAGCATGGTCGCTATCAGCATTCCGTCAAAAAACAAACACCTCGATAAACTTTTGGCACATTGCCACCGACGCCGCTACACCGCGAAAAGCACCATCATTTATGCAGGCGATCGCTGCGAAACCCTGTTTTTCATTATCAAGGGATCAGTCACCATCCTTATCGAGGATGATGATGGCCGTGAGATGATCATCGCTTACCTGAATACGGGCGACTTCTTCGGCGAGATGGGCCTGTTCGACCAGAACGGCGCGGAGCAAGAACGCAGCGCCTGGGTACGTGCCAAGACCGAATGCGAAGTCGCCGAGCTGAGCTATACCAAATTCCGCGAACTCGTCCAGCAAGACCCGGACATCCTCTACGCCCTGGGCGGTCAGATGGCTGAACGCCTGCGCAACACCACGCGCAAGGTGGGCGACCTGGCGTTCCTCGACGTGACCGGCCGCGTGGCGCGCACCCTGCTCGACCTGTGCAAGCAACCCGACGCCATGACCCACCCGGACGGCATGCAGATCAAGATCACCCGCCAGGAAATCGGCCGCATCGTCGGCTGCTCCCGCGAAATGGTCGGCCGCGTGCTCAAGGCGCTGGAAGAACAGGGCCTGGTGAACGTCAAAGGCAAGACCATGGTGGTATTCGGCACGCGCTGAGCCAACACACCAAAATAAAAAAACCGGCCAATTGGGCCGGTTTTTTATTTCCGCTGCGCTACTCAGGGAAAGAACAATCGCTTGAGCTCCGCACCCGGATCCTCGGCACGCATGAACGCTTCACCGACGAGAAAGGCATACACATCGTTGGCGGCCATCAACTCGACATCCGCACGCCCGAGAATGCCGCTTTCGGTTACCACCAGACGATCCGCCGGCACGCGGTTTTTCAGCTCCAGCGTGGTGTTCAGGCTGACCTCGAAGGTATGCAGGTTGCGGTTGTTGATGCCCAGCAATGGCGTGTCGAGGCGCAGGGCGCGCTCCAGCTCGTCACCGTCATGCACCTCCACCAGCACATCCAGGTTCTGCTCTTTGGCCACGGCGGCCAGCTCGGCCATCTGCCCGTCTTGCAGGTTGGCCACGATCAGCAACACGCAGTCGGCGCCCAGCGCACGCGACTCGACGATCTGATAAGGATCGATCATGAAGTCCTTGCGAATTACCGGCAGCGAACAGGCGGAGCGCGCCTGCTGGAGGTAGGCATCGTCGCCCTGGAAGAAGTCGATGTCGGTGAGTACCGACAGGCAAGCGGCACCGCCCGTTTCGTAGCTGCGCGCGATCTCGGCCGGCATGAAGCGTTCGCGAATGATGCCCTTGCTGGGCGAGGCTTTTTTCACTTCGGCGATCACCGCGGCTTCGCGACGCGCAACGCGATCACGCAAAGCCTGGGCGAAACCACGGGGTGCATCGGCCTGCTTGGCCAGCGTCTCCAACTCGGCAAGACTGACCCGCGCACGACGCTCGGCAACCTCCTCAACCTTGCGGGCCACGATTTTATTCAATACGGAAGGCAGGCTCATTGGGCATTCTCCTGACGGAAGATCGCCGTGAAGGAGACCAACTCTTGCAGCTTGTCCAGGGCCAAGCCGCTGAACAGCGCGTCATGGGCCATGTGCACGCCGTCTTTCAAGGTGCTGGCGATATCGGCGGCATACAGCACCGCACCGGCATTGAGCACGATCATGTCGGCAGCCTTCTGACCGTTTTCAGTCTTGCGCTTGCCCAAGGCGTCCTTGATCAACGCCAGGGATTCCTGGGCATCGTTAACAGCCAGGCCAATCAGGGTCTGGCTCTTGATGCCAAAGTCCTCCGGCTTGATCACATACTCGGTGACTACCCCATCTTTGAGCTCGGCAACGTGGGTCGGCGCGGCCAGGCTGACTTCATCCAGACCGTCCTGAGAATGCACCACCAATACATGCTTGCTGCCCAGACGCAGCAGCACCTCGGCAAGCGGCCGGCACAACGCCTTGCTGAATACGCCGAGCACTTGGTGCTGGACGCCCGCCGGGTTGGCCATCGGACCAAGGATGTTGAACAGGGTACGCATGCCCAGCTCTTTGCGGGCCGTGCCGGCAAAGCGCATGGCGCCGTGGTAGGCCGGCGCGAACATGAAGCCGACGCCAACGGTATCGATGCTGCGCGCCACCTGCTCGGGGGTCAGCTCCAGATACAGCCCGGCGGCTTCCAGGAGGTCGGCGCTGCCGCTCTTGCCGGACACTGCGCGATTGCCGTGTTTGGCCACCTTGCCGCCAGCCGCGGCGACCACGAAACTGGCGGCGCTGGACACGTTGAAAATATTGGCGCCATCGCCGCCGGTGCCGCAGTTGTCAACCATGCCTGCGCCGACCAGCGGCATCGGTGTGGCCAGTTCGCGCATCACCTGCACGGCACCAACGATCTCGTCGATGGTCTCGCTCTTCATGCGCATGCCCATCAGGAAGGCGCCGATCTGCGCGTCCGTGCACTGCCCGGTCATGATCTCGCGCATCACCGACTGCATTTCATCGGTGCTCAGATCCAGATGGTTCACCACCCGATTAAGGGCTTCTTTAATGTTCATTGGCGCACGCCTCCGGATTGTTTGAGAAAGTTGGCAAAGAGTTCGTGGCCCTGCTCGGTAAGGATCGATTCCGGGTGAAATTGCACCCCTTCGATATTCAGCGTCTTGTGCCGCAGGCCCATGATTTCATCGACGCTGCCGTCGTCGAGCTGGGTCCAGGCAGTAATTTCCAAGCACTCCGGCAGCGTCTCGCGCTTGACCACCAGCGAGTGGTAACGGGTCACCGTGAGCGGGTTGTTCAATCCGGCGAACACCCCCTGATCCGAGTGGTACACCGGGCTGACCTTGCCGTGCATAGCCACGCGCGCGCGCACCACATCGCCGCCGAAGGCCTGGCCGATGCCCTGGTGGCCCAGGCAAACGCCCAGGATCGGCAGCTTGCCGGCAAAATGGCGGATGGCTTCCAGCGAGATGCCCGCCTGGGTGGGCGTGCAAGGGCCGGGCGACACCACGATGCGCTCGGGTTGCAACGCCTCGATGTCAGCCACGCTCAACTGGTCGTTGCGCACCACATGAACATTCGCGCCCAGCTCGCCCAGGTACTGGACCACGTTGTAGGTGAAGGAGTCGTAATTATCGATCATCAGCAGCATGGCTTACTCTCCTTCCGTTTCGGACGATGCCAGCGCCACGGCACGGAACATGGCGCGACGCTTGTTCAGGGTTTCTTCCCACTCCAGGGCAGGCTGCGAGTCGGCAACGATGCCGGCACCGGCCTGCACATGCAGTTCGCCGTCTTTGATCACCGCCGTGCGAATGGCAATCGCCGTGTCCATGTTGCCGTTCCACGCCAGGTAACCCACCGCACCGCCATAGACGCCGCGCTTGACCGGCTCCAGCTCGTCGATGATTTCCATCGCACGCACTTTCGGCGCGCCGGACAACGTCCCGGCGGGCAGGATCGCGCGCAGCGCATCCATAGCCGTTAGTTGAGGTTTGAGCTGGCCGGTGACGTTGGACACGATGTGCATGACGTTGGAATAGCGCTCGATGACCATCTTCTCGGTAACTTTCACCGAGCCGGTGTCGGATACCCGACCGACGTCGTTACGGCCCAGGTCGATGAGCATCAGGTGCTCGGCCAGTTCCTTGGCATCAGACAGCAGGTCCTGCTCCAGCGCCAGGTCGGCCTCCTCGTTGGCACCACGTGGCCGGGTACCGGCGATCGGGCGTACCGTAACCGTGCCATCCTCGACGCGTACCAGCACCTCTGGCGAGGAGCCCACCACGTGGAAATCGCCGAAGTTGAAGAAGTACATGTAAGGCGTGGGGTTGAAGCAGCGCAGGGCGCGGTAGAGATCGATGGGCGCGGCCTGGAAGGGAATCGACATGCGTTGCGACACCACCACCTGCATGCAATCGCCGGCCAGGATGTAATCCTTGATCCGCGCCACCGCCCCCTCGAAGTCATCACGACTGAAGCTGGAGCGGAATGTGGATTCCTCGCTCCCGACCTGGGTGAAATCCAGTCCCAGCCGCGGCGTGATCGGCTGGCGCAGCGTGTCACGCAATTGGCGCAAACGCGCCTGGCCGTTCTCGTAGGCATTCGCCTCGGCCGGGTCAACCAACACGATGCAGTGCAGCTTGCCGGCCAGGTTGTCGAACACCACCACCGCGTCGGAGACCATCAGCAGGATGTCCGGCGTGCCCAGCGGATCAGGGTTGGGACACTGCGCCAGCTTCTGCTCGACATAGCGCACGCTGTCGTAGCCGAAGTAACCCACCAGGCCGCCGTCGAAGCGCGGCAGACCACCCAGCGTCGGCACCCGGTAACGAGCCTTGAACTGTTCGACAAACGTCAGCGGATCGTCTACGTCGCACTCTTCGACCAACTCGCCGTTCTCGCGGATTTCGGCGTGGTGATCGTAGACACGCAGCACGGTGCGGCTGGGCAGGCCGATGATCGAGTAACGTCCCCATTTCTCGCCGCCCTGCACCGACTCCAGCAGGTAGCTGTTGGGCGCATCGGCGAGCTTGAGATACAGCGACAGCGGCGTATCGAAATCCGCCAGGGTTTCGAACGCCAGGGGAATGCGGTTGTAGCCGTCAGCGGCCAAACGCAGGAAGTCTTCGCGGGTCATCTTCAGCCTCGTGGTCGGAGGGATATACACAATAAGGTCGGGCAAACGGTCCGGCAGGGCCGGCGAGCAAAAGTCAGGCGCGCCAGCGCCAACGGGCCAGGGCCTTGATGACTTTCATCCATTGTTTGCGGGTGACCACCACGATCTGAACTCTTTGGCGGGAAATGACATTGAGCCGCAACACTAGCTCAGCGCCGCAGCGCTGGCAACAAGCGCACGCAGGTCGTCAAGCACCAGCGCCGGTGATTCCTCGGCAATCGGCCGACCGTGGTTGTAGCCGTAGGACAATGCCACGCAGGGCACCCCCGCCGCGTTGGCGGCCCGCACATCATTGCGCGAATCACCAATGAACAGTGCGTCCGCCGCACCCACTCCAGCCTTGTCCATGACCCAGAACAGCGCCGCCGGATCGGGTTTCTGCTGGGGCAAGGTATCGCCGCCGACCAGCCAGCGGAAGTAACCGCCCAGCCCCTTTTCTTCCAGTAAGGGCGCGACGAACTCGCTCGGCTTATTGGTCACCACCGCCAAAGGGATCTGCTTGGCCGCCAGCCAGTCCAGGCACTCGCGCACACCGGGATAGACTTCCGTCAACACGTGACTGCCGGCATAGGCTTGCATGAACAGCGCTAGGGCCTGCTGCGCCAGCGCACTGTCCACGCCATCGTGCTCAAGCTGTCCAGCCAGAGCACGGCGCACCAGCACCAGCGAGCCGTTGCCCACCCAGTGGCGTACCTGCTCGATACCGGCCGCCGGCCGACCGAGCTGGGCAAGCATGCTGTCCACCGCCGCCGTCAGATCAGGCACCGAATCCACCAGGGTGCCATCCAGGTCAAACATTACCAGGCGCGGCAGACGACCATCGAACAGCTGCTCAAGACGGGTCATGAGCGAACCTGAGCCAGTTCGGCGCGCATGGCGTCGATCACGGCCTTGTAGTCGGGCTGATTGAAAATCGCCGAGCCGGCGACGAAGGTGTCGGCGCCCGCTTCGGCGATGGCGCGGATGTTCTGCACGTTGACCCCGCCATCGATTTCCAGGCGAATGTCGCGGCCGGACGCATCGATCAGCGCCCGGGCCTCACGCAGCTTGTCGAGGGTACCGGGAATGAACTTCTGCCCACCAAAGCCTGGGTTGACGCTCATCAGCAAGATCATGTCGACCTTGTTCATCACGTACTTCAGGCTGTCCAGCGAGGTGGCCGGATTGAACACCAGGCCCGCCTTGGCGCCGCCCGACTTGATCAGTTGCAGGGAGCGATCAATGTGCTCGGAGGCTTCCGGGTGGAAGGTGATATAGCTGGCGCCGGCTTCGAGGAAGTCGCCGATGATGCGGTCTACCGGTTTGACCATCAGGTGGGCGTCGATAGGCGCAGTGATGCCATATTTGCGCAGCGCCGCGCAGACCATCGGGCCGATGGTCAGGTTGGGCACGTAATGGTTGTCCATGACATCGAAATGCACGATGTCGGCACCGGCGGCAAGCACCTTGTCCACTTCCTCGCCGAGGCGGGCGAAATCAGCGGACAGGATCGACGGGGCGATGGCGAACGGTTGCATGGGGTGGCTCCTCGGGGCGAAAGCGGGATGCGGCGCATTGTACCCCTCGCAGCCATTGGCGTGCTCATGGGCCGCTGGATGCCGTGCGCAGCCGCTCGTTGCGTCCACGCAGCCATTCCAGCGTCAGCAGCAGCAATACGGAAAAGGCGATCAGCAAGGTGGCGGCGGCGGCAATCGTCGGGCTGAGGTTTTCGCGGATGCCGGTGAACATCTGCCGGGGCAAGGTGGCCTGTTGTGGGCCGGCGAGAAACAGCGTGACCACCACTTCGTCAAACGAGGTCGCGAAGGCGAACAGCGCGCCGGAAATCACCCCCGGCGCAATAATCGGCAGCGTGACGCGGAAGAACGCGGTCAGCGGCGGCGCCCCCAGACTGGCGGCGGCACGCACCAGGTTGCTGTCGAACCCCTGCAAGGTTGCCGTCACGGTAATCACCACAAACGGCACGCCGAGCACCGCATGCACCACGATCAATGACAAGTAGCTGTTGACCAGCCCCAGCGGCGCAAAGAACAGGTAACAGGCCACCGCCACGATAATTACCGGCACCACCATGGGGGATATCAGCAAGCTCATCACCAGCGCCTTGCCGCGAAACTCGCTGCGCGTCAGCCCCACCGCCGCCAAGGTGCCAAACACCAGCGCCAGCAGCGTTGCGCCTGGCGCGATGATCAGGCTGTTTTTCAGGGCGCGCATCCAGTCGGCCGAACTGAAGAACTCCGTATACCAGCGCAGGGAGAAGCCCTGCAGCGGATACACCAGGAAGGAGCCGGAGTTGAAGGACAGCGGCACGATCACCAGCACTGGCAGGATCAGAAACAACAGCACCAGGGCGCAAAAGATCCGCAGGCTGTAATGCCAGATTCGCTCGATGGGCGAGGCGTAGGGCGTAAGCATGTGGAAATTCCTAATCCTTTATCCCAGACGCAGCCGGCCAGCTCCCACCAGCCAGCTGTAGACGATATACAGCAGCAAGGTGGCGAACAGCAGCAGCCCGCCCAGGGCCGTGGCCATGCCCCAATTGATCGAGGTGTTGGTGTAGAACGCCACGAAGTAACTGATCATCTGATCGTTCGGACTGCCCAGTAGAGCCGGGGTGATGTAGTAGCCGATGGACAGGATGAACACCAACAGGCCGCCGGCACCGATGCCGGGCAGGGTTTGTGGAAAATACACTCGCCAGAAACTGGCAAACGGATGGCAACCGAGTGAGATTGCCGCACGCATGTAAGACGGCGAGATGCCTTTCATCACGCTGTAGATCGGCAGAAGCATGAACGGCAGCATGATGTGCACCATGGCGATGTACACACCACTGCGGTTGAACACCAACTGCAACGGCTGTTCGATCAGCCCCAGCTTAAGCAGCGCGCCGTTGATCAGGCCCCCGGACTGCAACAACACGATCCAGGCGGCCACGCGGACCAGAATCGAGGTCCAGAAAGGCAACAGCACCAGAATCATCAACAGGTTGCTTTGCCGCGTTGGCAACGTGGCCAGCAGGTAGGCCAGTGGATAGCCGAGCAACAGGCAGCAGACGGTGACGACCGCACCCATCCAGAAGGTGCGCACAAAAATATCCAGATAGATCGCCTGATCAGGCGTGGTTGCCGCCAGATTGCCCTGTTCGTCGATGCGCAGATCGAGCGCGGCGAGCAGGTAGTACGGTGTCACCCCGCTGGCGTTGCGGCGCATGACCTGCCAGTAGGCCGGATCGCTCCAGCGTGCATCGAGCTTGATCAGCGCATCCCGGTAGCTCAGCGGTTCGGGCTCAAGCGGCATGACACGCGCCGTTTTCGACAACAGGCTGCGGTAGCCGGGCAACTCCAGGTTCAAGCGTTTGGACAGATCACCGAGCCGCTGTTGCCGGCGCGCCTGATACAGGTCCTCGCCCAACGCGCGATAAGCCGCTTCGCTTGGCAAGCCCTGGCCGTCCCCATCGGCGAGAACCGCCAGGGTTTGCGGCAGGCCGCCCACCACCTCCGGGTTGTCGACACTGCGCATCAGCAGCGCACCGATCGGCACCAGAAACGTCAGCAACAGGAACAATACTAACGGTAGGATCAGCGCCTGGGATTTCAGGCGCGTCAGCCGTTCGGCGCGGGCCAAGCGCCGCTTGAGCGACAGCCCGGCCCTGAGTGGCATCGGCGCAATGGCCATAGATCGCTCCGTTTGATGAGACGCCCTCGCCCGCTTTGAGCGAGGCGTCTGCTCAGCGTGCAGCCCAGGCGTTGAAACGCTGCTCCAACTGCTCGCCGTAGTCCGCCCAGAAGGTCACATCAATGGCCACTTGGTTGGCAATGTTTTCCGGCGTGGTGGGCATCAACGGCAGGCGCGCCGGGTCCATCAGTTTGACGGCGCCCTTATGCGTCGGCCCGTAGGCGATGTTGTCGGAGAAGATCTTCTGCTGTTCAGGCCGCAGCGAGAAAGCAATGAATTCAAGGGCCTGCTTCTGATTCTGGGCCCCCTTGGGGATGGCCCAGGAGTCGAAGTCATAAATGCCGCCGTTCCAGACGATCTGCAGATTGCTCTCGTTTTGCACCGCGGCAATGCGCCCGTTGTAGGCCGAACTCATCACCACATCGCCGGACACCAGGTACTGCGGCGGCTGCGCACCGGCTTCCCACCACTGGATGTGCGGCTTGAGCTGATCGAGTTTGGCAAACGCCCGGTCGACGCCCTCTGGTGTCGCCAGCACGTCGTAGACCTCCGCAGGGGCTACACCATCGGCCATCAGTGCGAATTCCAGGGTGTATTTAGCGCCCTTGCGCAGCCCCCGCTTGCCGGGGAATTTTTGTACGTCCCAGAAATCAGGCCAGCCGGTCGGCGCGGCCTTCAATTTGTCGGCGTTATAGGCGAGTACCGTGGACCAGACGAAGAACCCCACACCACAGGGCTGAAAGGTGCCGGGAATGAAATCGTCAGGGTTGCCGAACTGCTCGAGGTCCAGCTCCACGAACAGCCCCTCGTCGCACCCGCGTGCCAGCTCAGGCGACTCCACTTCGACGAGGTTCCAGGTCACGCTATTGGTGTCGACCATGGCCTTCACCCGGGCCATTTCGCCGTTGTATTCGCCGGCCAGAATGCGGTTGTCAGTGGCTTTCGCAAAGGGTTCATAGAACGCCTTGACCTGGGCCTGCTTGCTTGCTCCGCCAAACGACACGGCAGTCAAATCCACCGCCAGGGCGGGCCCTGCGGTCGCCAGAGTCGCGGCCAGTAATGTGGTTCTCAGAGTGGTCATCATTGTTGTTGTCCCCGCTCGTTGTGTTGTTTGGCATGTTTAGCGTTATTTATTCCGTCGGCAGGGGGTCGAGCGCACGCACATGCTCGACATGCCAGCCCAAAGGCACCACGTCGCCGACCTGCAACCCGGGATCGAGCTCGGCAATTGGCTGTTTGACGAAGAAGTTGTTCTGCCCGCCGACTTCCAGGCGCATCCGCACGTGATCGCCCAGGTAAATGAACTCCACCACCCGCCCGGCAAAGCGGTTGGCGCACGCCGCGCTGTGGCCGTTGAGCAGCACCCGTTCGGGGCGCACGGACAGACTCACTGGCTCGCCGGGCTGACCGACCTGCACTGCCAGCGCTTCGACGGTTTCGCCCTGGGGGAGCCGCACCACGCAGCGCTCGCCGCTGCGACTGAGCAGTTGGCCATTGATGCGGTTGTTCTCGCCGATGAAGTTGGCAACGAAGGCATTCTGCGGCTCTTCATAAAGCACCCGCGGCGGGGCCACCTGCTGGATCTCGCCCTGGTGGAACACTGCCACCCGGTCGGACATGGTCAGCGCCTCGCCCTGGTCGTGGGTGACATACACCACGGTCACACCCAAGTGCTTGTGCAGGTGGCGAATCTCCATTTGCATGTGTTCACGCAGCTGCTTGTCCAGTGCACCGAGCGGTTCGTCCATCAGCACCAACTGAGGCTCGAACACCAGGGCGCGAGCCAGCGCCACGCGTTGTTGCTGACCGCCGGACAGTTGCGCGGGGTAGCGATGGGCAAAGGTGTCCAGCTGCACCATGGCCAGCGCCCGGCTCACTCGCTCGGCGATTTCGGCCTTGCCTTGTCCCCGCACGCTAAGCGGAAAGGCCAGGTTTTCCCGCACCGTCATGTGCGGGAACAACGCGTAGTTCTGAAATACCATGCCGATGTCGCGCTTGTGCGGTGGCACATGCTTGATTGAACGGCCGCTAAGCAGGATGTCCCCGGCGGTGGGGGTCTCGAAGCCGGCGAGCATCATCAAGCTGGTGGTCTTACCAGAGCCGGACGGACCAAGCAGGGTCAGGAATTCGCCCTGACGAATGTCCAGATTGAGGTCTTTCACGATCAGCGTTTCACCGTCGTAGCTCTTCTGGATGCCACGAAAGCTGACCAAGGCTTCGCCTGTCGGTGCGTCAACCATTGAAATGACCATTCGAAAGTTTGTAGTCCAGCATTCCAGAATGCCCAGATTTCATCGCTGGGCTGCCTGACACCTGCCTTTAAAAGCGTAGCGTCATTCGGCAAATGCGCACCCGACGGTTGTTCAACCAAGCGTCCAGGCATTCTTCGGCGGCGTAACCTGACAACCCCGTGATTGGGCTTTAGACTCTTTCTTTTTTCAGCTCCCGGTCCGTTGCCATGCTGCGTAACCCTGCCGCCCTCCTCCCCACGCTGTCACTGGCTCTACTGATGTCGGGAGCCATCGCCGAGGAAAACCTCGACGACGCCACACCCGCCGTACCCGAGACCGAACAACCCGTCACGGTCGTGCCGCGCCCGGCGCTCGACAGTCGCAGCGAGACGGCCGCCGTCGCGTTGCAGCGCCAAGTTCCGCCCCATCAGCAACTGCAACTGGACGGCGGTGACGATGCGTTCCTGAGCCTGTGGCAACCGGCTAATCAGGCGCAGGCCAAGGGCTTGGTCATCATTCTGCCCGGCGAGGGCGAAACGGCCGACTGGCCGCGGGCAATCGGCCCGCTGCGGCGTCAGTTGCCGGATGCCGGCTGGAGCACGTTGAGCCTGACCTTGCCCGATGCGCCAAATCCAGGCATCGCCCCGCGCCCGGTGGCCGAAGCTGTCCAAGTCCTGGCACCGCTGGAAACCGCTTCCGCCGAAGGTGAAGCGCAGGCTGCGCACGGTGAAATGCTTGCCGTCTCCGGCGCCCCTGAAGAGGCAACGGCATTTGCGCTGGAATCAGAAAACCTGCAGTGGGACGACTACGCGGTCGAGCCCGTCGAAGAAGCAGTCATCGATGCCGACCAGGCCTACAGCGAGCAAATGCTGGCGCGCATCGACGCGGCGCTGGAGTACGCTTACCAGCAACAACCGCGCACCATCGTGCTGCTCGGTCACGGCACCGGTGCTTATTGGGCTGCGCATTACTTGCGAGAAAAACAACCGAGCGGGATCGCCAACCTGTTACTCGTGGCGCCGCGCACCCCTGAAGATGTCGCCCCGGGTCTTGATGAGGTGCTACCCGACCTGCGCCTGGCTACCGGGGATTTCTATTACCGCAATATCCCCGCTCAGCGCAGCGCCGCCCGCGAGCGCCTGCAGGCCAGCAAGCGACAAAAGCATCCCAGTTATATCCAGGTGGGCCTGCAGGCATTGCCCAGCGACCCACACGCCGAGCAGGGGCAACTGGTACGCCGCGTCCGCGGCTGGCTGGAGTTCGAGCCTCGCGCCAGCCGCTAACGGGTTGACGCTAAGACGCTAAAGAGTGGAAATCGATCGAAGCGCCTGGGTGAGCTACTGGCGCTTTGAATCAGAAACCGTGACGCTCACGCACCAACCCGTAGGCGCTGTGCAACTCGCTGGTTTTCTCTGTGGCCAGGCGAACGTCACTTTCGCTGGCCCCAGCACCCGCTTGCTTATCCGGATGATACTGACTGAGCAGGCGTCGATACGCGCGCTTGATCTCCTTCTCATCGCTGTTTTCATTCACGCCCAGCAAGTGCAAGGCGGCCTCATAAGCGTTGCGCGCCCGAGTGGTGACTGTGGCGGTATTACTGCGTGTTTCATGTTGAGTGCGCTGATATAGCGATAACACCTGGGCCGGCGAACACCCGGCCCAGCGCCCCCAGAGTAGGATCAGGTCACGCTTGCGGTCACTGACCTTGCCCTCGGCCGCGGCCAGGCGCCAGCAACTGCTGAGCAGACGGCGCACCAGCTCGGGTCGGTTGCGCAGGCGATTCAAGGGCAAGCGCAAGCCGTCGCCGCCCGTTTTACCGCGCGTAAAGGCCGCGATGGCCTTTTTGCGACCTTCGGCATCCAGGTGCAGGCGGCGCATTTCTTCCCGTGTCTGGGCAATATGCGCCTCATCAACCCGACCCTCACTCTTGGCCAAACGGCCAAGCAGCAGAAACTGCAGATCGTTGTCGGCCAGCTCTTCGGCCCAGCCCAGACGCTTGGCCAGACCCGCCCATGACTTCAGGCGCAGGCGCCGATCAACGCTATGGCCCAGCACGCCGCCCAGCAGTGCGCCAGGAATACTGGCTAACGCCAGCCCGGCGGCGGCGCCCAACAAAGTGACAGGCCAAAGCATGGGTCAAGATTCTCCAGTCAGCAGGCGCTCGACCTGCGCCAGTCGTTCGTGAGTGCCGACATCGATCCAGCGCCCTGAATAATGTTCACCGCTGGCCTGTCCAGCGGCCAGCGCCTGGCGCAGCAACGGCGCCAGCTTGAATGCGCCACCCGGGCACTGAGCAAACAAGCGAGGATGCAAAACAGCGATCCCGCTATAGGTTAGACGTGAGAACGCCTCTTCGGTGGCCAATTGCCCAGCACTCCAGCCAAAATCCCCGCCAGGATGGTGCTCAGGGTTATCGACCAGAACCAGATGGGCTGAAGTCGCCCATTCGCCCCGCAGCCGACTGAAGTCGTAATCGGTCCAGATATCACCATTGACCACTACAAACGGTGCGTCTCCCAGCAACGGCAGCGCACGCTGGATGCCGCCGCCGGTCTCCAGGGGCTCACCTTCTGCCGAATACACAATGGGCACGCCGAAGCGTGCACCGTCGCCCAGGTAGTCCTCGATCTGCGAGCCAAGCCAGGCGTGGTTGATCACCAGCTCGGTGAAACCCGCCGCGGCCAGCGCCCGCACGTGGTATTCGATCAAGGGTACACCGCCGACCCGCACCAGGGGCTTGGGCGTGTGCAGGGTCAGCGGGCGCAGCCTTTCGCCCTTGCCGGCAGCCAGAATCATGGCTTTCATGCCGAGGCTTCCTCGGCGCGCAAGGTGGCGAGCAATTCACCCAGCTCCGCCAGTTCCGGTCGGCGGGCCACTACCTCGTCCAGATAGGTGAAGAAGCGCGGCACATCAGCGAGGTAGCGCGGCTTGCCGTCGCGATGGCAGATGCGCGCAAAAATCCCGATGACCTTCAAATGACGCTGCACACCCATCAGGTCGCTGGCGCGCAAAAAGTCGTCGAACTGATCAGGCACCTCAATGCCCCGCGCCCGTGCCTGCTGCCAGTAGCCGTTCAGCCAGGCATCGACGCGCGCTTGTGGCCAACTGAGAAAGGCATCCTTGAACAGGCAGGTAATGTCATAGGTGACCGGACCGTGCACTGCATCCTGAAAATCCAGTACACCAGGATTGGGCGCGCTGAGCATCAGGTTGCGCGGCATGAAGTCCCGGTGCACCAGCACCTGGGGCTGCGCCAGGGCGCTGTCGATCAGCAGCGCACAGACCCGTTGCCAGGCAGCCAGGCGCTCGCCTTGCCATTCGATGCCCCGCGCATGCTTCAAGTACCAGTCGGGAAACAGTTGCAGCTCACGGCGCAGCAGCGCTTCATCGTAGGACGGAAGGTCAGCATCGAGGGGTAACTGCTGGAACGCCAACAGCGCGCCCACGGCGTCATTGAACAGCGCATCGGCGTTCGTGTTGTCGATCACATCCAGATACGTTTGCCGGCCCAGGTCGTCGAGCAGCAAAAAGCCACGCTCCAGGTCGCTGGCAAGAACCCGCGGCACATGCACACCGGCGGTCGCCAGCAGAGCGGCCACGTTGACGAAGGGTCTACAGTCTTCTTGAGGTGGCGGCGCATCCATAAGAATCAGGCTGCGTCCCTCGGCCTCCCAGCGAAAATAACGGCGAAAGCTGGCGTCGCTGCTGGCGGGGGTCAAGGTACCCTGTGGTACGGTTCCCCATCCATGCGCTGCGAACAGGTGCGACAATTGCTGGTCGAACCAGGCAGATAGGTGTTGCAGACGCACATCAGGTTCAAGCATTCAGGAGTCTCCGACGGCGCTGGCCGTTACGCAGGTCATGTTTTATCATCCAAAATCTTTATCAGCCCATTGAGAGGCGTGCGACGGCTCTTCGCAGGCCCTTCGAGCGCAGCAGGAAGCCGGACCCGGAAGATGGCCGATACTCCCCCCGCATTTCGCAAAAAACTTCCGCTGCTGGTCACCGGAGGCTTGTTCGCCTTGCACTCCGTTGCGGCTTCGTTTGTCAGCGCGGAAGAGCAGTTCGATTGCCGAGCAGTTAGCGCCGATGATTGGGCGTGCGCCCCTGTGGGTAACGCCGAAACCGCCGACCTGCCGCCGCGCCCGCAGCATAGCAGCTCCGACCCTGAGCCGGCAGCGACACAAACGCGCCAGCCGCCGCTTTCCTCCGCACCTGCATCTGTCAATCCATACCGTCATCTCGACTGGGTGCCCCGGGAGCAGCTCAATGCTGCGCAACTGGCCGAAGTTGGCCCGTACTGCATGGGCAGCTATATCGAACCTCAGCGGCCGGGCATGTATGACACCACGCCACGCGACCAGTCGCCGACCTACGCCTCGGCCAATGCCTCGGTGTACGAGCAGCGCGATGAGCGCACGACCTTGACCGGCGATGTGGTATTGCGCCAGGGCGGCATGCAGGTGGAGTCCGACACGGCGCACCTGAACCAGCTGGAAAACCGCGGCATTCTGGACGGCAACGTCCGCCTGCGTAACAACGGCATGCTGGTGCTGGGCGATCACGCGGAATTGCAACTGGACACGGGTGCCGCTCAGGTGGAGAACGCCGAATACGTTATCCACCAGACTCATTCACGGGGCAGCGCGCGCTATGCCAAGCGTGAGGAAACCGCCGTCGTGCGGCTCAAGGATGGTACCTACACGCGCTGCGAGCCGGGCGAGAACACCTGGCAGCTGAGGGGCAACACCGTCACGCTCAACCCGGCCACTGGCTTTGGTACAGCCACCAACGTGACGCTGCGGGTCAAGGACATTCCGGTGTTCTATACCCCCTACATCTATTTCCCCATTGATGAACGCCGCCAGACCGGTTTCCTGGCCCCCAGCATCAGCACCTCCAGCGACACCGGTTTCAGCCTGCAGACGCCGTTCTACATCAACTTGGCGCCAAATTACGACGCCACGCTCTATCCGCACTACATGACCGAGCGCGGCTTGTTGATGGAAGGTGAATTCCGCTACCTGGGCAAAAGCAGCGAAGGCCAGTTCGGTGCCGCCTGGCTGGATGACAAGGAAACCGAGCGCGAGCTGCAATCCGAATATGAATCCAACCGCTGGATGTACAGCTGGCAACACCGTGCCGGCCTGAGCTCACGCCTGCTGGCCGAGGTCGACTACACCGATATCAGCGATCCGTATTACTTCCAGGACCTCTCTACGAGCCTCGGCATCGGCACTTCGGACTTTCTTAACCAGCGCGGCAGTCTGAGCTGGCGCGGCGACAGCTTTACCGCGCGCCTGGCCGCCCACGCCTATGAAATGACGTCAGTCACCGACGTGACGCCCTATAACCGAATGCCGCAATTGACGCTAAATGGCCGCCTGCCTGTGCAGCCGGGCGGCTTGAATTTCAGTTATGGCGCCGAATATGTGCAGTTTGAGCGCAGCCTGCGCAGCGGCTTATTTACCGATATTGATGGCAACCAGAGCCGTTGGTACGACGAAAACCTGCGTGGCCTGAAGCGCGCCGAGGGCAGCCGTGTACACCTGGAACCCAGCGTCAGCCTGCCGCTCCAATGGACCTGGGGCTTCATCAAGCCGACGATCAAATACGCCCACACCCAGTACGACCTGGACCTCGATACTAGAGGACTTGCCTCGCTGGGCGCTGGCAATACATTCAACGATGCACCGGATCGAGGTATCCCGATCTTCAGCCTGGATGCCGGCCTGTATTTCGATCGCGATACCCAGCTGTTCGGCAAGCCCTTCCGCCAGACCCTTGAGCCGCGCCTGTTCTACCTGTACGCGCCCTATGAAGACCAGGACGACATCCCGATCTTCGACAGCGGCGAAAGCACGTTCAGTTATTCCTCGCTGTGGCGCGACAACCGCTTCTCCGGCAAGGATCGTATCGGTGATGCAAACCAACTGTCGTTCGGGCTGACCAACCGCTGGATCCAGCCCAACGGCTTCGAACGTCAGCGCTTTTCTATCGGGCAGATCTTTTACTTTCGGGATCGCGAAGTCCAACTGCCGGATATCCGCTACGAAACCCGCGCCGATGCGCTGGCTTCGGTATCGCCCTACGCGCTGGAATACCAGTACCGTTTCAATCAGGACTGGCGCCTGAATGCCACCTTCAACTGGGATCCGGACGTCCACCGTACTCGCTCCGGCAGCGCCATGTTCCATTACCAGCCGGCAGAAAATCCCAACAAGATCGTCAATGTGGGTTATCGCTATCGCAACGACACCCTGCGCTATGATCCCATCAGCGGCTTGTATGTGACCAACCCGGACTTCGGTACGCCGACCAGCCCCAATTACATCAAGGATTACTACAAGATCAGCCAGCACGACTTCTCGACCATCTGGCCGATCGTGCCGCAATGGAGCCTGATCGCCCGCTGGCAGCACGACTACAGCCGCAATCGCACCCTGGAAGCCATGGGCGGCTTCGAGTACGACAGTTGCTGCTGGAAGCTGCGCCTGGTCCACCGTCACTGGATAGAAAACGACGAAGTCAGCCTGGATCCACGGCGGAACGAGGAAACCGATCACGGTTTCTTTCTACAAATCGTTCTCAAAGGGCTCGGCGGAGTCACGGGCAACAGGTTAGAGTCCTTCCTCGACCAAGGCATTCAAGGTTACCGAACACGTGAAGACCAAGCTTTCTGATTGTCTGCGCCCCTTGCTGTTGGGCGCGCTGCTGTTCACCGGCACGGTCACGGCCGACGTCCGCCCACTGGATCGCGTAGTCGCCATCGTCGACAACGACGTGATCATGCACAGCCAACTGCAGCAGCGCCTGGATGAAGTCCAGCAAACCATCGCCAAGCGTGGCGCCGCCCTACCCCCCGAACATGTGCTCGGCCAGCAGGTGCTGGAACGGCTGATCATTGAAAACATTCAGCTGCAGATCGGCGAACGCTCGGGCATCCGCATCGGCGATGAAGAGCTCAATGGCGCCATGGCCAGCATTGCCCAACGTAACGGCATGAGCCTGGCGCAATTCCAGGCCGCCTTGGCCCGGGACGGTCTGTCCTATGAAGAAGCCCGCGATCAGGTGCGCCGCGAGATGATCATCAGCCGCGTGCGCCAGCGTCGTGTCGCCGAACGCATCCAGGTCACCGACCAGGAAGTGCAGAACTTCCTCGCATCCGACCTGGGCAAGCTGCAGCTGTCGGAAGAATTCCACCTGGCCAATATCCTGATCCCGCTGCCCGACGGCTCCTCCAGCGAAACCATCCAGGCCGCCGAACGCCAAGCACGCGAGGTTCACCGGCAACTGCGCCAGGGCGCCGATTTTGCCCAGTTGGCGATCACCCGCTCGGCCAGCGAAACGGCTCTGGAAGGCGGCGACATGGGATGGCGCAAGGCGGCCCAACTGCCGGCCCCCTTCGACTCGATGATTTCTTCCCTGCGCCCCGGTGATATCACCGAGCCCCTGCGCGCACCGGGCGGTTTCATCATTCTCAAACTGCTCGACAAGCGCGGCGGCGGCACCCTGGTGCGTGAAGAAGTGCACGTGCGGCATATCCTGATCAAGCCCAGCGAAATCCGCAGCCTGGAAGAAAGCCGTCGTCTGACCGAGCGTCTGTATCAACGCCTGCAGGCCGGCGAGGATTTCGCCACCCTGGCCAAGCGTTTCTCCGAAGATCCGGGCTCGGCCTTGAATGGCGGCGACCTGAACTGGATCGATCCCAATACCCTGGTGCCCGAGTTCCGCACGGTCATGGCCAATACACCGGCTGGCCAACTGTCCAAGCCATTCCAAAGCCCCTTCGGCTGGCATGTGCTGGAAGTACTCGGTCGTCGCGCCACCGACAGCAGCGTCCAGTTCCGCGAACAACAGGCGCTCAACGCCCTGCGCAACCGCAAATACGACGAAGAACTGCAGACCTGGCTGCGCCAGATTCGCGACGAGGCGTATGTAGAGGTCAAGCTGTAAGGAAGCCCTGAAAAAGCCACTGACCGTCGCTCCTGTGAAGGCGGGAGCCCAGGTGCTAGCGGCCTTCTGAATCCGGCCTTCGGGGAAGGACGGCTCATTCAGAATCCCTACGTTGACCAGCGACACGCGCCTGTGGCGTGTCTTTATGTCCCGCTTTTCGCTTATAGCCTGCCATTGAGGTCTGTCATGTCCGCACCCCGTCGCTTTGCCTTGACCCCCGGTGAGCCGGCCGGGATCGGTCCGGATTTGTGCCTGCTGCTGGCCCGCCAGGCTCAACCGCATATTCTGGTAGCCATAGCCAGCCGCGAGCTGTTGGAACAGCGCGCCGCCCAGCTTGGCGTACCGATTACCGTCATCGCTGTCGAACCCTCCGCATGGCCCAGCACCCCTGCTTCGGCAGGCAGCCTGTATGTCTGGGACACTCCGCTCGCAGTCTCCGCACAGGCCGGCCAGCTGAACCCGAGTAACGCCGCCTATGTGCTTGAGACCCTGCGTCGCGCCGGCCAAGGCTGCCTGGACGGTGATTTCGCCGGCATGATCACCGCCCCGGTACACAAGGGAGTGATCAACCAGGCGGGCGTGCCTTTTTCGGGGCACACCGAATTTCTCGCTGAACTGACCCACACCGAACAAGTGGTGATGATGCTCGCCACTCATGGGCTGCGGGTGGCTCTGGTCACTACGCACCTACCGCTCAAAGATGTCGCCGCCGCGATTACCCCCGAACGCCTGGAGCGGGTCGCGCGCATCCTGCACACGGACCTGGTGGAGAAGTTTGGCATCGCCAAGCCTCGCATCCTGGTCTGCGGCCTCAACCCCCATGCCGGTGAAGGAGGCCATCTAGGTCGCGAAGAACTCGACATCATCGAACCGAGCCTGGCGCGCCTGCGCGACGAGGGCCTCGACCTGATCGGCCCGCTGCCGGCCGATACGCTGTTCACACCCAAGCATCTGGAGCAGTGCGATGCGGTGCTGGCCATGTATCACGACCAGGGCTTGCCAGTCCTCAAGTACAAAGGCTTTGGCGCCGCGGTCAACGTCACCCTGGGCCTGCCAATCATCCGCACCTCGGTCGATCACGGCACCGCCCTGGACCTCGCGGGCACCGGGCTGATCGATACCGGCAGCCTGCAAGTGGCCCTGGAAACGGCCTACCAGATGGCCATGAGTGGGCGATAGGCTGGTAATCCCATCGCTTGACGCCCCGACCCTGGCTGCTGCGACAGCGGCCATGTCTGCGTTAGCTGCCGCAAAGCTTGCGTAGATGGTTGAGGGCGTGAGCGAGGAGCTTTCTAGTCCACCCGTGGCATCGCGCCGATACCTATCAGCCTCAGCCCGCGATGGGCGAGACCGCCAGACAAATCGCATGCCCACCTGACCTATCGCGCCAGGCACAACGCAGACACCCGCCAATGAATGCACCCCTACTCCACTTGCCTGACCCTCCCACTGTGGATGTCAGGGCTTACGCTGCTACCCGCAGCTGATGACGTGCAGCGCTCGGCAGTGGTTCACTGGTAAACTGAGCCTCTTTCCCTTTCTGTCTTGAGCGTTGCGCCTGCCGCGTGCAGCCGAAGCCTGGAGCCCTGATGTCCGAATACCAACACCGCGCGCGCAAGCGCTTTGGCCAGAATTTTCTGCACGATGCGGGGGTGATCCACCGCATCCTGCGGGGCATTTATCCGCGTGCTGGCGAACACCTGGTGGAAATCGGCCCGGGCCAGGGTGCCTTGACCGAGGGCTTGCTGGACAGCGGCGCACGGCTGGATGTCATTGAGCTCGACCTCGACCTGATACCGATCCTGCAGGGCAAGTTCGGCAGCCTGCCGAACTTCCACATGAATCAGGGGGATGCGCTCAAGTTCGACTTCACCCGGCTCAGTGAAAACGCACACAGCCTGCGCATCGTGGGCAACCTGCCCTACAACATCTCCACCCCGCTGATTTTCCACCTGCTCGATCATGCCCACCTGATCCGCGACATGCATTTCATGCTGCAAAAGGAAGTCGTCGAGCGCCTGGCCGCCACCCCAGGCGGCGGTGATTGGGGCCGCTTGTCGATCATGGTCCAGTATTACTGCCGCGTGGAGCATCTGTTCAACGTCGGTCCCGGCGCCTTCAACCCGGCGCCCAAGGTCGACTCGGCGATTGTTCGCCTGACGCCCCATGACACCCTGCCGCATCCAGCCCAAGACCCGCGTCTGCTGGCACGCGTGGTGCGCGAAGCCTTCAATCAGCGTCGCAAGACCCTGCGCAATACCTTGAAAAATCTGCTGCCCGCCACGGCCATCGAGGCCGCCAACGTGGATGGCGGTTTGCGTCCCGAGCAGCTGGACCTGGCCGCTTTCGTGCGTCTCGCCGACCAACTGGCTTTGCAGACAACGCACGGCGAAACGCCCTAGACTCGATCCTCGTCTTACTGTGAGAGCCTTGCATGTCCGATAGCCGCCACCTCATCGACGTCAGCGTCGTCACCCGCTACCTGCCCGAGCGCTCCCAGCCGGATGCCCAGCGGTTCGCCTTTGCCTACACCATCACCGTGCATAACAGCGGCGCGGTAGGCGCTCAGCTGCTCAGTCGCCACTGGATCATCACCGACGGCGACGGCCAGGTGCAGGAAGTGCGCGGCGACGGTGTGGTCGGCCAGCAACCCCACCTGCCGCCGGGGCACAGCCATACCTATACCAGCGGCACGCTGATGCACACCGAGGTCGGCAGCATGCACGGCAGCTTCCAGATGCTGGCCGACGATGGCCAGCACTTCGAGGCGATCATCACGCCCTTTAGCCTGGCCGTTCCCGGAGCCTTGCACTGATGGCCCTGTATGCCGTCGGTGACGTGCAAGGTTGCCTGCAACCACTGAAATGCCTGCTGGAACGGGTCCACTTCGATCCAGCCCAAGACCACCTGTGGCTGGTCGGCGACCTGGTCAACCGCGGCCCGCAATCGCTGGAAACCCTGCGCTTCCTGTATGCCATTCGCGACTCGGTGACCACCGTGCTGGGCAACCATGACCTGCACCTGCTGGCCGTCGCGAATAACATCGAACGCCAGAAAAAACACGACACCCTACGCGAGATTCTCGACGCTCCGGACCGCAACGACCTGCTGGACTGGCTGCGCCGACAAAAACTGCTGCACTACGATGCCGAGCGGGACATTGCATTGGTGCACGCCGGCATTCCGCCGCAATGGACCTTGCAGGAAGCGCTGCAGCATGCCGGCGAGGTCGAAGAAGCATTGCGTGATGACGCCCGCATGCCGCTGTTTCTCGACGGCATGTATGGCAACGAGCCCGGACAATGGAGCGATGACCTGCACGGCATTGCTCGCCTGCGCCTGATCACCAATTACTTCACGCGCATGCGTTTTTGCACCGCCACGGGCGCCCTCGACCTGAAAAGCAAGGAGGGCCTGGACAGCGCACCGACCGGCTATGCCCCCTGGTTCCGCCACACCAACCGCAAGGCCCGAGGCCAGAAGATCATCTTCGGGCATTGGGCAGCGCTGGAAGGCAACTGCAACGAACCCGGCCTGCATGCCCTGGACACCGGTTGCGTCTGGGGCAATGCCATGACCCTGCTCAACGTCGACAGCGGCGAACTGCATCGCTGTGACTGCCCAAAACTGCCGCCACGCGGCAAGAACGCAAAAAACCAGTCCCCTGCAGCTCCGGCGTAAAATGAGCGCAGTACTGACTACCAATGCGATGTAAGACGCTCAAGGCCAGCAGACTGCGCCTGCCCTTCGCTTTACACAGGAACCCGTCATGTCCGACACCTTTGAACGCATTTCCCCCCAGCAGGCCCAGGCATTGCGCGCCCAAGGCGCCGTGCTGGTGGATATCCGCGATCCGCACAGCTACGCACGCAGCCATATCACCGGCGCCCATCACCTGGACAATCAAAGCCTGGCGGATTTCATCGCCAAGGCCGATTTCGACCAGCCGCTGATCGTCTCCTGCTACCACGGCATTTCCAGCCAAAGCGCCGCCGCTTACCTGGCCCATCAGGGGTTCAGCGCGGTGTACAGCCTGGATGGCGGCTTCGAACTGTGGCAGGCCACCTTTCCACAGGACACGGCGACCACCGGCACCGAGTAGTTTTTTTAGACGACAAACCGCGTCAGCGCTGGGCTGTTCCGTCACCGCCCACCCTCCCTTCGCTCGGCATTAAGGCAACGCACCTTGACCCCGCCGAGAACGAACTATCCTTGAGCTCAGACCATCCAAAAAAGGGGAAAGCCGGACCACCGGCTTCCGGCGATAGCGACCTTTAGGTTCTGGGGGATTTACCTGATCGATGTGTCGACGGGTTGTCAGCACCCGCAAGAACGAGCCACGCCGGCTCCTTAAATCGAGCGAGGTGACGCAATGAGCATTTTTAGCCACTTTCAGCAACGATTCGAGACGACTCGTCAGGAAGAATATTCCCTGCAGGAATATCTCGATTTGTGCAAAGAAGACCGCGCCGCCTATGCCAGCGCAGCGGAACGCCTGCTGCTGGCCATTGGCGAGCCGGAGCTGATCGACACATCGACTGACCCGCGCCTGTCGCGGATCTTTTCCAACAAGGTCATTCGCCGCTACCCCACGTTTGGCGATTTCCATGGCATGGAAGAGTGTATCGAACAGATCGTGTCCTTCTTCCGTCATGCAGCCCAGGGCCTTGAGGAGAAGAAACAAATTCTCTACCTGCTCGGCCCGGTCGGCGGCGGCAAATCCTCGCTGGCTGAAAAGCTCAAGCAATTGATGGAGAAAGTGCCTTTCTATGCCATCAAGGGCTCACCCGTATTCGAGTCGCCGCTAGGCCTGTTCAGCGCCACCGAAGACGGCGCCATCCTGGAAGAGGAATACGGCATTCCGCTGCGCTACCTGTCCGCGATCATGTCGCCCTGGGCCACCAAGCGCCTGCAGGAATACGGCGGCGACATCAGCCAGTTTCGCGTGGTCAAGCTGTACCCGTCGATCCTCAACCAGATCGCCATTGCCAAGACCGAACCGGGCGACGAAAACAACCAGGACATTTCCTCGCTGGTCGGCAAGGTGGATATCCGCAAGCTGGAAGACTTCCCGCAGAACGATGCCGATGCCTACAGCTATTCGGGCGCGCTGTGCCGGGGCAACCAGGGCCTGATGGAATTCGTCGAGATGTTCAAGGCGCCCATCAAGGTGCTGCACCCGCTGCTCACCGC
>CAYPFO010000040.1:0-31028 GCA_964410065.1 uncultured Pseudomonas sp.
CGTACTGGAACAGCCAGTCGACGATGTTGACGATGTGCGCGTCGTTGGCGTCCGGCTCCTGGTCGCTGGCGCCGAGGCTGAGCAACTGCTCGAAGTTGCCCAGGCCGCTGAATTTCTGGTCCACCGCCGTGGCGCCGCTCACGGAACGGGCCAAACGGTAGAACTCGGTGGTGAAGCGCTGGATATCCGTCGGGTTGGCCACCACGCGGCGGATCGGTCGTTTCAACACATGGGTCAGATTAGCTTCCCAGGCGTGCACAAACGGCTGGGCGCTGGCGATGGTAACCGTTTCGCTGTCCACCGCCACGGCGAGAATCTTGTGCCGTTGGGCGAAGGCATAGGACATCAGCGGCGTGACCGAGGCGACATCGATTTTCAGCGGGTCGATACGCAAGTAGGACTGGTCGGCCCACTCGGCCAGCCACAGGGTCAGGCTTTCCAGATCCAGCGTGCGACCTGGTCGGGTCAGATCATCCAACTGCTGGGTGGCTAGAAACTCCAGCGGGTGCTGCTGCGGATTGGCAGCGCCGCGTCGGATCGCCAGGCACTGCTCGGCACTCTCCTGAGACAACCGCCCCTGAGCGACCAGCTCGCGTAGCACATCGTTGAGGTCCAGCCAGCGGTCTGGTGCGGAGGGGGCAAAAGCGGACATGGAAGGGGCCTCGGACTGCGGCAAACGGATCGGCCCAGCTTAACGAGTCGTCCGCACCCACGCCTTGCGGCTTGGCACAGTCCGGGCAGAGAGCGGCGGAGCCGGATGCAGGAGCGGACGTGTCCGCGATGCCCGGCTACCGACACCCATCGGTGTGTTGTGATGGGTATCGCTTCGCTCAACGCCATCCTACGAGGCGCGTGTCGCGCCAGGAAAGGATTTTTATGCGCGGCTACTTAAGGGCTTTCCAACCCTTGAGCATCCACACCGCTTGCACCTGCTCGGCGCGCGCGGCCAGCACCTCGTCGTCGGCCGGGGCTACCGCCAGTTCGTGCAGCTTGTGCAATTCGCCGTACAGGCGATCGGCCTCGGGAATATCCAGTGCGCCACGGGTCAGACGCAGCCAGGCGAGCATGCGTTCCAGGCGTGGCAACTGCTCGGCCAGATCACCCGGCTGGCGCTGGTAGCGCTCCAGCGGCAGGGCGGTGATTTCCTCGTTGAACAGGCGGTTCAGCCAGCGCTCGATCGTTGCAGCGCCGGCGCGGGCACCGCGTTCGTTGCGCTGGGTGGTCCAGGCGCGGCTCAGCAGCCAGCGCGAGGCCAGCAGCGAAAAACGGCCCCAGCGAATTGCGCCCAGCTCGGCGGCGAACTGCTCAGGCGCAGCCTGACGTACCTGGGCATCCTCGCGACCGGCGCTCAGGCGCGGACGCCAGTCGCTGATCAGCGCATCCAGTGCTTCGCGCAACTCACGGCTGCTGGCGCGCGGCACGGCCTGGCCGAGGCTGCCAAGCAGCGCACGCAGGTCGAGCAAGTGTTGAAGCCACTGTTCGAGCAGCTTCCAGTGGCCATTGAAGCGGTACTGCTCGGCCAGGCGCTGACTGCTGCCCAGCAGGTACCAGGCCAGGGCGGCAAAGGCATCGTCCAGCGTTTGCTCGGCCTCGATCTGCGGCGCCGGCAGGCTCAGGCTGTAGCTGCTGGCATCGAACAGACGATAGCCACGCTCGGCCTTGCTGATGTCACAGGGCATCAAGGGCAGGTCGGCGGCCAGCTCGGCAGCCAGCTCCAACAGCGCTGCGGGTTCGCCCTGGCGCAGTTCCAGTTCCAGCTCGCAGATCTCTTCCTCGCCCTCACCGGCAATCACCTTGCCGAGGTCCAGCGCCGCCTCGATCACCACCTTGGCCTTGCCACGGCCCCAGGCAATTTCAGCCTTTTCGCGGACGAAGTCAGTGGTAAAGAGTGGCGCGAGCTGCTGTTTATCCAGGTCGGCCAAGGCCGCCGGCCAGCAATCGTCGGCCAGCTTGCTCAGGTCCAGCGCGGGGGTGTCGAGGTACCAGTCCCATTCGTTACGCTCGGACAGCCCCGCCACACTCTGGCCGCGGCTCTTTAACGTCTGGATCAACTGCTCACCGTCACGGCGCAGGCGCAGGGCCACCTTGGCGCGGGCCAAGTCGCGGGCGGGGGTGTCGAAGTACTGGTTGAAGAGCTCGCCGCGCTGCCAGCCGCTCTTGTTGCGCTTCTTCAGCAGCGGGTGCTCGCGCAGTGCGGCCAGGGTTTCGCGGCTGACGCGCAGTTTGATTTCGGTTTCTTTGTTCATGCGGTGGCGGGCTCGGTGTCACGATGGAAGGTGCGGGAACAGGCGGCAAAACGACTACAGTCAGAAAGACCGCCGCGCGGGCCTGGCAAGGGCCGTCTAGCATACAGGCATTACTGTCTGATGACCTACGCTAGCCGAGGGCTCAACGTGCCCCGTATACTTGCCGCCTTTTTACCACCTAGGGTTCTCCCTAATGCCAATCAATACCTTTGCCAGCCTGTTCGGTCGGTCCCCCATCGGGCCGATGCAACAGCACATCGCCAAGGCTCACGAATGTGCCGCCAATTTGGTGCCCTTCTTCGAGGCCGTCATGGCCGAAGACTGGGAACGTGTAGAACAGGTGCAGCAGGAAATGGTGCGTTTGGAGCGCGAGGCCGACAAGCTCAAGAAGAGTGTGCGCATGCACCTGCCCAAGAGCCTGTTCCTGCCCGTACCGCGCTCCGACTTGCTCGACCTGCTCAGCGTGCAGGACAAAGTGGCCAACCGGGCCAAGGACATCGCCGGCCTGATGCTGGGCCGCCAAATGACCATCCCCCCCTCCATTCAGCCGCTGATGCTTGCCTACGTGCGTCGCTGCGTGGATGCCAGCGCCCAGGCCTTGAAGGCCATGGATCAATTGGACGAATTGCTGGAAACCGGGTTCTCCGGCCGCGAAGCCACCATTGTGGAACGCATGGTCGAGGAACTGGAAGCCATCGAGAACGAGACCGATCGCCAGCAGATCGACGTTCGTCGCGGTTTGTACAAACTGGAAAAGGACCTTCCCCCCGTCGATGTGATGTTCCTCTACCGGATCATCGACTGGGTCGGCGACATCGCCGACCGTGCCGAGCGTGTCGGCAACCGACTGGAACAACTGCTGGCGCGCTAGGCGCCAGCTTCCTTTCTGGATTCTACAGGTAATTTTTTATGTCTCTTGTCGCGGACTACGGCTTCGTACTCCTCGTGCTGGCCTGCTGCTTCGGTTTTTTCATGGCCTGGGGTGTGGGTGCCAACGACGTTTCCAACGCCATGGGCACTTCGGTGGGTGCCAAGGCACTGACCATCAAGCAGGCGATCCTGATCGCCATGGTGTTCGAGTTCCTCGGCGCCTACCTGGCCGGTGGGCAGGTTGCTGAAACCATCAAGAACGGCATTGTCGCCGCCGACGTCATTCCCGCCGACCTGTTCGTGCTGGGCATGCTTTCATCCCTGCTGGCCGCCGGCACCTGGCTGCTGGTCGCCTCCCTGCGCGGCTGGCCGGTATCCACCACCCACTCGATCATCGGCGCCATCATTGGCTTCGCGTCGGTGGGCGTGTCGGTCGACGCGGTGAACTGGGCGGGCCTGGTGCCGATCGTCTCCAGCTGGGTGGTCACGCCTTTCCTGTCCGGGGTGATTGCCTGGGGTCTGTTCATGAGCGTGCAGTGGCTGATCATCGACACCGACAACCCCTTCAAGAATGCCAAGCGTTGGGTACCGGTCTACATGTTCCTCACCGGCTTTATGCTGGCCCTGATGACCTTTACCAAAGGTTTGAAGCACGTCGGTTTGAACTTTACCGTTGGCCAGAGCGTGCTGTTCTCCATTGGCATTGGCGCTCTGGTCTGCCTGCTGGGTATCGCCCTGCTGACCCGCATCAAACTCGATCCGGAAGCCAACCGCACCTTCCAGTACGCCAGTGTGGAAAAAGTCTTTGCCATCCTGATGATCTTTACCGCCTGTTCCATGGCTTTTGCCCACGGCGCCAGCGACGTGTCCAATGCCGTGGGCCCGTTGGCAGCGGTCGTGGGGGTGATCGAAGCGGGCGGTGACATGGCCATTGGCGGCAAATCGCCTGTACCGGCCTGGGTTCTATTGATGGGGGCCTTCGGCATCGTGGTCGGCCTGGCCACCTACGGTTGGAAAGTCATCGCTACCATCGGCAAGGGCATCACCGAGCTGACCCCCAGCCGGGGCTTCGCCGCTGAACTGGCTACCGCCGCGACCGTGGTCGCCGCCTCTGGCATCGGCCTGCCGATCTCCACCACCCACACCCTGGTGGGTGCGGTACTGGGCATCGGCCTGGCACGCGGTATCGGCGCACTCAACCTGCGCGTGGTCGGCAAGATCTTCACCTCCTGGGTGGTGACCCTGCCGGTCGGTGCGCTGCTGGCGATCATCTATTTCGAAATCATGTCGCTGATTTTCCTATAAGAGCAGTTGCAAGCTTCAAGCTACGAGCCGCAAGTTCGTAGCCTGGATTAGCCGAAGGCGTAATCCGGAGGATGCATGTCCTTCGGGTTGCCGGATTACGCTTCGCCAATCCAACCTACGCCTGAAGCCTGTTGCTATGATGAGGGCCTCTGCGAGAGAGTCGCCCCTATGTCCTTGCCTTCGCTGAAAGACCAGTTTGCCACGTTGATCGCCGCGCCCTCGGTGAGCTGCACGCAGCCGGCCCTGGATCAATCCAACCTCGCCGTGATTGAGCTGCTGGCCGGCTGGCTCGGCGATTTGGGTTTCGTCTGTGAACTGCAACAGGTCACCCCCGGCAAATTCAACCTGCTGGCCAGCTACGGCACAGGGCCAGGCGGCCTGGTGCTGGCCGGGCACAGCGACACCGTACCCTACGACGCGGCGTTGTGGCGCAGTGATCCCTTGCGCCTGACTGAACGGGACGGCCGCTGGGTCGGCCTGGGCGTGTGCGACATGAAGGGTTTCTTCCCCTTGGTGATCGAGGCGGTCAAGGGCCTGCTCGACCAACCCTTTCGCCAGCCGCTGCTCATTCTCGCCACCTGCGACGAAGAAAGTTCGATGTCCGGCGCCCGCGCCCTGGCCGACGCCGGCCGACCGCTGGGACGCGCCGCGGTGATCGGCGAACCCACCGGGCTCAAGCCGATCCGCCTGCACAAGGGCGTGATGATGGAACGCCTGAATATCCTCGGCCAGAGCGGCCACTCGTCCGATCCCCGCTATGGCCACAGCGCTCTGGAAGCCATGCACGACGCCATGGGCGAACTGCTTGCGCTGCGTGCGCAATGGCAACGGGAATTTCACAACCCGCTGTTCAACGTGGCTGTGCCCACGCTCAATCTTGGCTGTATTCACGGCGGCGACAATCCCAACCGCATCTGCGGCCAGTGCGCCCTGGAATTCGACCTGCGCCCGCTGCCGGGCATGGACCCGCAGCAGCTGCGCGCAGCGATTCACAGCAAACTGCAACCCCTGGCCGAACAGCATCAGGTGCGCATCGACTTCGCCCCGCTGTTCCCCGAAGTGCCGCCCTTCGAGCAGGCCGCCGACAGCGAACTGGTACGCCTGGCCGAACGCCTGACCGGGCATACCGCCGAAGCAGTGGCGTTCGGCACTGAAGCGCCTTATCTTCAGCAGCTCGGCTGCCAGACCATTGTGCTCGGCCCGGGCGACATCGCCTGCGCCCATCAGCCCGACGAATACCTGGAACTGGCACGCATCGAGCCCGCCGTGCGCATACTGCGTGAGCTGATCGAGTATTACTGCTTGCGCCCCATGCCCCTGGGCTCAAGCGTCACCTTGCCGACAGGAGACTGACCGTGCAGCCGCAGCTTCGACGATAAAGCCGCTTACTGTCTTCCGCTTGCTCCTCGACCGCTTACGCAAAGGCTTTCCCATGCACGAATACGTCAACTGGCTGCGCCACGCCTCGCCCTACATCAACGCCCACCGCGACCGCACCTTCGTGGTCATGCTGCCCGGTGACGGTGTCGCCCACCCGAATTTCGGCAATATCGTCCACGACCTGGTGCTGCTGCATAGCCTCGGCGTACGCCTGGTACTGGTCCACGGTTCGCGTCCACAGATCGAAGCGCGCCTCGCTCAGCGCGGGCTGACTCCGCGCTTTCACCAGGACCTGCGCGTCACCGACGCGGCCACGCTTGAATGCGTGATCGACGCGGTCGGCCAACTGCGCATCGCCATCGAAGCACGCCTGTCCATGGACATGGCCGCCTCGCCGATGCAGGGCGCCCGCTTGCGTGTCACCGGCGGCAACTTCGTCACCGCGCGGCCCATCGGCGTGGTTGAGGGCGTCGACTACCAACACACGGGCGAAGTGCGGCGCATCGACCGCAAGGGTATCAATCGCCAGCTCGACGAACGCAGCATCGTGCTGTTGTCATCGCTGGGCTATTCCCCAACCGGGGAAATTTTCAATCTGGCCTGCGAGGACGTCGCCACCCGCGCGGCCATTGAGCTGGAAGCCGACAAGCTGCTGCTGTTCGGGGCCGAACGCGGCTTGCTCGATGAGCAAGGCACGCTGGTGCGTGAACTGCGCCCGCAGCAGATTCCGGCCCACCTCAAGCGTCTGGGCAACAGCTACCAGGCCGAGCTGCTGGATGCGGCCGCTCAGGCCTGTCGCGGTGGTATCAAACGCAGCCATATCGTCAGTTACGCCGAAGACGGTGCGCTGCTCAATGAACTGTTCACCCGTGAAGGGGGCGGCACCCTGGTGGCCCAAGAACAGTTCGAGGCGGTGCGCGAAGCGACCATTGCCGATGTCGGCGGCTTGCTGGAGCTGATCCGCCCACTGGAAGAACAGGGCATCCTGGTGCGCCGCTCACGGGAGATGCTGGAGCGCGAGATCGAACAATTCAGCATCGTCGAGCGTGAAGGCTTGATCATTGCCTGCGCGGCGCTCTATCCGGTGCCGGACTCGGACTGGGGGGAGCTGGCGTGCTTGGCCGTGCACCCCGATTACCGCCACGGCCAGCGCGGTGACGTGCTGATGGAACGCATCGAAAACCGCGCCCGCGCGCTGGGGTTGAAGACCCTGTTCGTGCTCACCACCCGCACCGCCCACTGGTTTCAGGAGCGCGGGTTCAAGCCCAGCGGCGTCGAACGCCTGCCGGCGGCCCGCGCCTCGCTGTACAACTTCCAGCGCAACTCCAAGGTATTCGAAAAGGGGCTTTAAGAGCAGCTACAAGCTACAAGCTACAAGCTACAAGCTACAAGTGGCTAGGGTGAGTCCAGGCATCGGCAGACGCTTGGATTTACTACGGTGTGTTACGCCGATACCCGCAGGGAAATGTGATGGGTATGCTCAACGCCATCGTCCAGACGCGAGGCGTTATTCCAGCGCCATCCATTCCTCGCTCAGGGCGCGGGTGTGGCGGTCCACGGCAATGGGTGCAAAGGGCCGGCCCGAGGAAGTGACCGCGGCGCTACTTAGGCTATTCATATCGAGCAGAGCCCCACGCAAGTACTTCCAACGCGCCTGGATCTTGGTCAGCTTCGGATTATTCTCGGCCAACGCCTGCATTTCCTGGTCAATGGCCGGTACCAGTTGGCGTTCATCCTGGCCCAGGTAGGTATTCGGCTGTTCGCGAGCAATCTCGAAGCCGCCGAAGTAAGCGCGGCTGAGGTATTGCACCGTGAGGTATTCAACCTTGGCGGCCACTTCCGTGGGGGACGCGGTGGGGTGCGCGCGCAGGGCGCTGAGGAAATCGCGCAGCGCGCGAGCAAGCTCTTCGGGATAGCGCCAGGGCATGTTTTCTTCGCCCGGACCAAAGGCCACGCCTCGGCGCAACTCTTCAACCAATTGCAGGTGCAGGCGGTACAGCGTCTCATCGGACTGCAAAACCCGCATGGTCTGTTCCAGGAACTGGATATCCGCATCCAGACGCAACTCATGGTCTTTCTGGAAACCCTCACCACGCAGTAGCAGCAGACTGCCGGTAGCCCGCGTAGCGTGTATCTGAGCGGTTTCCACCGGCGTCAACGCAGCGAGCGTCAGAGGCGGGGCCAGCATCAACAGCCCCAGACAAAGAGCCGCCAGGCGGCGCAGTGAAACCATGAACGTTGGCATGGAGTGCTCCTTTTTTTATTGTTGTGAGCCGTCAGCCAGTGACTGGAATGACGTGATCCCCAGCTTAACGCCCGCCGTTGCGAAAAGAGTCAGCCGAACAGATGATTTGTGACCGGCTTGGCCTGGCGCTCTCACATGACACCATGCCGTAGCCTTCTAGGGTGGATGTCGCTTTTTTACATCCACCCTGGGGCACCGCTCGGTGGACAACTAACAGCGGTTGTCCACCCTACGTGCGCCCTGCGTCAGGGATGCTGGGCCTACCCGGCTTCTGGGCTTGACGCCTTGTAGGGTGGATGTCGCTTTTTACATCCACCATGGGGACCGCTTGGTGGATAACAAACAGCGGTTGCCCACCCTACGTGCGCCCTGCGTCAGGGATGCTGGGCCTACTCGGCTTTGGGCTTGACGCCTTGTAGGGTGGATGTCGCTTTTTACATCCACCATGAGGCACCGCTTGGTGGACAACAAGCAACGGTTGTCCACCCTACGTGCGCCCTGCATCAGGGATGCAGCGGCACACCCGCCTTGGGCTTGAAGTACAGCGTCTGGCCGCGGCTGAGGTCGATCAGGCTGTCATGGTCCTTGGCCACTTCGGCCTCGATCGGCTCTTCCTGTCCGGAAAGCTTCAGCGTCACTCGCGTGATCGCGCCGAGCGGACGAATGTCGCGCACCTCGCCGGCGAGGAAATCGCTCAGCTGGCTACGGGACAGGTCCACCTCGTGGGGGCGGAACAGCACATGGTGCTCGGTGCCGACGTATAAGCGGTTGGCATCGCCCAGGAAGTGGTAAACGAAATCGCTGGCCGGATGCTCGTAGACCTCGGCGGGCGAGCCGATCTGTTCGATCACACCCTTGTTCATCACCACGATGCGGTCGGCCACTTCCATGGCTTCTTCCTGGTCGTGGGTGACGAACACGCTGGTCAGGTTGATATCCTCGTGCAGGCGCGCCAGCCAGCGGCGCAGTTCCTTGCGCACCTTGGCGTCCAGGGCGCCGAAGGGTTCGTCGAGCAGCAGGATCTTCGGCTGCACCGCCAGGGCGCGGGCCAGGGCGATGCGCTGGCGCTGGCCGCCAGACAGCTGTTCCGGGTAACGGTCGCCGAGCCAGTCGAGCTGCACCATCTCCAGCAATTCCCTGACCCGCGTGGCGATGGTCGCTTCATCCGGACGCTCACGCTTGGGCTTCATGCGCAGGCCGAAGGCGACGTTGTCGAAAATGGTCATGTGGCGGAACAGCGCGTAGTGCTGAAACACGAAACCGACGTTGCGGTCGCGCACATCGCGGGTCGAGACGTCTTCGCCGTGGAACACGATGGAGCCGGTGTCGGGGGTCTCCAGGCCGGCGATGATGCGCAGCAGGGTGGTCTTGCCGCAGCCGGACGGGCCGAGCAAGGCGACCAGCTCGCCACTGTGGATGTCCAGGTTGATGTCGTTCAGGGCGCGAAAAGCGCCGAACTGCTTGTGGACGTTGCGGATTTCAATGCTCACAGGTTTTATTCCTCCGCGCCGCTGTGGCGTTGGCGGTTGATTCGCGATTCGCTCCACTGCTTGAGCAGCAGAATGATCAGTGCCAGGGCCAGCAGCAGGCTGGCCACGCTGAACGCCGCGACGTGGTTGTATTCGTTGTAGAGAATTTCGACATGCAGCGGCAGGGTGTTGGTCACCCCGCGGATATGCCCGGACACTACCGACACGGCGCCGAACTCGCCCATCGCACGCGCGGTACAGAGTACCACGCCGTAAATCAGCCCCCAGCGGATATTCGGCACCGTGACGTGCCAGAACATCTGCCAGCCGCTGGCACCGAGCAGGCGTGCAGCCTCTTCTTCCTGGGTGCCCTGTTCCTGCATCAGCGGAATCAACTCGCGGGCGACGAAGGGCACGGTGACGAACAGGGTGGCCAGGACAATGCCCGGCACGGCGAAGACAATCTGGATGTCACGGTCCTGCAACCAGGGGCCGAGCGCGCCCTGAGCGCCGAACAGCAGCACGTAGATCAACCCGGCGATCACCGGCGAGACCGAGAACGGCAGGTCGATCAGCGTGACCAGGATGCTCTTGCCGCGAAACTCATACTTGCTCACGCACCAGGCGGCGGCGACGCCGAACACCAGGTTGAGCGGCACCGAAATGCCCACGGCGATCAACGTCAGCTTCAGCGCCGCAATGGCATCGGGCTCGAAGATAGCGGCAAAGAAAGTACCTAGGCCATGCTTGAGCCCCTCGCCCAGCACGATCACCAGCGGCAGCAGCAAAAACAGCGCAAACACCGCCCAGGCCGCGCCAATCAGCGCAATGCGCCTCCAGTGGCGCGGGGCCGGGCGATGCACGACGGAAAGGGGCGTCGCCACGGAAAGACTGCTCATGACGGACTCCTCAATGGGCGCGAATGTAGCGCTGCAGCAGGTTGATCAGCAGCAGCAGAATGAAGGCCACCACCAACATCAGCACGCCAATGGCGGTCGCGGCGGCGTAGTCGTACTGGTCGAGCTTGACCATGATCAGCAACGGCAGGATCTCGGTCTTCATCGGCATGTTGCCGGCGATGAAAATCACCGAGCCGTACTCACCCACGCCCCGCGCGAACGCCAGGGCGAAGCCGGTCAACCAGGCCGGTACCAGCGCCGGCACCAGTACATGACGGAACACCTGGAAGGGTTTGGCGCCCAGGCAACTGGCGGCCTCCTCGACTTCCTTGGGAATGTCGGCCAGCACCGGCTGCAGGGTGCGCACCACGAACGGCAGGGTCACGAAGGTCAGCGCCAGGGTGATGCCCAGCGGGCTGTAGGCAATCTTGAAGCCGAGGCTGGTGGCGAACTGGCCGATCATTCCATTGGGCGCATACAGCGCCGTGAGCGCAATACCGGCCACCGCAGTGGGCAGGGCAAACGGCAAATCGATCAGCGCCTCGATCAGCTTACGGCCGGGAAAGCGGTAACGCACCAGCACCCACGCCAGCAGCGTGCCAATCACGCCATTGAGCAGCGCGGCGCCTAACGCGGTGAGAAAGCTCAGCTTAAGGGCGGCGAGCACGCGCGCGGAACTGATGATGGCGATGAACTGATCCCAGCTCAGCTCGGTGGTTTTGACGAACAGCGCGCCCAGTGGAATGAGCACCAGAAAGCTTAAGTAAAACAAGGTGTAGCCCAGGGTCAGCCCGAAGCCGGGTATGACGGGGGACGTTCGAGTGGACATGGTCAAGGTTCGCTCTGATTGAGTTACAAGCTGCACGCCACAAGCGGCAAGTAGCGGATACAGATGGGCTCGCTCTTGCCGCGTGAAGCCTGTCGCTTGCTGCTGGCGCGCTTAGTGCGCCTGATAGATCTGATCGAACACGCCGCCATCGTTGAAGAACTTGGGCTGTGTTTCTTTCCAGCCGTTGAAGTCCTTGTCGATGGTGACCAGCTCCAGGGCTGGGAACTGCTGGCTGAATTCGGCCGCCACCTTGGCATTACGCGGGCGGTAGAAATTCTTCGCCGCGATGCGTTGGCCTTCCTCGCTGTACAGGTAGTTCAGGTAGGCGTTGGCCAGTTCGCGGGTGCCGTTGCGCTCGACGTTCTTATCGACCACGGTCACCGGCGGTTCGGCGAGGATCGACAGCGACGGCACGACGATTTCCAGTGCATCACCGCCTTCTTCCTTGAGCGCCAGGAAGGCTTCGTTTTCCCAGGCCAGCAGCACGTCGCCGATCTTGTTGTTGACGAAGGTGATGGTCGAGCCACGCGCACCGGTGTCCAGCACGGGCACCTGCTTGTACAGCTTGGCCACATAGTCCTGAGCTTTTTCGTCGCTGCCGTACTGCTGCTTCGCCCAGGCCCAGGCGGCCAGGAAGTTCCAGCGCGCACCACCGGAGGTTTTCGGGTTCGGGGTAATGACTTCCACGCCCGGCTTGACCAGATCGCCCCAGTCCTCCAGGCCTTTCGGGTTGCCCTTGCGCACCAGGAACACGATGGTCGAGGTATAGGGTGTGCTGGCATCCGGCAGACGCTCTTGCCAGTTTTCCGGGATCAGTTTGCCGAGACGATGCAGCTCGTCGATGTCGCCCGCCAGGGCCAGGGTCACCACGTCGGCGCGCAGGCCGTCGATCACCGAGCGGGCCTGCTTGCCGGAGCCGCCATGGGACTGCTGAATGCTGACCTTGGCATGGCCCTGGGCTTGCCAGTGCTGGGCGAAGGCGGCATTGAATTCCTGATACAGCTCACGGGTCGGGTCGTAGGACACGTTGAGCAGTTTGTCCGCAGCGATACTCGGGGCGGCGAACAGGGCGCTGGTCAGTGCGGCGACAGCGAAACGGCGAATGGACATGGTGCAGCTCCTGAAATTTTTTAGTGCGTCTTGGCTATTTTTTGAAGAGGAGTGTCAGCTCCGCATTCGCGGGCGACAGCTGCGGTACCGGTGCGTGGTCATCTGAGGGTCTCGATTCATACACGCCCTCCGGTGGTCCAGTCGGGCTTCAGCGTTGAGATGTTTAGGCAGGCTTGCCCGGTTGATTCTGCAGACGGAATTTTTCCTTGCGTTCGATCTGCACGACCTGGCCGTTGTGCACGGTGATTTCCACCGAGCCAAAGCGCAGCTCGCGCAGGGCGCTGTGGATTTCACGCAGCAAGGTGGCATCGTCCTGGCCGTCGAGGCTGAGAAGGGTTGCGCTCATGTGTGCTCCGAAGGGTCGACACCCTGGGCAGTGGGCCAGGGCGTGGAGCGGAATATAGAGACCGTACGATATTCTGAAAAATACCGTTTAAGAATTTTTATATTCTTAATATGCATATACAGAGCAATACCTGGTCAGACGCCAATACGTGCCAGGGATAAGTAGTTGGAGGATCTGCGTTAGTTGTTGTCAGCAGCCTGGCACGGTAAGTCATGTGGGCATGCATGGTAGGGCGGCCTAGCCCGCTGCAAGGTGTTGGGACGGCCCATGTGGGGCCGGTTTTACACCGGCTGCGGAGTCCAGCAGCGCCGCAGCGTCTGTTCCCAACGCCTTCGCCGGGATAAACCCGGCCCCACAATTTCGAGCCGTGAATGCACGTCAAGCCGAGACTGGAAAGAATCCTGGAGGCCACAGAAAAACCCCGGCCGCATAGATCGTTCCCACGCTGGGAACGTGGAGTCATGCGAAATCAGCATAAGAAGATAATTTTTTATTCCTTCACCACCACAAAGACCCGCTCTACACTGCCGTCATTCCTCAGTGGAGGTGGCCCATGCCCCATTCCCCCATTCGCTACCTGATCATTCCCGGCTGGCAGGGCTCGTCGGTCGAGCATTGGCAAAGCCACTGGCAACGGACCTTGCCCAATAGCGCCCGCGTCGAACAGGCCAACTGGCTGGCACCACGACGCGAAGACTGGGTGGCTGGGCTCAACCGCGCGATTGCCGCCGATGGTCGTCCAACCATTCTCATTGCCCATAGCCTGGGCTGCGTGACCGTGGCGCACTGGGCCGCGCAGGCACCGCAAACGTTGCTCGGCCGCGTGCGCGGGGCTTTGCTGGTCGCGCCGGCGGACGTCGAACGGCCCGACTGCCCAGAACCCCTGCGCAATTTCGCTCCACTGACGCGCCAGCCTCTGCCGTTCCCCAGCCAGTTGATTGGCTCGGACAACGATCCGGCAGCCACTGCCACACGAGCGTTGCAGTTCGCCGCCGACTGGGGCGCCGAAGCCAGCATTCTCAGCGGCGTGGGACATATCAATGTGAAATCCGGTCACCAACGTTGGGAGCAGGGCTTCGCCTGGCTGTACCGCTTGCAGGTACAGATTGACGAGCAGGCCCGGCGCCGCGCCTGATACTCAGCTGCTTGAGCTCACCAAGAAGGCGGGCTGCACCGCGCGACACGCCAGCCGATATGAAATCGGCCCCACAGAAAACCGAGGCCGCATAGATGGCTCCCACGCTCCACATGCCTCGAATTCGTTGGGCGGCCTCGCCCGCTGCAAGGTTGGGACGGACCCCTGTGGGGCCGGTTTTACACCGGCTGCGGAGTCCAGCAGCGCCGCAGCGTCTGTTCCCAACGCCTTCGCCGGGATAAACCCGGCCCCACAATTTCGAGCCGTGAATGCACGTCAATCCGAGACTGGAAAGAATCCTGTGGGGCCATTAATTCGCTAAAACCCGAGACGTGCTCAAACCTGCGCAGTGACCCGGGCAGCCCGCCGCAGGGGGATACTCCGCCGGCGGGGTGCTCGCTCAGCCTCAAGCCTCCAGCCAACCCGCCTGCAGCGAGCGACGCCGCCCAACGCTCGCGTCGGCCTGAGGTCAGCCGATATGAAATCGGCCCCACAAAAAACCCAGGGCGGTTCGGTGTCAGGCGGATGAATTCGCCCCTATACATGCTCCGCCAAAAAAATTTCGCCAAAAAAATTTAAGTCCCGCTTCAGGTCCGTCGCCCTACCTGTATAGCGGGCAATCGAAGCCAGCTTTCCAACCCAATTTTTTGATGGAGGCCCACATGGCCATCTCGATTCACACTAACTACGCTGCATCGCTGACCCAGACCAACATGAGCAAGACCAACAACGCGCTGGGCACCAACCAGCAGCGTCTGGGTACCGGTCTGCGCGTCAACTCCGCCGCCGACGATGCCGCTGGCCTGCAAATCGCCACCCGCCTGAACGCCCAGGGCCGCGGCCAGGCCGTTGCCATGCGTAACGCCCAGGACGGTATCTCCCTGCTGCAGACCGCCGAAGGCGCGCTGAACGAATTCACCAACGTGCTGCTGCGCATGAAGGACCTGGCCATCCAGGCCGCCAACGGCACCAACGGCTCCTCCGAATACACTGCACTGGATGCCGAATACACCACCCTGAACGCCGAGCTGCAGAACATCCTCGACAACACCAGCTACGGTGCCGGCAACAACCTGCTGGCCGACAAGCTGGCGGGTGCAATCACTCTGCAAATCGGTGCTTCCTCCGCCGAAACCATGGAAGTTGACGTATCCGGTGAAGTTGGCGCGCTGGCTGTGTCCGCCGGGTCGCTGGCCGACCAAGGCGCAGCCACTACCGCCATCGACGAGCTGGACACCCTGCTGGATGCCGCTGGCGCTGCCCGTGGTGCCATGGGTGCCAACATCAACCGCCTGAACCACACCATCAACAACCTGGCCAACATGTCGGACAACACCAACACCGCCAAGGGCCGCATCATGGACACAGACTTCGCCGCCGAAAGCGCTGCGATGGCCAAGAACAACATGCTCATGCAGTCCGGCATCGCCATGCTCAAGCAGACCAGCCAGATGCCAGGCCTGGCTCTGTCCCTGCTGGGCTAAGCCCTGCCACGTCTCCAGCCGGGTTCGCCTGGCTGGAAACCGCAAAAAAACCCGGCTCGCCGGGTTTTTTTGCGTCTGGAGCAATGTAAACCCGCAGGCGGCCATGGAGCCGTAGGATGGGTCGAGGCGCTACGCAGCCCTTTCGTCTGCACACCCTGCCTTCGCGCCGATACCCATCGGGCAAACCCAACCGCCGCACGATGGGTATCGCTGCGCTCAACGCCATCTACGGTCGCCTTTGCATCGCAGCGGAACCGCCTCTTCCGGGTCTCGGCAGGAAATGGGAACGATCCTTGCTATTACCTCTGTGCTCTCACATTGGCATCAGTTTTTTGACGCACGTTCCCTTACACCTTTAGTGACCTTTGCCCATGAACAGTCAAGCCCTCCAGCACGCCGTAGTCGACAGCCCCTGGTCTGCCGATTCCTTCACGCTGCGCACAGGCCGGAGCGCCTGCCGCGCCCTGTTCCAGCCGCAGCAATACCAGTTGCGCCTGCAGCCCGAGCAAGGCGACACCGAACGTGTCGAGCTGGGCTTCGCCGGCAGCCGGGTGTTGGAGCGCTTACTGCAGACGCCGGGCGAGGTGGTTACTCGCGAGGATCTGCTCAGCTACGCCTGGGCCGACCGCGTAGTCAGCCAAGGCAGCTTGAATCAGCAGATCTATGTGCTACGGCAGATTCTCGGCGATGAAAAAGGCCGGCAGATCATCCAGACCCTGCCGCGCCGGGGGTATTTGTTCAACCCGGACTATATCGAGGTTGAACAGGCATTACCGACTTCGCCTGCGCAGACGCCCGCCACGGTTCAAGACTCACTCGCGAGCGGCACGAGCAACAGCCACCGCAAGCTGCCGAGCTGGTGGCGCCTGGTAGCCCTGCTCGGCTTCACCCCTCTGCTCGCCACCTGTGCGGCCAATGTGCCTGGCCTGTGAGAGCCCAGCGGCGCCAGGGCTGTGATCGTTATAGAGAGTGAAAGCCATCAGCGTGTGAAAGCCACGAAGGCAGGCTGCACCGCGCTATAAGCCAGCCGATATGAAATCGGCCCCACAGAAAAATCAGGGCGTTTAGATCGTTCCCATGCTCTGCGTGGGAATGCCATTCGAGGGGCTCTGCGCCTCAGAAATACGTGCCTGACGCGGCGTCGTACGTGCCTCGAATGCGTAGGGCGGCCTCGCCCGTTGCAGAATGCCGGGATGGACATGCGCCGATGTCCGGGCAGCCCGCCGCAGGGGGGATACTCCGCCGGCGGGGTGCTTGCTCAGCCTCAAGCATCCAGCCAGCAGGCTGCACCGCGTTACACGCCAGCCGATATGAAATCGGCCCCACAGAAAATCCAGGCCGCATGGATCGTTCCCACGCTCAGCGCGGGAACCATCAGCGTGTGGGAGTGGCGACTTCGCCGCGAAGGCGGGCGGCACCGCGCTACACACCAGCCGATATGAAATCGGCCCCACAGAAAAACCGGGCCGTATGGATCGTTCCCACGCTCTCCGCGTGGGAACCATCATCTATTCGACTACTCCACCCAGTGCGTGTCAGCCTCTTCGAGCATATTTACAGAGGTCGGGTGTATAGCCTTTTCCGGCACTTTCAACCGCGTGCCTTCCTGGGTGTAGTGCAACTGCGGGTAACTTTCCCCAAACAGGTCGCGGTACAGCCCTTCGGATTTTTCCGTCAGCAACAACAGTTCGATGCGCCGGTTGGCGCCGTCGCGCGGGTTGTCTGCGTGTAGCGGCATGACGTCGGCCAGCGCCGAGACTTGCAGCACCTGCGTTGACTGCAGGCCGGCATTGACCATCACGTTACGCGCCAGCAACGCACGGTCGCCGGACAGGTTCCAGTTGTTGTAGGTAGCGCTCTTGCGGTACTGCGTGGCGTCGGTGTGGCCGCTGATGATCAGGCGGTTTTCGACCTTGGCCAACATGTCCGCCAGGCTGGTCAGCAAACGCTGGAAGTGCGGGTTGAGCCGTGCGCTGCCACGCTCGAACATGAAGCGCTGCTGGTCGTCCTTGATGAGAATGCGCAGCCCCTGGGGGACCACGATGACCTCCAGGTTGGACAGCGCATCCACCTCACCGGACAACGCCTCGATCAGCTCCGCCAACTGCTCCAGATCCTCGCGAGAGTTGTACTGCTTGACCTCTTGCGGCTCGGGCTGGATCTCACGCACGCTGCCGTCCAGGTCGATCGGCAACTCGCTGATGTTGTCGAACATGTTGGCGCCGACCATGCCTTCCATCAGCGGGTTGCTGACCGGGTCGTCGGCACTGAGGGGCGACGACGTCTTACTCGGGTTGATGATCCACAACACCATGAACAGCGCCATCATCGCCAGGGTGAAGTCGGCAAAGGCGACCTTCCAGGCGCCACCATGCGCTTCTCCGTGGCCTTTTTTGCGGCGTCGTTTGATGACGATTTCGCGATCCTTGTCGCCCTTCTTTCTCAGGCTGCTCATGCTGCGTCCCGCTCTTCCTCGTAGCGGTTAACCCAGGATTCCAGCAGGCTGAACGCCGGCTTGACGTCCTGCTCGATCAGTTTGCGACCCGCGTCCACCGAAAGCAGTGTGGGCTTGCCAGCCACATGGGCGACCAGTGTGGTACGCACGCACTCCAGGGCCGACAGTTCGGTGCGGATGCGCTGCGACATGGCAGTGGCCAGCGGCTGCATCACGCAGTAGCAGAAGAAAATACCCAGGAAGGTACCGACCAGGGCGGCGGCGACGCTCATGCCGATTTCCGCAACCGAGCCACCAATATTGCCCATAGTGATGATGATGCCCATGATCGCGGCGAGAATCCCGAAGCCGGGCATCGCCTCACCGACCTGGTTCAGCGAGCGCGACGGCAACAGCAGGGCGTCCTCCATGGCTTCCAGTTCCTGGTCGAGGAAACCTTCGAGTTCGTGAGCACTGATCTTGCCCATCGCCATCAGACGGAAGTTGTCGGCAATGAACGCCATCAGGTTGGGTTCGGCGAGGATCAGCGGGTATTTAGCGAACAGGACGCTCTTTTCCGGCTCCTCGATGTGCTCGTCGAGCACCTTGAGGCCACCGACATCGACCATTTCCAACAGTTCATAGAGCAGCATCAGCAGTTGGCGCTGGAATTCTTCCCCGCGCCGCTTGTAGACCACTACGCCCTTGATCTGCTTGAGCATTTCGATCAGCACTTCCTTGGGGTTGCCTACGATCAGGCTGCCCAGGGCGGCGCCGACGATGATAAGCAATTCCGCCGGTTGCCAGAGCATGACCAGGTTGCCGTTGGCCAAGGCATAACCGCCCAGTACGCAGGCGACAATGAGGAGAGATCCGAAAATTTTCTGCATAACGGCTCGACTAATTAGGCTCGGTTAAAAAGACACAGGCCCGTTTGACGGCCTGCTTGATCAGCTGGCAAATCCGTGCATCGCTGAGGTCCAGCACCAGCGCGATCTCCTTGAGACTGAGGTCGTGCTGGTAGTAAAGGGTCAAGACCAACTGTTCGCGCTCGGACAACTGGCCCAGCACCTGGGCCAGCAAACGCTCCTGGTACAGGCGCTGCTCGAAACCCTCGGTGACATTGGCGCTTGGCTCATGGCCGTCCTGCAGCAACGCATCGAGGCTTTCGATCGCTTCGCCGGACTGGTCCAGCAAATACGCGTGGTAGGCGTCTTCGTCCACACCGAGGTGGGTGCGAACTTCCTCATCGCTCGGCTCACGTCCCAGCTGGCGCGCCAGGGCGCGCACGCCATCGCGCATCTTGTGGCTCTGCTGGCGCACTTGCCGCGGCCGCCAGTCCTGACGGCGTAATTCATCGAGAATCGCGCCGCGAATGCGCAGGCTGGCAAAACGGCCGAACGCCTCATCCGGCTCGCCATATCGGCGCAGGCTGTCGAGCAGGCCGAGCAGGCCTATCTGCTCCATGTCTTCACGGTCCAGCGTGGAGCTGGCCTGCAGCGCCAACTGGCTGACAATGCGTTTGACCAGCGGCAGGTAACGCAACAGCCAGCGCTGTTCGTCCTGCGGAGCGAACAGCGGCGGGGCGCTATGCCCGGGGTAGGCTGTCTCGACGGCGCAGGGGCTGTTCATGGTTATTGAGCAAGCATCTTGCTGACCAGCACGTGCTCGAACGGCGCCTTGAGCCTACGTGCGGCAAAATCGTCGAACAGGGTCTGCTCGATCAGTTCCTGCACCTCGACGATGGTCATCCTGCGCAGCGTTTCATAGCGCATGCCCGACAATTGGGCGACCACAGAGTTGCGTACCACCGGCACGATCGGTGGCAGTAGCTTGCTGTCGACCTTGGCGCTGATCTGCAGCGCCAGGTCAATCACCACATAATGCTCACGTTTGGCGCCGCGCACGCCGACGATGATCTTCTCGATGGGCAGAAACTGATAGGCCGACAGCTCGCTCAGTTCACGCTGTTCAGCGGAATCACCGCCGGCAGCCTGCGCATCGCCCGTGAACGGGCGTTGGGTCATAAAATACGCTGCCACCGCCCCCATCACGAGGAGGTTGAGTACCAGCAGCACGACGATAACGCGGGATGACCTCATACTTTCTCTCTTACGAATTTCTTGAGTCCGAAACGTCAGACCGTAACCAGCACATCAGAGGTATCACGGTGGCGGGTGTCGTCCCCGCTTGGCTGCAGGACATTGTCCCGTACCACGTTTTCCGTGTAGCGCAGTTGCTCCTGACGTGACTGCTGCCCCGACTGACTATCGGCACCCACCTGAACGTTGACCTGGACAAAATGCTGCGTGAGCAGCTCCTGGCGCAAACGATCACTGGTTTGTTGCAGCAGTCTCAGGGTATCGGCCTGTCCGGCATGGATTTGAATGTTGATGCGGCCCGCCTCTTGGCTGACCACGATTTCCAGCTTGCCCAGTTCCGGTGGATCCAGGCGAATGGTGGCGCGCTGCGCCTTTTGTTGTATCTGCATATCGACGCTGTCACGCAGGGCATGCAGCATCTGCTCGCCACGCTGGGCGTCCGAGCCTTGTAATTTGAGGGTTCGCTCCGGCAGCGCCGTTATCGCTGTCGGCAGCTGATTGGCCTGCCCCGAGGGCGCAGCCGACGTCTCGCCTTCGGTCGCCAGACCGGCTGCAAGCGTGCCGATTGCACTGCCGACAGTGAGCGGGGCAACCTCGGCGCGTGCAGCGCCCGTTTCACCGCGCACGTCGCCCTGGACAGGTAACACCGGAGCCTTGCCCTCGACGGCGTGAGCCTGCGTCAGGCGATCACTCGGCAGCCCCGGCAAGGATTGCGCCGCGCCGCCCGCCGACACTTCACCCTGAGGGGTCGCGGGCTGGGCTTGAACCTGTTGCTGTTGCTGGGCCAGGAGGCTGCCCAGCACGGCTTCGATCTGCTCGAGGCCGGCTTCACCTTCAGAGCCCACCTGGGTTGACTCCACTGCGCCCGGCTCGACCAGCACCTGCTCGGCCAGCATCTGTTCAGCCAGCACGTCCACCACGTCAGGCAGAAGCTCGGCGCTGGCCTGCAGCTCCGTCGCAAATCCGTGGGCGTTGGCTGCATCCCGCGATGCGGTTCCCGCAGCGGCGGCAGGGGCAGGCTTGGCAGCCGGCACGATGGCAGTGCCCGCCTGCTGAGCAGGCCCGGCCAGATTAAGGGTCACAACTGTATTCACCGCAGACTCTCCACCCAGGCATAAGCACTTCGGCCGTCTGCGGGTTGTTCGTGGCTGTCCAACAGCACCCGCAGGCGCTGGCATTCTTCCTGGCAGCGCTGACGTGCCAGGCCGTGTAAGTGCTGAACATCCCGGCACGCCGCCAGCAGTTCTTCGCTGGGCGCGTCGCCCTGCTTGCGCAGGCTCAGCAGAATGTCGCGCAGGGTGCGATCGATCTCGCGGATCGCGTCCCAGTCGTCAAGGTGCAGCACGCGTTCGAGCTGCACCTTGAGATTGTGCAGACGCTGCAGCTCATTGGCGGGCTGCACGCACGCCCTCCCAGCCTTCACGCAGCGTGCCGAGCAGGTTAACCACCTCGTCCAGGCCTTCCAGCGACAAGGTCACGCTGACATCCGCCAGGCGGTAGATGCAGTAGTCATACAGCCGCGCCAAGCCGGCAACCAACTCGCCGCCGTTTTCGTAGTCCAGCGAGCTGGACAGCCCGTTGAGGATATTGATGCTCTTCTCGATCGAGCGGCCTTTCTCTTGGTAGCGCTGGCCTTCGATATGTCCACGGGTGCGTGCCAGCTCGTCGAGCAGACCGTCGAACAGCACCAGCACCAGTTCGTAAGGCGAAGCCGCGGCGGCCTTCGACTCGAGATCGACCATGCGGTAACTGTTGTAGCTGTCTTCGTAGTGGTAGGTCATTGTGCCCCGAGCCTCTGAATCATGAGGATTTGGTCTCTGCGCTGAAGTACAGGCTGGAGGTCTGCTCCAGTGTCGACATGATCTGCATCATGCTGGTGTACTGCTTGAGATAACGTTGATAGAGGTTTTCGTACTGGGTATCGACACGCTCGTACTCGATCTCCACGCGCTTCATCGAGTCACTGATGCTGTCCTTGCGGGTTTTCAGGATGCCGTTGACGCTGCTGGTGTAAACCGCCAGCCCGCTCTTGGTATCCAGCAGGGCGTCGAGCAAGCCTTTGCTGGCTCCGTCGCCCTTGAAAATGGCGTCCAGCGTTTCTGGCTTGCTGGCCATCATCTTGTCGAAGCGTTCGCCGTTCAGTTCCAGTGAGCCGTCGCGCTTGCCGGTGATGCCCAGCGACACCAGCGACTCGCCGCCGAAGTCCTTGCGAATCAGGTTATCCACCATGCTCTTCAGGCCGCGGGTCATGCCGTCGGCGGCCAGTGGACCGCGCTCCGACTCTTCCGAACCGCTGGCGGTCAGGCTTTTGATCGTCGACATCAGGCTGTTGTAGGCGTCGACGAACTCCTGAACCTTGGCCTTGGTGGCGCTTGGGTCCTGGGCGATGTCGATTGTCAGAGGCGTGTCACCCGTGTGCGCCTTGGTGAAGGTCAGGCTGACGTCGTCGATGACGTTCGAAAACGTGTTGCTGGAATTGCGCAGCTCAATGCCGTCGGCCTCGCTGGCCCCCAGGTAGGCGATGGCGTCTTGGGCGGTCGACAATTGCTTGCTGCCCAGAGTGGCCCGTGTTGCGGCCTCATCCTGCCCTTCGAGCGTCAGAGAGATTTTCTGATTCTCGCCCGTGTTTTCGCTGGTCAACACCAGGCTCGTCGTTGTTCCGCTGCGCACCAGCGTGGCATTGACCGCCACGTTATTGTCTTTCGCCTTGGCATTGATGGCAGCCGCCAACTCGCCAAGCGTCGCGTAGTCCGCCGGGTTCACTTCGAACGCAGTCGCTTGCGCATTACCTGGCTGGCCAACGGTCAGCTTGCCCGTGGTAGCGAGGTTACCGTCGTTCAGGCCCTGCAGAGCCACCTGATCCTTGCTGGCCAGTTGCTTGACGAAAAACTGATAGCTACCGGCTACTGCCTTGCCGCCCACGGTCGCCGTGGCGTAATCCGGGCTGCTCAGGGTAGCCTTGTTTTCCACCATCGAGCTGGCGCTGCCGGCGCCTTTCAGGCTGCTGAGCTTGGTTTGAAACGTGCTTAGCGCCGTGCTCAATGTATTGAGGGCGGTCTGCTGGGCCTGGAAGTTCTTCTTGTTGCGATCCAGGCGGCTGTAGCTGGTCTGGGTATCGAATCCCGCCAGCTGGGTGGCCATGTTGTAAGCGTAGTTACTGTCAAAAGTCGTCATGTCTGGTACCCCTTGATAGATGGGAGGCAATTCCGATGCCAAAACGCCATGCCGCACACAATTGGCCTTAGCGCTCTTCGCGGTTGAAACTCTGCTTCCGCCGCGGAGCACCCACTACCTCGGTGCGCCTCACGTGCGGAAACAGTGTTTCCGCATTCCGTTGGCAGATGGATTGATAAACACAGGCGACCGAAACGCCGTACGACTTAAGCGCCAACGTTCTGACGCCACAAGGGATCCTGTGGGAGGCACGGAACTCAGGCCGAAGCGAGCGGGTAGGCGGGTTGGCTGGAGGCTGGAGGCTGAGCGAGCACCCCGCCGGCGGAGTATCCCCACACGGCGGGCTGCCCGGGCAACGGCGCATGTCCATCCCAACATCCAGCAACGGGCGCCCCATCTAAACGATCCATGCGGCCTGGTTTTCCTGTGGGGCCGATTTCATATCGGCTGGGGTGTAGTACGGTGCAGCCTGCCTTCGTGGCGAGGTCGATCCACGCTCCAGCGCGGGAACCATCCATGCGGCCCGGTTTTCCTGTGGGGCCGATTTCATATCGGCTGGGGTGTAGTACGGTGCAGCCTGCCTTCGTGGCGAGGTCGATCCACGCTCCAGCGCGGGAACCATCCATGCGGCCCGGTTTTCCTGTGGGGCCGATTTCATATCGGCTGGGGTGTAGTACGGTGCAGCCTGCCTTCGTGGCGAGGTCGCCACTTTCTGATGGTTCCCACCGCTCCAGCCTGTGAACGATCTAAACCATGCGAGATAGGCTCGGCAGCCTGCGAACCGCATCAAGGCGCTCGCGACATCTTGCAGCGAAAATACGCACGCCTTACACGCCGCCAGCGCGCTTGCGCCAGCCATTCGGCCGACTTTCACCCGAACCTGGAACTCAGGCATGCCTCCAACCGTCAACGCTCGCAAACCTCGCGCCAGCAGCCAGGCGCGCATCACTGCCATTCATAACGCCGCCCGAGCCCAACTGGTCGATTGTGGCGTGAGCGGATTAACGATCTATGGGGTCGCCGAGCGCGCCCAGATTCCGCCCTCTTCGGTTTATCACTTTTTCCCCAGCGTGCCGGCGCTGCTCCAATCCCTCGCGGGTGAGGTTCATGCTGCCTTCCGTGCCACGCTCATACTGCCGGTTGAGCATGAATCACTGCAGACGTGGCAGGATTTAGCGCGCCTGATCGAGCATCGCATGCTGTGCATCTATGCCGACGACCCCGCCGCCCGCCAATTGATTCTTGCCCAGCATGGGCAGGCCGAGGTCACCCAGGCCGACCTGCAGCACGACTTGGAGCTGGGACGGCTGATGCATACGCTGTTCGACCGGCACTTTGCATTGCCACCGCTGCCCGAGGACCTGGACATCTTCGCGCTGGCCATGGAGCTGGCCGATCGGGTCTATGCCCGCTCGGTACAGCAACACGGCGAAGTCATTCCCCGCTGGCGTGAAGAAGGCGCCCGGGTGTTTGTCGCTTACCTCAGCCTGTACCTCCCGCCGTGCTTGATAAAACGCGCAGAACCGCTCTAAATAGATTTATATCGGTAAAAAATGCGGTGGCCGACTGAAGCGTTATCAAGTCGGCTTCATTTATCGATTTATATCGGCTATATATCCGCCAAGCTCGATGGGCCGCACTGCATCATTCACCCACTCCGCGAGGTCCGCCCAAACCGCATTATTGCGTTGACAGGCGTACTCATGAGCGTTGGCCGAACCTGTAGCACCCTCGACCTTGAAACGTCGTCCCCGTCGCTCCACCGTTGGGCGTTGGCCCGCTGAAAACCGCCTTGGTGGGTTGAGCCACCCTTGGAAGGATTTGCCCATGATCACTTTGACCACCAGCCCACGCACCGATGGCTTTCGCATGCCTGCCGAATGGGAAGCGCACCGCCAGACCTGGATGCTGTGGCCCGAACGACCGGACAACTGGCGCTTGGGCGGCCAGCCGGCGCAGGCCGCGTTTGCCGTCGTGGCGCGCGCCATCGCCGAATTCGAACCCGTCAGTGTGGGCGCCTCCGCCGGTCAGTACGCAAATGCCTGCATGCAGCTGGAACATGCCAACATCCGCGTTGTAGAGCTCAGCAGCGATGACGCCTGGGTGCGCGATACCGGGCCGACCTTCGTGTGTAACACCCAAGGTGACGTGCGCGGCGTGCATTGGGACTTCAACGCCTGGGGCGGCTTTAATGGCGGCCTGTACGCACCCTGGGACCGCGACCAGCAGGTCGCCGACAAGATTCTGCAGATCGAGCGCCAGCTCCGTTACCGTACCGCCGGCTTCGTACTGGAAGGCGGCGCCATTCATGTCGATGGCCAGGGCACGCTGCTCACCACCGAAGAATGCTTGCTCAACCCGAACCGCAACCCCCATCTGAATCGCGCAGAGATCGAGACGCTGCTCGGCGAGCATTTGGCGGTCGATAAGGTCATCTGGTTGCCGGAAGGCTTGTACAACGACGAAACCGATGGGCACATCGACAATTTCTGCTGTTTTGTGCGTCCCGGCGAAGTGGTGCTGGCCTGGAGCGATGATCCGCAGGACCCAAATTATCTGCGCTGCCGCGCCGCATTGGACGTGCTGGAAGGCAGCCATGATGCCCGTGGACGTGCGCTGACGGTTCACAAGATCCCGACTCCCGGCCCCATTTATGCCTCCGCAGAGGAGTGTGCCGGCGTCCTGGCGGCGAGCGGCAGCCAACCGCGCGATCCGTCGATTCGCCTGGCAGGTTCCTACGTGAATTTTCTGATCGTCAACGGTGGGATTATCGCCCCGCGCTTTGACGACCCGCAGGACGCAGAAGCCGAAGCCATCCTGCAGCGCCTGTTTCCCGAGCGCCGCGTGGTGATGGTTCCGGGGCGGGAAATCCTGCTGGGCGGGGGCAATATCCACTGCATCACCCAGCAGCAGCCGGCGCCTCAGAATCAGTAAAGAGCATTCATGAGCGAGGGTGCCAGGCTATGGCGCCTGCCGGCTCAGGACAGCACGTAGGGTGGACAACCGCTGTGTGTTGTCCACCGAGAGGTGCCCCATGGTGGATGTAAAAAACGACATCCACCCTACAAGGCTGAACTGCGAAGACGGCGTATGGCCGGAACACGCACCGGTCAAGACAGCAGACTGACCACGCTGTAGCGGGTGAGGTTGGCTTGGCTGACGACCACCTGGGCCTGGCTGACGTAGTTGACCGGCCCACGGTGCATGACGTCATTGAGTGCTTCAACGTAGGTTTGCGCCCACTGGCGCTCATCGTCCTGCAGATGCTCGGCCAGAAACTGACGGATATCCGACTCCCGCTCACGGATCTGCTCTTGCAGTTGGGCAACCCGATCCAGGGCACTGACCACCCTGTCGAGGGTCTCGCGCATTTCGCGCACCGATTCCAGGACAGCCTCGTTCGGCAAACCGAGCAGGCCGTCTTCTGCGCTTTCTACCCGTGCATGCTGACCACTGGCAAACAACTTGCCTTCGCCCTGCACCACAAGCTCGTCACGGAGCGCAGCCCAGTCGCTTTCGCGGGCGGAGAATTTCAGCGCGCCATCCGGATCGATTTCCGCACGCAGTCCCGCCTGGCTGAGGGGCAAATTGAAACGACGCAGTGTCTGCTCGACGCTCATGCCTTCGTCGAGGACCACCGCCAACGGTTCGCTGAGTTGACGCCCGGCGCTGAACACCAGGGTTTCCTGGCCCGAGGCGCGTACCTGCTCGATAGTGTCCAGCCCCTGCAGGCTGAACCGAATACGCACCGGCTCATTCAATTTCAGTTGGAAACTGGCATCCAGCACATTGCCGGTGTTACGGCTGCGCTGATCGAGGATTGCATTGACTTTCTGCAGCGCCTCGCGCGCTTGCCGACGGCTGGCCGGTTGGCTGGAACCCGTACTGACCTCAGCGCTCAGCTTGAGCTTGAGCTGACTCAGGCGATTCTGTACTTCGTTCAGGTAGCTATTGGCCGACTGAAGGGAGGACAGCTGCTGATTGAGTTGCAGGCTGTAGGTACTGCTTTGGCGCGGCGCGCGCTCACTGGTACGGGTTTCGCGCTGAACCGGCAGCGCGCGGTTCTGGCGCTGGACAGGAGCACCCTTGAGGTCTGACGCACGACGATCCAAGTCGAACGGCGTAACCGCGGGTAGCTGTTTATCGACAACCTTCATAGTGCCCCTTCATCCTTCAAATCAAGTCGAATAACGACATCCCGGTCAGCCTGGTATAGGTTTTTTGCGTGGCCTGGATCGCCATCTGGTAATTGGCCAGTTCCAGCGATCCAAGCGAGTAGTCGAAGCGCGACAGTTCACCCTCGATCTTCTGGTTGACCAATGAAACATCAGCCTGGCTGTTCGAGAGCAAGGTCAGTGTATTCTGCCGACCGCCGAGCTCGGTGACATTCATCAGCAACTTATTATGGCCCTCGTCCAGCGCCGTGAGCGCATCCATGACGCGGGTACGAACATCCGCCGGCGTGAGCGCTGGATCCCGCATGGCTTCCACCGCGCTATGCAGCTGGTTAAGCAGGTCCACAGTGCCGCCCAGCACCGCTTCGGCGGTGATATTATCCTCAAGCAGTACGCCATTGGCCACGGCGACCTGGCGGGTGTCGTTATTGCCGCCCAACGTGTAGGTGGTGCCGTCAAACTCCACAGCCATCTGGTTGGTAGCCGTCCCGGAAAACAGGTAGCGCCCTTCTTCGTCGCGCGAGTTGAAATAGCTGTGGATGGTTTCTTCCAGGCTCTCCAGCTCACTGGCCATGCTTTCCAGTGCATGTTTATCGTTCGTTCCGTTGGCCGCCCAGAGCAACAGATCACGCACGCTGAGGATACTGTCAGACGCCGCCGTGAGATTGATTTCGGCGGCCGACAGGCGCCCGGACAGGCTGGCGATGTTGGTCTGGTACTGCGCCAGGCTGGACTCCTCACGCGCGATACGCAGCAACCGCACGCTGGAAATCGGGTCGTCCGAGGGCAGAATAAGACGGTCGCCGGTCGCCATATGCTGCATCAGCTTGCCGGTTTTCGCTGCGTTGCTGCTCAGCGAGCCATGCATGATGGCGGTGATCTGGGCGTTGGTGATGCGCATATCGCTATCCTTCGTGAAATCGTCTGGGCCGCGCCGACAGCATACCGGCGCGCGGTCGTCAGAATACGGCCAGCATGCTGTCGAACAGGACGCGGGCGGTGCTGATGACTTTCAGGTTGGCCTCATAGGCCTGCTGGAAATTCAGCAGGTTGACCCCTTCTTCCTCAAGACTCACCGCGCTGATGCTGTCGCGCTGGGCTTGGGCCTGGGCGAGCACGGACGTGGATGTCTCGAGGTCCGCCTGGCCCTGGCGGCTCTGGCTGGCGGCCTTGCCCAGCAGTGAGGCATAGGCGTCATTGAGGGTACTGGTGTTGCCATCGACGGTAACCGTGGCGTTCTTCAGTTCGATCAATGCCAGCAGTGTTTCGTTATTACCCTGCGCCGCATTCGGGCCCGAAACCGAAAACGCCAGCTCCCTGGGAGACAGGTTGGCGACAGTCAGTACTTGCGAGATGCTGGTGGCGTCATACACAAACAGCGGCTTGCCGGGATTGCCATCCAGATCCGTGCCGCCGGCCAGGACAGTGTTGAACTGGTTCGCCAGCTCACCGGCCATCTGGTTGATGCTGCCCTGAATAGAGCGCAGCGAATTGTATTCAGCGTCGTACAACCCACCCAGTTTCCCGCCCCAGCCATCGCGCGCCATGGAAAAATCGGTGCCGGCAAAGGTCAATTTGAAGTCTTGCTCGTTGTTCGCGCCGGTGATCAGGCTGACGGTGGCCGCAGTCGCGCCGGCTACCAGCGGCTGGCCGTTAGCCAGGGAAATGCTGAAGCTTCCATCGGCCGCTTCGCCGACACGGATATCCGCCAGTCCGGCCAGGTTCTGCACCAGGCTGTCACGCTGATCGCGCAGCGCCTTGCTGTCACCGTTGGTGGCGTCGGCCTGGGCAATGCGTTTGTTCAAATCGGCAATGTTGCCGGTCAAGCCGTTGAGCTCGGTCACCATGGACGCACGCTGGCCGCGCACACCGTTCAACTGCTGCTCGATATTGTTGCTCAGCCCATTGAAGCGCTGGGCCAGGGCGCCGGCGTCATTCAGGATCTGCTGGCGCAAGGCCGTGGAATCCGGCGTCGAGGTGGCGGCGTTCAGGGCCGCGTAGAAATCGTCCAGGCCCCCGCTGATGTTCGAACCTTCACTGGCCATCAACTGTTCCAGTGCGATCAGGTACTGCTGGCGGCTGGAGTTGATGCCCTGTTCGCTGGTCGAGCGCCACAACTGACGGTTGATGAAGTCATCGGCAATACGCCGAATCGTTGTCACTTCAACCCCGCGCCCGCTGCTCAGGGCGGTGCTCCCGGAAAGCGACATCTGCTCGGTGCGCTGACGGCTGAAACCAGGCGTATTGACGTTGGCAACGTTCTGGCTGGTGGTGATCAAGGCAGTCTGCGACGCGCGAACGCCACTCATGCCGATCTGGCTCATAAGACTCACGAGCGACTCTCCTTGGTGTCAGGACGAATCGGCTGGGCAAAGGCCGCCGACAGCGCTTGATGGGGGGGCGTGGACATATTCAACGCCGGTTGCTGATTCAAGGCGACCGTTTCACCCGTGGACTTAAATGCCGCGTGCGATTGTGCCCAGCTGCCGGTCAGCGGCGCCTGCAACGCCTGACTGGTCAGCGGCGCCGAGGCCGGTTCGCCACCCAGCTGTTCGACCAGCATGTCGGCGATGCCGGTGTTGCGCTGGCCTGCCAGCTTGTCGGCGAGCACTTCGTCGTAGAAGTCCCGCATAGTGTCCAGCTCGCGGCTGCGCATCGAGCTGCCTTCGGAAAGCACATCACTGGCCTTGCGCATCTGCTTGAGGATCTGTTGCAAGAACATCGCCTCGAACTGCTCGGCGGCGGCCTGCAACTGATCGTTGCGCGAGATGCCGGTGTGCTCCGGGGCGTTGCGCCAGGACTGCAGCGTATTCGGCAGGTTGAGAATACTCATGGTCAGATCACAATCAGTTCGGCGTTGAGGGCGCCCGCGCGCTCCAGGGCCTGGAGGATGCTCATCACGTCATCCGGCGTGGCGCCCAGGCTGTTCACGGTATTGATGATGCTTTCCAGGTTGGCGCCTTCCGGCCAGCGGAACATGGCGTTGCGGTCCTGGGTGACTTCCAGCTCCGAACGCGGCACCACAGCCGTCTGACCCTGGCTGAACGGCGCGGGCTGGCTGACCTGCGGGTTTTCGCTGATGGTCACGGTCAGGTTGCCATGGGACACGGCGGCGGCCTTGACACGTACGCCCTCGCCAATCACCACGGTGCCGGTGCGGCTGTTGAACACCACCTTGGGGCGCTCGCGGCCCTCGCGCACATCCACCATTTCCAGGATGGCCATAAAGCTCATGCGCTGGGTGCTGGTGACCGGCGCACGTACTGACACCTTGGTGGCGTTCAGAGCCGTCGCCGTGCCGGGGCCGATGCGCTCATTGATCGCATCCACCACGCGGGTGACGGTCTGGAAGCTGGGGTTGCGCAAATTGAGCATGATGTCCGGGCGCTTGGCGAAATCGCTGGGGATCATGCGCTCGACGGTGGCGCCGTTGGCGATCCGGCCCGTGGTCGCGCTGTTGATCGACACGCTGGAGCCGCTGCTGCCTTCGGCCTTGAGGCCGCCGACCACCAGGCTGCCCTGGGCCAGGGCATAGATTTCGCCGTCCACCCCATGCAGTGGGGTGAGCAGCAGCAGTCCGCCGCGCAGACTCTTGGCATCGCCCAACGAAGATACTGTGACGTCGATGCTCTGCCCTGGGCTGTAGGACGGCGGCACGCTGGCAGTGACCGTCACCGAAGCGACGTTTTTCAGTTTGGGATCGACGTTGGCCGGCAGGTTGACGCCAAACTGCTTGACCAGGTTGGCCATTGCCTGGTTGGTGAAACGCACCTGGTTCTTGTCGCCGGAGCCGTCCAGGCCGACCACCAGGCCATAGCCGATCAA
>CAYPFO010000041.1:0-30824 GCA_964410065.1 uncultured Pseudomonas sp.
CACCGGAAGTGGGGCGCATTATAGGCCGCTGGATTCTGCCGTCAACGGTTATTTTAGCCTATTCCGCCTTTAAGCTGATTTGGGCGAACGCCTTCTTACCCGCCTGGCAGACATGACTGCTGCCCAGCTTGAAGATGAAGCTGCGATCCACGGCCTCTCCGTCAATCTTCACGCTGCCCGCATTCAACAGGTCGCGCGCACCGGCTGCGTTCTTCACCAGGCCTGCCTTATTAAGCACGGATGCGATCGGCATATCTTCTGTGGCAGACAGTTCAATTTCCGGAAGGTCTTCGGGCAGCTCGCCGTCCTTCATGCGATTGCCCGCGGAGCGATGCGCTGTTGCGGCCGCTTCCTCGCCATGGAATCGAGCAACAAGCTCTTCGGCCAGCTTGATCTTGATATCGCGCGGATTGGCACCTTGCTCGACATCACGCTTGAACTGCTCAATCTCTTCCATCGACCGAAAGCTCAGCAACTCAAAGTAGCGCCACATCATCGAGTCCGGCAGCGAGACCAGCTTGTTGTACATCACGCCCGGCGCTTCCTGGATACCTACATAGTTACCCAGCGACTTGGACATCTTCTTCACGCCGTCTAGCCCTTCCAGCAGCGGCATGGTCAGAATGCACTGCGGTTCCTGGCCGTAGGCGCGCTGCAATTCGCGCCCCATCAACAGGTTGAACTTCTGATCAGTGCCGCCCAGCTCCATGTCCGCGCGCAGGGCAACGGAGTCATAGCCCTGGACCAGCGGATAAAGGAACTCGTGAATGGCAATCGGCTGATTGGAGGTGTAGCGCTTGCTGAAGTCGTCGCGCTCGAGCATGCGCGCCACGGTGTACTGGGATGACAGGCGAATGAAGTCAGCAGGACTCAGTTGATCCATCCAGGTGGAGTTGAAGGCCACCTCAGTCTTGGCCGGGTCGAGAATCTTGAATACCTGGGACTTGTAGGTTTCGGCATTCTCAAGGACCTGCTCGCGGGTCAGCGGCGGACGGGTAGCACTTTTGCCGCTCGGATCACCGATCATGCCGGTGAAGTCACCGATCAGGAAAACGACCTGATGGCCGAGGTCCTGGAACTGACGCAGCTTATTAATAAGTACGGTATGCCCCAGGTGCAGATCAGGAGCGGTCGGGTCGAAGCCTGCTTTGATTCTTAGTGGCTGCCCGCGCTTGAGCTTTTCGACCAGCTCAGCCTCGATCAGAATCTCTTCCGCACCGCGCTTGATCAGCGCCAGTTGCTCTTCGACAGACTTCATGAAAACACTCGTTAACTAGATTGACGAAAGCCTGCAACCATACAAGATCAAGGCTCAAAAACAAATTTGTCCTGACAGCAATTCCCGTCATTCATTCCTCTCGTTTCCCTCGCTCCGACACAGCGCCGTCCGCAAACGGCATCATCCACTCCTGATAAGATCGCCGCTCACTTGCCAGGGATCGACTGCGTGCCCGACCTTATTCTCCGCCTCGCCCTGCCTTCACCCTTGCGCAGGCTCTTCGACTACATCGCCCCCGCCGACGTGCCGCCCTCTGCGCTACAGCCCGGCGTACGCCTGCGCGTGCCGTTCGGTCGCCGCGAAGTCGTGGGGGTATTGATCGAAGTCTCCCAGCAGAGCGACGTGCCGCACGACAAGCTGAAACCGGCTCTGGAGCTGCTTGATACCGAGTCTCCCCTCACCCCCGCGCTGCTCAAGCTGTGCCTGTGGACCGCGCAGTATTACCAGCACAGCCTCGGCGATACCCTGAGCTGGGCCCTGCCGACACTGCTCCGCCAGGGCGAGCCGGCCGAAGCGCGTCAGGAACGAATCTGGCTGCCGGTCGAAGGCGCCCGCACCGACGATCCGCGCCTGAGCCGGGCGCCGCGCCAGCGCGAAGCCCTCAAAGCCGTGCTCCAGCATCCCCAAGGGGTGCGACATAGCCTGCTGAGTACACTGCAATTGAACCGCGACAGCCTTGAGTTGCTGCTGGAAAAGAATCTGCTGCGAATCGAGACGCGCCGCCGTGCGCCGCGTGTGCACAGTGGTGGCTGGCTGGCCCAGCCGGAGTTGCCCTTGAACGAGGAGCAGCGTGCGGCCTACGAAGCCATTCGTTCGGGTTTCGGCAGCTTTCAGGCGTCGCTCCTCGCCGGCGTCACCGGCAGCGGCAAGACCGAGGTGTACCTGCAACTGATCCGTGAAACCCTGGAAGCCGGCAAGCAGGCACTGGTACTGATCCCTGAGATCAACCTCGGGCCGCAAACTCTGGCGCGTTTCGAGCAGCGCTTCAATGCACGCATCGCCCTGCTGCATTCCAACGTGAATGACCGCGAACGGCTGGACGCCTGGCTGGCGGCCCGCGATGGCGAAGCCGATATTGTCATCGGCACCCGCTCAGCGCTGTTCACGCCCCTGAAGAACCCCGGGCTGATCATCATCGACGAAGAACACGACGCTTCCTATAAACAGCAGGAAGGCCTGCGCTACCACGCTCGCGATCTGGCACTGGTGCGCGCCCGCCAGGAAAACCTGCCGATCGTTCTCGGCTCGGCCACCCCATCACTGGAAAGCCTGCACAATGCCCAGGCCGGTCGCTATGCGCTGCTCAAGCTCACCCATCGGGCCGGCGGCGCACAAGCGCCACGCTTTTTGCGCCTGGATATAAAAAGCCTGCCGCTCGACTCGGGAATCTCCGGCCCGCTGCAACAAGCGATGCGACAGACCCTCGAAGCGGGCCAGCAGGTGCTGGTCTTTCTCAACCGTCGCGGCTTCGCGCCAACCCTGCTGTGCCACGACTGCGGCTGGCTCAGCCAGTGCCCACGCTGCGATGCCCGCATGACCCTGCATCAGCGCCACAATGAATTGCGCTGCCATCACTGCGGTCATGTCGAGCGTCCGCCACGCAATTGCCCGTCCTGCAATCATGTCGATCTGCGCCCGGTCGGCGCCGGAACCGAGCGCGCCGAGGAACGGCTCAGCATTTTGTTTCCCGACTATCCGGTCCTGCGCATCGACCGTGACAGCACCTCACGCAAAGGCGCCATTGAAGAACTGCTCAACACCATCAATCGCGGCGAGCCTTGCCTCTTGGTCGGCACGCAGATGCTTGCCAAGGGACATCACTTCCCGCGAGTCACGCTGGTGGCGATTCTCGATGCCGATGGCGGGCTGTTCTCTGCCGATTTCCGCGCACCAGAACGCATGGCCCAATTGATCGTTCAGGTTGCCGGGCGCGCCGGACGGGCCGAAGAGGCCGGCAAGGTCATCATCCAGACGCATTTGGCCGAGCACCCGCTGCTGGTGCAACTCACCGAGCAGGGCTACTTCGCCTTTGCCGAACAAGCTCTGAGTGAACGGCGCGTTGCCGGGCTTCCGCCATTCAGTCACCTCGCCCTGCTGCGCGCCGAGGCTCACAAGCCGGGCCAAGCCGAGGATTTCCTCGAGCAGGCCTATTTGCAAGCCGAACAGCTAATGGACGAACTGGACCTACAGGGCATCGAACTGCTGGGACCTGTGCCCGCGCCCATGGAGCGGCGGGCGGGTCGCTACCGGGCGCAGCTGTTGATACAAGGCAACGCGCGCGTTCCGCTGCATCGCCTGCTGCACGCCTGGCTGCCCTACATTGAAGTGCTGCCCGGCAGCCGCGCGGTTCGCTGGTCGCTGGATATTGACCCCATCGATCTTTTCTAGACTGTTGCAGGACTGACCGCACCCGATTCCCGCGCCGGATTCTGTGGTCACGTCGACTATTACCTGCAGCCGGTGGCTTGCCACTGACTGCTGCTTCTATAATGCGCGGTTTTTGAACAAAGCCTTGGGGCCGACGAGCACACCGATGAAAGACAGCATTCGCCACCTGATCCAGCAAGCCCTCACCCGCCTCACCACAGACGGCGTGCTCCCCGAAGGCCTCACGCCGGCGATCCAGGTGGAGAACACCAAGGACAAGAGCCACGGCGATTTCGCTAGCAATATCGCCATGATGCTGGCCAAGCCGGCGGGCATGAAGCCTCGCGATCTGGCCGAGAAGCTGATTGCCGCCCTGCCGGCTGACCCGGCAATCAGCAAGGTGGCTATTGCCGGGCCCGGCTTCCTCAATTTCTTCCAGAATTCCGACATGCTCGCCCAACGCCTGGAAGCCGCCCTGGCCGATGCGCATCTTGGCGTACGCAAGGGCAGCGCCAGCGAGAAAGTGGTGATTGACCTGTCCTCGCCCAACCTGGCCAAGGAAATGCACGTCGGCCACCTGCGCTCGACCATCATCGGCGACGCCGTGGGCCGCGTACTGGAGTTTCTCGGCGATGAGGTGATCCGCCAGAACCACGTGGGCGACTGGGGCACCCAGTTCGGCATGCTGCTGGCCTACCTGGAAGAAAACCCGGCCGCCGCCGAGAGCGAATTGTCCGACCTTGAGCAGTTCTATCGCGCCGCCAAGAAGCGCTTCGATGATTCCGCAGCCTTCGCAGACCGCGCCCGCGAACTGGTGGTCAAGCTGCAGGCCGAAGACCCCGAGTGCCTGCGACTGTGGACACGCTTCAACGAGATTTCCCTCTCGCACTGCCAAAAGGTGTATGAACGCCTCAATGTCAAACTGACCCCCGCCGACGTCAAGGGCGAGAGCGCCTACAACGCGGAGCTGCCGGGCATCGTCAATGCGCTGCGCGACAAGGGCCTGCTCACCGAAGATCAGGGCGCTCAGTGCGTCTTCCTCGATGAATTCCAGAACGCCGAAGGCAATCCGTTGCCGGTCATCGTGCAGAAAGCCGGCGGCGGTTACCTGTATGCCACCACCGACCTGGCGGCGATGCGCTATCGCAGTGCGACTTTGAAAGCCGACCGCGCTCTGTATTTCGTCGATCAGCGTCAGGCGCTGCACTTCCAGATGGCCTTCGAGGTCGCACGCCGCGCCGGCTTCGTGCATGACGGCATGCGCCTCGAGCACATGGGCTTTGGCACCATGAACGGCGCCGATGGCCGTCCGTTCAAGACCCGTGACGGCGGCACGGTGAAACTCATCGACTTGCTCGACGAAGCCGAGCAGCGCGCCTACGACCTGGTCAAGGGCAAAAACCCCGAACTGGACGAGGCAGAACTGCGCCAGATTGCCCGCGCCGTAGGGATTGGCGCGGTCAAGTACGCCGACCTGTCCAAGCACCGCACCAGCGACTACAGCTTCAACTTTGAACAGATGCTCAGCTTCGAAGGCAACACGGCGCCCTACCTGCTGTACGCCTACACCCGTGTGGCCAGCGTGTTCCGCAAATTGGGCAAGGGCATCGACGAGGTAGACGGCCAGATCGACCTGGTGGCCGAGCAGGAGCAAGCGCTGGCCGCCAAGCTGGCGCAGTTCGGCGAAGTGCTGAATAACGTCGGCGAAAAGGGCGTGCCGCACCTGCTGTGCGCCTACCTGTACGATTTGGCCGGGCTGTTCTCCAGCTTCTATGAACACTGCCCGATTCTCTCCGCCGACGAGGAGGCCACTCGGCAAAGCCGTCTGCGCCTGGCCGCGTTGACCGGCCGTACCCTCAAGCAGGGCCTGCAACTGCTCGGCCTGGAACCTCTGGAGCGCATGTAAAATGGCCGCCGCACGCAAGAAACCTGCCCCCAAGCGCGGCGCCAGCCGCCCCCAGGCACCGGCGCAAAAAACAGTGCCGGGTTGGGTGTGGCTGGCGTGCGGCCTGGTCATCGGTGGCTTTGTGATGTTTCTGATGAGTCTCGAGCCCGGGAAAGACAGCATCAAACGCCCGATCGAGCAGGCACAGAAAAACGCGAAGCCGGTAAAAGAACAGCCGAGCAAACCCAAATATGACTTCTATACGCTGCTACCCGAGTCGGAAGTCATCGTCCCCCCGGAAAGCCTGCCTCGCACCCCGCCGGCTCCCGCGCCGAAACCGGCCGTCAAGCCGGTAACGCCGCAGGAAGCGGCGAAAATCGACACCGAACGCGCCCTGGCGGCCCTCAGCGGCAAGATTCCACCGCCGCCTCCGCCTGTGGCAGCGTCGGCACCCGCCACGCATCAGTTCTTCCTGCAGGCCGGCTCCTTCCAGACCCGCGCCCAGGCTGAAAGCGTACGCGCCCAAGTGACGCTGATTGGGCAAGTGGCTCGCCTGGAGTCCGGTACGGTGGGCGATCGCACCTGGCACCGTGTACTGGTCGGCCCGTTCAACAGTCGCGAACAGATGAACAGTGCACAGAAGCAACTGACCAGCAATGGCTTCAGCAACCTGCTGCCGCAACAACGCAAGGTGCAATGACCTCCGGTGCTCCAGTACCGAACTGCTGGTCTCGCAGTCGCACATAACGCAGATCAACAGGCCCCGCACTTCCAGCCGCCCTGGGGCTTACCGCCTTGTGCTCGTCGGTTTTGCCAAGCGCCTGCGACTTATTGCTTGAAGCACAACGACCCCATCCCCATATAGGCTGCTATTCCCGGATCAACCTGCAGGAGTACGCCCCTTGACCACCATCGTTTCAGTCCGCCGCAACGGCAAAGTCGTCATGGGTGGCGACGGCCAGGTTTCCCTGGGCAACACCGTGATGAAAGGCAATGCCAAGAAGGTTCGTCACCTGTATCACGGCCAGGTGCTGGCCGGTTTTGCCGGCGCCACCGCTGACGCCTTCACGCTGTTCGAGCGTTTTGAAGGCCAGTTGGAAAAACACCAGGGACACTTGGTGCGCGCCGCGGTCGAATTAGCCAAAGAGTGGCGCACCGACCGCTCGTTGAGCCGCCTGGAGGCCATGCTGGCCGTGGCCAACAAGGACGCCTCATTGATCATTACCGGCAACGGTGATGTGGTCGAACCTGAACACGGGCTGATCGCCATGGGTTCCGGTGGCGGCTTTGCCCAGGCCGCAGCCATGGCGCTGCTGCAAAAAGCCGAGGCCAACCTGTCCGCCCGCGAAATCGCTGAAACAGCGTTGAACATCGCCGGCAGCATTTGTGTCTTTACCAACCAGAACCTCACTATTGAAGAGCTGGACTCCGCGGTTTAACCGCCAGCCCACTCCGGAGTACCCCAGCATGTCCATGACACCCCGTGAGATCGTTCACGAACTCAACCGCCACATCATCGGCCAGGATGAGGCCAAGCGTGCCGTCGCCATCGCGCTGCGCAACCGCTGGCGGCGCATGCAGTTGCCCGCCGACCTTCGCCAGGAAGTCACCCCCAAGAACATTCTGATGATCGGCCCCACCGGGGTCGGCAAGACCGAAATCGCCCGTCGCCTGGCCAAGCTGGCCAATGCCCCCTTCCTCAAGGTCGAGGCGACCAAGTTCACCGAGGTGGGTTATGTCGGGCGCGACGTCGAGTCGATCATTCGCGACCTGGCCGACGCCGCACTGAAAATGCTCCGCGAGCAAGAAGTGCAAAAGATGCGGCACCGCGCCGAGGACGCCGCCGAAGAGCGCATTCTCGATGCTTTGCTGCCACCAGCCCGCGCCGGCTTCAACGAGGACCCGATACCCAGCGGCGATTCCAATACTCGCCAACTGTTCCGCAAGCGCTTGCGCGAGGGACAGCTGGACGACAAGGAAATCGACATTGAAGTGGCGGAGATGCCCGCCGGCATCGAGATCATGACCCCCCCGGGCATGGAAGAGATGACCAGCCAGCTGCAAAACCTGTTCTCTGGCATGTCCAAAGGCAAGAAGAAGAGCCGCAAGCTGAAGATCAAGGAAGCCCTGAAACTGGTGCGCGACGAGGAAGCGGCGCGCTTGGTCAATGAAGAGGATCTCAAGGCGCGCGCCCTGGAGGCCGTCGAGCAGCACGGCATCGTCTTTATCGACGAGATCGACAAGGTGGCCAAGCGCGGCAACACCGGCGGCGCCGACGTGTCCCGCGAGGGCGTACAGCGCGACCTGCTGCCCCTGATCGAAGGCTCCACGGTGAATACCAAGCTGGGCATGGTCAAGACCGACCACATCCTGTTCATCGCCTCGGGTGCCTTCCATCTCTCCAGGCCGAGCGACCTGGTGCCGGAGCTGCAAGGTCGTCTGCCCATTCGCGTCGAACTCAAGCCATTGTCGCCACAGGACTTCGAACGCATCCTGACCGAGCCGCACGCCTCGCTGACCGAACAGTACAGTGCACTGCTGCAAACCGAGGGGCTGAACATCGAGTTTGTCCAGGATGGCATCCAGCGCATCGCCGAGATCGCCTGGCAGGTCAATGAAAAGACCGAGAACATCGGCGCTAGGCGTCTGCATACCCTGCTGGAGCGCCTGCTCGAGGAAGTGTCGTTCAGCGCCGGCGACCTGGCCGCTCAACACAGCGATCAGCCGATTCGCATTGATGCCGCCTACGTGAATGAGCACCTCGGCGAGCTGGCCCAGGACGAAGACCTGTCACGCTACATCCTTTGAATACGGCCCTGGCGGCAAGCTGCAAGCACGCGCGTCACTTGCAGCTTGAAGCTTGCGGCTTGGAGCTCCCATGCATATCCCTACCGCCATCAAGTTGCACAAAGCCTCCAAAACCCTGGAGCTGCATTACGGCAGCGAGTGCTACACCCTGAGTGCCGAATTCCTGCGGGTGCATTCACCCTCGGCCGAAGTTCAGGGCCACGGCAATCCAGTGCTGCAGTACGGCAAGCAGCAAGTCGGCCTGGCGGGTGTCGAGCCGACCGGCAACTATGCGCTGAAATTGATCTTCGACGACGGTCATGACAGTGGCCTATACAGCTGGGATTACCTGTACCAGCTGGCCACTCGCCAGGAGGCGCTCTGGGCTGACTACCTGCAGCAATTGACTGCCGCTGGTCGCTCGCGCGATCCCAGTGAATCCGTCGTCAAACTGATGCTGTAACCCTTTTTCACACCTGATCCCCCGGTGTGCGTGCCTCTCAGGCGTGCGCACCGCACCTCCCCCGCCTTTTCCGTGCGCGGCAACCGCCCTAACGATTGGAAAAAGCTCGTTCCAAAACTGGCAAGCTGCGTGATATCGCCTATATAGCAGTGGCTGTTTTTCGCGGCGTCGTCCAACCCATGCTGGACGGCACCTTTGTCGTTGCCAGGTTCGCGCCGGCACGACCACTCTTGTCAGAAGATGGAGCTTCTCATGAGCAGTCCGCAATCAGACCTGCAACCCCTTTATCTGGACACCTGCAAACCGCACCCGATGATCGGCCTGCGTGGCCAGGACATTTTCAATTCATCCCGTACCGTACTGGCACAAACCATCCGCCAGCCGCTGCACAGTGCCCGACATATTGCCCGTTTCAGCGTCGAGCTGAAAAATATCCTGCTCGGCCAGTCCAAGCTGCGCCCGGCAGCCGATGACCGCCGCTTCAATGATCCTGCCTGGGCCCTCAATCCTCTTTATCGGCGCTACCAGCAGACCTATCTCGCCTGGCGCAACGAGCTGCATGACTGGCTCGAAAACAGCGCATTGCCTGAGGACGACATCCGCCGCGGGCATTTCATCCTCAGTTTGCTTACCGAAGCCCTTTCGCCGACCAATACCCTGGCCAACCCGGCGGCGCTCAAGCGTTTCTTTGAAACCGGCGGCAAGAGCCTTGTCGACGGCATGGCGCACCTGACCCACGATGCACTCAACAATGGTGGCATGCCCAGCCAGGTCAACAAGGAAGCCTTCGAAGTTGGCAAGAACCTGGCCACCACGCCCGGTGCGGTCGTGTTCCGCAATGAGCTGCTCGAGCTGATTCATTACCAGCCGACCACCGAAAGCGTGCATGAACGCCCGCTATTGGTGATTCCGCCGCAAATCAACAAGTTTTACGTCTTTGACCTCAGCGCCGACAAAAGCCTGGCCCGTTTCAGTCTGGACAGCGGCTTGCAGACCTTCATTGTCAGTTGGCGAAACCCGACCAAGAACCACAGCCACTGGGGCCTGGACCACTACATCAACGCCCTCAAGGAGGCGGTGGACGCTGTCCTGGCGATTACCGGCAGCGCCGATCTGAACATGCTGGGAGCCTGCTCCGGCGGGCTCACCGCCGCTTCATTGCTGGGGCATTACGCAGCGCTGGGTGACGCCAAGGTCAAGGCACTGACGCTGATGGTCAGCCTCCTCGACACTCATTTTGACAGCCAATATTCGCTGTTCATCGACGACAAGACCCTGCAGGCCGCCAAGCGTCGCTCGGAGAAGTCGGGCGTACTGGAAGGGCGCGAGTTGGCCAAGGTCTTCGCCTGGTTGCGGCCCAACGACCTGATCTGGAATTACTGGGTCAACAACTACCTGCTGGGCAACGAGCCACCAGCGTTCGACATTCTCTACTGGAACAACGACACCACCCGCCTGCCCGCCAGGTTACACGCGGACCTGATCGAGTTGTTCCGGAGCAATCCCTTGCCCAAGCCTGATGCCCTTGAGGTCTGCGGCACGCTGATCGATGTGCAGAAGATCGACACCGAAATCTTCTGCGTTGCCGGTACCAGCGATCACATCACTCCATGGCAAGCCTGCTACAAATCGGCGCGTCTGTTTGGCGAACATTGCGAATTCGTACTGTCCAACAGTGGCCACATCCAAAGCATTCTCAATCCACCGGGCAATCCAAAGGCCAGTTACCTGCATGGCCTGCCATTGGAAGAGAATCCCGAGGTGTGGCAGGCCAACGCCAGCAAGCAACGCGACAGCTGGTGGCTGCATTGGCGCGACTGGCAACAGGCACGCTCCGGCGAGTTGAAAAAAGCTCCGCGCCGGCTCGGCAATAAAACCCATGCACCTGCAGAGGCAGCGCCTGGTACTTATGTTCACGAACGCTGACAGCGTACACGACCATTGAAAAATCCGGCGATGCTTGCCCGATGGCCAGCATCGCTATCCCACCACCTGTTTTAGGGACTGGCGCATGACGCAGCCGTTTGTGTTCCGCACCATCAACCTTGACGGGCAGTTGCTGCGCACCGCAGTGCGTCCGGGCACCTTGGACGTGCCGCCGCTGCTGATCTGCAACGGCATCGGCGCAAACCTTGAACTGGTACTGCCCTTCGTCAAGGCACTCAATCCCGATCTGGAGATCATCGCCTTCGATGTACCCGGCGTCGGTGGCTCTTCCACGCCAACGCTGCCTTACCGGTTTCGCGGCCTGGCCAAGCTGATCGCCCGGATGCTCGACTACCTCGACTACGGACAGGTCAATGTCATCGGCGTGTCCTGGGGCGGCGCCCTGGCCCAGCAGTTCGCTTACGACTATCCGGAGCGCTGCAAGAAACTGGTGCTGGCCGCCACGTCAGCCGGTGCACTGATGATTCCCGGCAAGCCCAAGGTGCTCTGGCGCATGGCCAGCCCGCGCCGCTACCTGCAGCCTTCCTATACCGTGCACATTGCCGCCGACATTTATGGCGGCGCCTTCCGTCGCGATCCCGAACTGGCCTTGTCCCATGCCAGCAAGATCCGCTCCGGCGGCAAACTGGGCTATTACTGGCAGATGTTCGCCGGCCTCGGCTGGACCAGCGCAGCCTGGCTGCATCGCATCCGCCAGCCGACCCTGGTGCTGGCCGGCGACGATGACCCGATCATTCCCTTGGTCAACATGCGCTTGCTGGCCTGGCGCATTCCCAATGCCGTACTGCATGTGATCGACGACGGTCATCTGTTTCTGATTACCCGCGCCGCAGTGGTGGCCCCCATCATCATGGCTTTCCTGGAAGAAGAGCCTCAGCGCGCAGTCATGCACCCACAAGCGGTCTGACCACGCGCCATTCAACAAAGGAGTGTTGAATCATGCCAGAGCTTACCGAGGTGGCCACACAGCCCACCCCGACCTATATCCATGCGCAGAACGCCATCGTCGGTCTGCACGGTCGAGATCTGTTATCCACCGTACGCACGCTGGTTCGCCAAGGCGTTCGGCATCCGCTGCACAACATCCGCCATGGTCTGCGCCTTGGCCGTGAACTAAGCCGCATTATGTTGGGAGCGACGCCGTACCCGATCAACAGCGACGACCCTCGTTTTAGCGATCCCACCTGGCAGCAAAACCCATTGTACCGGCGCGGCCTGCAAGCCTACCTGGCCTCTCAGGCGCAGTTGCTGGAATGGGTCGATCAGAGCGCACTGCCGGTAGATGATCGCGCCCGTGCTCGCTTCCTGTGTCTACAGCTGAGCAATGCCTTGGCGCCTTCCAATACCTTGCTCAATCCGTTGGCCATCAAGGAATGCTTCGACACAGGCGGCCAGAGTGTGCTGCGCGGCGCTACTCAGCTGCTAGATGACCTGCGCCACAACCAATTGCTGCCCAGGCAAGTCGACCCTACTGCGTTTCGTCTTGGCGATAACCTGGCCACCACGCCTGGCGCGGTGGTGTATCGCAATGAACTGCTCGAACTGATCCAGTACCGGCCGCATACCGCCGAACAACATGCTGTGCCGGTCATGATCGTGCCGCCGCAGATCAACAAGTTCTATATCTTCGACCTCAGCCCGCAGAGAAGCTTTGTTCAGTATTGCCTGGCCAATGGCTTGCAAACCTTCATGGTCAGTTGGCGCAACCCCGATAGCCGGCACCGCGAATGGGGACTCTCCAGTTACGTGCAGGCTCTGCGCCAGGCCTTTGATGCGTGCCGAGCCATTGGCGGGGCCGGACAGGTCAGCCTGCTCGGGGCGTGCGCCGGCGGCCTGACCAGCGCGGCCCTGCAAGGCCACCTGCAAGGCCAGCGCAAACTAAACCAAGTAGCCAGCGCCAGTTACCTGGTCAGCGTGCTGGACAGTCGTATTGAATCGCAGCCCCTGTTGTTTCTGGACGAAGAAACCCTGGAGGCTGCCAAGCGTCGCTCCTACCAGCGCGGCGTGCTGGATGGCCGGGAAATGACGCGGATCTTTTCCTGGATGCGCCCCAATGAATTGATCTGGAATTACTGGATCAACAATTACCTGCTCGGCCGCCAGCCACCGACCTTCGACATCCTGCACTGGAACAACGACAACACGCGCTTGCCCGCCGCCCTGCATGGCGAACTGATCGATCTGTTCAAACACAATCCACTGGCCCGCCCCGGTGCGCTAGAGGTGTGCGGCACGCCGCTGGACCTGAGCAAAGTCGATGTGGACAGTTTCAGCGTGGGCGGCATCACCGACCACATCACGCCATGGGAAGCCGTCTACCGTTCGGCCCTGCTCCTGGGTGGCAAGCGACGCTTCGTACTGGCCAACAGCGGCCATGTGCAGAGCATCATCAGCCCGCCGGATAACAACGCCAAGGCGCACTACCAGACGTCCGAGTACCAGGAAGACGACCCGCGCACCTGGTTTACCCAGGCCGAGCAGCACGCTGGCAGTTGGTGGCCCGAATGGCTGAGCTGGATAAAAGCCCGCTCCGGTCCCTTACAGGCAGCACCTGCGCAGCTGGGTAGCGATCGCTACACGGAACTGGATGCGGCGCCAGGGCGCTATGTGGTCGAGGAATGATGCATCCACCGATGAGAACCCGCGACCGTATCCTTGATTGCGCCCTGCACTGTTTTAACGCCCGCGGCGAGCCAAATGTCTCGACCCTGGAAGTGGCCACTGAGCTGGGTATCAGCCCGGGCAACCTGTATTACCACTTTCGCGGCAAGGAAGCGTTGGTACTGGCCCTGTTCGAACGCTTTCGCCATGACCTGGCGCCCTTGCTTGAGCCGCCTCCGACCGAGGCACGGCTGACTATTGAAGACTATTGGCTGTTTTTGGAGCTGATTGTCGAACGATTGGCCAACTACCGTTTCCTGTTTCAGGACCTGGCCAATCTGGCGGCGCGCATGCCGGCCCTGGCGCGCGGAGTGCGCGCCTGGCTCAAGCAGCTCAAGCGCTGTCTGGCCACCTTGCTGGGCCAATTGCAGGATCAGGCCCGCTTACACGGCGAACCACCGGTGCTGGCCCAACTGGTTGAGCAGATCACCCTGACGCTGTTGTTTGCCCTCGATTATCAACGCATCCTTGGCCAGCAAGGCGGAATCGAGCAGGTTATCTATCAGGTGATGATGCTGGTGACGCCGCACCTGTCGGAGGAATCGCAACGTGATACGGCGGATTTGGCCCTGCGCTACCGAACAGGCTGATCCGGTCTGGCCGCTGCGGGCGAATCCGCGCCCAATGCAAACAGCCCAGCCGAAGCTGGGCTATGAACGGGGTACAGCGCTTAACTGAGGCCCGGCTCGCTGGGCGCAACCGGTGCTGGCGGAGCGGATTGCACCGTCTGTTCTGCACGCTCAGCTTGCTCGACGGGTTTGGCCTGTTTCGCTGCTTTGGCCTTGGCGGGCGCCTTCGTCTTGGGCTTGGCGGTGGTAGCCGCCGTCTCCGCCGACTCGGTCTTCTTCTCTACGGACGTGGACCTGGCGGCCGGCGTACGCGTCTCGGGGCGTCGACGCACCGGAGCTTGCGGCGTTTGATCCGCCTCGTGCACAGCAGGCTTGACGAGTTCCCGCGTGTTCAATCGCTCCAGCTGCCGGCTCAGCACTTCAACCTGACTGCTTAGCGCCTTCAATTCGAGCCGACTTGGTACTCCCAGCCGGGTTATCGCCCCGCTCAGGCGTTTGTCGAAGGCATCTTCCAGGGCGCTCCACTTACCCAAGGCCTTGTCCCGCACATCGGCGACCCGGCTCAGCGCGCCATTCTTCACGGACTCGACTTCGCTGCGCACCCGCTGCTCGGCCTGCTCGCCTTCCTGAACCAAAGCGTCGAACAGCGAACTACCGTCTTCGCCGATCTTTGCATAAGCGCCCAGGCCCGCCAGCCAGATCTGCCGCGAATACTTCTCGACGTCCTCGCTCCAGGTGCCTTCCTTCTTGCGTATGCCAGCCATGACGCGACCTCCTGTTACGGTTTGGCGGTACGGATCAGCAGCTCGCTGAGCCCGTCGAGCTTGCTCGACAATTCCTCAACTTCATCGCGGCTCGGCACACCGGCACGCTTAAGCACCCGGCCCACGCGAATGCCGACGCGCTGCTCGACCTTCTCCAGCCGGGCACCGACTTTGCTTTTGACGGTTTTCAATTGGCCATTGGCGGCGTCCAGCTGCTCGTCGAGCAACTGCTTGCCTTTGTTTTCCGCCTTCTCGCCGTGCTCGACCAGCTCCTTGAAATAAGCCAGTCCTCCACGTCCCAGGCGCGCATAGGCACCCACATACGCCAGCCACAGCTGACGGGCGGAGCGCTTGACCATATTTGCAGCCGGTGACGGGCGGGTGTCGATTTTCTTCAACGCTGCCTTGTCCATGATGACCTCTCACTAATCGGAAGGATCGCCCGGTATCCGCGGGCTCATCAACAAGGTAGCGAGGCGAATTAGAAACCACAGCCTAATGACGAAAATCGCCTGGTGCTCAAAAAGCGATCAGACCAACGCCTTGTCCAGCGCCGCTTCGATTTCGCTCTGCAGGCGCCCGCTCAGCGGCGACAGCAGCAGCCCCAGGCTCAGCTCGACACGCACACGTTGATCGTCCAGGGCAATCGAACCCTTGACGCCACTGCGCTGAACTTGCAGCACATCGCCCTGCCAGCGGCAGCTCAGCTGATAGTCACGCGACAGGCTTTCGGCCAACTGCTCGGCCTTGTCGCGCAATGACTGACGATCAAGCTGGTGGGCGCGTTCAATACGGATTTTGGCCATTACGGATTCCTGCACGGCGCGAAAAACGCGCGAATATACCTTATTCGGCGTCCCACCGACCTGATCGCATCCATGGTCGCCACCTTCATCAGGGGTTAGAATGACTGCCACTTTTCAGCCGGTGACCGTGCCATGACCGATCCACGCAAAGGCCCCGAGGCCGAACCCACCACCCATTTCGGCTACAAGAGCGTGCCGGAAAGCCAGAAGGCGCAGAAGGTGGCCGAGGTCTTCCATTCCGTGGCCGCAAAATACGACCTGATGAACGACCTGATGTCCGGCGGCGTTCACCGTCTGTGGAAACGTTTCACCATCGAGCTGTCTGGCGCACGCCCTGGCAACCGCATCCTCGATATCGCCGGCGGCACCGGTGACCTGACCCGCCAGTTCTCGCGCATCGTCGGACCCACCGGTGAAGTAGTGCTGGCTGACATCAATGCCTCGATGCTCAAGGTGGGTCGTGACAAGCTGCTCGACAAGGGCGTGGCCGGCAACGTGCGCTTCGTGCAAGCCGATGCCGAAAAACTGCCCTTCCCCGACAATCATTTCGACGCCATCACCATTGCCTTCGGCCTGCGCAACGTCACCCACAAGGAAGACGCCATCGCGTCCATGCTGCGGGTGCTCAAGCCCGGCGGTCGCCTGCTGATTCTGGAGTTCTCCAAGCCGACCAACGCGCTGTTCTCCAAGGCTTATGACGCCTACTCGTTCACCGCGCTGCCACTGTTTGGCAAGCTGATCACCAACGACTCGGAAAGTTACCGCTACCTGGCGGAATCGATTCGCATGCACCCGGACCAGGAAACCCTCAAGGGCATGATGCAAGAAGCCGGTTTCGAGCGGGTCACCTACCACAACATGACCGGCGGCATTGTCGCGCTGCACCGCGGTATCAAGCCCTGATGCTGCTGCAGCTCGCGCTGGCCGGCGTCGAGCGCGGGCTCAACCGCGTACTGGCCCTGGACGCCACCGCCGGCCCGCGCCTGGCGCGGTTGTCTGGAAAGGTCATCGAAATCGACTGCCAGGCGCCGGCCGTGCGGCTATTTCTGTTGCCCCAGGGCGAAGAGCTGCGCCTGGCCCAGCGCTGGGATGCGCCGGTCGACTGCCGACTGCACGCCCCCGCCAGCGAATTGCTGCGCCTGGGCTTGAGTCATGACAAGGTTGCGGTGCTGCACGGCCCGCAGGTCGACCTGGACGGCGACAGCGCCGCATTGATTGATCTCGCCGGCATCCTTCAGGACCTGGAACTGGACTGGGAATACTACCTGGGCGAATGGCTCGGCCCGGTCGCGGGTCATCTGTTAGGTAGCCAGCTACGCGGCATGGCCGGCTGGGCCGGACAAAGCCTCGGCAGCCTGCATCTGAATCTGGCCGATTACCTGGCCGAAGAAGCACGCAGCCTGGTTGGCGCGCAGGAAGCCGAAGCACGCTTTGCTGAACTCGATCGTCTAAAACTTACGCTCGACCGCCTCGATGCGCGCATCGACCGCCTGATCCAAGGACGCAAAACCGCCCCATGAAGCTGTTCGCCGCCCTGCGCCGCCTGCTGCGCATCCTCTTCGTAGTGATTCGTTACCGGCTGGACGACCTGGTCTATGAGCTGCCGCTGCCTTGGTGGCTGCGCGCAACCGGCTATCTGCTGCCCTGGCGCTGGCTGCCGCGCCGCAAGGTACATACCTCGCGAGGCGCACGCATGCGCCTGGCACTGGAGCACCTCGGACCGGTGTTCATCAAGTTCGGCCAAATCCTCTCCACTCGACGCGATCTGTTGCCTGAAGACATCGCCGACGAGCTGGCACTGCTGCAAGATCAGGTGCCGCCGTTCCCGGCTGAACAGGCCGTGGCCTTGATCGAAAGCCAGCTTGGCGCCTCGATCGCCGTGCTGTTTGCACGCTTTGAACAGCAGCCCCTGGCATCCGCCTCGGTCGCTCAGGTGCACAGCGCCCAGCTGCACAGCGGCGAGGAAGTGGTGGTCAAAGTGATCCGCCCCGGACTCAAGCCGATCATCGCCCAGGACCTGGCCTGGCTATTCCTGCTCGCGCGTCTGGCTGAACGGGTCTCCAGCGAAGCGCGTCGCCTGCACCCGATCGAGGTGGTCAGCGACTATGAAAAGATCATCTATGACGAACTCGACCTGCTGCGCGAGGCGGCCAACGCCAGCCAGCTCAAGCGAAATTTCGCTGATTCGCCGCTGATTTACGTGCCCCAGATCCACTGGGATTACAGCCGCCCCAAGGTGCTGGTCATGGAGCGCATCTACGGCGTACCTGTCACTGACCTGGCCGCCTTGCGCGAGCTGCGCACCGACATGAAACTGCTTGCCGAGCGGGGCGTGGAAATCTTCTTTACCCAAGTGTTCCGCGACAGTTTCTTCCATGCCGACATGCATCCCGGCAATATCTTCGTCAACGTCCAGCAGCCCTGGAACCCGCGTTACATCGCCATTGACTGCGGTATCGTCGGCAGTCTCACCCCTGAAGACCAGGACTACCTGGCGCGCAACCTGGTGGCCTTCTTCAAGCGCGATTACCGCAAGGTGGCGCAGCTGCACATCGACTCCGGCTGGGTGCCGGCGCACACCAAGGTCAACGAGTTCGAAGCGGCAATCCGCACAGTATGCGAGCCGATCTTCGAAAAGCCGCTCAAGGACATTTCCTTCGGCCAGCTGCTGCTGCGCCTGTTTCAGACCGCGCGCCGTTTCAACATGGAAATCCAGCCGCAACTGGTCCTGTTGCAGAAAACCCTGCTCAACATCGAAGGCCTGGGTCGTCAGCTGTACCCGGACCTCGACCTGTGGAGCACTGCCAAACCGTTCCTGGAACGCTGGATGCGCGAGCGCATGAGCCCCAAGACCCTGGCGCTGCAAGCCAAATCGCAATTGGAACAGTTACCGCATCTGGCCACCATGACCCGCGATCTGCTTGAACGCATGTCACGTCCGCACCTGGCCGATGCCCCGGAACCCTGGCGACGGCGCCGCGACGGCTGGGCAGTGCGCCTGCTCGGCTCGGCGCTGCTGGTGGGTGGCGCGGTGTTGGCCATGGGCAGCCAAGCGCTGAACGTGCCGGAAGCCTGGCCGATCTGGCTGATGGCGACTACCGGGCTTTATCTCGTCATTCGCCGATAGCCAGCGACCGGCCCGACTGGCACACTTGGCTACCTAATTGTTGTATGGGCTGCCTGACAGCCCCTTGTAGTAAACGGATAGGCAATGAACGACTGGCTGGATGAAATCAACTGGAACGACGACGGCCTGGTGCCGGCCATCGCCCAGGACCACAAGACGGGCCGCGTCCTGATGATGGCCTGGATGAACCGTGAAGCCCTCCAGCTGACGGTCAGCGAACAACGCGCCATCTACTGGTCGCGCTCGCGCGGCAAGCTCTGGCGCAAGGGCGAAGAGTCCGGGCATGTGCAAACGCTGCATGAGATTCGCCTGGATTGTGACGCCGACGTGGTCATCCTGCAGGTCGAGCAGCAGGGCGGCATCGCCTGCCACACCGGCCGGGAAAGCTGTTTCTACCGCGTCTACCGCGACGGTGCCTGGCAGACGGTCGACCCACAATTGAAGAGTCCCGACGCCATCTATCACAAGGGCCATACTCATGAGTGACACCTTGGACCGCCTGGCCGACGTACTCGAAGCGCGTAAGAATGCCGCAGCGGACACCTCTTACGTGGCCAGCCTGTATCATAAGGGCCTGAACAAGATCCTCGAAAAGGTCGGTGAGGAATCGGTGGAAACCATCCTGGCCGCCAAGGACGCCGCCATCAGCGGCGACTGCAGCGACCTGATCTACGAAACCGCCGACCTGTGGTTCCACAGCCTGGTCATGCTCGCTGCACTGGGCCAGCACCCACAGGCCGTTCTGGACGAATTGGACCGGCGTTTCGGCCTCTCCGGACACGTGGAAAAATCCGCGCGTTCGCAATCCTGACATTTATCTTCCCGGAGACACATCATGGGACTCGGCGGCATCAGCATCTGGCAACTGCTCATCATCCTGCTCATCGTCGTCATGCTGTTCGGCACCAAGCGCCTCAAGGGCCTGGGTTCCGATCTTGGCGACGCGATCAAGGGCTTTCGCAAATCGGTTGGTGCCGAGGACGACAAGCCTACGCCCACGGTTGAAGAGCAAAAAGGGCACACCATCAATGGCGAAGCGCGCAAGGTCGAAGACCCGGTTAAGAAAGACTGAGTCGCGTCCCGCACACGTCCTTAAGGCTCAATCATGTTTGACGTAGGCTTTAGCGAACTGCTGCTGGTCGCCCTGGTTGGTTTGATTGTGCTCGGCCCGGAGCGTTTGCCCGTCGCCGCGCGCAAGGCAGGTTTATGGATCGGACGGCTCAAGCGCAGCTTCAATAACATCAAGAACGAAGTGGAACGCGAAATCGGTGCCGATGAAATCCGCCGCCAACTGCACAACGAGCAGATTCTCGATCTGGAACGCGAGATGAAGCAGAGTCTGGGCCTGGCGCCGAAAACTGATGCAACGGCCAGCCCCACACCGGCTCCGACTGCATCGCCCAACATCGCCCCGGATGCCGCACCTACATCCACCGTCGCGCCCGCTAGCGAGCCGCCGGCCTCGCCCAGCCACCAGGATAAACCGCAACAACCATGAGCATCCGCACCCCCGAAGACCAGGAAATGCCGCTTGTCTCGCACCTGACTGAGTTGCGCACGCGCCTGCTGCGCTGCGTGATTGCCATCCTGCTGATCTTCGCGGCTCTGTTCTACTTTGCTCAGGACATCTATGCGCTTGTAGCGGCGCCGCTGCGCGCCTACCTGCCCGAAGGCGCGACGATGATCGCCACGGGCGTGGCCTCGCCGTTCCTCACGCCGTTCAAGCTGACTCTGGTGGTGTCGCTGTTCCTGGGTATGCCGGTCGTGCTGCAGCAAATCTGGGGGTTCATTGCTCCGGGTTTGTACAAGCAGGAGAAGCGCATCGCCGTGCCCTTGCTGGTGTCCAGCATTCTGCTGTTCTACGCCGGCATGGCCTTCGCCTACTTCGTGGTGTTTCCTATCATGTTCGGCTTCTTTGCCAGCGTGACACCCGAAGGCGTGGCGATGATGACCGACATCGGCCAGTACCTGGATTTCGTGCTCACGCTGTTCTTCGCCTTCGGCGTGGCCTTCGAGATTCCCATCGCCACCTTCCTGCTGATCTGGGTCGGCATCGTCGATGTGGCGACCCTACGCAAGAGTCGTCCCTACGTGGTTGTCGGCTGCTTCATCATCGGCATGTTCCTCACCCCGCCGGATGTGTTTTCGCAAATCCTGCTGGCCGTGCCGATGTGGCTTCTTTTCGAAGTCGGCGTGTTCTTCGGCGCCATGGTCAAGCGACAGGCGGCAGAAGCTGAGGAAGCCGAAGAACACAACGAAAACACCAGCGACCAGCCACCCGCACCGCGCCCGTGAACCTGCTGCTGCTCGAAGATGCCGACTTCATTGCCGCCGACCGCGCCGTCCTGCGCGATCGACGGCTGACCCATCTGCACGAGGTGCACCGCGCCGACGCCGGCGACAGCCTGCGCGTCGGTCGCCTCGGCGGCCTGATGGGTAAAGGTCGGATTCTGCGTCTGGACACCCACGAAGCCGAGCTGCAGGTCTGCTTCGACCAACCGCCGCCGGCCAAGCTGCCGCTGACCCTGTTGCTCGCTCTGCCCCGGCCGAAAATGCTCAAGCGGGTGCTGCAGACCGTGGCCACCCTGGGTGTGTCGCGCCTGATCCTGCTTAATAGCTACCGTGTGGAAAAAAGCTTCTGGCAGACACCGTTCCTCGATCCCGCAACGATTCGCGAGCAATTACTCCTCGGCCTGGAGCAAGCCCGCGATACGGTGCTGCCGGAAGTCCTCATCGAGAAACGCTTCAAGCCCTTCGTCGAGGACCGCCTGCCTGGGTTGGCTGACGGTACGCTCGGCCTGGTCGGCCATCCCGGCGACTATCCCGCCTGCCCACGTGGACTGCCGCTTGACCAGCCCGTGACCCTGGCCATCGGCCCCGAAGGCGGCTGGATCCCCTACGAAGTGGACAAACTCGCTGAGGCTGGCTTGCAGCCAGTGCAATTGGGTGAGCGCATCCTGCGTGTCGAGACTGCCGTTACCGCCCTGCTGGCGCGGCTGTACTGACTCGGCTGCATTGTTCAGTGGGAGCTCAGGTTTCCAGTAGAAACGTCACTGGCCCATCATTGACCAAATGCACCTGCATATCGGCCCCGAAACGGCCGGTGGCCACGTGCGAGTGCAGGGTACGCGCCAACTCGGCGAGGTGATTGAACAGTTGCTCTCCCAACGCCGGCGACGCTGCCGTGGAAAAACCGGGGCGCAGGCCGCTTTTGGTGTCGGCTGCCAAGGTAAACTGCGAGACCAGCAGCAAACCGCCGTCGACATCCTTGAGGGACAGGTTCATTTTTCCCTCGGCATCGCTGAAGACCCGATAATTGAGCAGTTTGTTGAGTAGCTTGCTGACACTCGCCCGAGTGTCCTGGGGTTCAACGCCGACCAGCACCAATAAGCCCTGATCGATGGCACCGACTATCTCACCGTCGACCTCGACGCGTGCGCCGCGCACACGCTGGATCAACGCCTTCATGTATCACCCCTGGGGACTTTACGCAGGCGTCGCGCCATTTGATCCGTAGCGCGCACCAGTGCATCGACGATGCCACGCTCGCCCGCCGAATGACCCGCCTCGCGAATGATCTGCAACTCGCTGTTCGGCCACACCTGATGCAGTGCCCATGCGTTGTCCAAGGGACAGATCACGTCGTAGCGACCATGCACAATGATGCCCGGCAGATGAGCAATCTTGTGCATGTCGCGTAGCAACTGATCCGGCTCAAGAAACGCATTATTGATGAAGTAATGGCACTCGATACGGGCGATCGACAGCGCCCGCTCGTTGAAGCGCTCCACCACGTCGGGGTTCGGCCGCAGGGTCGCGGTGCGCCCTTCCCAGCAGGACCAGGCCTTGGCGGCCTGCATCTGGGCGATCTGGTCCTCGCCGGTCAGGCGCTTGTAGAAAGCCTGCATCAGCTCGCCGCGCTCGTCGGGTGGTATCGGTGCCACATAGTCCTGCCAGTAATCGGGGAACAGCCGGCTGGCGCCTTCCTGATAGAACCAGTGAAACTCCTTCGGGCGGCACAGGAATATGCCCCGCAGCACCAGGCCAAGGACACGCTCGGTGTGGCGCTGCGCATAGGCCAGTGACAGGGTGGAACCCCAGGAGCCGCCGAACAGCAGCCATTTGTCGATGCCCAGGTGTTCACGAATGCGCTCCATGTCGTCGACCAGATGCCAGGTTGTGTTATCCACCAGGCTGGCAAACGGCGTCGAGCGTCCGCAGCCACGCTGATCGAAGGTAATGATGCGATAGAGGTTGGGATCGAAATAACTGCGCGATTGCGGATCGCAACCCGCACCGGGTCCGCCGTGCACGAACAGCACCGGCAAGCCGCTGGGCGTACCGCTTTCGTCGATATGCAAGGTGTGGGTTTCATCAACCGCCAAGGTATGGACGGCGTAAGGCTTTATTTCAGGATATAGAGGCTGCATGGCGTGCTCCCAGCGTCTGTGCAGTGCGTCTCGACGCGGCGGTCGTGGATCATCACGGCATCATAGCGGGGAAATACGCCGTGCATGTCACCCCAAGCGTCACTCACCCGCTCCTTCGCTCAGGCTCCGCTCAGCGCAGCCCCTGGGCCGAGAACATCAGCACCTTGTCACCGGCGTATTGCACGCTGATAAAGCTGCGGTCATCACCCCAGGTACAGCTCGAAAGGCCCAGTGCACCGGAACACTGCTCTGGTTTGCCCAGTAGCGTTTCCACCTCGGCCCGACTCATACCCGACGACAACTGGGCGTAGGTTTCCTGATTCACTTTGCCTTTGCAGGCACTGAGCAGCAGGCAGGCTGCCAGCAGGGCGACAATACGTAACGGCATTGTATGACTCCTTGTATATACGCCAACCTGCCGGCTCGGTTGGCATGATCAGCCAGAGGCCGACACAGGCGGTTTTCAGTTAGAAGCTTGAGCCTGGCTCAGCCAGATAACTCAGTTCATCGAGGCTACTGACGCGCCCGAGAATGGCATTGCGGTGGGGGAACCGCCCGAATCGCTCGATCACCCGATGATGTGCCTTGGCGAACTCCAGAAAACTGACAAAGGCAGGGCTGTCGGCGTCATTCTGCTCGGCGAGCAAAACGGCAAAGGCCTGTACGGCGCGCTCCTGGTGCGGCAGGCTTTCGGCGTGCTCGAGGACCAGATAGCAGAACACCCGCTGTATGGCCGGCAGACGACGGTCCCAGCCGTGCTCCAGACCTCGCTCCAGCAAGGCCAAGGCACGGGCATCGCCCGCGAAGGCGCGTGGCGTGCCGCGGTGGATCATGCGCGGCAACTGGTCGAGCAACAACAACAGGGCCAACCAGCCTTCCGGATTGCTGGCCCAGTCACCCAGATAACCATTCAGTGCCTGCTCGGTCAGGGCACCGAAGCGCGCTTGCGCCTCGGCATCCTGCTCTGCCCGGTAACCGAACCACAGCCCGTTCTGCCGCGCCGCCTGCTCGCCGGCGGGCGCGTCAGCGCCAAACCACCAGTCGAGCAACGGTTGCCAGGTCGTGTTCATGACTCAGTCTGGTGGTACTGGGTGATGCGCTCGACTTCTTCCTTGGAGCCGAGGAACACCGCCACGCGCTGGTGCAGGGAGTTCGGCTGGATATCCAGGATGCGCTGATGACCGTCAGTGGAGGCGCCCCCGGCTTGTTCAATGATCATCGACATCGGGTTGGCCTCGTACATCAGGCGCAGCTTGCCGGGCTTTTCCGGTTCGCGGGCATCGCGCGGGTACATGAATACACCGCCACGAGTGAGGATGCGATGCACGTCAGCCACCATCGCGGCGACCCAACGCATGTTGTAGTTCTTGGCCAGCGGGCCTTCCTTGCCGGCAAGCAGTTCGCTGACATACCGCTTCACTGGCGCTTCCCAGTGGCGCTGGTTGGACATGTTGATGGCGAACTCGGCGGTCTGCTCCGGCACGCGGATGTTGTCGTGGGTCAGCACCCAGTTGCCCATGTGCGGGTCGAGGGTGAAGCCTTTGACGCCGTTGCCCAGGGTCAGCACCAGCATGGTTTGCGGGCCATAGATAGCGTAACCGGCGCACACCTGCTCGGTGCCCTTCTGCAGGAAGGCTTCTTCGGAAAGATCGCCCTTGCCGCGCAGATTGTCCGCGCAACGCAGTACGGAGAAGATGGTGCCCACGGACACGTTCACATCGATGTTGGAGGAGCCGTCCAGCGGGTCGAACACCAGCAGGTACGCACCCTTCGGGTAACGGCCAGGAATCTGATAGGCCTCTTCCATTTCCTCCGACGCCATGCCGGCCAGGTGGCCGCCCCACTCGTTGGCTTCCAGCAGGATGTCGTTGGACAGCACGTCGAGTTTTTTCTGTACCTCGCCCTGTACGTTCTCGGTACCCATGCTGCCCAACACGCCGCCCAACGCGCCCAGGGACACCTCGTGGCTGATCTGCCGGCAGGCACGCGCCACCACCTCGATCAGGAAACGCAGGTCTGCCGGGGTGTTGAAGTTGCGAGTCTGCTCGATCAGGTAGCGACTCAGGGTGATGCTGGACATGGACGGGCTCCGAAGGGCGATATAAAAGAAGTGCATTTTAGCCTGTGTTGCCTGCCAAGCGCCCGCCAGCGAACGGCTTTTCTTACCTCGAATCGCGCACAGGGATGCGCTTGCCTGACAACGCCTTCACGTCCTGGGCCTGGCCGTCACGTTGCGCGCCGGTGCGTGCCTGCACCAAAAGGCCAGGAATCAGCCGGCCTTCCGGCAGTTGCTGCCACAGGCGCTGCGGCAGATGCTGGCGCAGCGCCTGTGGATTGACCCGCGCCGGGTTGAAGGTGCTGCGGTAATAGGCCATCCAAAAACGTTCGCCCTCCGGGTCGGGGGTGCGCGCCAGCCGCTGCCATTCGTCGGGCGCGTCGAGACGGTAATCGAAGCTGTCGCCGTTGAAGAACACCCCATCGCGGGGCGTGGCGATCAGCCAACTGTGGCGACCCAGGCGCTCGGCAAAATGCCGGTAGGCCACTTCCAACACCTCGTGTTCAGGCTCGTACCAGGCCACGTAGTCCGGCAGGCCTTCACCCTTGAGGGGCACGAAACGCAGGAAAGCATGCATGTGATGGATTTCCCGGCCCACCGCTTTGAGTCGCTGATGCAATTCGCTGCCGTCGCGATCCCCCGGCAACGCAGCCGCTGCATCACCCTGGGCCACGCGCCAGAGAATCCGATAGAGCAACGCCCAACGCTCCGGCATCCGAAAGCGTGCAGCCCGCTCGAGCATGTCGAGTACGGTACGCGGCACCGTGACCCGCGCGCCTGGCGCATAACGCGCCAAGGTTTCTTCCGCGAACAGATCGGCCGGCATCAGCTCATCGCGCCAGCTCACGTAATCCGGCGGCACGCCGTCGTGCAGCAACGTGCGGGCCTTGTCGCGCCAATCGGCGAAGCCGCCGTCAATACGCACGCAGCGCATTACCAGAGCGCCATCTGCTGAACCGGCCTCTCAGCCTGCTGCTGACGCAGCCGCAGGGATTCACTGCTGTCTTGGCGCGGGCGGTAGTCGGCGGTGACGATGAATGGGCTGGCCTTGTCCAGCGCGCAGCGCAGGCGGCGCAGATCCTCGTAGCGAATTTTCCGCTGTTTGCGCAGTTGTTCAATGCGCCTGGCCGTAAGCACGCCAATACCCGGTACACGGGCAATCAGCGCCGGTTCGGCGCGGTTCACATCCACTGGAAACTGCTCGCGGTGCTCCAGCGCCCAGGCCAGTTTCGGGTCGATATCCAGCGCCAGGTTGCCGGGCTTGCCAAGCAGTTCTTCGGCACGGAAGCCGTAACCGCGCATGAGGAAATCCGCCTGGTACAAACGGTGCTCACGCAGCAGTGGCGGTGCCGCCAGCGGCACCGTAGACGGACTGTGGGGAATTGGGCTGAACGCCGAGTAATAAACCCGCTTGAGGCGGAACTGCCGGTACAGCGTCTGCGACTTGCGCAGGATGCTGTGGTCATCGCTGTCATCAGCGCCGATGATCATCTGCGTGCTCTGCCCTGCCGGAGCGAATTTCGGCGCCTTCGCTTCACCTTCCACGGCCTGCTGTTGATAGCGGATGGTGCCCATGGCTCGCTGAATGCCGCCAACGGTCTTTTCCGGTGCCAGGCGAATCAGGCTGGCATCGCTGGGTAGTTCAATGTTGACGCTCAGGCGGTCGGCATACCGTCCGGCCTGTTCGATCAGGGCCGGATCAGCATCGGGAATGGTCTTGAGATGGATGTAACCGCGAAACTCATGCTCGTCGCGTAACAGGCGCGCCACCTGCACAAGTTGCTCCATGGTGTAGTCCGGCGAGCGGATGATGCCGGAGCTCAGGAACAGCCCGCTGATGCAGTTGCGCCGATACAGATCGAGGGTCAGCGTCACCACTTCCTCGGGCGTGAAGCGCGCGCGGGGTACATCGCTGGAACGACGGTTCACGCAGTACTGACAGTCGTACAAACAGAAATTGGTGAGCAGGATCTTCAGCAGCGACACGCAGCGGCCATCCGGCGTGAAGCTGTGGCAGATGCCCATACCGTTGGTGGAGCCCAGCCCCGCCTTGCCTTTGGAGCTGCGCTGCGGCACACCACTGCTGGCACACGACACGTCGTACTTGGCCGCATCGGCGAGAATGCTCAGCTTGTCGATGAGTTGCACGTGGCGCTCTCCGGGTATACTGTACATAAACACAGTATACGGAGCTGCGCTCACCTTGCCAGCCCCACCACAAGGAAAACTTGCGTGACCTCACCCTACATTCACATTGCCGCTGCCCTCATCTACAACACCCAACGCGAGATGCTGCTGGTGCGTAAGGCCGATACGCCGTATTTCATGCAGGCGGGCGGCAAGCTGGAAGCTGACGAACAGCCTATCGACGCCCTGCGCCGGGAACTGAATGAAGAGCTGGGTATCGACCTGATGGACCGGCAGGCCGTTTACCTGGGTAACTTCAGCGCCGCGGCCGCCAATGAACCGGGTTGCCAAGTAGTCGCAGAACTCTTCGCTCTGCAACTCGACCAGCCACTGCAGGCCAAAGCCGAAATTGCCGAAGCGCGGTGGGTCAGTTTCGCTGAAGCCGAACAGCTGTCCCTGGCCGAGCTTACCCGTGAACAGGTGCTACCGCTGGCCCGGCAACTGCTGTCGGCATAACGCGCCTCTTCGCACCGACTTCGCCTTTGCCCGTTCACAGCTGTACTTGACTGCCCAGCTCCACCACCCGGTTGGCCGGCAACTGGAAGTAATGCAGGCTGCTGTTGGCGTTGCGCTGCAAGAAGGCGAACAGCTGGGTGCGCCACAGCGCCATGCGCGGTCGCGGGCCAGGAATCAGCGTCTCGCGACTGAGGAAATAAGTGGTGCGCAAGGGTTCGAACGGCTTGCCGTCCAGGCTCACTTGCCGCAGCGCAGCGGGCACATCGGGCTTGTCCATGAAGCCGAACGACAGCACCACGCGGTAAAAGCCCTGCCCGGAGGCTTCCACTTGGGCCCGCTCATGGGGCGCCACTCGCGGACAGTCGAGCGTCAGCACGGTCAGCAGCACGACCCGCTCATGCAATACCTGATTGTGCTGCAGGTTATGCAGCAAGGCCGGCGGTACCGACTCCGGATGCGCGGTGAGAAACACAGCGGTGCCCCGCACCCGCCGGGGCGGCTGGCCGAGCAGGCTGTCGATGAACACCGGCAACGGCAAGGCCAATTCGCCCAGGCGCTGGTAGAGAATCTGCCGGCCGCGTTTCCAGGTGGTCATCAGGGCGAACAAGGTAATCCCGACCAGCACCGGGAAGGCACCACCCTCCAGCACTTTCGGCAGACAGGCGAGAAAGAACAGGCTGTCGACCACCAGAAAACCAAGCAGCAGCGGCAGTGCCTGCCACTTCGGCAGTTTCCACTGCAACAGCATCACCACCGCCACCAGCAGGCTGGTGCACAGCATGGTGCCGGTCACCGCCACGCCATAAGCCGAGGCCAGCGCACTGGAACTGCCGAACCCCAGGACCAGCAAGACCACGCCCACGAGCAGCGCCCGGTTCACCACGGCGATGTAAATCTGCCCTTCCATGTGCTCCGAGGTGTGCTGGATCAGCATGCGGGGCACATAACCGAGCTGGATGGCCTGGCGGGTCAGCGAGAAGGCACCGGAGATAACCGCCTGCGAGGCGATGATGGTTGCCAGCGTGGCCAGCCCGATCAACGGCAGCAAGGCCCAGGCCGGGGCCAGCAGGTAGAAGGGGTTGCGCGCAGCCAGGGGATCACCCAGCAGCAGGGCGCCCTGGCCAAAGTAATTGAGCAGCAGCGCCGGCAACACGAGGAAAAACCAGGCCCGCGCAATCGGCCGGCGACCGAAGTGACCTAAGTCGGCATACAGCGCTTCGGCGCCGGTCAGCGCCAGCACCACCGCGCCCAGCACGGTGACGCCGATGCCCGGGTGGATGATAAAGAACTGCACCGCCCAATAGGGATTCAAGGCCTGCAACACGGTTGGCTGCTGACAGATGCCATACGCGCCCAGGCCACCCAGCACCAGAAACCACCCCACCATCAACGGTCCGAACAACAACCCCAGCCTGGCGGTACCGTGTTTTTGCAGCAGAAACAGCCCGACCAGCACTGTCAGCGTCAGTGGAATGACCCAACGGCTCACGCCCTCGAAGGCGACCTCCAGCCCTTCAATGGCTGACAGCACGGAAATCGCCGGGGTGATCATGCTGTCGCCATAAAACAACGCCGCGCCGCACAGGCCTACCATCCCCAGTCCCATGCTCAGGCGGGGATAGGGTCGGGCCGCGCGCTGGGCCAGGGCGAGCAATGCCATTGCTCCACCTTCGCCCTGGTTGTCGGCACGCAGCACGAACAGCACGTACTTCACCGACACCACCCAGAGCAGCGACCAGCAGATCAGCGAGAGAATTCCCAGCACGCCCGCGTGGTCGACACTCACACCGTATCGCCCGGAAAACACTTCCTTGAGGGTGTACAGCGGACTGGTGCCGATATCGCCATAGACCACCCGGTGGCCGCCACCAGCAGGCCGAAGCCGGATGCATGCTGCGCTGGTGCTACTGCCTCGTTGCCCGCCTCGTCCACCCTGCTCTCCTCGCCAACCACTCGGGTTGAGCATGGACCCGCGGATTAAGGGGGGACAACTGCCGATCTAACCGGGTCCGACGCTCCGCATCGCACTCAGATCGCACTCTTCGCGACCCCGGGCTGAACGTACGATCGGAAAGCATACGGGGCGCCTTGTAGCACACTGGTAAGGCGCATAGGCTATGCGCATAAAGCCAAGAGGGTGGTGCACATGAATTCCACATTCAACACACAGGCAGCGAAGAAAGCCACGAACGTCAGCATCAACAGCGATCTGCTTGCCAAGGCCAGGGAACTGAAAATCAACCTGTCGGCCACTCTCGAAGAAGCCTTGGCCGAACGGGTAAATGCCAGTCAACGTGAGCGGTGGAAGCGAGAGAACCAGGCCGCCATCAAGGCCTATAACAATCTGGTCGAGGCCCAGGGAACCTTCAGCGACACGTTGAGAGGATTTTGATGGCCCAGTTCAAGGTTTACCTAAATCCAAACCAGTCAACCCGCCAAACCTACCCATATCTTCTGGATATCCAATCCAACCTGCTCGACGAACTTCGCACCACGGTCGTGATTCCGCTCAGCCCCGCCAGCCTTGCAGGAGCAGCTACCCTGGCGAAGCTGTGCCCAACGCTCCTAATCGAAGGCGAGTCATTCATTGCCATTACCCAGCAAATTGCGGGCATAGACAGGAAGCATGTCGGGGAGGAAGTCTGTGACCTTTCGCAGAACCGCGCAGAAATCATTGCAGCGGTTGACTTCATGATTTCTGGGATTTGATCAGCTGGAGGACGCCGGAGCGTCAAGAGCGGCATTACCACACGGAGCGTGGGAACGATCAAGTGGCGCATCGGTCGCATCACAACTTCTAAACCCCAATAAAAAACCCGCCCGGCCTACGCCGAGCGGGTTTTTTGTTTTTGCAGCGAGCTGCCTTACAACCCAGCAGCCGCGCGCAGGTCGGCGGCCTTGTCGGTCTGCTCCCAGCTGAAGGTGGTGAAGGTGTCGTCACCGACAGTCACCTGCTGTGGGATACGGCCAAAGTGGCCGTAAGCTGCGGTGGCCTGGTACATCGGGTGCAGCAGGTCGAGCATGCGGGTGATGGCGTACG